>NZ_NJPP01000099.1 GCF_002778015.1 Bartonella tribocorum | reverse complement strand
CGAGTCTTGTGAGTGAGATGCAGGTTGGGATGAAGAGGTCTGTGTGGGGGGCGTGTGGATTGTTGCGGGTGTTGGTTTTTGTCTTTGAGAGGGAAGGGATGTTTTTTAGAAGAGGAGGGCTTGTAGGGGGAAGCAGTGGAGCGGGTTGAAAGATTGGGAGCGAGCTGGGGGAAGCTGTTGAATTGTGGGGCGGTGTGGGTTTTTGTCGGGATAGAGGCAGGGAGGAGAAGATGCTGGAAGACACGTGTGAGGCTTTTGTGAAGAGGGCGGGGTTGAAGGAGGAGAATGTGTGGGTGCGTTGGCTGGAATGAAGAGTTTGGGGGGAATGGAGGAGGGAGAGAATGTATATGGATAGGTTAGGATGGTGTGTACAAAAGCCGGAGGTGTAAAGGAATGCGCGAAAAATGCTGTGAGGAGATGAAGTTGGTCTGTGGAATTTTGAAGAAACAGCCTCGTTGAGGGGGATGAAGCTAGTCGGTGGCTATGGGGTTCAAGAAAGAAGCTGTGATGTCGAG
>NZ_NJPP01000098.1 GCF_002778015.1 Bartonella tribocorum | reverse complement strand
ATACGAAAGGGGTAATGGTCACGATTGCCTTTGAGGAGATATCCGTGACATATGTTTGTGTTGCCTGATCAATACGATTGAACAGTTGTGTGAACATTTGGAAGGCCATGGTATTCCTCTTTAGCGCATTTCAGTTTTCCATCACTTTGCAGCATGGGTGCATACTGAGAGGGTGCTAATATTCATTATGTTAGCATTTCTCAAAAACAGACACATTGTTGTAAAAAATTATCGTATTGYTGGCATTTTTTYMTTTTGACTACTAAATRCCCGCCTGCTAAGCRTTTTCTTTTGTTGATCGATAAGCGCTTGTTCTGCATTTTGTAAGTGTGCAACCATTTGCAATTTTGTTTCTTCATTTTGGATCATGGCYAGCATGCYTYYTATACGYGCCYGTAATTCAGCAATACTTTTCAAATCCGCTGTTGTATTTATTTTTTTTACAAGTTCTAATATTTGCTGAAAACGATTTTTTGCTTCCTCAAAAACTTGCAAACTTATGGCTACTTATGGCT
>NZ_NJPP01000097.1 GCF_002778015.1 Bartonella tribocorum | reverse complement strand
TGCACGGGCGGCTAATTGGGCAAGGAATATCCCCCCTGTTTGATCGATGTAAAGGGGTGCGGTTTGTACCTGATACGTTGTATGGATAATTTTTGCAAATTGCGCTTCTGAGAGATTTCCTCGTCGAATATCAGAGGAAGAGACCTCTGTTTGTTCAGAGATAATGCGGGTTGCAAGCTGTTCGGATGACATTTCTAATGAGAAAAAGCCAATGATCCCTCCTTCATTTTGTTGTGTATTGGTATCACGCTTGCAAGCATTGGCAATGTTAAAGGCAATATTGGTCGCCAGTGCGGTTTTTCCCATTCCAGGGCGCCCCGCTAGAATAATCAAATCAGATGGCTGCAACCCTCCCATTTTTTCATCCAAAGTGTTTATATGGGTCGCTAACCCAGAAAGCTGTGAGGAACGCTTTTTGGCAGCACTTGCCATGTCCAGTGCTTTTGCAATGGCTCTATCAAAGATGGCTCTATCAAAGTTTTCAAACCCACCCCCATATTTGCCTTTGTCGGCGAGTTCAAA
>NZ_NJPP01000096.1 GCF_002778015.1 Bartonella tribocorum | reverse complement strand
TATGAAAATAACATAAGGCAAAAAATATAAAAAAAGCTTTTTAAAAAACAAATTTAAAAACTTGAAAGGAACATGCATGAAAAAAAGATCCCCCTCCCCTAGAATAGTCGAAATGATGCAAAAATTTCAACAACAGGATGAACAATCCCTCACCAACCCTCCCCAAGGTTTTCAAAGCACGCAAGCCGCCACAATCCCCCTCAGCACAGAAAATCCAGAGGACCCCTCCACGCATACAAAAAAAGCTCCATCAAAACCACCACGTGCAAAAGATAGAGAACAAAATACATCAACAACTCAAGAGAGAAAAAATCTCTATGAAACCTCTACGACACAAACGTCTCTACACATGAAAGACGCAGAGCAAACCAGTATAGAAGTCCCAAAACCTGAAACCATCGCCCCAAGCGTTAGGTCAAAAACACCAAGTGAACAATCAGGATCATCTAACGAACCAAAAACATCTATTAATCCAATGGAAAAAAGGATATTGCTCGAAGCACATCAAGAAGGAATACGCTTTTTGTGCAACAAG
>NZ_NJPP01000095.1 GCF_002778015.1 Bartonella tribocorum | reverse complement strand
CCTCAAAGGTGATTTCTGTTGTGTATCCGCTTTGTTTTTCATAACAATGCGTGACGGTAGCGGCTTTCCATAGTCCATTAATTTCTTTACGGAACCCTTGAAGGATGAGAGGTTGATCCGCCATGACTTCAGGGTGTCCCGCAAGCGTTAAGGAGCCGCTGCCTACAGCACGGCATAAGCGATCTGATTCTGAGGCAGCCGCCGCTTGTGCTTCTTCTTTGCAAAGGTAGCAACTGCGCAGACGACGCACGGGACCGTTAAACCCCGTTTGATGTTTGACTTGGCATTGTTGCCCTGTCGAGCGATCAAAATAAGAAGCTTCAATGGTGCCGTATTGCGTGCGTGGCTCTAGGGTGAATTCCCAGCTTGAACAGTCATGTTTATGGATGTCGAGGGCTGGTAAATTATCCCCACTTAAAAATAAAAACTTATGGTCTTTGATTAAAAAACGCGCCCGCATGCGATCCGCAAGGCGGGTTAAAAAGTCAACCGCAGACTGATCGGTGCGCACCACATAAGGAAGAGTTTGTTTGGTAAATTGGGGGCTCACCTTTGCTTGATAGCCAGCCA
>NZ_NJPP01000094.1 GCF_002778015.1 Bartonella tribocorum | reverse complement strand
TGGTGTGGGATCAGGCAAGGGTTTTGTTTCGATATATGGGAGTGAGGAAAAGACAGAGAATGAAGAAAGCTTTGAACATCAAGGCTCTTTGCTCAATGGTAAAAATATCATCATCACCGCCAAAAAAGAAGATGTGAAAGTGGTTGGTTCTGACTTTAGCGCAGAGGAAGATATTAAGCTTTCAGCAGCCCATAATGTGAATGTTTTGCCTGGTCATAATCGTCATAGCGCAAACACAAAGGAAGAACGTTCAGGCTTTGGGATTCAGTTTGAAAAAAGCAAAAGTGGTGCCTCTGTGGGTGTTGGGATTGCAAGCGCCAAGGATAAAGGCGATCAATGGGAAAAGTTCAATGTTCAATCCAATTTTAATGCGGGTAAAGATGTACAGATCAATGCCGGCAATGATGTGAATTTACAAGTGGCAAATGTTTCGGCAGACCGTGATGTCAACATCGATGCAGGCAATAACGTGACGTTTTCAGCAGCTGATGATACCTCTAATGCACAAGAAACACATGAAAAAACCTTTGCCGGTGTGACAGCCTCTGCGGATATTGGTGTTCTTGGCACGGTACAA
>NZ_NJPP01000093.1 GCF_002778015.1 Bartonella tribocorum | reverse complement strand
TTGTACCGTGCCAAGAACACCAATATCCGCAGAGGCTGTCACACCGGCAAAGGTTTTTTCATGTGTTTCTTGTGCATTAGAGGTATCATCAGCTGCTGAAAACGTCACGTTATTGCCTGCATCGATGTTGACATCACGGTCTGCCGAAACATTTGCCACTTGTAAATTCACATCATTGCCGGCATTGATCTGTACATCTTTACCCGCATTAAAATTGGATTGAACATTGAACTTTTCCCATTGATCGCCCGTATCTTTATTGCTCTCAACCCCAACACCAATAGAGGCACCACTTTTGTTCTTTTCAAACTGAATCCCAAAGCCTGTGCGTTCTTCCTTTGTGTTTGCGCTATGACGATTATGACCAGGCAAAACATTCACATTATGGGCTGCTGAAAGCTTAATATCTTCCTCTGCGC
This sequence comes from Bartonella tribocorum, assembly GCF_002778015.1. Classification (GTDB taxonomy): domain Bacteria; phylum Pseudomonadota; class Alphaproteobacteria; order Rhizobiales; family Rhizobiaceae; genus Bartonella; species Bartonella tribocorum_B. Next base: position 158 of record NZ_NJPP01000093.1, on the reverse strand, counting down.
TAAAGTCAGAACCAACCACTTTCACATCTTCTTTTTTGGCGGTGATGATGATATTTTTACCATTGAGCAAAGAGCCTTGATGTTCAAAGCTTTCTTCATTCTCTGTCTTTTCCTCACTCCCATATATCGAAACAAAACCCTTGCCTGATCCCACACCA
>NZ_NJPP01000092.1 GCF_002778015.1 Bartonella tribocorum | reverse complement strand
GTCCCTAGAGAATTGCCAATGCGATGGCTTGCATCCTGCAATAATATTTCAACCCGTTGGCGTTCTTTTTCAGCGTGATTGCGTGCTCTTTCTAATTCTTGTGTTCGTTCTTTTACACGAGCTTCTAGAGCAATATTTTCGCTATGAAGCAGCAATTGATACAATTTTAAAGAGCGCACATCACGATGAAAACGATTAATAACAAAATAGGCAGAAATAAAAGTACTCACAACAGAAACAATAGCACCCACCCCATCATCTTCGACAAAAAGCTTACCTCAGTTAAAGAAAAAAAATTGACTATTTAAAAAATCAGTCAGAGATTTTTTTTGAACTCTTCTTGACTTAATTTTGGTAAAGGAATGACAATCTTTGCGCCTCCTAAAGCAGAAGTTTCAAACAGAGGTTTTTCACCAAATTGCATACAAAGCTGTTCTACAACCACATGACCAAGTCCTGCTTTTTGTTCTGGGGTTTGGCTTTTCATGCCCACCCCATCATCTTCGACAATAAGCATCAATTGTCCATTCGGCTCAGGGCCAAAGGAGATATAAATATGCCCTTCTCGTTGATCAGGAAAGGCATGTTTTAAAGAATTGGTCAACAATTCACCAAGGATAATTCCTTCC
>NZ_NJPP01000091.1 GCF_002778015.1 Bartonella tribocorum | reverse complement strand
ACTCAAAAATTGGATTTCTCTTTTACTCTGTTTAACCGATGGATCTTGTTGAACTTTGCGGGCAATTTCATGATTTGAAAGAGGCTGGATTGTCTTTTCTTGTTGCGCTTGTTGATGCTGTCGTTGTTTTATTTGAGAACTTTGTGAAATATTCTCTTGTGTGTATTTTACAGTGAATACAAAATCTTCTATGGCGGAATTTAGAGGTTCAAGCGCTTCTTCAGCCTCTTTACGCGCACGATTTTTTATGCCAAGAACTTTCCTGCCAGCGAGCTCAGAAATAGATTGAGGGTTTTTTGTTAGATCCCATAAGAGCTGTTCTCCCACATCGGGGTTTTCTTTGATTTTTTGTATACTTTGTTCTAAGATAAGCCGGTCACCAAAAACCTTGTTGCACAAAAAGCGTATTCCTTCTTGATGTGCTTCGAGCAATATCCTTTTTTCCATTGGATTAATAGATGTTTTTGGTTCGTTAGATGATCCTGATTGTTCACTTGGTGTTTTTGACCTAACGCTTGGGGCGATGGTTTCAGGTTTTGGGACTTCTATACTGGTTTGCTCTGCGTCTTTCATGTGTAGAGACGTTTGTGTCGTAGAGGTTTCATAGAGATTTTTTCTCTCTTGAGTTGTTGATGT
>NZ_NJPP01000090.1 GCF_002778015.1 Bartonella tribocorum | reverse complement strand
ATCACACGTATTCTCTGAGACGCTCCTATTGTCTGCTAGATCGCTAAAGCGTGTAAAATCGGATTGAAAGGCTAGAGGAACTATTCCTGTTGGACCATGGCGTTGTTTGGCTATAATAACCACAGCTTTGCCCTTGGCTTTCTCCATTGTCTCTTGCCATCTGCTATACTCAACACTGCCTTCTTTAGGTTCTTCCTTTTTGAGATAATATTCTTCACGATAAACAAAAAGCACAATATCGGCATCTTGCTCTATGGAACCTGATTCTCGTAGATCGGAAAGCTGTGGACGTTTATCTGTTCGGTTTTCAACTTGGCGTGAGAGCTGTGACAGAGCAATGATGGGAATATTAAGTTCTTTTGCCAAAGCTTTAAGCCCCATGGTAATCGCTGTCATTTCTTGAACACGATTTTCTGAAGAACGCTTTGAACCGCTTGTCATGAGTTGGATATAATCGATAATCAAAACATCTAGACCATGTTGTCGTTTGAGACGCCTTGCACGGGCGGCTAATTGGGCAAGGAATATCCCCCCTGTTTGATCGATGTAAAGGGGTGCGGTTTGTACCTGATACGTTGTATGGATAATTTTTGCAAATTGCGCTTCTGAGAGATTTCCTCGTCGAATATCAGAGGAAGAGACC
>NZ_NJPP01000009.1 GCF_002778015.1 Bartonella tribocorum | reverse complement strand
GTTCAGAAGTTCCCATGGAGCAAGTTCCAAGTCAGCAAACTCCTGTAGATCAAGTACCTGGTTCAGAAGTGCCTATGGAGCAAGTTCCAAGTCAGCAAACTCCTGTAGATCAAGTGCCTGGTTCAGAAGTTCCCATGGAGCAAGTTCCAAGTCAGCAAACTCCTGTAGATCAAGTGCCTGGTTCAGAAGTTCCCATGGAGCAAGTTCCAAGTCAGCACTCTCCTGTAGGTCAAGCACCTGGTTCAGAAGTGCCTATCGAGCAAGCTCCAAGTCAGCAAACTCCTATAGAATAGTTGTTAGAAATACCTGTGGAGCTGATGCGGCTGTATGAGATCCTCAGGTGGTGTTGCAAAGGTTCGTAGGAGGTGAAGAGGGGACTAAGTGTAAAATATCAGTGGAATAAATATCATGATTTTGAATCTACTTTTATTTTAACAAGACGATCCACTGAGTATTTAGGCAAGCTTTAATTTATTTTGAGATAAATAGCTATTTGTAGAATATACAAAGAATGGTGTTTATGCATTTCAATACAAAGATAGATAGCGTGAAAAACAAGTTTTTATGTTGTTTGAGATAAAGCTTAAGAAGAAGTAACGTTTTAGTTTTAAAGGATTTATGTTAAAGAGAGCATTGAAGTTATTTATTATAATAACCTGCAATTGAAATCAGCAATTGAGAGAATAATCAGAAAACGTAATGAAAACCGTTGCAATGACAGTTATTGGTGCTGGTTCTTTTGGTACTGCATTAGCGGTTGCTCTTGCACGTAATGGTCATAATATTTTACTTTGGGGGTATAATTCTCAACATATCAAAGAATTACAGGAAAAACGTTGTAATCAAGTATATTTACCTGATATTCGATTTCCTGAAAATTTATTCCTCGAAACTTCGCTTGAAGCGGCAATAACAGCAAGCCATAATATATTAATTGCTGTTCCAAGCCATGTATTTCATCAAGTTTTGTATAATATTCAGCCTTATTTGGATCAGTATTCACGGGTTATTTGGGCAACGAAGGGTTTAGAACATGGTACAGGACGTTTTTTACAAGAAGTTGCTCGTGAGATTTTGGGCGAAAAAATTCCTTTAGCTGTTTTTTCTGGGCCAACTTTTGCTAAAGAATTGGCTATTGGTTGGCCTACTGCAATGACGATAGCAGCTTCTGATAATGCATTTGGTAAAGAATTGCAGCAATTTTTTCATTGTGATAAAAGTCTTAGAGTTTATAAAAGTTCAGACATGATTGGTGTTCAATTAGGGGGAGCTGTCAAAAATGTTATTGCTATTGGTGCAGGCATATCAGATGGCATGGGATTTGGGGCAAATGCGCGAATAGCTCTGATCACACGAGGATTAACTGAAATCAGTCGTTTAGGGGAGGCAATGGGTGCTGAGCTTTCCACATTTATGGGAATGACAGGCTTAGGTGATTTGGTTTTGACATGTACTGATAATCAATCGCGTAATCGCCGTTTTGGAATACTTCTTGGTCAAGGAATAGAGATAAAAGAAGTGGAAAAACAAATTGGTCAGGTTGTAGAAGGATACTTAAATACTAAGGAAGTTCATACGTTAGCACAACGTATTGGAGTGGAAATGCCAATTGTAGAACAAATTTATCAAATTCTCTATTGTGGTAAAAACATAACTGAAGCGGCCAACACATTACTAAGCCGTGCTCTCAAGGATGAAACGCGTTAATATTCTGTGTTTTTAAATGATTCCAGTCGTAAAAAATAGAAGTATTCTATGATAGGAATATAAAATAGATTGTGTTGATGGTTGTATAAGACAATCATATTCTAACAAATTATAAATCCATAGAATTTGATTTTTTATAAAATATGGTTGAAATATAAAAATTTGGGCTGTTGTTTAGATCATTTCTTTGAAAATAAATTATTATTTCCACATGACACATATTTGTATAATGTTAATTAAAAAGATATTTTTATTTTTTCTTAAACACATCTCACAATAATACTTGCAAACAAAATAATAGAAGATTTCATTGGGGAGGATCAGCTTTTTGTTTATAGAAGGTATAAGCTAAAAATATCATTGCTATTATCCAATTTCCTATATTATTTTCCGCGTGTGATAGCTTTTATATGCTAGATAGGGAGAGGGGTATTCCATATCTCTATTTGTGTAATTTCTGGAAAAAGATGGCAACCTAATTTGGTAAGAATATAAAAGTGGAAACTATCTTGTGGGCTTTACACTCATCTTTTCATTCAGCTGTACGACTTTCAAAAGCATCTAAAGCAATATCTTTTAAATAACAGAGATTACCTCATGCTTTTATTTTTCTCATTTTTTTATGGGGCATGCCCCTCACAAAAACAAAACACTATGACTGTGGTTTATTCACGTCCTTTTTAAAAAAGGCATCGCCCATGCAACCCCATTCCAAAATGGTACTACAGTATAATTAGAATCCCTATGAAATATACAAAACCCATTATGTCTCCCGTCTTTACGTTTGTGAAGGAGAAGGCCAAACGCATACACTTTTCCAGCCCTCACAATGTTGAGGTAGCTTTTGGTATTTGAGACGTTTTAATAGAAGATATTTACGTCTTTTCTTTTTCTACATATCAAGGCTGTTTTTTATATGCAAAAACGATGTTTTGATTCAAATGTGAAGGTCTGAAATTGAAAGAATATTATTGTATTTGTGGCTGTCTTTTAAACTGAAAAATAATGTGGTCATAAAAATAAGATTGAGTTGTTTATATTGGAGTAGAATCTTAAATATCGTGAGATTTTCTCATTTCAAATCTCTCTATATTGAATCAATGAAAATTATTCTCTTGCACGTTAAAAGCGGGAAAAGTCGTGTGGCTAAAACGATTAAGAAATGACTAAAAACACCTTTTATGAACCGTTTCAAGTTCTAAAATATTGCTACATTGGGGAAAGTAAATATAACGGTGGAGTTTTTTTCTTCACAAGCGTAAAGATATGGGCACAGTGGCTTTATGGTTACTCACGTTGCAAAATGGGCTTGGGAGCGAGATGTTTTAAAAAAACACGTGAATTAGCAACAAAAGTGCCTTGGGCTTAGGGCATTCTGTTTTGCATGAGAGGCATGACCCCAAAGAGACATGTGATAAACAAAGGCATGAGGGAAGGCGTAATCTTCATTATTTAAAAGATATTGCTTTAGATGCTTTTGAAAAAGTCGTACAGCTGAATGAAAGGATGACGGTAAAGCCCACAAGATAGTTTCCACCTTTATATTCTTACCCAATTAGGTTATCATCTTTTTTCAGAGATAAATTAAACAAAGATACCCAATAAATTTTCTCCCATTTGGCATAGAAAAGCTGCAACAGTAGAGAAAGTACTAAACCGCCTTAATATTTGTCCTAAATATGCTGGGGCTTTTGGATGGGATATTGATTTACAAGCCGTGGAAAAAGTACGGGCTTTGTTAGGAAAATAACATGATAAAACACAAAACTTTCCAGCAGAATGGGTTGGAGAGGTAAACCGGCTTTTTATAAAACATTTTGCAAAACAATAACATAATATACTTTTTGTTTGCTTATTTTTATGGGGGCATACGCATCCTTTGCATTATATTCATAAAGACCAGATTGAAAGAAATATATAAATTATCCTTGGCTCGAAAATATGAAAGGAAAACAAATACTCAACAAAATTTTGTCTCCCTTTTCAACAGAGGCATGAAAAATCTTGAAACAAACCGTTTGCTATCTCGTAATGATTTCTTTTTTCTGCAACCGGTCATGTTCCCTTGGTGAAAGTTGTATGTCATCATATATGCAACAGATTAGATTTGAAGGCCGTCTCCATGAGGGTTCAGTAGAAAAAGAATTCGATACGCGACTAAAACGCTCTACAGATGATTGATTTTATTTTTTAAGTCGGATGTTTTTTATCCTTCTTGTGTATCGTCATTTTTTTTCAGTTCTTCAAGAATTGGCATAGACATGACGTTATAGCCTGAATCAACATAATGGATTTCACCTGTAACGCCTGATGACAAGTCTGAGAGCAGATAAAGAGCAGATTTTCCAATTTCATGAATATCCACGGTACGACGTAATGGAGCATTACGGCGTTGATGTGAAAATATTGCACGTGCTGCTGCAATACCATTACCTGCTAGGGTCCTAACAGGACCAGCTGAAATTGCATTAACACGGATATTTTGCGGGCCAAAATCTGCCGCTAAATAACGGACCATAGCTTCTAAAGCAGCTTTAGCAACCCCCATGATATTATAATTAGGGACAACTTGCTGTGAAGCGCCATAGGTAAGGGTTAAAAGTGCTCCTCCATGAGGCATAAGCTTTCCCGCGCGCTGAGCAATTTCAGTAAAGGAATAAGCTGAAATAACCATTGTACGTTGAAAGTTTTCACGCGTTGTAACATCAACGTAACGTCCTTTGAGCTGATTTTTATCTGAAAACCCAATGGCATGGACAATAAAATCAATCGCTTTCCATTCTTTTTCAAGTTTCTCAAAGACGTAGTCAACGTTTTCAATTTTTTCAACATCACACTCTAGAACTAATTTGCAGCCAAGCTTATTTGCTAGGGGCTGAACACGTTTTCCAAAAGCTTCTCCTTGATAAGTTAAAGCTAATTCAGCTCCTGCTTGTGCGAGTTGGCAGGCAATGCCCCAAGCAATTGAATGGTCATTGGCAATTCCCATAATAAGGCCACGTTTGCCCTCCATCAAACCTTTCATATTATTCTCCGTAAGACCGTATTTTTTTCAATTACTAAGAACTTTTATTTATCCATAGCGTTGAAAAACAAGTGTTGCATTGGTACCGCCAAAACCAAAAGTATTTGACAATACGGTATTCAGTTGTTGATGATCACGTCGTTCACGAACGATTGGCATATCAGCAAAAGCTGGATCAAGTTCTTCAATATGGGCACTTTCACAAATAAAATTATGATTCATCATTAACAATGTATAGATCGCTTCGTGAACACCTGCGGCTCCTAAGGAATGCCCTGTTAGAGATTTGGTAGCAGAAATGGGTGGGCATTGATCACCTGCTCCAAAAATACGGCGGATAGCTTCTATTTCAGGAGGGTCACCAACAGGGGTTGCTGTAGCATGGGGATTGATATAATCAATTTTATGATTGACTGTTGCAAGGGCCATGCGCATGCACCGTTCTGCTCCCTCTCCTGATGGAGAAACCATGTCATGCCCATCGGATGTTACACCATATCCAACGATTTCTCCGTAGATTTTTGCTCCGCGTGCTTTAGCAAGTTCTAGGTCTTCAAGGACTAAAACACCCGCACCCCCAGCAATAACAAATCCATCACGATTGACATCATAGGCACGTGAAGCTTTGTGAGGAATATCATTATATCTGCTAGACATAGCGCCCATAGCATCGAATAAAACAGAGAGTGTCCAATCCAAATCTTCGCAGCCACCGGCAAAAATGCGCTTCTGTTTACCATATTGGATCATTTCATAAGCATTCCCAATACAATGATTGGAGGTAGCACAAGCTGAAGAGATTGAATAGTTCACCCCTTTTATTTTAAAGAAAGTTGCTAATGTTGCAGATGCTGTAGAACTCATCGCTTTAGGGACAACAAAAGGCCCAACACGTTTTGGACCTTTTTGGCGTGTAATATCAGCGGCTTCTACGATTGATTGCGTTGAAGCACCTCCAGAACCCATAATAATACCTGTGTGTTCGTTTGATACTTCATGAGACTCTAGACCAGCATCAGCAATTGCTTGATCCATGGCGATATGATTCCAAGCTGTTCCACGTCCATGAAAGCGTAGGGCGCGTCGATCGACCAATTCTTCTATATTAATATCAGGTTTACCGTAAACTCTGCTACGAAAGCCTAACTCAGCATATTGAGGTGCGTAAGAAATTCCAGATTTTGCCTCACGTAAACTGGTTAAAACGGCCCCTGGATTATTTCCAATCGCTGAGACAATTCCCATTCCAGTTACAACAACTCGACGCATTCATACCTCCTTATTCCATACAGAATAGTAAAAAATTCTTCCTGATGAAAATAACATTCAAGCTTCTTTGAATAAAGCAACGCGCAAATCATTCGCTTTATAAATAGTCTCTCCATCTGCTTTTAGACACCCATCAGCTATTCCTAAGACTAAATTCCCACGTCGGATACGCTTAAAATCTATCTCATATTCAAGAAGTTTAGTTTGTGGCGTTACCATACCTGATAGTTTCACCTCACCTGTCGATATTGCTCTTCCTTTCCCTGGTTCTCCTAACCAACCAAGAAAAAAACCTGTTAATTGCCACATACCATCCAATCCCAGACACCCCGGCATGACGGGATCACCTATAAAGTGACAATTAAAGAACCACAGGTCTTCTGTAATGTCAAATTCAGCACGAACCATTCCTTTATCGTATTTACCACCAGTTTCACTGATTTGAGTGATTCGATGAATCATTAACATCGGCGGTGCTGGCAATTGCGCATTACCCCTCCCAAACATTTCGCCGCGAGCGCAGCTTAGAAGCTCTTCATAAGTGTAGCGAGACTTTTGTTCAGCCATTGTTACTCCATTTATCTGCATATATTTTTATTTCTGCGCTTTTTCCCAACCTACTTTTAGAGCAAATTTTAAAGAGAGGGAAATGATTTTATATCATTTTTAATGACAAAGGCCTTTTTTTATGTATCCTACGTAAATAATCATAAAAAAATGGAATACAAGATAACACCATACTATTCTCGTTTTTGTATTTTGATTTTATTGGAGTAGGAACATATTTTTTGGTTTATAATATGGCCATGAGCGCAGATAGTTTAGATCTGAATGAGGAGCAACAGCTCAGAAAAGAGTCTAGAGAGGATGTGCAGTGTTATTCCATTTCTATGTTAGAAAAACGTTTGCGTCAAAATGGTTTGCGTCCAACGCGTCAGCGGTTAGGGCTTGCACATATGATTTTTTCTCAAGGAAATCGTCATATTACTGCAGAAGAGCTTTATGAGGAGGTTGTAAGGGCAGGTGTGCCTGTATCTTTAGCAACGGTTTATAATACACTTCATCAATTTACAGAAGTGGGGTTGTTGCGGATTATTGCTGTGGAAGGTTCGAAAACTTGGTTTGATACCAACACTTCTGATCACTACCATTTTTATATAGAAGGCGAAAATCGTATTCTTGATATTCCATGCGATTTGGAAGAAGCTCTTATTATTAAAAATTTACCTACACCACCAAAAGATATGGAAATTTCACATGTTGATTTGATCGTGCGGTTGAAACCAAAAAATCAATCTCGTAATAGGGAGTGAGGGTGTTTAATGAGAAATAAAGATTAAACTTGATGCGTTTAAGCATTCATTATCTTTTTATTTTTTCATCAGGATAAATTCCCCATAAGTGAGATTGATGAAGCCAACCATGGACATTATGAAGAGTGATTTCACACCATTGTCCATCGCATTGGTGGATATTACCGATGACATTAGGCTCTACTTCTGCCACAAATTCTGCGTTGTCGTTGGGTGTTTTTCGGAGCATTAGTCTTTTTGTTTTATCTTTTTGCCATGGAAGAGTTATAGCAGTTCGCTTTCCTGATAAAAGCGATTGATACACCCACCCTTCATCGCCTTCTGCATCACGAATTTTGCGCCATTGATCATATTCTTGAATTATTTCAATAGGTAATCCCTTCTTTTTATAAGTAAAACTGATAGAATAGTTGCTTCCTGGTCCGACGCGTACATTAACACGGGTAGGCTTAATCGAAGCAAATCGAGGAAGGGGTAAACCACTAGGCCCTAAATTTTGATTAAATGTTTGTGCGTGCAACACATGAACTGAACCCAATACAATGACTTTTGCTATTAAAATATAGGATGCGAGCCTTGAAACGCGAAACCAATGAGAATTTTGCACACTTAACTCCTTTATTTTATCATAATACTGGAAATCTAACATCTGGAAGATAAGACTGGAAACGGATAAAAAGTATGGCATATTGCTCGTTAAAGAGATCTAAACGATAAAAAAATTGTTACAAAAACAGCAAAATAAGGAAAATAAAGGTTTGAATTTCTGAGTGCCTATCTTGTTTGTGAGGGTGTGGTTGTAAATAAATATTGGATTTTTATGGAGCCGTATGCGTGATAAAAGAGTAAAGCATATTGGGATCAGAACAGTTTTTGTACAGTAGATCAGGGCTAAAGTGTGGTATTTCTTTTCGGGATTTATTTCTCAAAATAGAAATATAAGAATACATCTTTATGAGCAAAAAACTGTTCAGTAAAGGGGGGATATGGGGTGTGAAAAGAAGTTTTGAATGGACAAAATAATGCGATGCATGAAACATTTAAGCGTAAAAATATAAGCAACATTATAGAGCAGATTGATATGTGAAAGACTCATTTTAACAAGACAATTTTACGCGTTTACGTGATAATCCATTTTATGAAATCTTTTATGCAATGATAACGCTTATCCGTGTGGCAGATAAGTTGATATCGTCATTTTACGGGTCAGCTTCCAATGTTATGTAATTCTTCATTATTTATAGCGCTCATAAGAAGCCTTTTTATTTTTTTCTTAAATAGCTTTTAATTTATTAGCATACTAACGCTGTCTGTGATGTACAAGAAAATAAATTTGATTGATTGAATAGGAGAAGGATATGATGAAAGACTTTACTGTAAAACAGAGCGCTATTTGGTTGCCAATTAACGGGCTTGTTTTAAAGAAACATCTCTCAAAGCGCATCCAAACCCATTTTACAGCATCGCCCATGAGGTAAATAAATCTATTGAGCCCTCCATCTTTACGTTTGTAAAGGAATAAGCTAACACCATCACACACTTATGCCAGCTCGTGTATGTTGTGACAAACTTGGCACTTAAGATAATTCATAAGGAGCATTTTTACTCCTTTCTTATACAAATTTTATCCAAATGCTAATCCCGTTTTTGTAACGTGCAGGCGAATGATTTCAAATGATGCAAGAGAGACAGATTTAAGAGAATCTTACGGTATTACCGGGTTCTAATTCAATATGAATAACGATAAATTATCATTATAAATCAATGTACTGTTGTGTTCAGAGCTATTACTTAATATGAATAACGATTACGTATGATGATAGATCAATGCGTTATAAATTTTTGGTTGTTATTTAAATTGTAAAATTATTTTCATAACAAATAGTAATATAAGGCAGATTCACACATATTAAAATACAGTGTTTTCTCTGTTTATTATCAATTTTTTCTTACTCAGTATAAAAAAGTTGAGTGAAATATTCAATTCAGTGGAGAGGCTGCTCGATACATCTATGAGGGAATTATATATGTGATTAGTAAGAAAAATTTATCAAGAAAAACTAATCTGTAATGCAGAGGTTAAAATTCTTCATTCTTTAGCAGGATAGAATCAAAAGATATAAAGACTTATATTGTTTCATTACGTAAGTGAAGAAAGTTATGTATTTTCATATTCTTACACACCCAATCGCATATCGCGGTAGTCATTTGTGTTTTGCAATCTGCTCTAAAATCTTCAAAAAATGCAGAATATTTAAGGACAAAAAAGAAAACCATCATGAGATCTATATATAAAAAACAGTTCTTTGAAAGATAACAAGAAGGAGAAAAATGATAGCGAAAAGTGATAATAAAACGTCTTACATTCGACTCACATTTCACATAGAAACAAATTGCTTAAATATTTCCAGTGTCGCTTGTTATCTATTTTTGAAAACCATAAGAGTGAAGTAAGCCCCATTTCTATGATAAAAAGTTTTATCACTTTCAGATCATTTATTCGTTTATACAGCTAAAACACGAGATAACATTGGACGCAAAACACCAAATACAAACATTCTACTACATTGCTATGAAGATAAAACTTTTCTGTAGCTTATTGTTTACTGCTTATGCGATTCTATGATGCATCAGATGCATATCACTTCACTGCAACAGTCCGTCCGTTACTCACAAAGCCCTCTCTTTGCGCACGCTTACGAGCAAGCTTACGTGTACGACGAATAGCCTCAGCTTTTTCACGAGCACGTTTTTCAGATGGCTTTTCATAATAACTACGCATTTTCATTTCACGGAAGATACCTTCACGCTGCATCTTTTTTTTCAACGCGCGGAGCGCTTGGTCAACATTATTATCACGAACGAGTACTTGCACTATTTATCCTGCTCTTTTCAGTGTCAAAAATGATAGGAAAAACCTACGTCCTTTTAAAGGCATACCCAAAAGGACAGAAATTTATATCATATAAATAAGACATTTGTCTATATCGCTTTTTCAAATTCTATCCTTTTTATAATAAAACGCATTTCATAATGAATGATAGAGCTTACGATTATAAACTTATGAAAGCCCTTGTATTTGATCATTTTCGTCAAGATAAATTTTTTCAGCGGTAGGATAATGCGGTAAACCGGGCATGGTCATAACGTCTCCACAAATGACAACAATAAAGCCGGCTCCGGCACAGAGACGAACTTCTCGCACAGGAATTTCAAAATCAACAGGAGCACCATATTGCTTGGGATCAGCAGAAAAAGAATAAGGTGTTTTTGCCATACAAATAGGGTAGGTGCCAAACCCTTCTTTTTCCCAAGATTTAAGTTGTTTAAGAATAGGAGTTGAGATGATAGCGCCACGCCCACCATATAGCTTTGTTATAATACAATTAATTTTTTGAACGAGGGGAATATCATCTTGATAGAGAACTTTAAAATGGGAATCTTGCTTTTCAATTAAGGAAACGAGTTCTTTCGCAAGTTCTATAGCGCCTTTTCCACCTTGTTCCCAATGCTTACAAATAAGTGCTTTGTGTCCAGTTGTTGCAACTATTTTTTGTAATGTTCTTATTTCGGCATCGCTATCGCTGTCAAAATGATTAATCGCGACAACACAAGGGATGCCGTAGAGCTCCATATTTTTGATATGCCGTAAAAGATTAGCTGCTCCCTTTTCTAAAGCGGTGATATTTTCTTCTGTCAGGTTATTTTTATCCACACCACCATTCATTTTTAATGCACGAATCGTTGCGACAATGACTGTAGCACTTGGTACAATACCTGCTTGTCGACATTTGATGTTGAAAAACTTTTCTGCTCCAAGATCGGCTCCAAATCCTGCTTCTGTGACCACATAATCAGTGAGTTTTAAAGCGGTTTTTGTTGCTATAACTGAGTTGCAACCATGAGCAATATTGGCAAAAGGTCCTCCGTGAACGAGAACAGGATTATTTTCAATGGTTTGTACAAGGTTGGGTTGTATGGCGTCTTTGAGAAGAACAGCCATTGCACCTTCCGCATTAAGATCAGCAACGGTGATGGGTGTTTTATCATAACGATAAGCAACAATAATTTTTTTGAGTCTTTGTGTAAGATTTTCTAAATTGTCAGAGAGACAAAGAAGTGCCATAATTTCTGATGCAACAGTGATATCAAAACCTGTTTGACGTGGAAAACCATTTGTTACGCCTCCCAATGAAATAACGATATCGCGCAATGCACGGTCATTCATATCAAGAACGCGTTTCCAAACGATGCGCCGTGGATCAATGTTTAGAGTGTTTCCCCAATAAAGATGATTATCGATCATTGCGGCAAGAAGATTATGAGCTGCTGTAATAGCATGAAAATCACCGGTAAAATGTAAATTAAGGTCATCCATTGGGACGACTTGCGCGTAACCACCACCAGCCGCACCACCTTTGACACCAAAACAGGGACCTAAAGACGGTTCTCTCAAAGTGGCTATAGTTTTTTTTCCAATGAGATTAAGAGCATCACTCAGTCCAACTGTTGTTGTTGTTTTTCCTTCTCCAGCAGGTGTAGGATTAATAGCCGTGACAAGGATAAGTTTACCATCTGGATTTTTATTAAGTGATTTTATGTAGGCAGAAGAAATTTTAGCTTTATCATGACCATAGGGAATGAGATTTTCATGTGAGATACCAATTTTTTGTGCAATTTCAGTAATATGCTTCTTTTTAGCAGTGCGAGCAATTTCAATATCTGTTTTATGCATGGAAAAATTCTCTAAAATAAGCTTTTATTAACGTTTGGGATCTGTACTCTATGGATTAATAAGAAGAATCCATAAAGACCAGAAACTATAAGATATCATAGAGATCAATGATATGGCACGCAAGAGATAAGCTAAAGGACTGCGAGAGGATTCTTATCGTTTTTGGGGAAAAAGAATCTCGATTTTTTAAGTTTCGATAAGTTTTTAGTTGATCAGCAATATCACTCTCAATATCAGCAAATGATGAACATCAGAAGAAAGTTTTTGGGTAATTAATTAAAGGACTTTTGATGCAGCGCTATTGATGTGAGTTTTATATCTCATATTTGTTGTTTTGAAGAGCATACTGAAAAAGTTTTAGAGAGCGGTAAACAGCAATTTTGGGTGGCATACTTAAAATCCCTCTGAAGATAGGGGAACAACAATGAAATATTCAGAAATATCCATCAATGGAAAAAAGAAATAAGCACGTAAAAAATTATCTAATTGACTAAAGGGTATAAACTTGAAGAGATCAAAAATAGGTGTATAGATTGAGAAAAGAAAACAACACACATCACGCATACAATCACTACGATTATTTCTAAAAAAGCACTTTGGAGCTGAATTAAAGGCCGCATAACAAATACCATTCTATCAAAATGGCTAAAGAAACGCCTCATAATAGAATGGAACAAAAAACATCAAAGATGAGAAAAAATGAATCACATAAAAGAAATTCAAGAGGTTTGAATTTACGAGTAAGATATTGAATTTGATAGATGGCGCACCCGAAGAGATTCGAACTCCTGACCCCCAGATTCGTAGTCTGGTGCTCTATCCAGCTGAGCTACGGGTGCACACGCTTTGTTTTTCTACCTTATCTAAGATACAAGGGTTCCTAATCGTTTCACCAAAGAAATGCAAGTGAAACTTGGGTTGTCATAAAAAAAATCTCTTTTTTTATGAGATATTTTAAAAATGATATAATAATATTACGGTTTAAATTGATTTTAATATGAGCATTTTCTTGTTGTGACCGTACAAAGCGATATGAACGATAGTTAACTTGACGTTTTAGTCTATGAAAGATAGTCAAGCAGAGATGAGGTATGTTTTTGCGGTGGGGGGTCAAGTATACACCTGCTGTTTGGTTTTTCTGTAAAACGCCGATATTACTGTTGAAAACTATTTCAGATAAACATGACACAGCAAGGGTGGATGTATGACGTTATTAAAAAAGATTTTTCCATTGGTGTTTTTAATTGTCGTTTTAATGGTTACTTATTGGGCTGGAAAACGGAGTGTAGATCACCCCATTTCTACGGTGGATAAAACAAGGGTATCGTATAAAGCTTCAAAGGGAAAAATGGAAAGGCCACCGACAAATGTTGTCGTTGATTTTGTAAAAATTCAAGATTTTTATGAACAACTTAACGTTCTAGGGAGTGGACAAGCTCTCGCAGAAGTTGAACTTACCCCTTTTTCTCCAGGTGTTATTGATAAGCTTTTTGTGTCAGCTGGTACAAAAGTACAAGTGGGGGATATGATTGCAAAGCTTGATTCTAAAAAGGAGGAAATAGCAGCCGCAAAAGCAAAAGTACAACGTGATAATAATGCATTAACGCTTTCACGCATTCTTAAATTACGTGCCAGCAATACTGCAACAGAAGTTCAAGAAATTACAGAACGCTTGGAATTGGATAATGCAAATTTAGTTTTACGTAACGCTGAATTAGATCTTGATCGGCGAACAATTCGTGCACCGATCTCTGGAGTTGTTGGTATTTTGCCCATTGATGCGGGGAATAACGTGACCCTTAATACTGTAATAGGCCGTATTGAGAATAGAGAACGTATTTTGGTCGATATATGGGCCCCTGAACGATATGTATCACAGATCCATAAGGGAGATAAGGTTACAGCAACATTAACGGCGCAGCCAGATAAATCATTTGTTGGTTATATTTATGCAATTGATAATGTCGTTGATCCAGAAAGTCGCACACTTCATGCTCAGGTTGAAATCAATAATGAAAAAGATACGCTCATGTCTGGTATGTCCTTTTCTGTTTCTTTGCAATTCCATGGTGGCTCTTTCCCTGTTGTTAATCCTCTTGCGATTCAATGGAACAGTAAAGGGTCATTCGTTTGGCGTGTGAGAGAAGGAAAAGTAGAGTCTATACCCGTATCGATTATTCAGCATAAAGCAGATCAAGTTTTTGTGAAAGCTCCTCTAGAAAATGGTGATCAAGTTGTTATTCAAGGGGTGCAAATGCTTTATCCAGGAAGTACAGTAATTATCGATGATCCAAAGTCCCATCAACAGCAAGTATCCGCAGTTTATGGAATGGATATATAATGAGCCAAGAATTGAGCACAAAACAGCCAATGTCGCAGGTGGAGCAAGGGGGGCTCATTGCCTTATTTATTCGCAGACCGGTTTTTACTTTTGTTTTAAATGCTATGATCATCATTGCAGGATTTGCAGCATGGTTGAATGTTGATGTAAGAGAATTACCCGATGTTGATACGCCAGTAACAACAATTGTAACGGTGTTTTCTGGTGCGTCAGCGGAAACAATTGATCGTGAAGTGACAAAAGTTATAGAAGATGCTGTTTCTCGTGTCTCAGGTGTTAAGACGATTTCTTCAACATCTTCTTTTGGACTCTCTCGTGTGCAAATTAATTTTAATGTCGGTGTTGATTTGAATATAGCGGCATCTGATCTTCGTGATGCTCTGTCTCGCATTACTTATTCTTTACCCAAAAATGCAGATTCTCCTTTGATTATTAAAGCAGATTCGAATGCTGCTGCCATGATGTATTTGGTTGTGACATCACCAACAATGAGTATTGATGATTTAACAACAGTTGTAGACGATCAGATTGTTGATGCAATTTCTGCTGTTGATGGTGTTGGTGATGTACAGATCGATAGTGCTCGTAAAAAGATTTTTCAGATTGATATAGATCAAGCAAAACTTGCAAGTTATGGATTAACTGTCGCAGATATTTCACGTGTTCTTGCTGATATGACAACGGATGTGCCGGTAGGGTCATTACGCAATTCTAAGCAAAGTTTAGTTGTCCGTGCTACAGCACGTTTAACAACACCAGAATCTTTTGAACAAGTTGTTTTAAAGCCTCATGTGCATCTTGGTGATGTTGCACATGTGACTTTATCACCGGATATAGAAACGGTTATTCTTCGTATCAACGGAAAGGCAGGGATTGGGTTAGGTATTGTGCGTAAAGCGCAATCCAACACCCTTAATATTTCTTCAGGTGTGAGGGCCGTTGTTGATAATCTCAAAAGTGTCATTCCTTCTTCTGTACATATAGAAGTTATTAATGACGATGCAATTTTTATTAAAAGCGCTCTTCACGAGGTTGAGGTTGCATTGGTCATTGCTATTTTAAGCGTTATCTTGGTCATTTTTCTTTTTCTCAGAGATATTCGCGTAACGTTAATACCTGCTTTATCTCTTCCAGTCGCTTTGATTGGTACGATTGCAGCTATTTATTTTGTAGGGTTTTCATTAAATATTCTCACATTTTTAGGACTTGTTTTGGCAACAGGGCTTGTTGTGGATGATGCTATTGTTGTTCTTGAGAATATTGTTCGCTGGCGCAATATGGGGCTAGGGTCTAGGGCCGCAGCGGTGTTAGGAACCCGTGAAGTCTTTTTTGCCGTTGTTGCAACAACATTGACTTTAGTGGCTGTATTTGTTCCTATTTCCTTTCTTCCAGGACAAGTTGGAGGACTTTTTAGAGAATTTGGTTTTGTTTTGGCAATTTCTATTTTGCTTTCTTCAATTGTTGCCTTAACGCTTTGTCCTATGTTGGCTTCACGTTTTCTCAAAGAACATGTTGAGGAGACAGAGGAAAAAGCCCATCATTTTAATTTTTTATATAAATTTGGCTCTTTGTTTCATAAGGCATATACTTATAGTTTGCATAAGTGTTTGGGAAAGCCTTGGACTGTTGTTTTTGTTTCACTTGTTTTTGCAGTTCTTTGCATTGGAGGCTATACGAAGTTGCAACAAGAATTAACGCCAGCAGAAGACAGAGCCCTTATCTTTTTGGTCATTAATGGACCACAAGGTATTTCAACACAATATTTGAACGAACAAGTAGAACAAATTGAAGCAAGTCTACAGCCATTACGTGATGCAGGAGAGATTGCTAACACTTACTCTATCACGGGTATTGGCGGTTCACCCAATACTGCTTTTTTGGTTTTATTGCTTTCATCTTGGGATAAACGTTTACGCAGTCAGCAGGAAATCGTAAAAGATGTTAATGCAAAGGTTAGACAATTTCCGGCAGTTTTTGTATTTGCAGCACAGGGAAACTCTCTGGGTGTGAGAGGAACAGGGCAAGGATTACAATTTGCAATTCTTGGCAATGATTATGCAACATTACAACCCATTGCTGATAAGTTGGTGAGTACTTTACAGGATGATCCGCGTTTTATTCGCCCACGTCTTACTGTTGATGCCACACAACCGCAATTTTTTATTGAAATCAATCGAAAAAAAGCCTCCGACTTAGGGATTGATATAACCAATTTTGGCGATACATTACAAGCAATGTTGGATGGTAAAAAGATTGGTTCCATTAACGTGGATAATCATTCTTACGATGTTAAATTGATATCACGTAAAAATTCTATGAAGAGTCCTAGTGATTTAGAAAGTATTTTTTTAAAAACTAAAGATAATCGATATGTTCCTTTATCGGTTATTGCACGTTTGCATGAAAAAGCTATCGCCCCCCAATTAAAGCGGGAAAAGCGTATGAGTGCTATTATTTTGAGCGCAAATCTTGCTCCAGGTACCGCTTTAGGGGAAGCTTACCAAACTGTACAGAAAATGGCTTCTCCTTTGTTATCGAAAGGGACTTACGTTGTCCCCTTAGGGGAAGCCGAAACGCTTAATGAAACATCTTCCAATTTTATGATTGTTTTTGGTATTGCCTTTTTGATTATTTTATTGATTTTGGCGGCTCAGTTTGAAAGTTTTATTTCAGGATTCATTATCATGGCCACTGTCCCGTTAGGGATTGGTTGTGCTGTAATTTCTATGCTATTAAGTGGTGTAAGTCTTAATATTTATAGCCAAATTGGATTAATTTTGTTAATTGGCGTTATGGCAAAAAATGGTATTCTCATTGTTGAATTTGCAGATCAATTACGTGATCAGGGAAGAAGTGTGCGTGAAGCTGTAGAAGAAGCGGCAAACATACGCCTTCGTCCAGTTTGTATGACAATGATTTGTGCCATTTTAGGGGGTATTCCTTTGGTTTTAGCCAAAGGCGCTGGCGCAGAGGCACGTATAGCTTTAGGTTGGGTTATCGTTGGTGGTTTAGGTTTAGCGACTATTTTTACGCTTTATGTTACACCGGTTGTTTATCTTTTTTTAGGGCGTTTTATAAGGTCAAAAGCAGAAGAAGATTTGCGCTTAATAAAAGAACTCAAGCAAGTTAAATGATGTATCGAGTAGAAAAGATTTTAAAATTTATTTTTGTAAGAATATCATTTTGAGATCTTATTTTTTACTTTTATATTCCCTTATTTCTATGTGAGCAGTGAAAAGAGTGAGCAATATTAAGGAGATGATTTCTACTTTGTTATTATTTAGGCGTAAATTTCATTATCAATAACTGTATAGGATAAGCTTATGGGAGATAGCTTTTCACTTCGAAATGAAAAGGCTTTTGAAGCCACATTAAAGGCTTTAAGAAGCCATGCTGCAAATGATGGGGTCTATGATATTCGTCGGCATTTTTTAGAAGATGAACAACGTTTTTCTCGTTTTTCTCTCAGACTTGATGATCTTCTTTTCGATTTTTCAAAATGTGGTGTAACATTTAAGACATTGCAACTTCTAGATGATTTAGCTGTCGCAGCAGATGTATTAGGCCGGCGTGATGCAATGTTTTCTGGTCAGGCGATTAATACAACGGAAAAACGCTCCGTTCTTCATATTACATTACGTTTACCTGCTGACGAAATTTTCATGTTGGATGGTCATAATCTTATTCGTGATATTCAAGATGTTCTTGAAGATATGGAAAGATTTTCTGAAAAAGTCCGTGATGGCAGCTATAAGGGCAGCAGTGGCGAGAAAATAAGTGATATTGTAAACATTGGTATCGGTGGTTCTGATCTAGGTCCTGCAATGGTTACATATGCTTTAAAACCTTATCATGATGGTCCACGTTGTCATTTTGTTTCTAACGCTGACAGTGCTCATATTTCTGATACTCTCTCTATTTTGAATCCAGCAACAACACTGTTTGTTATTGCTTCTAAAACTTTTACAACGGCTGAAACAATGGTAAATGCTCAAGTTGCACGTCAATGGATTTCTTTACATTTAGGGGAAGAAGCTATTCATACGCATTTTGTTGCTGTTTCAAGTGCGCTTGATAAAGTGGCAGAATTCGGCATAGATTCGACCAGAGTTTTTAAATTTTGGAATTGGGTTGGAGGACGTTATTCCATTTGGTCCGCCATTGGGCTTGTTGTTATGTTGGCAATAGGGGGACAAAATTTTCGCCAATTTCTCAATGGTGCTTTGCAAATGGACCAACATTTTAAAACCATGCCTTTGCATAACAATATTCCCATTCGTTTTGCTCTTTTAGGATTCTGGCATCGTGTTATTTGCGGTTATTCATCACGTTCTATCATTCCTTATGCACAGCATTTAATACATTTTCCAGCTTATTTACAACAGCTTGATATGGAATCAAACGGTAAGCAAGTTTCGCTGGATGGAAAACCACTAAGTTTTTCAAGTGGCCCGATTGTTTGGGGTGATTCAGGAACAAATAGTCAACATGCTTTTTTTCAGCTTCTGCATCAAGGAACAGATGTTATTCCTGTAGAATTTATTTTATTTATAAAAGGGCATGAAAAAAATTTACATTCTATGTATGAGATGCTGCTAGCAAATTGTTTAGCACAATCAAAAGCCTTGATGAAGGGGCGTAGTATTGAAGATGCTCGGCATATCTTGATAAAAAATGGCGTTGATGAGCGTGAGGCAGATCATTTAGCAATTCATAGAAGTTTTGAAGGAAACCGTCCCAGCATTACGCTGGTTCAGGATTTATTAACACCTTTTGCACTGGGGCGTCTCATTGCGCTTTATGAACATCGTATTTTTGTTGAAGGGATTTTAATGAATATTAATTCATTTGATCAATGGGGTGTTGAACTTGGTAAGGAATTAGCAAATGAGTTATTACCAATTCTTCGTGGAGAAAGCAAAGCGGATCATCGCGATAGTTCAACGTTAGGGTTGTTAGCACATATTCAAGCAAGACGCGCAAAATAAATATAATTTTATAAGAGATTTTCTATTAATTAAGCAAAGATAGAATAAGAGAAAAATATGAGATAATTTTTTTATTTTGCTCTATCCTCCCTTATTATTTGAATGGGGTTTTTGTGACAAAAAATCAAAAAAGTGCAAAAATTGTAAAAATGAGAATTTATGAACAACAATGATAAAGAGCTTTGAAAGGTTTTGAAGATCTTTTGTGAACTCCTTAAAAACTCTTCGAAAAAAATAAATTGGTGCAAAACCTGCTGTCAAATGGTGCAAAACCAGATGACAAGCGACAGTCAAAATATACAAAAGTCACCGGCAGACTATAATTAAAGATATTTTACTTATATCACTTTAAGTAAACTTGGCGGAGAGAGAGGGATTTGAACCCTCGATAGAGTTGCCCCTATGCCGCATTTCGAGTGCGGTGCTTTCAACCACTCAGCCATCTCTCCATATCAAAGTGAAACAAAAGTTTGAGTGTATGAAGGGTAGATAACCTTCAATTGTTTTTGGTACAACCTTTTTTTCTTTTTTATCGGATTTTATTGACAGAGAATAGAAATTCCTTCATATATGCAAAATGTAAAGCGTGGAGAAATCTGCGCTTATTTGTGTTGAAGAAGGTTTTTATCTCCTTCTTTAAAATTGATTACGACTGATAAAAAGCAGCCTATTTTCCCTTATTTTTAAGGCAGGAATTAAATAAGAGCTGGAGTGAACGGAAGGATAAAAAATGTTCGCAGTCATTAAAACCGGTGGGAAGCAATACCGTATTGTTGCTAACCAAGTGGTAAGAGTTGAAAAAGTTAGTGGAAATGCGGGTGATGTTGTTGAATTCAATGATATATTGATGGTTGGACAAGAAGGAAATGCGGTTATTGGTACACCTGTTGTTGCTGATGCATTGGTGACAGCTGAAATTGTAGAACAGGCACGTGGACGCAAGGTTATCGCATTTAAAAAGCGTCGTCGTCAAAACTCTAAACGCACGCGTGGACATCGTCAAGAATTTACAACACTTCGTATTTTAGAAATTTTAACGGGTGGTTCAAAACCTAAAAAAGCAGCTGCGAAACCCATAAAAGAGGAAGCGACTGCGCCAAAGGAAAAAAAAGCAGCAGCTTCTGTTGAGAAGACGGCTAAAAAAGCAACTGAAAAAAAGGCTGCATCGCAGAAGAAAGCGGCTGTAGCACCAAAAAGTAAAAAAGATTAAAGGAGAGCGTCTATGGCACATAAAAAAGCTGGGGGGTCCTCGCGTAATGGTCGCGATTCAGAATCGAAACGTCTAGGGGTTAAAAAGTTTGGTGGTGAAACCGTTATTGCTGGAAATATTATTATCCGTCAGCGCGGTACACGTTGGCATCCTGGCAATAATGTTGGCATTGGAAAAGACCATACGCTTTTTGCACTATCAAATGGAAAGGTTTCTTTTCAACGCAAAGCGGGTAACCGTTCCTATGTTTCAGTCATTCCTATGTTGGAGGCAGCAGAGTAATCCGTTGCACGCTCTAACAATCAATGGGAATTTCATTGAGTTATAGTTTTGGTTTTATAAGAATTAAAAAGGAAAGATGGAATGTCATCTTTCCTTTTTTGTGTTGGTACTATAATAAATGTAGAAGGTCTATGGAGAACGAAAAAGTAGAATTGGGCAAATTGTTTTTCTCAATGAGGAGAAGGGTTTGCACGGTGTTGTGTTTGTAGCGAAGATATGATGTTATGATGGAATTTCTTGATAAATTTTGATGTGATAATAGTGAGGAGAGTTGGCTTTCTTTTTATGCATGAAAAAGCGCCTAGCAGTTTTTTTACAATAGAGGACATTTGTTTTCCAGAAATTATGAGAAATTTAATGAAAGCATTATTTATACGATCATTTTGATAAAAATGAATCTTTTTATAGGCATGCGTGGTATCGATGAATTGTCATATTGTTTTTAGATGGTAACGTAGACAGGTATGGTTATTTGTTTGAAAGAACAGAGATAAGAAATTCATAAGATGGCATAAAAAACTACTTTGAAAGTGGTGTGCATTAAGGAGCTTTGCTAAATCGAGAATGAAATTATATTTTAAAGGAGGGCGCTGTTTAAAAAATATAAGATTGTAAAGGTGCAATCGGCGACTTTCGAAAATATTTTTTCTGATTTTAATATTATTGTGCATTATTGAAAATAAACCAGTATAAGAGCTAGGGGTAATTTTTTTCATTTTAGTGTTTTATTTATCTCATTTGTCGAACTGTCTAAAAAGTAAGATTATTTGTAGAGTTTTTCTTGATTTTAGTGGTTGAGGATAGCATTTGAAAGGTATGTGTGGTTTGCAAATATGTGATAGAGGACATTCTATGTTTGCGATATTGATTGAAGCAAAGGAATAGCTTAAAATATATCAATGTTATAATATCAAGGGATTTAGTGTTAGGATAAGGCGCTCAGAATTTTAAAGATCGTCAGTTACATAAAGTGATTTGTAATTATGGAACGAGCTTAGAAGAGGGATAGGAGAGTAAAATATTAGCTGAAGTTACAGATGATCGGGGAGGGCGCTTTCTTGTAGAGAAAAGAGTGGCAAGTTGTGCTGCATAACTTGGGAGAGTGGGGGTGTCTTAAAACATAGTTTCTTCGGTAATTTAGGCTTTAAAAATTGAGGTTTTTTCTTTGCAAAGTAAGAGTTAAGAGTCAAATTTTCTTATAATGATTTTAAGCAACTTACTGAATGAGAATGTCCAATTGTTTTATCGGATTATATTGAGGTACTTAAGCACTTCAGTTGGCTGTATTCTGCGGAATAAAAGAGAACAGTTATGTTGTTTATAGTTTGTATTTTGGGAAATGCAGCTTTTGAAAAGGAATTTACCAAAGATATTCGTGCTCAAATGTGAGGCAGTTTGAATTCATGGTGAGATGTGAGAAAGCAGAAGCAATGAATGTAGATTTTGTCGAGAGTGAAATCTTGTCTATAAGATCCGTACAACTTGCAGCTGCTTTTGATCATAAAAATGATGCGATCTATGCTGCTGCTGAATTACTTGTGCAGGTTGGTGCAGTTGACAAGTATTATCTGGAAAGCATGCTCGCACGTGAAGAAATAACCAATACTTGGTTGGGAAATGGTATAGCCATTCCTCATGGTATGGTTGAAAATCGTGATTTAATTATCAAAGATGCTGTTGCAGTTATACAGGTTCCTGCTGGTGTTGAGTGGCAGGATGGAAAGAAAGCGCATTTGATTGTTGCCATTGCAGCGTCTCCGGATCGCTATAGAGAAATTTGCAAAAAATTGACGTCGCTTTTATTTGATAAAAAACAGCTTGAAGTACTTGCAACAACTACAGATAAGCAGCAAATTGTTACAACTTTGTTTGATAAAGCAATGGAGATAGAAAAAACTTTTATTGGTGATCTTTCAGTTTGTCAGGAATGGATTGTAGATTATCCAAGTGGTCTTCATGCACGCCCAGCTTCTCTTTGGGTTGATTTTGCAAAAAAGGTTGAGAGCTCTATCAGAGTTCGCCATGGTCAATATGCCGTTGAAATGAAAAATTTGGTTGGTTTATTGCAATTAGGCGTAAAAAGCGGTGATGTTCTGATTTTTTCTACAGATGCTGCAGACGGAGCAAAACTTCTCAATGATGTTATTTCTATTGTAAAGAAGGTGAGCACTAGTGAAAAATGCGTAATGAGAGAAATGGAATCTCAAACAAAGACTTTTCATGGTTGGTATCCACGCTCCATGCAAAAAGGCATTTCTGGTGTTGGAGCAAATTCAGGATTAGCGTTTGGTAAGATTTTTGTTTTAAGGCAAAATGATATTTCTATAATAGATCAGCCAATTGATTTTGCTGCTGGTACAACATGTCTTGAAAATGCTCTTACAAAAACAAAACAAAAAATGGCATCAGTGATTTCTGATATTACGGTGCGTATGGGAGCAGATTCTGCTGCGATTTTTTCTGCGCAAATGATTTTGCTTGAAGATGAAAATTTAATAGCTCAAGCTTATCGTTTTATAGCGGAAGGTCATGGTGTAGCTTGGTCTTGGGATAGAGCGGTTCGGCAGTTTTCAGATATGTTTTCTAAGGTAGATAATCCTTTGTTAGCAGCACGTGCTGTTAATTTACTTGATATTGGTCGTCGTGTTTTAGGTGAAATAAATCCATCCTATAGATCATTTTTTTTCAATGATATTCCACACGGTGTAATTCTGGTTACAAATGATCTTTCTCCTTTTGATGTAGCACAACTTGATTATACAAAGGTAAAAGGATTAGCAACAGCATGGGGAGGTCCACTCTCTCATACAGCTATTTTGGCGCGTAGTTTTAATATTCCGATGGTTGTTGCAGCAGGTGCTGATATTTTAGAAGTTCAGTCTGATATTCAGGCTATTATTGATGGTGATAACGGGTTCATTTATATTGATCCTACGTTTGAAGATATTGAAGATGTTCAAAGGCACATTGATACTGTTGCGCAAAAGCGTATCAGTGAGATAAGTGCGTGTAGATTACCAGTGCAAACGACAGATGGTCAAAGAATTCGTATCATGGCTAATGTCAATTATGCCAATCAGGTTTCTGTTGCGTTTGATTTGGGGGCTGAAGGTATTGGACTCATGCGTACGGAATTTTTGTTTTTGGAGAATCCACATATTCCAGATGAAGAGGTACAATTTGAGATATATCGGTCGATGATTGCAGCTGTAGGAGATAAGCCATTAATTATTCGTGCACTTGATATTGGTGGGGATAAACAGGTTACACATTTGCATTTATCTAAAGAAGATAATCCTTTTTTAGGTGTTCGAGGAGCGCGGCTTTTGCTACGTCGCCGTGATCTTTTGGTTCCTCAATTACGTGCTTTATATCGAGCAGCAAAAGAGGGCGGAGATCTATGGATTGTGTTTCCAATGGTGATGTCTGTTTCAGAAATTGTTGCTATAAAAAAGATTGCAGAAGAAATCCGCAACGATATTGATGCACCAAAATTAAAACTTGGTATTATGATTGAAGTTCCAGCAGCGGCCATTATGGCAGATGTGTTGAGCGCCCATGTTGATTTTTTCTCAATAGGAACCAACGATTTAACACAATATACAATGGCTGTTGACCGGCAAAACCCGTACCTTGTATCTGAAGCTGATAGCCTTGATCCAGCAGTTTTGCGTATGATTTATCAGACTATTCAGGGAGCGGCACAACATAAGTGTTGGGTTAGTGTATGTGGTGGTATGGCTGGAGATCCTTTTGGTGCGATGATTTTAGCTGGGTTTGGAATTAACGAGCTTTCTATGATATCTTGCGATATTTTTCCCGTAAGAGCGTGTTTGCAGAGACATAGTTTTGAGGATATGAAAACTTTAGCGCAAAAAGCATTACAATGTGAAACTGCACGCGCTGTACGTGCTTTAAGCAAGGATATAAGGTGTTAAAGAACATTAAGGGGAAAGAATGAGCTCATTCTAAAAAATAATCGGATTTTTAGTTCTGTAAAACATTGTTTTTTAGAGCGATTATAGGCAACATATTAATTTATCATTTTGCATAATGATAATCCTAAATGTCATAAAATTTTCTCATTTTAAATTTTTTATATTAAATTGATAAAAATCATTTTCTTATACGTTAGAAGAAAAATTAACGTCTGGGTAAAGATACTTTAGAAAAAATAAAAGCCTCTTATGAATTCTCTTAAATAGCAAGGGGTGTTGCAATATTGGGGGCTTGAAGATACAATGATGGTTTCATCTTTCTCACCTACCCTCAATGTTTTATTCCAGTTTACACCTCTACACTTAGTTGATAGCAAAGAAAATAAATTTCAGACAAAAAAGACCGCTGTATTTTTAGTTTAATAATGCATGAATGTATTTTATTCTCTGAAATGAGAAAACAATTTAATTTTGGCAAAACATAAAATCATAAAGCCGCAAACCTGACTTTATAATATACTCTTAAATTCAACTGTACAGTTTTCAAAATACCTAAAGCAATCTTTTTAAAATAATAGAGATTACGTATTGCCTCATACTTTTGTTTATTGCCTTCTTTAAGTAGGATATATTCCTTGTAACAAAACAGAAGATTCTAAGAATACTATTATTTTTCTCGTCTACGCGTTTTTTAAAAAACATCTCTCAAAACTCGTCAGATCCATCTCAGAGTGGTGCTTATAAATGGTGTAAAATCTATTGAATAAAGGCATCTTTTTTAAATAAAAGCACAAACCAAGTATCATCATATTATTTACCAATTCCCAATATCGCAACGCTCCTTGCTATTTGAGAGAAATTGTAAGAGGCATTGATCTTTCTTAAAGTGTTTTTATCCAGATGCTAATCTTATTTGTAACCTATACATATTCATTCAATATGAAAGGGGGGGATGATGAGAAGGCTTGACGGTATTTGGGTTTTTCATTGCGTAAAATAGTAATTTATTATTATGAATCAATATATTAACATATGACATGAAACATAAAAGTGACGAGTAGGTAGATCTCATTTCAAGAGAGAGCAGTTTATAATCAAATTTATAACGGTTGAGGATCTTCATCCTTGGGGCAATGAGAAAATTTACAATGATTTTGATTGAAATGAACACTTAATTGTCTGGATGAAACAATTTTCATATTGGATATATGAAAAATTCATCTTATTCCTATTTGTTATTAGAATAATCAATGGTGATAGGCGAGAGAGATTTAAGACCCCATTGTGAAGAAAACATGGACCGTATGCCAATTTGTAAGAGCAGTTTTTTTATAAAGTAGAAGGTGTGTAAGTAAGCATGAAAGTTTATGGTTTGGGATAGGATTTTTATTCCCACGTTTGTATTATAGATAATTATCCACGGAAAAGTTTTTTCTTAAAAAGAAAGGATGTGCTTGTTATTCAACAGGTATTAGCTTTTATTTTAATTAATGAATTTGTTTTTTGAATTTTGAATGTAGAATTTAAGCTTGCACGTTATTTCTTTCTGGGTATAGTGTGCGAACCTCTGGAGAGGTGGCCGAGTGGTTGAAGGCGCACGCCTGGAACGCGTGTATATGGGAAACCATATCGAGGGTTCGAATCCCTCTCTCTCCGCCATTCATCATAAAATCAGTGGATGATATAAAAGTGAAGGAGTTTTAAGCTCTTTGATTTTTTTATTTATCTTGTAACCCTAAATGAGTTTTCACTATCTTGATGGCCTAGTTTTATACATTCAATATTTTTTGGCTTTTTTTGTTATTTTCAATTGACGTTTTCTCTATAAAAAATTGCTACGAATTATTCTTTCCAAAGTCGATAATTCATCATCACTTTCGCCCCAAATTGCTATAATGGCTGGACAGGTGTTTAAATCGATGGTCAGGGGTAGGGGTTCATTTTCTTTAAAAAAGAGCATAAAATGAACGACATTTTCGCAAGAATGAAGCTTTTGCTGCCATAGATTAACGTCTTTTATGATACGACCGTTAATTTTGTTGATAAGAAAGATAATACGCCCTTTTTTCTTAAAGCGACTTGGTGTTTGCGAAAACACTCCGGTAATAAGGTTAACGACGCTTTCAAGTAAATCATTTTCATAGCAATGTGCAAACAAAGTGGACGCGATCCCCCCGTGCAGGCGGGCTCCTACTTCGATCATCACTGGACCACGAGCAGTTTGCATGATTTCCATATGTGCAGGTCCATATTCAATTCCCACCGCGCGAATGCACTGTTTTGCATAAGAGATAAGAGCAGCATAAAGGGGATCTTGAGCATCAAGCACATCAAGCGATTCATAGACAAAAGCACTTTCATTATGGACACCCTTTTTATATCGCGATAAAGCGCATATCTTTATAGTTTCTCCCTTTACAATGGCATCTACGATGTATTCTTCTCTTTCCAATCTTTCTTGGAGCAAATAAGCCTCGTTAGGTGTGCCAAAAATGTTTTTTTGCGTCCAGTCGATTTCAGAAATCCACGTCGCCACTTCTTTACGATTAGAGAAAAACAAAACACCATCGCTTCCTGCAGAATCGTTTGGTTTTACCACATAGCCACTGAGGCTTTCAAAATCATCGAGAGCACAATCACCTTTTGTAAGAATTTTTGATCGAATATAGGATAAACCATTTTCACAAAGACGCTTTTGCATTGCGGTCTTTTTTCATCGCCAATCGGTGGTTAAGGGGTTATTTCCAGCACAACCATAATAAGCAGCCAATTGTTCTGCACAATAAATACCTATTTCGGAGCCTGCCACCACGGCTTTTATTGTGCCGACTGGAAAGCGCTGTTTTATTTCATCGACACTATGAAGTTTCGCTTCTACCATGCCCTCACCCTGATAAGAGAGCATAAAGCGTGAAAAAGAAGCTGGTTGAGAGATAACACCATAACAAGCATAGCCTAATTTTTGTAAAACAGGACTATAAAGAGCACCCGTAGAAAAAGGATCGACAATAAGAATGGATTTACTCATACTTTGGCCCGCTGTGATGAAAGGAAAAAAACATAAATAAAAATCACAGCCAAATAAGGTGATTGTGTGGTGCTAAAAATAAGATCAGCTAAACCCAACATAAGAGCTGGAAGGATGAATTCAAAGCGCGGGATCTTGATAAAAGCAGCTAAAAAAGCCCCTACACCTGCAACTGCGCTGCACAGCCCATAATATTCAGAGCCAAAATTTTTCACACTCTGAAAAAGGATCGTTGCTAGTGTATTATAAGAGCAAATGTGAAAGCCAATAAGGCCTATGCAAACGCATAAAAGTTTAAGCTCTAAGGAAAGCACATCTGCTTGCGGTATAAGCATTGGTTCTTTATCGGTGGCAGGCGGCAAGTTGTTTGTAGTGTTATCGGCACAATATTTATCGCGAAAGATGACATATCCGGCCACAAGGCTTATGATAATGTCAAACACACAAATAGCTGCAATCAAACCATTATAGCCGATTTCAGCTGCTGCTCCTCGTGGGCTGGTTGCTTCCAAGAGATAACCACTCAATGCTGCTCACAAAAAGGCACCAATCTGCACCACTGTTTGCATAATGCGGGAAGCTTTTTGAGCACTAATATGGCCACTAAGCGCGAGTTTAGTATTATAAGTCTCCAGCGTACTTAAGGTGATCAAAGAGAGATAACCAATAGAGATAGAGACTGCAATAAAACCAAAAGGGGAGTCGACATAATGAAAAAGAGCAATCAATAAAAGGAGGCTATAGATGATGATTCGTCTTTTGTATAAATCGACCAATCGCAACGAGGCTTTAATGTGCACAAAACCACTTTTTTTCAAAAGATAGGGCGTAAGAGTTCCCAAAGCCATGGTTATGCCTAGAAAAACCGATGAGGATGTTATGCTATAAGCATTCCAAAGGTTACTTAAGAAGAGCACCATATCAGAAAGATAGAGCAGAACAACAAGCCCATAAAACCGAAACACCAACTGTTTGCGCACATCACCCCCCATCTCCGCATCTTTAAATCAACACCTTTTAAAATATGCAGTATTGTAATCAGCGCATATTCTTACCCATACTTAGTGCATAATGTTACTAGATAGGTCAAGTTTTTTCGATAGGAGTATGATATAAATTTGAATGCTAACATTTACTGTAATGATAGTCCTTTTTCATGAAATTGAGTAGCGTGAGCAGCTGGTATTTTTGCTGCGTTTTTTATGCAACATCTTGCCGATAAAGAATTACTTTACTAAATGATGAGCACAGCTACGTTTGAGAGCCATATTGGGTATTTTTACGAGTGTCTCTGTTTAATTCAAGGTTGCGGGGTTATTCTTGATCATTGTCTAGATAAGCTTGGATCTTAGGGGGAAAAAATTCTTAATTATCGGACAGAAATTATTTATAGTACTAGTACAGCTTTAAGGGATTTTTATACAACAAATTTGGGTGGAACGACTTCATTTATTGGGAGATTATAATGCATTGAAAGGCAACAGAGATAACCATAGATGTAAGATTATTTTATATAGATGTAGAGTTCACTTTGATACAAAAGTTCCAAATTTCCTCGCACTTCATATTGTTTTATGAGGGCAACCAATTGCTGCAAATATTTTTCTCCATGGTTAGCAATGGCGCGTTGCGCTTGCGTTGAAGAGCGGCTCATGCCGATAAAAGCTTCGGATGGGATTGTCATCGTCCAATTGTGTGTATGTAAAGCAACCTTTTCAGGGTTTACTGCAAGACCATCACGCATCTCTTGTAAAAAATCAAAATGACGATAATAACGGGAATAGTTAGGGCTCATTTCCTCTAATAATGATTCATAAGCGGCTAGAAATTGACTATTTTGAAAATCACGATTGTTTTGAATGACAGCCATGACACCTCCAGGACGAAGTTGACTTGAAACAGCGCTAAGCAACAGAGGGCGATCCATCCACTGAAACGCTTGTGCTGCAACAACAAGATCGACCTTACCGATTTGAAGCAAGAGGCTTTCGGCTTTGCCGTGGTACCATTGCACAAAAGGAAAATTTCTTTGTCCTTTCTTAATCATATCTGTTGATACATCGATAGCATGATAGTGGTGTTCATTTCCTAGAAACTTGACAATTCCCTCTAATGCAATGCCTGTTCCCGCTCCCACATCCACGATAGACAAATGCTTTTTGTCTTTAAAAGGAAGCAGCATGGTTTTAAATAAAGTGAGGGGATAGCGTGGACGATAGCGATCATAATCGTCAGCCAATCCATCAAATTTTTCACTTTTTGGTTGAATGGTTTGTAACATATAGCATGGTCCTCCTCACAAATTGCGCTGTTGCAAAAAGAAGCTTTCCTTTATCCATTATGTCAAGTATAAATTTAAAAAGAAAGTTAAATGAGAGTTGCTCTTTGACCCATTCTATAGGGTTACATTTCTATCTCAAATGATGTATTTAAAAATCAATTGTTTTTTTTTTTTGCGCAAATCACTCTAAGATTCTATATATTCTTCTAGAAATTTGTCTCACTTCTTGTGCGATTACCACTTAGATGCCTTTTATGAGCGTCAAAATCTATAACCTGCTTGCGGAAATAACTAATTTCAAATACCCTATCTTAAAAATGAGAGGACCTATTTCCTTTGTAATTGTATAGCCAAAACAACGCATTTGTTTTACGCACTATGAGTGCTACTGGTGCCAATGTAGCGCGCAATAAGAATAGAAGTATTTATGAATCTTCAATATGTTAAGATTATCTCCTATGATGTTGAGAGCGTATTCTTTTCATAAAAAAATGAATTACGCTCTAACAAAATGAGGATATTTCTTTAAATTTAATCAATTAAAATAAGAGCTAAATATATATTTTTAAATGTGATTATACTGCATACCGAATGATATATGTATGAGGGAATGATTTATGTTCGTTGCAAATTTGAAAGAACGTGCTACTCTATTCGAGAATAGAGCTTTTCTCTATTTTACCCTAAGCGGTTTATTTGCTACGTTTGGAAACGGATTAAATTACATTGCATTGTCATGGCTTGCCTACCATCAGACGAATTCAATCCGGGGCGTAGCGTTGATGATGCTTTTTCTTTGGGCGCCTAGTATTATTTTTGCGCCTGTTTTTGGCATATTGGCAGATAAATATAATCGTAAAATGCAGATTATTATTTCAAATCTTGTAAGAGGTTTGGTAATTGTGGGCTGGGTAATGTTTGCGTATGGGGGCATAGAAATTGATTTGATGTTCTTATCTGCTCTTTTAGGTGTTTTTATCTCTTTTTATATGCCATCAGCTGTTCCTTTAATTCAAAGCATTGTTCCTAAAAAACAGTTCGTCAATGCAAATGCGACCATCGATATGGTTTATGAACTTGGCACGATCGTAGGTATGGGCTTAAGTGGATTTGTATTGTCCTACGCAGGGACAAAAGGAGCACTTCTAATAAGGGGCATGTTTTTGATTATTGCTGGTTTGTTTAACCTTGGAATGAAGGTTCCTAAAACTAAAAGATATGAAAGCCAAGATCAGCAAAATTGGTGGGAAAGTTATATAGCATCCCTTCATTATTTTAAACAGAATCCGGTTCTTTTTATGCCTTATATAAGCCAGATGATTATTATGACTCTTTTTATGACCATCCCTGTTATTCTTGTTCCTTATATACACGAGGTTTTGCATGCGGATAGTCGGACCTTTGCAATATTTGAAGTATTTTATTCTGTTGGTGTATTAACTGGTGCGTTTTTTTCACCACTTCTTTGTAAAGTTTTATCCATAAGAAAATTAGCTATTTTATTAGCTTTTATGGCGATTGGTCTTGCTATTTTGTCTGTTAACACACACACTTTTGTTGTTTTTCCTGTGTACTTTATGATTGGATTTGGACTTTCGAGTTGGGCTCTTTCGATTTCTTTATCACAACTGTCTTGTGATCCCCAATACCAAGGAAGATTGCAGGCAAGTTTTAATGGTATCTCTGGCTGCTTGATCCTCGGAGTCTACCTCATTATGGCAAGCGATAGCAGTCGCATATTATCCCAATCAATATATTTTCTTCAAAGTATCGTTGCGCTTGTTGGAGTACTCATCGTGCTATTTTATAAACGTGAAAAACAATAAATTCCATTTAAGTATGGTAAATATACGCTATTTTATAAACATTTACGCTGCGGAATATTTTATATTTTTCTTTTAAAGGGGTGGTTGATAAAATGTGAAAGTGTTGGTGCTTTTAATGAAAAAAGCATAAATTTATGTATACTGTAAAATACGCTTTATTTTTTGATGATGACCAAAGAGGATTAATGCGTTTTTTAATTTATCGGACTTTTGTAGGGAAGAAAAAATGCAATACTTTAAAGTTTCTCAGAAGTCTTTTTGGTTTCTGTATGGCAGAAAGCAAAGCAATGAGGTAATTTTTTATCATACGGGATGAGAGTATAATATCACGGGGAGAATGCTACATTATTTTTGTTTTTCAAAATCCATTTGAAAAAGTGTATCCATTTCATCTTCATTAGAATGGATATTTCTACGGCGATTCAAGGTTTGCACAATCTCTTTTTTTAAAAGTGCATCTGTCTCACTTAAACGGTGAATGCTGAGTTCTAATTCAAGAGATAAAGCTAAATCTACACATAATTTAAGCTCTTCTCCAATGTCGAGCCCCTGTTGATAGTCGTCATAAAGACCAACCAGTGTATCGGATAATTCTTTATCGTATAAAGAGGTCATGCTTAATTCTTCCACGTTGCGTTTTTTTGTGCAGCTTTGGTCTGTTTAAGTATCACTCCACTCTCATCACTCAAAATTGGCATGTATATGAACCTCATGGTTTGGTCAATTTTCTGAAAAATACGCGTTTTTAAATCAATGCCTATTAAAAACTTTATGACTCCAATATTTTAAAGAACTCAATTATAAATATAGATGGCAATGTATTGGCCTTAGAGCTTATAGCATTTAAAATACATTGCCAAAAGGCTTTTAATTTGCATAGAGGAGGAGTATTTGGGCGATAAATCAAACACCCTGAAATCTCTATTGCCAATTACAGCTAAATCGGTGCCATTAATATCTACAATAAGCAAGCATGGTTTGTAAACGCTCAGCTTTTTAAGAATGTATGATAATCTCATTTTTTGTAGAATATCAATTATTTTGCCTATTTTATATTGATTTTTAGACATTGATAAACCTTTCATCTTATAAAAAACGATGGGAAGTGTCTTTGCATATTTTGTAATAAGATTTCAGTGGCATATTGCATAGAACGCAATGAAAGAGAACCCACGTGATGCTGGAAAAGTAAATAATAAAATGAAGAAAACCATATTGGACTTTTACTGCTTTGAAACATATGGCTGCGCTTTTTGAGAGAGCAGTTGATAAAACTTTGCTCGACGAGTATATAATTGGCAATGGCAGGCGTTTTTTTCGTGAGAGGATGCCTAAATATTTTTGACACTGGTGGTCATTATTTGGTAGACTTCCACGCGTTTTTCCTAGGGTGTATGAGAGTGAGGTATCTTAGCAAAATACTATGGCGGTTGCCCTTTTTWTGTGATTGTCATAAATTTYGCTCCTGCAAACGGATGCTGCAACATCCATTTTTGTGGGGTTATATATGTAAATTTTTGCCCAATATTAAGGGGCAGTAATAAGGAACATAAATCAATATAATTATTTAGCCAACAATTATATTGATTTTGGAGTGATTTTTTGGCTCGTCCGGAAGTAAAACCTAAAACTGAGTTGGCAAAACGTTTTCGAAAAGTGCGTCACGCTCTTGGTTTCACAGAGCGTAAGCAATTTGCTGAACATATTGGTATCACTGCTGGCTCTATAGGAACTTATGAAATTGGTATAAGCGAGCCTACAGCTTCTGCGCTCTCCAAATATCAAGAAATTTGCGGTGTTTCATTAGATTGGCTTGTAACGGGCAATGACGAGATGTTTTCAGATATGGCAAAAGCGAAAGCCGCTGGTTTAAAACCGCAAGGGATTCCTGTTGGGTTGATGAAAAAGCTTGGACATTTAGCGTATACAACTTATCATGATGCAAAAATAGATATGCCTCCTGAAGATATAGCAGAACTTGCGGCAGAGCTTTACGGAAAACAGCAAGAACTTATTCAAAACCTCAACGATATGGAAGAAGTTGAAGCCACGATGCCACTTTTAAAACTTTATTTAAAGCGTAAAATCGAAGTTGAGAAAACGCATTGAGAAACGTTATAAGATACAAACCAACAGCCCTTTTAAAAAATGAAACTTTTTTGATTTTTCTACTGTATAAACAGGTTTGAAATGGGAAAATCTCACGATCTCAGAGTCTTTTATTCAACTTGAAAAACGATAAATTATCATTATAAATCAATATATTATTCTGATGCGGATAAAATGGTTTATAAAAAGCATTATGGTTGATCATACAAATAAAATTTCTTTAAAAAGAAGCGAAAACCATTCCTGAAATATTTGTTGGTTGAAGGAAAAGATATGGGCAACAGTGAAAATGTTATGGGTTATGTGAGAAGAAAGAGTTTAGAAAACAGCTTCTTTTCGGTTTTTGATATTTAAAAAAATTATATGACAGTGAAAAGACATTATGGCTTTAATTCCATTATGGTGTCGAGGCTATATTGGGTTCCTATGGAAGAGGTAACAGACATATACGAGAGAAAAACGAAAGACCATTTATAGCGCTCTTGTACAGACGATGCAATGAGCATATTGAAACTTTTTATAAAACGCCATTATATTAGGAAATATGTTTTCCAAAGATGCGTATCCTGACGAGAGTAGGTTATCGAATAGTAAAGAGTAAGGTTATCACGATAATCATGATCTATTACATTATACTATAGGTTAAAAAATTATAAATTTGTGCTGATAAGAATAGGCTCTCTTATTGCAAAATATTTTTAAAAATTGATAAAAAATTATTTTTTACACTCTTGCCATTTTGCTACTGCGCTTTATTTGAATGATAGATTTGCTCTTTAGTAAAACTATTTTTGTTAAGGGATAAATCGCAGTATTTTTGAATGGAGATAACGGTATATTTTCAAAATTTTGTGTTTTTATTTATTTTTTAGCTTGAATCCCTCTAGCTAAAAGGGTTGGGGGCTTTCCTAGATTCTATGTTGTTGCAAAGATTTTAGGGCGGTGCCGTAATAAATAGCGGTATCGTGAGGGGAGGGTTTTGTCTTGATTTATTGGTTTTTGAGGTACGCGAACTCAAGGGTTTTGCCATGAGTGTTTTTTGCGGGTTGTAATGATGTTGAACTCTGATTGGAGGAGGTTCTTATGAAGAAAAAATATTCCACACCAAATTTAATTAAAGCTGTCTCGCTCAGCGCGGCAATGGCTACACTCTTATCGAGTGTTTCCCCTGTTGTTGCTGCCAATCTTTCCATAAGAGGATCACTTGTCCAGAGTACGACTGGCACCGGCGTTTCATATACAAAAGGTAGTCATGGGAGTATTGTTTTAGCTGGGGATGATGATTACTGTGGTGTAGACAACGTTATTGGTCGTGGTGGAGAGCAACAACAAAAGGATGTCGCTGATAGTAGACGAATACCTGTAAAAGAGCAATACGAAAGATTTCTCCATGGCTACAATGCTCAAACGGGGGGGGACCCTTATGGAACGACTATTGAGCAGGTTACTTGGCTAAGTGATGGGAAGCTGAGTAAAGATAATAGTTATATGGGAAAAGCTAGTACTGATGGTAGTATGAATGTACTGCCTGAGGCTTATGGTGTTTATTCTTTTGCAACAGGTTGTGGTTCTTCTGCAACGGGGAATTATTCAACGGCATTTGGTGCTGGTGCAACTGCAAAAACTGGCGGATCACAAGCTTTCGGTGTTTCTGCACTTGCAAGTGGTAAAGCAACTGTTGCTATAGGCATAGGATCGGAAGCTTCCGGTGAAGCTGCTGTTGCTTTTGGTGGTCTCGCAACTGCTTCTGGTAAAAGTACCGTTGCTGTAGGGGCAGAGGCAAAAGCAGAAAAGAATTATGCGATTGCTATAGGTGCAGAGGCTGAAGCTAAAGCTGCAGGCTCTATTGCAATAGGGGGCAGGCGCTCTGACAGAACTGAAGAAAGTAATCCTAACAGAAAAGTTATAGCAAAGGGTGAAAATGCGATTGCTATAGGTTCGCATACTTATGCGGAGAAGGATGATACGGTTGCGATTGGAGCAAATGCACATGCACTTGTTGCGGATGGTGTTGCTATCGGTGGTGGATCTGTTTCTTCTACTGCAAAGGACGTTAAGGGGTATGACCCAGCAACAGGTAAAGAGACAACAAAAACCGATATGGCATGGAAAAGCACTGCAGGAGCTTTTAGTGTAGGGGAAGTTGGGGGTAAGGATAATGGTAAAATAACACGACAGATTACAGGGGTAGCAGCTGGTAAGGAAGATACTGATGCAGTGAACGTTGCACAGTTAAAAGCTATGAGAAATGTCATAGCAGGAGGAGGAGCTTGGAAACTTTCTGCTAACGATGAAAGTCCTACAGACGTGAATCCAGGCAATACAGTAGATTTTTCAGTAAAAAGTGAAAAAGACGAAAGAAAAGATAACTTAAAAATTGCAAAAAACACTGAAGGTACGAAGCATAAAATTGAATTTACTTTGAATGATAATCTTAAACTGACGAGCATCACCACAGGACAGAGCACAATGAGTGATGATGGCTTTATATTTAAAGATGGAGCAAAAATAACTATAGATGGTATTGATGCTGGCAATCAAAAGATCACGAAAGTCGCTGATGCGACTGAAGATACTGATGCAGTGAATTATAAGCAGTTGCAAGAAGTGAAAAATGCAACCAAAACAAGCTGGCAGCTTTCTGTTAATGGTGGAAATGCTACGGCTATTGGTCCAAACGGTACAGTAAATTTTCAATCAGTTGGCAATGAAGGTGCCAAGAATATCAATATTACAAAAGATGAAAGCCACAATGTCACATTTGATTTAGCTGATGATATTAATGTAATGTCTGTCACAGCAGGAGAGAGTGTTATGGATGCTGCTGGTTTTAGATTTAACGGTGGGCCGAGCATAACTGTTACAGGCATTCATGCTGGTGATAAAACGATTAAAGGAGTAGCAGATGGGGTTGATAATACCGATGCAGTGAATTTTGGGCAGCTGCAAAAATATGTAGCAAAGAACGGAGTCAGCTGGAAACTTTCTGTCAACGGTCAAAATGCTACAGATGTTAAAGCTGGAAATACAGTAGATCTTGTTGCTGGTGAAAATGAAGGCGGTAACAAGAATATTAAAATTGCAAAAAATAATAATAAAGTCATATTTTCTTTGAATGATGCTCTTAAGCTCACGAGTGTTACGGCAGGTAACAGCATTATGGATAATAGTGGCTTTGGGTTTATTGATAGTAATGGTCCAAAAATAACTTTGAATGGTATTGATGCCGGAAATAAAAAAATTACGAAAGTGGCAGATGGGGCTGATGATACTGATGCAGTGAATTATAAACAGCTGAAAGCACTAGAACAAGTTGCAACACAAGGTTGGAAACTTTCTGTCAACGGTGGAAATGCTACAGATGTGAAAGCTGGAAATACAGTAGATTTTGTTGCTGTTAAGCATCACGAGGGTGCTGAACTTACAAATATCAAAATTGTAAAGGGTGATAACAATGAAATAAAATTTGATTTAGAGGACTTTATTAAAGTTGGGAGCATAAAGGTAGGTGATAAGACTACTTTAACCGATAATGGCTTAAAAATTCTAGGTGGTCCAAGTGTAACATTTGGCGGTATTTTAGCTGGACATAAAACGATTTCAGCAGTAGCGGATGGCGTTTTAGATAAGGATGCAGTTAATGTTTCACAGTTGAAGACAGTAGAAAAGAAAATAAAAGAAGTAGCAGAAAATACCCTTGTTACATGGGAAGAAGATCAGAAGCTTATCACTATTGGTAAACAAAAAGGTGGTACGAAAATTGATATCACAGGTACTGATGGAGAGCGGATCGTTGCAGGTGTAAAAGATGGTGAAATTTCTGAAAGTTCAAAAGAAGCAATCAATGGTAGCCAGATTAATAAAATCTCAGGAGATATTGCAAAATCTTTTGGTGGAGATGCAGCATTTCAGAATGGTGCTTTTGTAGGTCCTAGATATAATTTATCTACAGTTTCCACAGATGGTAAAGTAGAACAGAAGGTTTTTGAAAATGTTGGCGATGCTTTAACAGGGCTAGATGCAAATGTCAAAAATGTGAATAGTCGTCTAACATATGTAGACAATAAATTTGATAAATTCTCTCAAGATGCTTTACTTTGGAATGATGGTAAACAAGCGTTTGTTGCACTTCATGGACCAAATGGAAAGAAGACAGAAAGTAAGATTACGTCTCTTTTAGATGGTGACATTAAAGAAGATTCAACAGATGCAATTAATGGTTCTCAAATTCATTCTATGGGCAGTGACATTGCAAAATTCTTTGGTGGTAATACTGAATTCAAAAATGGTATTTTTACAGAACCAAGGTACAATTTAACGACTATTGATTCAAATGGTGGAGTAGAACAAAAGGAATATAATAGTGTTGGTGATGCTTTGTCAGGGCTTGATACGAATATCAGGAATGTTAATCATCATTTTATAATTTCGATGAAAGATATTGCTTCTTATTTTGGCGGCGGCGCTGGATATGATGAAAAGGGAGAATGGCATGCTCCTACTTTCAATGTCTATACAATCAACGATGATGGTTCAACTTCTAAACAACCCTACCATAATGTTGCGGATGCTTTTGAAGGTGTGAACAATACTTTCACGAATATCCACAATCAAATCTCTGATATCAAAGAAAATAATTTGGTTCAGCAAGAAGAAAAGTCTGGTCCTATCACCATTGGTGCGAAAACAGGTGGGGGCATAATCAATATCGCAAATAATGAAGGCAGTGTTCGAATTATTTCTGGTGTTTCTGGTGGTAAAGTTACTGAAGATTCAACTGAAGCAGTGAATGGTGCCCAACTTTTTGAAACCAATGGTGCAATCCAAGAGCTCTACGATAATTTTGATGATATGAATACGAATATATCAAATTATTTTGGCGGTAATGCGGATGTGCTTAGTGGTGTTGCACCAACTTATGTTATTCAGGGCAATAAACATAATGATGTTGGTTCTGCTTTTAGTGCTGTTGATACTTCCATTACGAATATTCACAATCAAATTTCTGATATAACAAAAAATAGCCTTGTTAAATGGGACGAGACAAACAAGTTCATTACCATTGGTGCTGAAAAAGAGGGCGTAGAAATCAATATTTCAAATAAAGATGAGAAGCCTAGGGTAATTTCTGGTGTAAGAGAGGGGTTGTATGACGATGAGGCTGTAAACGTTGCACAGTTGAAAGAGGTCAAAGAGCTTGCAAAAAATGGCTGGAAACTTTCTGTTAATGGTAATGAAAACAATGTTACAGATGTTAAAGCAGGGAGTACAGTAGATTTTTCGGTGAAAGATACTTCTAAAAAAGGAGTAGGAAAAGATAACTTAAAGATTGAGAAAGACGACAAGAATAAAGTTACCTTTTCTTTGAATGATAATCTTAAGTTAACGAGTGTCACTACAGACAATAGCACGATGAGTGATGATGGCTTTATAATTAAGAACGGCCCTCATATGACTAAGGATGGCATTTTTGTGAGTAATAACAATGGTCCAAGTATGACTACGGAAGGTATTGATGCTGGCAAGAAAGTGATCACAAACGTAGCTGAGGGAAAAAACGACAATGATGCAGTTAATTTTTCACAGCTGCAAGGAATAAAAAATCAAATAGAAAATAATAGCCTTGTTAAATGGGAAGAAGATCAGAAGCTCATTACTATCGGTAAGGAAAAAGGTGGGACAGAAATCAGGATTGCAAATAAAGATGGTCAAGAAAGAACACTATCTGGTGTCAAAGATGGGATGATTTCTCAAGCATCAAAAGAAGCAATAAATGGTAGTCAGATCGATAAAATATCAAAAGATATTGCCAAGTTTTTTGGTGGTGGTGCAAAATTTGTTGATGGTGCCTTTAAGGGACTGAAATATACTTTATCTGCTATTGTAGATGGTGAGCTAGGAAAGGCTAATTTTTATGATGTTGGTTCAGCTTTAACAGGTCTTGATTCGAATGTGAAAGATGTGAATCAGCGCTTAACAAAGGTATCTAATGAGTTTAATCAGAAAATTGAAGGAATCTCTAAAGATGCTTTATTGTGGGATGATAAAGAACAGGCATTCGTTGCACGTCATGAAAAAGATGGTAAGAAGACAA
The DNA here is from genome assembly GCF_002778015.1 of Bartonella tribocorum. Classification (GTDB taxonomy): domain Bacteria; phylum Pseudomonadota; class Alphaproteobacteria; order Rhizobiales; family Rhizobiaceae; genus Bartonella; species Bartonella tribocorum_B. Next base: position 10,629 of record NZ_NJPP01000009.1, on the reverse strand, counting down.
ACAGCAAATTGAAGTATCTTTTGGATGGTGACATTGCTAAAGGTTCAACCGATGCCATTACGGGTAACCAGCTTTATCTCATGAGCAACAAGCTTGCCAATTATTTCGGTGGTGGTGCTAAATATGAGAATGGCAAATGGGCAGATCCTACGTTTAAGATTGTTCAAGTTGATGCGAATGGTAAAACTGTTGAGACAGAGCACCATAATGTTGCTGATGCTTTTGGTGACGTCAATAAAAATATGTCAAATATTAACAACCGTATTAATGACGTCATCAACAAGGTTGATTCAGATGCTTTAAAGTGGAATGATAAAGAGAAAGCTTATGATGCTAATCATGATGGTAAGCCGAGTAAGATTATCAACGTAGCTGATGGCAAAATTGAAAAAGGCTCAAAAGATGCGGTTAATGGTGGACAACTTTGGAAAACCAATGAACGTGTTACGAATGTTGAAAATCGTGTCATTAGTGTTGAAAAAGATGTTAAGCATCTTAACAACAGAGTTGATAATATTTCAAACACAATTGAAGACATCGGTGGTGAAATTACCAATATTGATAATAAAATTAACACTATTGCTGAGGACGCTGTTCGTTATGACAGAGATGAAAACGGCAAAAAGACCAATAAAATCACATTAGTGGGTGGTGATGCCAGTGAACCTGTTGTGATTAATAATGTAGCTGATGGTAAAATTGAGAAAGGATCAAAAGAAGCTGTAAATGGTGGTCAGCTCCATGACTACACCAAAGAACAGATGAAAATTGTTCTCGATGAATCAAAGCACTACACAGATCAACGGATTCGTAATATTACGATTGATGCAATTGACGATGCTGTTGATCGGTCTAAACAATATACTGATATGAAGTTTGATGCTTTAAATTACAGCATAGAAAATGTACGCAAAGAAGCAAGACAAGCAGCAGCTATTGGTTTAGCAGTATCTAACTTACGCTATAATGACACACCTGGAAAATTAAGTGTTGGATTTGGTACTGGCTTATGGCGTAGTCAATCTGCGTTTGCATTTGGTGCTGGTTATACATCAGAGAAGGGAAATATTCGGTCGAATGTATCTGTCACCACTTCCGGCGGTCATTGGGGTGTAGGTGCGGGATTCAATATGACCCTGAACTAATAATCAACAAAATCCATAAAAAGTTCTTTTCACCCTTGTCTCATGAGGCAGGGGTGAATTGTTTTTATATCTATAAAAGCTATGTATACAGAGATTGATAAGGGATATGATGATAACTACATGTTTAAAAAACAGAAAAAACTTTTACGATCCCAGAAAGGTGTCTACTTATTTATCAAAATAAAAGAATGAATTTTTATAAATGATACGTTTTTCATTTTTGCTTTAAAAATTTTGCGACAGTTTAGAGAGAAAAGATGAAAGCCTTTACTCTTCAAAGTGATAAGCTCATCATTTTAACAAAAATTTTGCAAATGCAGAGCGATGCCTCCATATAAATTTAGTAGCGCGCACAATCGCACGATATTTTAAAGGCGTGCATTTTATAATTTTACTAATAGAAATATTCATTCAAGGATAAATTTGAAGAAATAAAAAATTTCATTTTTTACTTTTAATTATTTTTTCTGGATACAGCAATGGCAATGATTAAGTAAGAATCACTTTGGTCAAAATGGGAATATCTAAAATACAACGTCACATTAGTAGTTCTATAAAAACCTAAAGAACAAACAACGGGGCGATGAATTTAAAGAGCTATTCCATGAATAAAGACGGATTATAAAAAAATTCCATTTTTTTCTTGCTATTTTTCTGAACGGTCTATAAAAGGGCAAAGGATTCGTTAACAGAATCAATAAAAAATTCGCAAAGCGGGGTTAAGCGATCTATGAAAAAATCATACAATCACTGTTATCTTACTCAAAAGCGTTCTAAGAGACCGAACTCCAAAACGCAAAAGCATCCTATTTGTTTTTGCAACAAAAGCGCGATAACTCTACAAAAAATACCCTAGATTACTCAGCGAAAAATTCTAATCCCCATTTGCGATAATCATACTTTATCGCCACTTAAACACACAATAATCAACAACACGCAAACATATCTCTATGCTTATCTCACTTTTTTTACCTCTAAATTTAAAAGCTCTGTCGCAACAAAAAAACCCTCCTTAAAGGCAGAAAAACTAAAACCCCATTAACTGGATTATCAGTCAATGCCAACCACAATTTCATTGGCATTTATGGTGGTGCATTTTCCCATTACGACAACCCTAACCTTTTATAAAACAAGAAAAAACATCCCTTAGGATCTCCTAACACCAGAATATGTCTTTTTAATGTTTTTAATATGTTTTTATTACTTGGAGAAGTTATTATGAAAAAAATATATACTACATCAAAAATGCCAGCAGTGAGTAATTTAAAAAACTCTTGTTCGCCTTATGGATTATCTTTTATTAAAACGCTTTCATTAGTTTCAGTAGCTGCTTTTTTATCAAATGCTTCTCCTGTTTCTGCTTGTGATGTTTGGGGTAATGTAGACACCTATTTTGGTGGTGGTACAAAGGTACGTCAAAGTATTGCGCCAACCTATGTAATTGACGGTAAGGTGTATAGAGATGTTGGCTCAGCGTTTTCCGGTGTGGGAAGTGCTTTCGTGCGTTGGAAGAATGAAGTTAATACAAATATTGATAGTAAATTTAATAAATTCAGTCATGAAATGAATACGACTATCAATAATAAACTTAAGGAATTGTCTTTCGATCAGTTTGTTAAGCAAAATAGCGTAGGGACAATTACAATTGGTGCGAATAAAAACGGCTATGTGGTAGACTTTGCAAATAACTATCGTGAGGCGCGGTTTATTATTGGTGTTCGTGATGGTGGGATTAATCCAACGTCGGATCAAGCAGTCAATGGTTCTCAGCTTTATAGATTGGGCGCTGGGGTAGCGGAGTCTTTTGGTGGTGGTGCTGGATATGTTCAAAATGGGAAATGGATATCTCCTACTTTTATAATTAAGGCTTTTGATCAAAATGGTAATGGGGTTTACAAGGTGCATAATAGTGTCGCATCTGCATTTGCAGGTATAAGCGATTCTTTTATAAATATTGATAAAAAGATTGAAAATGTGGTTACCAATGTGACGGGTGATAGACTTGTTAAGCAAGATAATACGGGACTGATTACCATTGGTGGAAAAGTAGGTGGAACTAAGGTAAGTATTGCGAACAGTGATAGTATTGCGCGGACTTTTTCCGGTGTTCATGCTGGTTCGATTACAGCAACATCGACTGATGCGATAAATGGTTCTCAATTTTATGCAATGAGCAATGAAGTTGCTAGCTATTTTGGTGGTGGTGCTGGCTATAAAGATGGAAACTGGAGTGCTCCTACTTTTACAGTTAAGGTCTTTGATAAAGATGGTAAGGGAGCTGAAAAGAAGTATCAGAATGTTGCAGATGCATTTACTGGCGTGAATACTTCTTTTGCGAATCTTGATAAAAAGATTGAAAATGTAGTCATTAATGGGACAGGTGATAGCCTTATTAAGCAAGATACAGCAGGGCTTATTACCATTGGTGGAAAAGTAGGTGGAACTAAGGTAAGTATTGCAAACAGTGATAATGCGGCACGGACTCTTTCCGGTGTTAATGCTGGTTCGATTACAGCAATATCAACTGATGCGATAAATGGTTCTCAACTTTATTCGATGAGCAATTTAGTTGCTAGCTATTTTGGCGGTGGTGCTGGCTATAAAGATGGAAACTGGAGTGCTCCTACTTTTACAGTTAAAGTCTTTGATAAGGATGGTAATGGAGCTGAAAAGAAGTATCAGAATGTTGCAGATGCATTTACTGGCGTAAGTAGTTCTTTCACAAATCTTGATAAAAAGATTGAAAATATAGTCATTAATGGGACAGGTGATAGCCTTATTAAGCAAGATACAGCAGGGCTGATTACCATTGGTGGAAAAGTAGGTGGAACTAAGGTAAGTATTGCAAACAGTGATAATACGGCACGGACTCTTTCCGGTGTTAATGCTGGTTCGATTACAGCACTATCGACGGATGCAATCAATGGTTCTCAACTTTATTCGATGAGCAATGAAGTTGCTAGCTATTTTAGTCGTGATGCTGGATATAATGCAGATGGAAAATGGAATGCTCCTACTTTTACAGTTAAAGTTTTTGATAAGAATGGTAGTGGGACTGAAATGCGCTATGAAAATGTTGCGGATGCACTTTCTGGTGTAAGTAGTTCTTTTACAAATCTTAATCAAAAGATCGAAAATGTGACAGGCGACAGTTTTATTAAGCAAAATGGCGCTGGGCTCATTACGATTGGTGGAAGCAAAGGTGGTAGTAGAATAGATATTGCAAACAGCATGAATGCCCCACGAATTCTCTCTGGTGTTAAGGGGGGAGCATTTACAAAAGCATCGACTGAAGCAGTAAACGGTGGTCAGCTTTATTTTATGTCTCAGGCATTTGCAAGTTATTTTGGTGGTGGTGCTGGATATGATGAAAAGGGAAATTGGTCAGGTCCTACTTTTACAGTTAAAGCCTTTGATAAGGATGGTAATGAGATTGAAAACAAGTATACGAGTGTCGCGGATGCATTTGCTGGCGTTAATAGTGCTTTCACAAGTTTGCAACAGCAGATTGAGAACATTGACACTGGTATTGATGAAAAAAGACATAATTCTGAAGATGGTGATCCGAATGATATTATTTCAGAAGGCTTTCCTTTTATGAGAAGCTTATCTGTGGAAACCTTACCTCGTGCTCTAGGTGACTTGAAGGATGCAACTACGGTAACTGTTGCTGCTAAATCACCATTAAAACAAATAAGTTTTATGAATAGTAAAGGTGAAAGCCGGCGTCTTTTTGATATTGCTGCTGGTGAGATTTCAGAAATGTCGACTGATGCTGTAACTGGTTCTCAGATCTATTTGATGAACAACCAGATTGCTACTTATTTTGGTGGTGGTTCTGGTTATAAAAATGGAAAATGGATATCTCCTACTTTCACAGTTAAAGTCTTTGATAAGGATGGTAATGAGAGTGAGAAAAATTATACGAGTGTTGCGGATGCATTTGCTGGCGTGAATAGTACTTTCACAGCTTTGAATAAACAGATTGTTGATATAAAGGATAACGCTGGTATTGGTGAAACAGGGAAGGCATCTCAAAAAGATGGTGATTCGAATGATATTGTTACCGAAGGTTTTCCTTTTACGAGAATGTTACCTATGACGAGAATGTTACCTATAGCTCTAGACGAGATGGAGGATGAGGATGAGAATGAGAATGAGAATACAACATCTTTTTCTCCTGGTTTACCATCAAAACGAGTGAGTTTTATGAATAGTGAAAATGAAAGCCGGCGTTTGTTTGGTATTTCTGCTGGTGAGATTTCAGAAACGTCGACTGATGCTGTAACTGGTTCTCAGCTCTATTCGATGCGCTCCCAGATTACTAGGTCTTTTGGTGGTGGTGCAGGTTATAATGAAAAGGGAGAATGGAAAGCTCCTACATTCATGATAAGCCAATTAAAAGACGGTAGTCTTTCAGAGATGCCATACAATGATGTCGCATCTGCTTTTGCTGGTATGAATAAGACTTTGTCCAGTATTAACGATCGCGTTAGTAATGTTGAGCAGAAGGTAACTTCTAACGTAGCCTCTAATGGTTTGCCGTGGAATAAAGAAAAAGGAGCGTATGACGCTAGCCATAATGGAGCAGATAGTAAGATTACGCATGTAGCAGATGGTGAAATATCGAAAGGCTCAAAAGAAGTTGTGAATGGTGGACAGCTCTGGACGACGAATGACAATATAAAAAAAGTTGAAAAAAAGGTGGATGTTGCAGTTAGCTATGGTGTCGATAAAAACGGAAAGAAAACCAATAGTATCACGTTAGCAGGTGGAAATGAAAGTGAACCTGTTTTGATAAACAATGTAGCGAGAAGTGAAATTGTAGCAGATTCTAAGTACGCAGTGAATGGTGGTCAGTTACATGACTATACCAATGAGCAGATGAAGATTGTTCTTAAACAGGCGAATGAGTATACGAACGATCAAGTTGCTAATCTTATCAATGATAGCGTTAATCAGGCGAAGTCCTATACTAATTTGAAGTTTGAGGCGTTAAGTTATGATATTAATAATGTGCGCAAAGAGGCAAGACAAGCAGCTGCAATTGGTTTGGCAGTATCTAACCTACGTTACTTCGACGATCCAGGATCTTTGAGTATTTCATTTGGTGGTGGTTTGTGGCGTGGACAATCTGCCTTTGCTATTGGTGCCGGTTATACGTCTGAAGATGGCAAGATTCGTTCTAATCTATCAGCAACCACTGCTGAAGGTCAGTGGGGTGTAGGGGGTGGAATAACTCTAAAATTAAAATAACACCGAGATAATACGAAAGACTACAATTTAACCGAATTTTCACCCTTGTCTAATGAGGCAAGGGTGAAATTTTATATTATAGAGAAGGAGTATTTTACATAGAAGGCCATAGAGTAGTATCATTATAAAGTTTCATAATACTCTTAGTGAGATTGATTTTAGTGAGAAATAAAGCGCTTTAACAAAAATTTTACAAATGTAGAGTAATGCTCTTATATAAATTAATAGATTACATAATCACACGCTATTTTAAAAATGTACGTTCTACAGTTTCATTGGTAGAAAATATCCATTGGGGGGGATACGTTTTAAAAAATCAAAAATTCCATTTATTATTTCGTTTATTTGCTCTGTACACAACAGAAGAAATCATAAACTATATAGCAACTACAATTATTGGTAAGACTCATTTTGGTCAAAACAAGATACCTAAAACAAACGATGAAACAGGACCTCTATGTTAAATCTATAACGGATGAAACGAAACTATGAATTCTAAATTATAACGATATTCCACGATTGCCTAAATCGATAAGACTCATTCTGTAAAAATAATTAAATTCATTTTCTTCTTGCAATTTGTCCTAATAGTCTATAAAAGAATAAAAGAACCTGAAATAAGACTCGTTCTGTTAAAAATACGAAAATACCTATCGCAAAGGGAGGTGCGAAGAATTATGAAGAAATCACACAACCATCCTCATTTCATTATAAAATTCTTCAAGAGAGAGCTCTAAAGGTCAAGAGCAAACCGCACACCTCACGAGAAAAGCGCACCGATCCTGCCAAAATACTCTCAACAATCCATCCTTTCTAGCAATAAACACTTATTGCCTCTTAAGCACACAAAATGAACTATTTCACTTTAAAACTCACAACCCACACACACAACAAAAACATGAGAATATATCTATTTCATCTTTTTTCTCATGCTCAAATTGAAAAAACCTCTTCAGAAAGAACACCCTGCTTAAAGGTAAAAAACCTCACTAATCGAATTATCAATCACCATCAATCGCAACCTTAGCGAAGTCCTAACCATCCCTGTCTGCTTCTGCAAAAAAACCAAACTCTACAGAGAACAAGAAAAGTTCACATACACAAATCACCTCTAGCGCTGAAATGTGTCTTTTTAATGTTCTAAATATGTTTTTCTTACTTGGAGAATTTGTTATGAAAAAATTATATACCACACCAAAAGCGCAAGTGGTGAGTGATTTTAAAAATTCTTGCTCGCTTTATCGATTGCTTTTTATGAAAGCGCTTTCAGTGGCTTCAGTGATTATCTTTTTATCAAATATTTCTCCTGTTTCTGCTAATACTCAGATTTTTAATAACATATCAAATGATTTTAGTGGTGGTACAAATATGCTTAAAGCTATTCCACCAGCCTATATAATTGACAATAAATTGTATGCAGATAGTGGCTTTGCATTGATAGGAGGTGAGGAAGAGTCCTTCAATAACTTAAGATCTAATAAGTCTCAGACTAAAGCTGCTTTTGATATTGCATTTGCAGGGAGGGAAGGGTCTAATAATGTCATAGATGCATTTTCTGGTGTTGATAGTGCTTTCACAAGTTTGAATCGTCAGATTGTTGAGACAAAGGCCCTCCCTGTTATTGGAGAAAAACAAAATAATCTATCTCAAGGTGATGATCAGCATGAGAATACAGACAGCTTTCCTTTTATAAGAGGCTTAACCCGTGGATTAGTTCGGGAGAGTGAGGAAAGGATGGTAACTGTTGCTCCTAAGTCACCATTAACTATAGTAACTTTTCGGAGTAGTGAAGGTAAAGATCGAGTTCTCATGAATGTTGCTGCTGGTAAGATCACAGAAGACTCAACTGAGGTGATAAATGGTTCTCAACTTTATTCATTGGGCACTGCGGTTGCCACATCTTTCGGTGGTGGTGCTAGCTATGAGAATGGAAATTGGAGAGCTCCTACATTCACGGTCAAGACCTTCGATGTTGATGGGGGATCTAAAGATCAGGTTTATAATGATGTTTCTAGTGCTTTGACTAAGGTTGGTACTTCTATCTCGAATGTTCAGAATAAATTGACTGAACAGGTTAATAGTGCGGTTAACAAAGTGAAAGGCGATGCCTTATTGTGGAGCGAAGCTGATAAAGCCTTTATTGCTATGCACGGCGAAGGAAAAGATAGAAGGTCAAGTAGCATTAAATTTGTTGCAAGTGGATCTTTAGCACAAAACTCAACTGACGCTGTGAATGGCGGTCAGCTACATGTGCTTGGTACCAATGTGGCTAGGTATTTTGGTGGTGGTGCTGACTTTGGAGATGGAAATTCAGACGGTCCAACTTTTAAGTTTAAGATCTTTAAAGAAGATGGTGATGTTACTGACGGGATTTATGACAATGTCGCGGCTGCCTTTGCTGGTGTTGGTGATTCTATCGCGAATATTAAGGACGAAATCACTAAAGAAATTGCTGGTGAAAAGAGCGATTCTTTGAACTGGAGTGCTAAAGATAATGCCTTTGTAGCAACGCATGGGAAAGAAGATAGCAGAGTGAGCAGCAAGATTACGTCGCTTGCCAATGGTGAGATTAGTGCTAGTTCAAGCGATGCAGTAGCAGGTAATCAGCTTTATACTTTGGGGAGCGGTGTTGCGAAATCCTTAGGGGGTAATGCGGGTTATGAGAATGGTGCTTGGAAGGCTCCTACATTCATAGTTAAGAGTTTCAAAGAAGATGGCAGCGTTGCTGACACGTCTTATAGCGATGTCGCATCTGCCTTTACCGGTGTTGGTAATTCATTCGATAAGGTTAAAGACAAATTCGAGAACATTAAGAATGAATTTACCAAAGAAATTGCCGCCGCGAAAAATGATTCTTTGAACTGGAGCATTACGGATAATGCTTTTGTAGCAAGACATGGAGCAGAAGGAAGCAGCAAGATTACGTCACTTGCCAATGGAGAGATTAGTGCAAGCTCAAGTGATGCTGTAGCAGGTAATCAGCTTTATACTTTGGGGAGCGGTGTTGCGAAATCCTTAGGGGGTAATGCGGGTTATGAGAATGGAAATTGGAGGGCTCCTACATTCATAGTTAAGAGCTTTAAAGAAGATGGCAGCGTTGCTGACGGGATTTATGACAGTGTCGCGGCTGCCTTTTCTGGTGTTGGTGATTCTATCGCGAATATTAAGAATGAGATTACCAAAGAAATTGCTACTGAAAAGAGCGATTCTTTGAACTGGAGCATCACGGATAATGCCTTTGTAGCAGAGCATGGAGAAGAAGGAGCAAAAACGAAAAGTAAGATTACGTCACTTGCCAATGGCGACATTACTGCAACTTCAAGCGATGCTGTAGCAGGTAATCAGCTTCATGCTTTAGGGAGCGGTGTTGCAAAATCCTTAGGGGGTAATGCGAGTTATGAGAGTGGCGTATGGAATGGTCCAAGCTTCAAGTTTAATACAGTTAAGGATAATGGTGAATCTGAAGAGAAAGAATATAAGAATGTAGCGGACGCTTTGACTGGAGTTGGTAGTTCTTTCACGAATATAAAAAATGAAATTACCAAGCAGGTTAATAATCTTCAGTCGGATGATTCAGCAGTTGTTCATTATGATAAGAAGGACAATGATGAAACTGATTATACGAGTGTGACTTTAGGTAAAGGTAAGAATTCTACAGCTGTAGGTCTTCATAATGTTGCCGATGGTCAGATTACAGAGAATTCACGTGATGCTGTTACAGGTGGACAGCTTAATAAAATTGGCAGTGATGTTGCTAAGTTTTTAGGTGGAGGATCTTCCTTTAAAGGTGGAACTCTTACAGAGCCAAGCTATAAATTATCGTCGATTGCTAAAGATGGAAAAGTGACCAATCGCTCTTTTGAGGGTGTTGGAACGGCTTTTTCAGGACTTGATGAGAATATCAAGAATGTGAATCAGCGCATTAAAGAAGTCTCAGAAGGCGTTACCCAAGATGCTTTATTGTGGGACAAGGAGACAAAGGCGTTTGTAGCGCAACATGGTGAAGATAGCGGAAAAACGAATAGCAAGATTAAGTATCTTTCCAATGGCGATATTAGTGCAAATTCAAGCGATGCCGTAGCAGGTAATCAGCTTCATGCTCTAGGGAGTGGTGTTGCGAAGACTTTAGGGGGTGAAGCTAAGTATGAGAATGGCACTTGGACTTCTCCAAAGTTCACAGTTAAAACTGTGAAGAAAGAAGGTGATGCTGTTGAAGATGCAAGCTATG
>NZ_NJPP01000089.1 GCF_002778015.1 Bartonella tribocorum | reverse complement strand
GGAGAGGAACATGAAAAAACAGGTTATTTTGATAGCAGTAGCAATAATTTTAACTTTGGGGTTTAACTTTGGGGAGTTCAAATCCGGTAATGGCTATAATGTTCCAGCTTTTGGGAATAAATCAAAACCAAAACCTCCCCCAAAACCAGCACCACCACCGCCACCGAAAGTGCAAACAATCCCTGCCTTCCTCGAAGTCTTAAAGAAACAACTTGCTCAACTAGAGAAGATACATGGGTCTATAACGGGAAGTCAAAAACTAAGTGCTGAAACTCTCAACAGTTTTTTTCTTAAGAAGCCAGAGTCAATTTATGACAATCATCCAGATGTAACTCGATTACTTCCAGAGATTCTGAGGCGCGAAGAAAATGATACTAACCCTTCTATTATCTTTGAGCGTATCAAACATGCAGCAACTACTGATAGAGCCATAAGTTTGCAAGTTTTTGAGGAAGCAAAAAATCGTTTTCAGCAAATATTAGAACTTGTAAAAAAAATAAATACAACAGCGGATTTGAAAAGTATTGCTGAATTACGGGCACGTATAGGAGGCATGCTGGCCATGATCCAAAATGAAGAAACAAAATTGCAAATGGTTGCACACTTACAAAATGCAGAACAAGCGCTTATCGATCAACAAAAGAAAATGCTTAGCAGGCGGGCATTTAGTAGTCACATTTAGTAGTCA
>NZ_NJPP01000088.1 GCF_002778015.1 Bartonella tribocorum | reverse complement strand
TCCGCAGCACAAAGCCGGTGCACACCAGCATCCATCGTAATCGCCTATCACAAAATTTATGGCGTAGACTTTCATTGCTTCTCACTGGTGAAGGTGAAATGTTTAGCAATATGCTAAAAGCGAAAGCAGTAGGTTTTAAAGCGCCTACCATTCCTACTGGACTCATGAAAAAACTCGATCGTATAGCTTATACAACCTATCGCAACGCAAAAATAAAACTCCCCCCTGAAAATATAACGGAACGCGCGGTAGAGCTTTATAAAAAGTTACAAGAGCTTGTTCAAAACATCAACGACACAGAAGAAGTCGAGGCAACTTTTCCTCTTCTTAAAATTCATTTAAAGCGTCAAATCGAAGCTGAAAGTTCACATCTAGTAACGACACAAGATACGGCTTAATGCCCCTTTAAATATGAAAAATCGATATGAAAATCTTATTACTTTAAATAAATTATGCAATATATTGATAAACAATATTTTTAAATCATTTTTTAGAGATTTCCACGCATATATGGAAATCTTTTTTGCTTCTTGGATCATTTTTGGTTGATTTGGGAGTCAATTGAACTTTTGGATTGATTTTTTTAAAGGGTCTTTTAAAGGCGGTTTTCTGGGCTTTCACAGACTTTTTTTTAAAATCTTCAAAGGATTTTCCAAAGACCTTTCAAAGCCTTCCCTCATTTTTACCATGAAAATGCACTTTTTACCATTTTTCGTGCTTTTTCCAATTTTAGGTGTCAAAA
>NZ_NJPP01000087.1 GCF_002778015.1 Bartonella tribocorum | reverse complement strand
GCTATTGTTTCTGTTGTGAGTACTTTTATTTCTGCCTATTTTGTTATTAATCGTTTTCATCGTGATGTGCGCTCTTTAAAATTGTATCAATTGCTGCTTCATAGCGAAAATATTGCTCTAGAAGCTCGTGTAAAAGAACGAACACAAGAATTAGAAAGAGCACGCAATCACGCTGAAAAAGAACGCCAACGGGTTGAAATATTATTGCAGGATGCAAGCCATCGCATTGGCAATTCTCTAGGGACGGTGTCTTCTTTACTGGGGCTTCAATTAAGTCGTAGTAAAAATGAAGAAGTTCGTTCTGTGCTTGGGGCTGCACGGGATCGTATTCAGACAATTTCCGCAGCACATCGTCGTTTACGCTTGAGTGATGATATGGAAACGACGCTACTGGCAGAGTTTCTCAGTTCTGTTGTGCATGATGTCGAATTGGCAGTTCCTTTTGAATTGCGTGAAAATATTACCATTCACACGAACTTTAAAGATTGTCGACTGTCTTCAAGAGATGCCACAACCCTTGGAATTATCCTTGGTGAATTGTTGACCAATTCTTTAAAACATGCCTTTCCTGATCAACGAGAAGGGCATATTTATATCTCCTTTGGCCCTGAGCCGAATGGACAATTGATGCTTATTGTCGAAGATGATGGGGTGGGCATGAAAAGCCAAACCCCAGAACAAAAAGCAGGACTTGGTCATGTGGTTGTAGAACAGCTTTGTATGCAATTTGGTGAAAAACCTCTGTTTGAAACTTCTGCTTTAGGAGGC
>NZ_NJPP01000086.1 GCF_002778015.1 Bartonella tribocorum | reverse complement strand
ATGAACAAAGCGGAAATATCACCTTGGATGCAAAACAACATATCCTCTTTGAAAGTGCACAAAACACGCAGAGCACACAAAACAGCAGTGAAAGTGCTTCAATGAGTGTTGGCTACGGTTATGGCACGGGTGGCGCAGGGGCAACGGGTAGTGCTGCTTTTAGTCAAGGGGAAGGCTCCAGTGCACAGGTTCAACATAAGAACAGCCATATTATAGGCACCGGCACTGTTCATAGCAATAGTGGAGGAAACACCACATTGGCAGGCGCTGTAGTTTCTGGAAACCGTGCAGAGATGGGTGTTGGGGGTGGTTTCACCATTACCAGCCTCAGTGATACAGGACAAAGTTCCAGCAAGCAAAATTCTGTTTCTGTTGGCTTTGGTGCTGGAGCAACGGGTGGTGGAGGTTCAATGAGCGCCTCTTTCCAAAAAGATAAATCCTCTAGCAATTATCACAGTGTTGTGGAGCAATCCGGCATCAAAGCGGGTGATGGTGGCTTTGATATTACAGTGGCGGGTGCAACAAACTTGATCGGAGGCCTTATTGACAGCAGTGCCTCAGCCGACAAAAATAAATTGACCACAGGAACCATTACGACGAGTGATATTGCCAACAGTGCGCATGCGACAGCCAGCAGCCATGGTTTTAGCCTTTCTGGAAATGACACGATAAAAAACATTGCCAAGAATATTTTAAATCATGGTAAAGCCAAGGATGGAGCAGAAGGTGAAACCAAATCGGCTATCAGCGATGGCGCCATCATCTTAACCGGTGAAAGCAATCAGAGGGTGATGGGG
>NZ_NJPP01000085.1 GCF_002778015.1 Bartonella tribocorum | reverse complement strand
TTTAGCGCATTTCAGTTTTCCATCACTTTGCAGCATGGGTGCATACTGAGAGGGTGCTAATATTCATTATGTTAGCATTTCTCAAAAACAGACACATTGTTGTAAAAAATTATCGTATTGCTGGCATTTTTTTCTTTTGACTACTAAATGCCCGCCTGCTAAGCATTTTCTTTTGTTGATCGATAAGCGCTTGTTCTGCATTTTGTAAGTGTGCAACCATTTGCAATTTTGTTTTTTCATTTTGGATCATGGCTAGCATGCCTTCTATACGCACCTGTAATTCAGCAATATTTTTTAAATCCGCTGTTGCATTTATTTTTTTTACGAGTTTTGAGATTTGTTGAAAACGATTTTCTGCTTCCTCAAAAACTTGCAAACTTATGGCTTTATCAATCGCTGCTGCACGTCTGATACGCCTAGTGATAGCAGAACGGTCGGTTTCATTTTCTTGGTGCAGAATCTTTGGAAGTAATTGAGCTACATCTGGATGATTGTCATAAATTGACTCTGGCTTCTTAAGAAAAAAACTGTTGAGAGTTACCAGCATATTTGCAAGTTCTTCAGCACTTAGTTTTTGACTTCCCGTTATAGACTCATGTATCTTCTCTAGTTGAGCAAGTTGTTTCTTTAAGACTTCGAGGAAGGCAGGGATTGTTTGCACTTTCGGTGGCGGTGGTGGTGCTGGTTTTGGGGGAGGTTTTGGTTTTGATTTATTCCCAAAAGCTGGAACTGGCCAAGCAACAATTATAGCCATTACCGGATTTGAACTCCCCAAAGTTAAAATTATTGCTACTGCTATCAAAATAACCTGTTTTTTCATGTTCCTCTCCTGTCGCTTTTTGC
>NZ_NJPP01000084.1 GCF_002778015.1 Bartonella tribocorum | reverse complement strand
TTGTATAGCCGTAACTTATCTAAAGAAGACATTTATGATATTCGCTGTTTGTGGGGCTATTATCATGACTATGCACATCATACCGGACCGCGGCCATTGGATAAAAATCTATATATAAAATTAAATTGGTTTACAGGTCTTCTAGAAGAAATTAAAGTTGATTTAATTACAGTGCGTATGATGCTACAAAATCATCCAAAATTTTGGAAAGAAATAATTGAGTTTGTCCTCTTAGAACGCATGTTCCGTTATCCAAAAGGTTCTGATCAGCATATGACATTCGATGCTGGTACAGGGATCTTGCTTTTTGAAATATTGATGCGTAACAAAGCATTGATTGAAACGGATCGAGGGTATCTTCAATTTGATTTGGAGCGTCTTGAAGCAGTAATAGTATTGATGATAGCAGATATAGAAGCACTTGAAACATTAGATGATGATGCTTATTTGGCAGGGGCTAAGGATTATATCCAAAATAATCTTGGAAAGCCGCAAACTTCACAGTCAAGATTTAATTTTTCAACTTCATCTTATGCACAGCGCGTTATTGGGGGATTAAATCATTGAGTTTCTTAAAAGGACGGTTATTCTTATTTACTACGGAACATGCGTTCTAAGAGGACAAACTCAATTATTTCTTTCCAAAATTTTGGATGATTTTGTAGCATCATACGCACTGTAATTAAATCAACTTTAATTTCTTCTAGAAGACCTGTAAACCAATTTAATTTTATATATAGATTTTTATCCAATGGCCGCGGTCCGGTATGATGTGCATAGTCATGATAATAGCCCCACAAACAGCGAATATCATAAATGTCTTCTTTAGATAAGTTACGGCTATACAA
>NZ_NJPP01000083.1 GCF_002778015.1 Bartonella tribocorum | reverse complement strand
GCGCTATGAAGAGGTGGAAGACTTTTCGACAAGTGCTGTCCCTAGTGAAACCCATATTTTTGTGCCCCAAAAGGGAAAAACAAGCTTTACCTTTAAAACCTATTACGCTCCCATTGCTGCTGTTCATTCCATTTTGTTGACCAAAGAAAAAACCGTAACAATCACCCGCGGTGCGGTTGCCGCTGGGCGTGATGGCGTGCCGGACAAAAGCATCACCTCTTTTATCAAAATTGTTCAAGGTGGAAAAGAATTTAAAGAAGGCAAGGATTTCAAAAAAACCGGAGACACCATTGATTGGGCGCCTATGGGAGATGAACCCTTACCAGGAAGCAGCTATACGGTGACCTACCGCACCCGCGCGAGCATAAAAGCAGATAAAGTGACAGCGCAGGAAATTACGGTATCCGGTGGAGCAATAGGGGGTGATATCATTGTGAGTTACACTTACAAACTCCCACGCATTGACCGTATTGGTCTCAACACAGGGGGCAATGTTGTCTATATCAAAGGGGTCTCCTCAGACCAACCCATGGCTCCCAGTGTCCCTGATGATGTGCTCTCCCTTGCTACCATTACCAACAATTGGCTTAGCACCCCCCAAGTGGTTAATGATGGCACACGTGTTGCTCCTTATGATGAGATGTGGCGTTATTTTCAACGGGTGCTCTCTCTTGATCGCCTCATGCAATTAGAGCGTATTAAAAGTAATGTTGACTCTAAAGAACCCGTTGCCAAAAAAGGCATGTTTGCAGACCCTTTTCTCGATGACAGTTATCGCGATGAAGGTTTTCCCCAAACAGGGGCTATTGGTCATGGCATTTTACAGCTTGCCATTGATCCAACCTTTTACACCGCTCACCTGACCGCACCCATCACCCTTGACTGGACAAATGAAGTGATCATTGCACAAGAATTGACAACGGCTTGCGAAGCGAA
>NZ_NJPP01000082.1 GCF_002778015.1 Bartonella tribocorum | reverse complement strand
CATGTATCTTCTCTAGTTGAGCAAGTTGTTTCTTTAAGACTTCGAGGAAGGCAGGGATTGTTTGCACTTTCGGTGGCGGTGGTGGTGCTGGTTTTGGGGGAGGTTTTGGTTTTGATTTATTCCCAAAAGCTGGAACTGGCCAAGCAACAATTATAGCCATTACCGGATTTGAACTCCCCAAAGTTAAAATTATTGCTACTGCTATCAAAATAACCTGTTTTTTCATGTTCCTCTCCTGTCGCTTTTTGCGTGATGTAAAAAAATCGGTAACTATATTGCCGAATCATCACCCACTTCCCACAATTTGTTCCTCTAGCATTTTTTTATCATTATTTCAATTTTGAATGTAAAATATATTTATTAATTTTCACTTTTATTTTCTTGCATTTCTATTACGGGAAGTGGTGCTACCTGTTCCACCTAATCTCCATAAATGTCCGAATGTAACGCCTTTTGCGAGAGCATTGGCGATACTTGTTATTTTGATCAACAGCACAATAGAGATAATGGACAAGATGAGCGCACCACCCAGCGAATATACCATCGAATATTGCAGTATTTCTCCTCCATTGAACCCAAGTTTTAGGTCATCCATATAATTTGCAAAGATATTCATTAGTAGACTAGATACAGTAGCTAAGAGTACGATAAGAATTATATAGCTTAAGATTTGGTCTATCCATTGCTCGAAAAAGCGATAGGTTGGTTGCCAGAGTAGAGTAATGATGAAAATTGGTCCAAAGCCTACGAGAAGTGCAAGTACGATTTTTGCTAGCAGGATGAATGCACCGCCGATTGCCGCTAGAAAGCTTGTTGCAAGCAAGATAAGAAGGCCGACGAGGCTATAAAGGATCCCATCAGTATCTAAGAAAATAGCTTCTTCGAAAGCTTCGTTTGCTCGGTTGAAGCCGCTTTCAGCAACTCTATCAATCAAACTGCTTAATTGTTTTTCCTGTAGTGGATTATTTGTGAGTGCGGCAGATAAGTCATGAGGCATTGTTATTATCAAATCTGCAATATCTGATTGATAAAGTCCTGCGCTTAGAGCTATTGAAGTAATAATACTTATTCGCAGGAAACGTCTCACTAACTCAGAGAGCGGCATATCTATTACGCCGCGCATGACAAGCCATCCATAGACGATAAAAGCGATGGAAAGACCGATTGATACGAAAGGGGTAATGGTCACGATTGCCTTTGAGGAGATATCCGTGACATATGTTTGTGTTGCCTGATCAATACGATTGAACAGTTGTGTGAACATTTGGAAGGCCATGGTATTCCTCTTTAGCGCATTTCAGTTTTCCATCACTTTGCAGCATGGGTGCATACTGAGAGGGTGCTAATATTCATTATGTTAGCATTTCTCAAAAACAGACACATTGTTGTAAAAAATTATCGTATTG
>NZ_NJPP01000081.1 GCF_002778015.1 Bartonella tribocorum | reverse complement strand
CGAAATAGAAGAAGTACGTTCAGTAGCGGTTCTTTATGATGAAGAAGTAGAGCCAAAAGGTGTTACTCCACTTCTCAGATCAGCGCGTAAAGTTAATAAAAATAGTGTTACTTTTGGAGATCCTAGCACGGGTACTGTTGGATTACACAATGTTGGGCAAGGTAAAGTTGTAGAAAACTCAGCCGATGCCATCAATGGCTCTCAGCTTTTTGAGACCAATAAAACTGTTGCGTCTTATTTAGGTGGAGGAGCTATTTATAAAGATGGTGTATGGTCAGCGCCAAACTTTAAGGTTAAAACTGTCACTACAGATGGCCAGGAAGAAGAGAAGATTTATCCTGATGTAGCGTCAGCTTTTGAAGGTGTAGGTAGTTCTTTCACGAATATCAAAAATGAGATCACCAACCAGATTAATCATCTTCAGTCGGATGATTCGGCGGTTATTCATTATGATAAAGACGATAAAAATGGCACCGTTAATTATGGAAGTGTCACTTTTGGTGGTAAAGATAAAGTCGCCACAGCTCTCCACAATGTTGCCGATGGTCAGATTATCAAGGATTCCCATGATGCAATTACGGGAGGTCAGATTAATACCATAGCTGGGGATTTAACAAAAATTTTAGGTGGTCAAGCATAGGCGTTTGTAGCGCAACATGGTGAAGATAGCGGAAAAACGAATAGCAAGATTAAGTATCTTTCCAATGGCGATATTAGTGCAAATTCAAGCGATGCCGTAGCAGGTAATCAGCTTCATGCTCTAGGGAGTGGTGTTGCGAAGACTTTAGGGGGTGAAGCTAAGTATGAGAATGGCACTTGGACTTCTCCAAAGTTCACAGTTAAAACTGTGAAGAAAGAAGGTGATGCTGTTGAAGATGCAAGCTATGATAGTGTAGTTGCGGCTTTTTCTGGAGTAGGTACGTCTTTTGAGGCTCTTCAAAAGAAGATTACACAAAGTAATACGCAGGTTACTGAAAATGTTAAGCAGAATGCATTGTTATGGAATGAAGGTGAAAAAGCGTTTGTAGCGCAACATGGTGAAGATAGCGGAAAAACGAATAGCAAGATTAAGTATCTTTCCAATGGCGATATTAGTGCAAGTTCAAGCGATGCCGTAGCAGGTAATCAGCTTCATGCTCTAGGGAGTGGTGTTGCGAAGACTTTAGGGGGTGAAGCTAAGTATGAGAATGGCACTTGGACTTCTCCAAAGTTCACAGTTAAAACTGTCACTACGGATGGCAAAGATGAAGAGAAGAGCTATGGGAATGTAGCGGAAGCCTTTGCAGGTGTTGGTACATCTTTCACAAACGTTCAGAATAAAATTACCCATGAGATTAATAATGCGATTAGCACTGTTAAAGGAGAGAGCCTTGTTAAGTTTGATGAGGAGACACAGCATATTAATATTGGTGGAGAAAAAGACAATGCTACAATCAATATTGCCGATAAGAATAAGAGTGATCGCATCCTTTCTGGCGTGAAGGAGGCAGAGCATGATAATGAAGCAGTCAACAAAGGACAGCTTGATCGCGAAATAGAAGAAGTACGTTCAGTAGCGGTTCTTTATGATGAAGAAGTAGAGCCAAAAGGTGTTACTCCACTTCTCAGATCAGCGCGTAAAGTTAATAAAAATAGTGTTACTTTTGGAGATCCTAGCACGGGTACTGTTGGATTACACAATGTTGGGCAAGGTAAAGTTGTAGAAAACTCAGCCGATGCCATCAATGGCTCTCAGCTTTTTGAGACCAATAAAACTGTTGCGTCTTATTTAGGTGGAGG
>NZ_NJPP01000080.1 GCF_002778015.1 Bartonella tribocorum | reverse complement strand
TATAAAACTCTCTCTCTCCCCTGAAGATACAGCGCACCTTATGGCAGAGTTTTATAAAAAGTTACAAGAGTTTGTTTAAAGTATCACCAACACAGAAGAAGGAGAACGTACTTTTCCTCTTCTAACATTGCATTTAAAGCATCAAATAGAGGCTGAAAAAGAACACTCCCAAAATACATAAAATTCGGCTGAATATCCCTCTAAAATCAAAAGTCGATATGAAAATCTTTTTACATTAGTAAAAATTCCCCAACAATTTGATTTATAAATATATATTTCCTCTAAAAATAGACTTGAGCATCTTGAGAAAGGTTTCTTTAAAATAAAAACATAAATATGAAATCTAGAATATCTGATGTTGAACAACGTAAAAAATACCAGAAATTACTCAAAATTTTTCAAAAACACTTAATAGACTTTTTAATATGCAATCAAACCTGATCTTTTCAAAATTAATCCAACTTTAGGAAAAACACTCTTTCTAAAAAATAAAAGCGCCTTTTCAGTTTGGAAAGAAGAAAATGTTGAAAAACACTATCACACGCTAATCTTTTAGCATTCATAAATATATATGAATTAACACTCTTATACAGTCCACTCTTCATCATAGTAATATTCTATTCATATTGACAAAAAAATGTCAAGAATAATATCATTTATCTTTATCAAACTCAATCTCTAATTTACACTATGAGATAACGGTAAGCTTTTATTATCTATAACATAAAATTATATATAATTAATATTGAAATCAGCAGTAGAGTTATAACAAACCCTATAGATAATAAAATTTTATCGCGCCCATTATGTTTGAATTGTTGAAAATATTTTTATAAACACATCATAATTTTCCATATTTTATTATTACAAAATTGATACTAAAAATTATAGATTTAATCCATAAATTTTAGTATATCTAAATGTATTAAAAAATATTTTTTGTAATTATTGATGTTACTTATTTACAATAATGTTTATAAAAAAATATATTTATATTTTTAATATGTGTTTTATTATTGACTAAAAACACACATTGAAATATCCTAATTTTATATAAAGTGAGTTATATGATAAAGTGAGTTATATGTATATTCGCTTATATATAAATAAAAACATTTGAGGTAAAGATATGATGAAAATATTTAAAAATTAT
>NZ_NJPP01000008.1 GCF_002778015.1 Bartonella tribocorum | reverse complement strand
GTTTTTCAATTTATACGCAAAAATTTTTGGAGCTTTTTGTGAAGGATAAAACCTATAAAAAATTTTTATTTTATAGGATAATGGGAAAGAAAATCGATAACACCTTTTTTATAAACTTTATCGCCTACAGCAAGCATATGATCTCGACCAGGAATTGATAAAGCTTTACCACAAGGCAACAAAGCCGCTAATGGCTCTGCAGCACCACCAATCTCATCTAATGAACCAACGGCAACAAGTGCAGGTTGTTCAATTTTAGAAATTTCAGACGCCGTTAATTCCTGTTTTGAGGTGATAATACAAGCAGCCAGAGCACGTCTATCACTTTTCGTTTGATCAGCAAATTTACGGAACATTAAACCACGCATATTGGTAATGGTAGAGGGATCTTCCGCTAAAAGAGCCTCAGCAACAGGCTCCCAATTTCCTGCTCCCGTTACCATACCAATACCTAAACCACCAAAAATAACGCTGTTCACATATGTCGGATGTAAAAGAGCCATAAAAGCACTAATACGAGCTCCCATAGAATATCCCATAACATGGGCTTTAGATAACTCTAAATGTTGTAATAGTCTTACTGCATCGCCCGCCATAGCTTGAGGTGTATAAAAGCTAGGATCATAACTTTTAACTGAATCTCCATGCCCCCGATTATCAAGAGCAATAACACGATATCCTGCTTCAATGAGAACGCGAAACCAACCCGTTGCATACCAATTTACGCGTGCAGAAGAGGCAAAACCATGAATCAACAAAATAGGCGTGCCTTCTCCTTCTTCTCGATAAGCAAATCGCAAACCATCATATTCAAAAAAACGAACGTCTTCAGCTGTCATTTTTAGTGCACTTTCCACAAATTACAGGATGAATAACACGTTGCCCTTTTTGTATCTGTTTCTCATAAACTTCACCAGCGTTAATCTCAAGTGCAAAAGCTGCAGGAACGCCTGATGAAATGGTCTTTGTTGAAAAGGGAGAAGTATTCTCAACAATCGATACAATAATCCCTTCAGAGTTTAAAAAAATCATATCTAAAGGCAAAGGTGTATTGGCCATCCACATAAAAAATTTTTGTTCATTTTCCGATTGATTGCTTTGGGGCTGCTTAAAAAGCATTGCACGATCGCGTGGAAAATCTGTCCGATACATTAAACCAGCCGCGGCTTGAGAGGGTGTAAAAGCAATCTCTACCTTATAAGAAACCGTCCCCCCCTTTGTCTGTATTTCTAAAGGAATGGGATGAACAGGGATCTCTATGGGCTTCTTTGCTCCAACAACAGACACTTTTAACATAAAAAGCATCGCTAATGAAAAAATACCCCCTTTTTTTAAAGGCTTTAACATCTTAAGTCTCTACCACATAAGCGTTTTATTTTTTTAATAAAAATATCAGAGTTTAAAAATAAAAAAACAAGAAAATTATTTCTTTTTTTCAATGGAATACGCAATTTTTCTCATTTAGTTTCTAGATTTACGAGAGCCATAACAAAGACGCCCTATAACCATTTATATAATAACACCCTTTAAAAACACTGATTTCACGCGTAAAATTCAATGAGCAGTGATTTAATGTGTCGCAAAAGGAAACCCTATATCTGGATAAATTTCTGCTGTCATCAAACCTTTTTCGCCTTTACCAAAACGGACAAGAACAACTTGTCCCGAACGAAGCTCTGCTAAACCAAAACGGCGCAACGTTTCCATATGAATAAAAATATCTTCTGTCCCCTGCCCACGGCTAAGAAAACCGAAACCTTTGTCACGATTGAACCATTTAACAATTGCACGTTCTAGACCACTTTCTGGAGTAACAACAACATGAGTACGGGCTGGCACTTCTGATGGATGAACCGCTGAAGAACAATCGATGGATTTCACCTGAACGCACTTTAATCCTCGTTCCGTTTTTTCCACAGCACAAATAACTTTAGCGCCCTCCAAAGCTGTTTGGAAACCATCCCTTCGCATGACTGTAACATGCAATAATATATCGGGGAAATGAGGCAAATCAGGTACAATAAACCCGTAGCCCTTACTACTATCAAACCACTTAATGACACCACTGATTTCGATAATCTCCCCGCAAACACCTATACTATCCTCAGATAGGGAACAATCTTTTAATGCATCCTTACTCGTCATAATAACGTGATCCCATAGCTTATAAATTGCACGATATTGATTCTATAGGTCTAAGTAAACATTGCTCTTATATCAACACGCAAGCCCCAAGATAAGATTTCCCCATATTGTCGTATCTCTTAATGTTAATATCAAATTGTATGTTTTACATACCTTACCAAAGATGCCCTAAAAAAGGTGATATAAAAAGTTTTTTATATAAATGTGTAACTTGCATGATGAAGAAGTTCAATATAAGGTGCAAAAATGACAATACAATTCAAGGAAAATGCGCAATGCGACTGAAGAAAGTCCTTACGACAATCACAGCTTTCATGGCACTTACAGCAAGTGTTTATGCGAGTGAGCCCATCAAAATTGGTGTTTATCTCCCATTAAGTGGCCAAAATGCCTTTGGAGGTCAACTTGAAATTCGAGGTATCGAATTAGCCCATAAACAAGTTCCAGAAATTTTGAGACGTAAAGTGGAACTTGTTATTATTGATAATAAATCTGATAAAGTAGAAGCGGCTAATGCTGTGATGCGTTTAACAGCAAGTGAAAAGGTAAATGGAATCATTGGTAGCTATGGTTCTTCGCTCTCACTAGCGGGTGGTGAAATATCTGAAAAAGCAAAAACTCCAACCATTGCAACTTCTTCAACGAATCCCCTTGTTACACAGGGTAAAAAATATTATTTTCGCGCTTGCTTTATTGATTCCTATCAAGGGGTAGGTGTCGCAACTTATGTAAGCCAAACTTTACATGCAAAAAAAGCTGCTGTTCTCAAAGATATTTCAAGCGATTATGCTATTGGTCTTGCAAGTTACTTTACGCGTGCTTTCAAGAAATTAGGGGGTAAAGTTATCTCAAATTTAAACTATAATTCCGGAGATCAGGACTTTTCTGCTGTTCTCACGCAAATTATCGCGCAAAAACCTGATATCTTATTTATCCCATCTTATTTTTCTGAAGGTGCCATCATTATGAAACAAGCACGTGAATTAGGAGCAAAGTTTCAAATTATAGGGGGGGATGCTATGGATAATCCAGAAACCATTACAATTGCAGGAAATGCTGCAGAAGGTTTTTTACATACGACACTTCCCTATAGTGAAGACATGCCCAATATGTCAGAAGCTGCACAAGAATTCACAAAAGAATGGAAAAAAACCTATCCTGACAAAAAGCCAAATATCAATGCAGTTTTGGGATACACAAGTTATATGATGTTCATGAAGGCTATTGAAAATGCTGGTAGCGCTGATCGTGAAAAAATTACGATTGCACTGAGCAAATTAAAAGATTTTCCAACGCCTTTTGGCGATATGTCAATTGATGAAAATCATAACCCTAAGATTCCCATTGGTATCATTAAAATACAGAATGGAAAACGTGTTTATTTAGAAGAAGTTAAGCCAGCACTTTAATGTAATGATTGTACTTATTAAAATGTTAAGAGTTGGTTGAGAATCTTTTTCTCAACCAAGAATTTGAGATTTTTTTTATTATCCTGTGTAAATTAACAAATGTGGAAGGATGAGAGATGAGCACTGAAATGTTCATCCAGTACTTTTTTAATGCACTGGCATTGGGATCTCTTTATGGGCTTATTGCTATTGGTTATACCATGGTCTACGGTATATTGAGATTGATTAATTTTGCTCACGGTGATATCTTTATGCTGGGAGCCTATTTTGTTTTCTTCTCCACGATTAGCTTTATGCCTGCGTGGGCAGCACTTCTTCTTTTATTCCTTGCTGCCCTTATTTATTATTCAGTCTTTATAGGATTTAAAAGGCGCCCTCCAGTCTATTGGATCGCTATTTTTTTAATTCTTTCGTTAGGGTTTGTTTATTATTTTAAAATTTCCCCACAAGATTTCACACCGATTTGGGTTTTAGCTCTTTGTTTTTCCATTTTTATTACAAGTGCAGTGGGAATTATCGTCGATCAACTTGCTTATAAACCACTACGCCATGCGCCGCGTATTTCGGCACTTATCGGTGCAATTGGTGTTTCTTTTCTTATTGAAAATCTTTCTACTGTACTCTTTAGTGGTGTTCCTAAAGGTGTAAAACAGCCAGATTTTCTGGTAACACCATTTTTATGGCATCTAGGATCAGAAGCAGAGGGTATCATTAGAATTGCTCCCATGTCTCTGATTGTTCCCATTGTATCATTGATTCTTATTGTTTTATTGTTATGGATTATCCACAAAACAAAACCTGGTCTTGCTATGCGTGCAATCTCCCATGATATTGAAACGACGCGTTTAATGGGGGTTTCTGTTAATAAAGTCATTGCATTTACCTTTGGGATAGGTTCAGCACTTGCTGCTATAGCAGGCATTATGTGGTCTTTACGCTATCCTCAAATTCAGCCTTATATGGGCGTTCTCCCTGGTCTTAAAGCTTTTATTGCTGCCGTTATCGGAGGTATTGGTTCAATACCAGGAGCAATGTTGGGAGGATTGTTATTAGGGTTTATTGAAATTATGATTATCGCATTTTTTCCCGCGTTATCTGGATATCGAGATGCCTTCGCTTTTATTTTATTGATTCTGATTTTATTGGTATTGCCCACGGGATTAATGGGTAAAAAAAGTCAGGAGAAAATCTAATGCCAAAGTCAGCAACAACTTTTTTATCGTGTATCAGTATTTTCGTTCTTATAGGTTTTTTATTCTATGCAGATAACCATTTTAATGACTATACACTCCGTATCATCAATCTGATTGCTATTAATGCGATCTTGGCGATTTCGCTTAATTTAATTTACGGTTTTACAGGTATGTTTTCCCTTGGACATGCCGGCTTTATGGCTATTGGCGCTTATGTCTGCGCAATTTTACTTCTTTCCCCTGAGCAAAAGGAGATGATGTGGATTCTTGATCCTATCGCTGAACCATTGTCCCATCTACAATTTCCTTTTTTTATCGCTGTTGTTGTTAGTGGCTTATCTGCAGCAATTATCGGTTTATTGATTGCTTTGCCAATATTGCGTCTTGGTGGCGATTATCTTGGAATTGCAACATTGGGTTTTGCAGAAATTATTCGCATTGTTATTACGAATGCAACATCGCTCACAAATGGCTCTTTGGGAATCAAAGGAATACCTCAAAATGCAACGTTATGGTGGAACTATGGTTGGTTAACATTTACAGTTCTCTTTATTGTCCTCTTACTGCGAAGCAATACTGGTAACGTACTCCGTGCTATTCGTGATGATGAAATAGCTGCGAAAACCATGGGAGTGAACGCTTTTTTCTACCGTAGTTTTTCTTTTACTGTTGGCGCATTTTTTGCCGGTATAGGTGGAGCCTTAATGGCTGCTCTTATTTCAACCATTGATCCCAAAATGTTTAATTTTTTGCTCACTTTTAATATTTTGATGATTGTTGTTGCTGGTGGTCTGGGTTCAATTACAGGAAGTATTATTGGGAGCATTATTATTACAGTCATGCTTGAATGGCTTCGTATTATTGAAAGTCCATTTGACTTAGGTTTTATACATATTCCAGAAACACCAGGACTTCGCATGGTTGTTTTTTCTCTTTTATTACTGATAATTATTTTATTTTGGAGAAAAGGATTGATGGGACAACGTGAATTCTCATGGAATGGAATTTACAGCTTTTTGACACGCAAAAAGCTTTCTAATACCGAGGGAAAGCTATGAACGGCACTCTTCTTTCACTCAATGATATTGTAATGCGTTTTGGCGGATTAGTTGCTGTCAATAACGTTAATATGGCCATTAAACGAGGAAGCATTACTGGACTAATTGGTCCCAATGGTGCTGGGAAAACAACAGTTTTCAATATGATTTCTGGATTTTATGCCCCTACAAGCGGCACCATTCTTTTTGATAAACAAAAAATCTCTGGAGAACCTCCTTATATTATCTGTAGGCGTCATATTGCTCGGACATTTCAAAATATTCGTCTTTTCTCAGGGTTAACGGTTTTACAAAACGTTATGGTAGGCGCCCATGTTCGTCAAAAATATCCTTGGTTTTTTTCAGCTCTCTTTTTTTCAAAAGCAATGAAAGAAAAAAGAGAAGTTTATAAAAATTCCATGGAGCTTCTTGAACGGCTACAACTTGATCACCTTGCCAATCAATTGGCAACAGCTTTACCCTATGGTGTACAACGACGTTTAGAAATTGCGCGCGCGTTAGCCACAAAACCCAAATTACTTCTTCTTGATGAACCGGTCGCTGGCATGAATCCACAAGAAAGTGAAGATCTTAAAAAATTCATAGCAAAAGTGCAAAAAGACTTTGATCTTACAATTCTTCTTATTGAACACGATATGAAAGTAGTTATGGGGCTTTGCCAACATATTTTGGTCATGGAACATGGCTGTTGCATTGCTAATGGCACACCAGATGAAATTCGTAATAACCCAAAAGTTATTGAAGCTTATCTTGGCGGAGATGTTTATGAATATTCTTAAAATAAAAAATCTTCACGTTCACTATGGCGCCATTAAAGCTGTCCAAAACCTTTCTATGTCCATAAAAAAGGGAAGTATTGTCACTTTAATTGGAGCCAATGGTGCAGGAAAAAGCAGTATTGTACGCTCTATTACAGGACTTAATCGCTCTGTTTACGGAGAGATTACCTATAATGGCGAATCAATTATTAAAAAATCACCAGAAGAGATTTTGCGTTTAGGGATTGCTCTGAGTCCTGAAGGGCGACGCATTATGCCTCATCTCACTGTTTTAGAAAATCTCCATCTGGGTGCTTATATTCGCCATGATAAACAGGGGATTTCTCGTGATATTGAATGGATATTTGATCTTTTCCCGCGCCTGCGTGAAAGATCGAAACAGTTGGGAGGAACAATGTCAGGTGGAGAACAACAAATGGTTGCCGTAGGGCGCGCACTTATGAGCAATCCTGATATGGTCATATTAGATGAACCCTCGTTGGGGTTAGCCCCCCTTCTCGTTCGAGAGATTTTTTCAATTATCCGAAAAATTAATGATATGGGAAAAACTGTTCTTCTTATCGAACAAAATGCATTTGCTGCACTTTCCATAGCTGATTATGCTTATATTTTAGAGGTAGGCCATATTTTATTTCACGGAGAAGGTAAAGCGATGCTTTCTGATCCGCGTGTTAAAGAAGCCTATCTTGGTGGATAAAGGGGTGAATTGAGGCAATAGAGCTTATCCTCTTTCCTTTTAAAAAAGCATTTCTCATCAGTGATGAGAAATGCTTTTTTGTGAAATTTGATGATTATATCCACCATTTTTCTGCACAAAATATCCCTGCTTCTTGTTCAATAATGTGCGCCATTTGAAAAATGATTTCTTCAGCAAAAGGTTTCCCAATCAATTGCAATCCTAGGGGTAAACCATTTGATGACAGACCAGCAGGAACAGATATTCCTGGTAAGCCAGCCATATTAACGGGTACCGTCAAAATATCATTAAGATACATTGCAACAGCATCATTTTTTATTTTTTCATCAGCAATACTAAAGGCAGGTGTTGGTGTTGCAGGTGTAAGAATAGCATCAATGCCTGAATCAAAACATTGATTAAAATCACGTTTTACGAGTGTTCTTACTTTTTGAGCTTTTAGATAACAGGCATCATAATAGCCTGATGAAAGAACATAAGTTCCAACCAAAATACGCCGCTTGACTTCATCACCAAAACCAACTGAACGCGTATTTTCATACATTTCAATGATATCTTTTCCAGGCACGCGCAAACCAAAACGGACACCATCATAACGCGCTAAATTAGAAGAAGCTTCTGCAGGCGCTATAATATAATAAGAAGGAAGAGCGTATTTTGTATGGGGTAAGGAAATATCACGTATTTCAGCGCCTGCTTCTTTTAACCAATTTATTCCCTTTTGCCAAAGTTCAATGATTTCAGAAGACATTCCATCAAGATGATATTCTTTTGGAATACCAATTTTCATTCCTTTAATTGATTGACCAAGATAACTTTCATAATCAGGAACTGGTAAATTCATGGAAGTAGAATCTTTTTCATCAAAAGAGGCCATTGATCTGAGTAAGATAGCACAATCACGAACATCTCTAGCGATAGGTCCAGATTGATCAAGGGATGAAGCAAACGCAACAACCCCCCATCGTGAACAACGTCCATACGTTGGCTTTATTCCTACAGTGCCCGTAAAGGCTGCTGGTTGACGTATTGAGCCCCCTGTATCTGTTGCTGTTGCCCCAGCACAAAGCCCTGCTGCAACAGCGGCAGCAGAACCACCAGAAGAACCACCGGGGACGAGTTTTTCATTCGAGCCTTTTTTCTTCCACGGACTAATAACGGGGCCATAATATGATGTCTCATTAGAGGAACCCATAGCAAACTCGTCCATATTAAGTTTTCCTAACATTACGGCACCATCTTGCCATAAATTAGCCGTAACGGTTGATTCATAGTGCGGTTTAAAACCATCAAGAATATTTGAACAAGCTTGAGTATGAACACCATGAGTTGCAAAAAGATCTTTAATCCCCAAGGGAATTCCTTCCAAAAGCCCTCCCTCTCCTTTTGCTAAGCGAGTGTCTGATTCAGCAGCCATTTTTCTTGCTTGTTCTGCTGTTATTGTTACATAAGCATTCAAAGCCGGATTAGCCAATTCTATTGCTTTTAAATAAGCTTCCGTTAATTCCGTTGCTTTGAGCTTTTTCTTTATCAGAGCATCACGAGCTTGTGCAATTGTGAGGGTTGTTAAATCAGTCATATTGGCTCTCAAATTTCAAAAATATAAAAAGTTACTCAACAATTTTTGAGACAAGAAAAAAATTTTCTTCTGTAACAGGTGCATTAGCGACAATATCTGCTGCTTTATTGCCATCTGTAACATAATCTTCACGCATTCGTAGAGTCATCGGCATCACAGATGTTAATGGTTCAACCTCACTGACATCAACTTCATTCAATTGCTCTACAAAACCTAAAATAGCATTGAATTTTTTTGTCATAGGTTCCACTTCATTATCGTGGATAGCAATCCGCGCTAAACGTGCAACTCGCTTGACGGTTTCTTGATCAACAGACATATTTTTTTACGCCTTTCTATTTTTGTTTATTTATTGATCCTTATTCTGGCTATACAAGGCTCTGCTTACAAGCGCAAGAATATTAGATAACATGAATAAAGAATATAATTATAGATCTAAAACATTAAAAGACGTATTATAATCCCTATGGCTGTTATTAATATAAATGAAGTTATGACACATCTCTTGCCTGGACAAACAATAGCAGGCTTAGATTTAGGGACAAAAACAATTGGAGTTGCGATTTCTGATATGGGATTAACTGTTTCAAATCCGCGTCCTGTACTCCAGCGAAAGAAATTTACAGAAGATGCCCACACACTTATTAAAATGTTTGATTATGAAAATGTTGGCGTTATTATCATTGGCTTACCTCTTAATATGAATGGAAGCAGTGGCTCTCGTGTTCAAGCGACCAGAGCTTTTGTGAGCAATATGAAAAACTATACAAAAATTCCATTTGTTTTTTGGGATGAGCGCTTATCAACAATTGCTGCAGAACGTTCTCTTTTAGAAATGAATGTATCGCGCACTAAAAGAGCAGGCAGAATTGATTCGGCAGCTGCCGCTTTTATATTGCAAGGTGCTCTCAATAGAATTCAAAACTTTCATCATATGGAAGGATAGAGAACATTAAGCAAATGCCCTGCATTATAGCGTGCAATGAGCATCCCGTAGGAAGATCGCCATTGTCCCCCAAGACGGCTTTCCATATAGGCATTTGCAACATGTTCTATATCCGTAGAACGTAATGACGCAGCAGCGGCAGCATAGGCGACTTGTTCAACAAAAAACCTTCCTGCTCCCTCATTTTTTGATGCCATATCACCGGCAGACTTAATAATTTCAATGGCTCGTGGTCCCGCTGGTCCAATATCAAGAGCAATTTTTTCTAACAATTTCTGAAATAATCCCGGCGCTTTTTCAGCGATAAGAATAGCATCCTTTACCAATTGATTAGCAGAGCTATTTCTTACAATTCGTGCAGGTCCATTATGCAACATTTGTGATAATGGATTATTCTCCATAAAACTTTCAATACCAAGTTGTGCAATAATTTCGCCAATAATAGGTACAACCAATTGACTGACGTGATAAGCAATAATAGGTGTCATAATGCGCGCGAAAGCTGCTTCAGAACGGTCATTTGCTGCATTGTCAAACGCTCGCGCTAAACGCAAAACCAATGCTTGTGAAGCAGCAATATCTAATGCAATATCTGCAAAAATACGTTCTGTCAGGGGGGGTAAAGGTTGATTTGGCATTTTTTTCCGGAAAAAATCTATGCCAAATTGAAGAGCAGCGCGCAAAACACCTGCTGATATGACAGATTGATCAAAACGCATCATCGTCTCAATATCTTTAATAACTTTAAGACCTTCTCCAGCATTCCCCAAAAGCCAGCCATAACTTCCTTGAAAATCAACAACGCCCTCTGGTGTTAAAAGTTCTCCAGAGCGCTGAATTAAATGGCGAATCGATATTAATCCATTTAATGCACCATTTTCCTGTATACGTGGAATAAAAAAGCAACTTAAATGACCATTTAAATCTGTACTAACCAGATATCCATCCGCTGTAGGATTAATAACATTGGTTTTTACAACATTTAAACGATATAGATCTCGTTGCATATTTTCATCGAAAGAAATTTTTTTAACACCTGGAAAATTGAAAGCGTATTGTTCAATGTCTTCAAAAGCACACGTCAGAGAAGCAGATTTTTTATGATGAATAGGCCTTGATGAGGAATCATATTGGCGTGACAAAAGGACATTTTGCCATTTTTTGAAGAGTTCACTATCACTAATTAAGACAGCAATTGCTGCACTCGTTGTAATAACCTCATTCAAATGCCCTGTTTCTAAACCAGCAGATAAAGCCAAACGAATCGCACGCGCTTGATAACGTACCCCATTTTCTGAGCTTGTATTTTCCCAAAGCGAGGTAACCAACCCCGCACGTCTAGAATATCGTTGAAGGTCTTGATAGGAAGGATGTATTTCTAATTTTTCTGCCTGTTTCCCCCATTCATCGTTATAATGTAATAAGGGCTTATAATGATTCGCTGAACAAGAAAGCTTCCACGCTTCTCGACTCGCAGCAAAATCCCCTATTTCTTCAAAGCTTGCTAATAAAGACTTAGGTAAAGTAGAGGCCATACGAAACATAAGCGTATCGCTAAGAAATGTATTTTTTCGACGAGCATTTTGCGCAGAGACAGCACTCATAGGTATATTCCACTATTCAAATCATTCATATCATAGACTATTTGTCTTTTTAGAGTTAAGAAACATTTATCATATTCAAACAAATGCTTGTTTAACCTGTTTAGAGAGAGATAAAGAAGAATGCTATGATTCAAGATAAACTTTTTCCACTTTTCCCTCATAAACATCTTTTAGCTATTAAAGATCTGAGTGTACAAGACCTTAATACATTGCTTGATCGTGCAGAATCAAACGTTATCCTTTCTAACAAAATTGATAAAAAAAAATCTATTTTGCGCGGACGAACTCAAATTAATCTTTTTTTTGAAGCCTCTACACGCACACAATCTTCTTTTGAATTAGCAGGTAAAAGATTAGGAGCAGATGTGATGAGTGTCGCGATCGGCAACTCATCTGTAAAAAAAGGGGAAACATTCCTTGATACAGCCGCAACACTTAATGCGATGAAGCCAGATATACTGGTTTTTCGCCATAGCAGTGCGGGAGCAGCAGCTTTATTAGCGCAAAAAGTTGATTGTTGTGTCATTAATGCAGGTGATGGTGCCCATGAACATCCAACCCAAGCTTTATTAGATGCTCTCACCATTAAAAGAGCAAAAGGTCGTATTGAAGGATTAACTGTTGCCATTTGCGGAGATATCTTGCACTCACGTGTTGCACGTTCGAATATTCTTTGTCTTAATGCTTTGGGTGCTCGTGTTCGTGCTGTTGCTCCTTCAACACTCTTACCCACCGAAATCAATCATATGAGTGTTGAGGTTTTTAACACCATGAAAGAAGGCCTTAAAGATGCTGACGTTATCATGATGTTACGCTTACAGAATGAACGGATGACCGGTTCTTTTATTCCCTCCACGCGTGAATATTTTCATTATTTTGGCTTACATAAAGAAAATTTAGGCTATGCTAAAAACAATTGCATTATTTTACACCCTGGTCCTATAAACCGTGGCGTGGAGATTGCATCCGATATAGCCGATGGACCACAAAGTATGATTCATACCCAAGTAGAAATGGGAATTGCAGTGCGCATGGCGATTATGGAGGCTTTATTAGATAAACGCTTGAAGATCAATGGAGAAAAAAAATGATAAAACCAATTGTTTTTCAAAAAGCTCGTATTATTGATCCTTCACGCGCAATCGATGAAATTGGTACAGTTATTGTTGAAAATGGACAGATTATATCCGCTGGAAAAGAAGCTCTGAATCAGGGATTCCCTGAAGGCGCAGAAATTATTAATGCACAAAACAAAGCCATTCTTCCTGGACTTGTTGATGCACGTGTTTTTGTTGGAGAACCAGGAAGTGAAAATCGTGAGACAATTGCATCGGCAAGTCAGGCAGCCGCAGCAGGTGGTATTACTTCCTTTCTTATGATGCCAGACACCCATCCAGTTATTGATAATGTTGCCTTGGTTCAATTTATTAAGCGCACAGCAGGGGAAATGTCATCGGTCAATATTTATCCTGTTGCTGCAATCACACAAGGTTTTAACGGACAAGAAATAACCGAATTTGGTTTGCTCAAGGATGCAGGAGCCGTTGCTTTTAGTGAAGGAAAAAAAACACTTCAAAACTCTTCTGTTATGCGGCGTGCAATGACTTATGCACGCGATTTTGATATTCCATTGATACACGAGACGCAAGATAAAGATCTTACAGAACAAGGCGTAATGAATGAAGGTCTGCTCGCCAGTTGGCTTGGTCTTTCTGGCATCCCCCGCGAAGCAGAAATTATCCCCCTTGAAAGGGATCTGCGCTTAGCAGCATTAACGCAAACATGCTATCATGCTGCCCAGATATCGACGGCACTCTCTGCTGATGCCCTTCGCTTAAGCAAGCAACGCAGTAAAAAAATTTCAGCTGGTGTATCGATTAATCATTTATCTTTCAACGAAAATGACATTGGCCAATATCAAACTTCTTTCCGCTTCATGCCCCCATTGCGAACAGAAGAAGACCGTATAGCAATGATTGAAGCAATAAAAGATGGCACTATAGATGTCATTGTCTCTTCCCATGATCCTCAGGGGATTGACACAAAACATTTACCATTCAATGCTGCATCAGCGGGCGCTATTGGTATGGAGACCTTGTTGAGTGCTGCCTTACGTCTTTATCATGATGAAAGCCTATCTCTTCTGCGGATAACTGAACTTTTGTCAATGATGCCTGCAAAGCTCTTTGGACTCAATGCTGGAACACTGAAGAAAGGTGCTTATGCAGACCTTATTGTTGTTGATCTTGAAGAACCATGGGTTGTTTCGACAGAGAAGCTTTATTCACGTTCAAAAAATACCCCTTTTGAGAATGCACATTTTCAAGGACGTGTGCTTCAGACCTTTGTGAAAGGGAAATCTGTTTTTAAACTTAATCAACAAACTTAATGAGATTCTGAATGAATGAAGCAGAAATATTTTTCCAGTCCACTCCATGGTTTATTTCCCTCGTATCTTATCTCATTGGCTCGATCCCATTTGGTCTTCTCTTTACGAGATTAGCCAAACTTGGTGATGTAAGAACGATTGGTTCCGGCAATATTGGAGCAACAAATGTTTTACGAACAGGAAATAAGAAAATTGCTGCTCTAACACTTCTTTGTGATATGTTAAAAGGGGCTATCGTTGTTTTCGTTATAAAGTTCTTTAGTGATCCGTTAGACAACAGCATCCTCGTTTTTTTAGCAGGTTTTTTTGCTTTTTTAGGACATCTTTTTCCTGTATGGCTTAAATTTAAGGGTGGCAAAGGTGTTGCAACCTATCTAGGAGTTTGTATAGGGGGCTATTGGCCTGCAGCAATTATTTTTATTGTTGTATGGAGTGCGATTTTTCTTCTCATGCGTTATTCTTCATTATCTGCGCTTGTTGCTGTTACGATCACGCCGATATTTGTTTTTTATTTTTCAGATTCTTATTTCTGTTGTATGCTGATCGCGATGAGCCTATTTGTGTTCATAAAACATTCTGCAAATATCAGTAGATTACTCATTGGGGAAGAAAGTAAGATTGGTACGCAAAACAGAAATAAGTAAAGGAATCCCACTTACTGATCGTCAACGTCTAAGCTGGTTACGGTTATTGCGTAGTGAAAATATTGGCGCTGTTAGTTTTCGCAATCTCATTGATCATTATAAAACAGCAGAAAACGCTCTAGCAGCGCTGCCAGAGCTTAGTAGAAAAGGGGGTGGTTCTGCGTCTATAAAAATAGCAAGCTTAGAAGATGCAGAACAAGAAATACAAGAAGCTGAAAGATTAGGTATTCGGTTTATTGGTATGGGAGAACCAGATTATCCAGCTTTTCTTAAGGTTACAGAAGCACCTCCGCCGCTTATTGCTGTCAAAGGTAATGTTTCAATTTTTCAAAAAACTTCTATTGGAATTATAGGCTCTCGAAATGCTTCAGCTGCTGGAAAAAAGCTTACGACTCAATTTGCGCATTTTCTCGGAGAAGCAGACTTTGTAACAATTTCTGGGCTTGCTCGTGGAATTGATAGCGTTGCGCATCAAGCAAGTTTAAAAACAGGAACTGTTGCAGTCATGGCTGGCGGAATAAATCATATCTATCCTCCTGAAAATAAAAAGTTGTATGAAGATATTATTGCCAATGGTGGAGCCATCATCAGCGAAATGCCCATCTCTTGGAAACCACGTGCTATCGATTTTCCAAGAAGAAACCGTATTATTGCGGCTCTATCACTTGGTCTCTTGGTTGTGGAAGCAGCCCTGCGCTCAGGATCCTTAATTACCGCACGTCAAGCAGCTGAAATGGGACGATTAATTTTTGCCATTCCCGGTTCTCCACTTGATCCAAGATCCGTTGGTACAAACAAACTTATCAAGGACGGCGCTCTGCTTACCACACATCCTTCTGACATCATAGAAATGCTTACACCATTAATTTCACCGCTTCCAAATTCCCAACTCAATTTTTTTGAGGAATCATCCTCTTTACAGCTTGAAAAAGAGAATTTTAATTCAGTAGACGAAAAAAATAGCCATTCCTCTTTAACAACTGATGATGTAGCACGCACAGCAGTCCTCTCCGCTCTTTCAACAACGCCAATCGACTTAGATACACTCAGTACCCACTCCGGTGTTGCACTTCCAACTCTCTACCTCTTGTTGGTAGAACTAGAGCTTGCTGGAAAGCTTATTCGACACTCTGGTGGTTGTGTGTCATTGTCGGATCTTGATCTTCCCCAAGAACCTCAGCACTATTAATAATGCTTTGCCCTTCTTTGGCAACCATATCCAAAAGCAATGCTAAAAGCGGACTATGCGCCTGATGCGCCATCTGATTCATTTGCTTTGACATGTCTGTAATATATTGGATAACTTTCAAATGATTTATAAACATAATCCTCTATCCTTGAGCATTTCCCCTCCTACCTCTCAATAGACGTTATCTTAGTATTTCGCCGTATGTTTTTGTAATAACAGTGGAAAATAAATCGTGTAATTCTATATAGGGCGCGTTTTAATAATAACAATCATAAGTTGTACAATATTCATGTTTTTTATATGGCTAATATTTTTTTATATGTTTTTAAGTAATTGCTATTAGCTATTCGCGTAAAAGGCGTTTATAAAGCAGTTTTTTATTTCAATATTCGGGTAAAATTATGAATATCGTTATCGTTGAATCTCCAGCAAAAGCAAAAACAATTAATAAATATCTTGGGTCTCAATACAAAGTTGTCGCATCATTTGGACATGTTCGTGATTTGCCTGCAAAAGATGGCTCTGTTTTACCGGATCAAGATTTTTCGATGAAATGGAATATAGATTCTGCTGCTGCTAAACGTTTAAATGAAATAGCAAAAGCCGTTAAAAAAGCCGATAGTCTTATCTTAGCAACAGACCCTGATCGTGAAGGAGAAGCTATTTCATGGCATATTCTGGATGTTCTTCGTCAAAAAAAAGTTTTAAAAGATAAACCTATTAAAAGAGTTGTCTTCAATGCCATCACTAAAAAATCAGTGCTTGATGCCATGAACAATCCACGTGATATTGATACATCACTTGTTGATGCTTATCTTGCACGTCGCGCTCTTGATTATCTCGTTGGTTTTACACTTTCTCCTGTTTTATGGCGGAAACTCCCTGGTGCGCGTTCTGCTGGGCGCGTTCAGTCGGTTGCTTTGCGTATTATTTGTGACCGTGAATTGGAAATAGAACATTTTATCAAAGAAGATTATTGGTCCATTACAACACAGCTAAAAACCATCCGAAATGATTGTTTTCAAGCAAGGTTGACAATGTTTAATCAAAGGAAAATTGGCAAACTTGATATTCAATCTCAAAAACAAGCAGATCAAATTCACCTTATGTTGGAGAAGGCCCAATATCATACACTCAGTGTTGAAGCAAAACCGACAAAGAGAAATCCTTTTCCTCCGTTTACAACCTCTACACTACAACAAGCGGCTTCTTCAAAATTAGGCTTTTCAGCTTCTCGCACTATGCAAATTGCCCAAAAGCTTTATGAAGGGATTGAAATTAACGGTGAAATGGCAGGACTTATTACTTATATGCGTACCGATGGTGTACAAATAGCACCAGAAGCCATTGATGCGGCAAGAAAAGTCATTCATGAATCTTTTGGTCAAGACTATATTCCTGAAAAGCCGCGCCTTTATTCAACAAAGGCAAAAAATGCACAGGAAGCGCATGAAGCAATCCGCCCAACAGATTTTCAACGAACTCCCAACCAAGTCCGTAATTTTCTCGACAATGATCAAGCAAAGCTCTATGAACTGATATGGAAGCGCGCTATTGCCAGCCAAATGCGTTCTGCTGAAATTGAACGTACAACCGTTGAAATTGAAGCCCAGCAGGGAGACAACCGTGCAAGCCTTCGTGCAACAGGGTCTGTTGTTCGTTTTGACGGGTTTATTTCTGTCTATACGGATCAACGAAACGAAGAAAATAATGAAGAAAATGAAACAACCCGTTTACCACAAATAAACACGGATGAAACACTTACACAAGAAAAAGTTGAATCTGTACAACATACCACAGAGCCCCCTCCCCGTTATTCTGAGGCCTCATTAATTAAAAAGCTTGAAGAATTAGGAATTGGTCGTCCTTCAACTTATGCCTCCACATTAGCGACATTGTGTGATCGTGGATATATTATCATTGATAAGCGAAAACTTATTCCTGATGCTAAGGGGCGTATTGTTACAGCTTTTCTTGAAAATTTCTTTAATCGCTATGTAGAATATGGTTTTACAGCAGATCTTGAAGAAAAACTGGATCTTATCTCTGATGGCAAACTTTCTTGGAAAGATGTATTACGCGATTTTTGGGATGGATTTAATGCCTCTATTAGCAATATCCAAGAACTCCGTATCACCAATGTCCTTGATGTTTTAAATGTAACATTAGCACCTCTTGCTTTTCCTGAACGTGAAGATGGAAGTGATGTGCGTTCCTGCCCTCTTTGTAAGAATGGTCAATTATCATTAAAACTGGGCCGTTATGGCGCTTTTGTTGGCTGTTCCAATTATCCTGAATGCAAATACACACGCCAACTTGGTACAGATACAAAAGAAGATAATGAAGCTGCGCACAATGACGAACCTGTTATACTTGGGATTGATCCTGAGACAGGAAAAGATATTTCTCTTCGCAATGGCCGTTTTGGTCTCTACATTCAACGAGGTGAAAGCAAAGAAGTTAAGCGCGCAGGACTACCAAAAGAATGGCAGGCAGAAAACATAACCCTTGAAAAGGCCTTGGCTTTACTATCCCTTCCCCGTGAAATTGGCCTTCATCCTGAAACTGGTAAAATGATTACAGCGACAATTGGGCGATATGGTCCCTACCTTAGTCATAATGGAAAATCTGCACGCCTTCTTCATGCAGATGAAGTTTTTGAGATTGGTATCAACCGCGCTGTTACAGTATTGGCAGAACAACAAGAAAATAAAACCAAGCAAAGCAGAACAACACCTGCAGCATTGGCAATATTAGGGGAGCATCCAGAAGGAGGAACTATCACCGTACGCAATGGACGTTACGGTCCTTATGTCAATTGGGGTAAAATTAATGCAACATTGCCAAAAGAGAAAGATCCCATTAATGTAACCCTTCCAGAGGCATTAGAACTTATATCGGCTAAAGCATCGAGCAAAAAGACAACTTCAAAAAGAGCTTCTTCCAAGACAAAAGCAAAGACAAAAGAGACATAAATTTTGGCTAAAGGTGAAAAAAACGTAAAATACCTCTCCTCATTCAGGGGAGAAAAATTGCCCAATAAGGAGGAAATTCTTTCCTTTATTAATGAGAATCCTGATCGATCAAGTAAACGAGAAATAGCCAAAGCTTTTAACTTAAAAGGTAATTCTCGTATCTGGCTTAGAGATATATTACGTGCGTTAAAGAATCAAAATCTTATATCTAAACAGCGCAAAAGAGAAATAAACAAAGGAAAATTACCCCCTGTTGCTTTAGTAAAAATTAGTGAACGTGATAAAGATGGCGGTTTTATTGCACAACCTCTTGAATGGAAAGATACGCCAAAGCCCAATATTGAAATACACTCTTTTCATTACATAAAGGGAGGGAGTGTTGGTGTTGGAGATCATGTTCTTGTAAAAGTTTTTCGAAATAAAAATTCTCAAAATCCTCCATATAGGGGGCAAATTATTCGTAAAATTGAACTATCCCCAAAGAGCACATTTGGTATTGTACGAAAGTTGAAAAATAATCAATGGCGCCTTGATCCTATAGATCGCAAAACCAATGAACTCATAGTTGAAATGTCTCCAGACATGAAGATTGAAACGGGTGATCTTGTTGAAGTTGAAATAAAAAAAAATACTGGTTATGGACTAAAAAGTGCACAAGTAAAAAATGTCTTAGGACATATTAAGAGTGAAAAAACACTCTCCATGATTGCTCTTCTCTCAAAAGGAATTCCTCATATTTTTCCTGAAAGCGTTCTTGAGCAAGTTAAACATATCAAAGCTGCCAAGATGGATAATCGCGAAGATTGGCGACAATTACCATTTATTACGATCGATCCCCCAGATGCCAAAGACCATGATGATGCAGTTTACGCAAGCAAGGATAAGGATCCTACAAATAATGGTGGCTGGATTATTGTTGTAGCCATTGCAGATGTTTCTTACTATATTAAAACAGGAAGTGCTTTAGATAAAGAAGCATTGAAACGCGGAAATTCTGTTTATTTTCCTGATACTGTTGTACCAATGCTGCCTGAACGTCTTTCTCATGATTTATGCTCTCTGCGTGAAGGAAAAGAAAGGCCAGCTTTAGCCGTTCGTATGATTTTTGATGCCAACGGTAATAAACAAAAACATAGTTTTCATCGTATTATGATGCGTGTAAGAGCCAAACTCTCCTATCAAGAAGTGCAATTGGCAAGAAAAGGACATATCCATAAAAAAAGCGCGGCTCTGCTTGAAAATATCTTGCACCCCTTATGGGAAGCTTATGCATGCCTTAAGGCCGCGCGGGATCGTCGACAACCATTAGAATTAGAAATAGCAGAAAAAAAGATTATTCTTGATCAAAATGGATCTATCCAAGATGTTGTGAGTGAAGAACATCTAGAAGCCCATCGTTTGATTGAAGAGTTTATGATACAAGCCAATATTGCAGCTTCTGAAACATTAAAAAAACATCATCAGCCCTTCATCTACCGTATTCATGACAAACCTTCTCTTGCCAAACAAGAAATATTGCGGACTTTTCTTAAAAGTTTAGGGATATCACTCTCTAAAAGTGCTGAATTAACATCAGCACGTCTTAATAGAATTTTAGAAAAGGTCGCTCATACCGAACAACAAGAACTGGTCAATCAAGTCATTTTGCGTTCACAATCACAGGCAGAATACAACCCTAAAAACAGTGGCCATTTTGGTTTGAATTTGCAGAACTATACGCATTTTACATCACCAATTCGCCGTTATGCTGATCTCATTATTCATCGAGCACTCATTAAAGCTCTGAAATTAGGAAATGATCAATTAACTGATACACAAGAACAAGATCTTGCAGAAATTGCTACAAAAATTTCTTTATACGAGCGCCGTGCCATGATCGCTGAAAGAGAAACAATTGATCGGCTTGTTTCTCACTATCTAACGAATAAAATTGGCCATATTTTTACAGGTCGCATTTCCGGAGTTACAAAAGCCGGTCTTTTTATCTCACTTGATAAACTCAATACAGATGGTTTTGTGCACATTTCTACACTTAAAAATGATTATTATCATTTTGATGAAGCACAACATGTTCTCGTAGGACAGCGTAGCCATAAAGGCTATCAGCTCAGTGATAGTGTAGAAGTAAAACTTATAACGGTACAACCTTTTGCTGGTGCTTTAAGCTTTGAGCTCTTAACAGAGCCTCGTCCGATCCAATTTTCATCGACATCCTACCATAAAAACAAATTTAAAAAACAAAAGCATAGTTTTTATGGAAGAAGAAAATATTAATTCAACATAAAAAAAACATTTTTACAATTTTGACTGTATTATTTTTTATTTTAATACTCTAAAGCGTTTTATTGAAAATACCGCATCTTATCTTTCTTCTATTCAATAGAATAGAAAGAATAATAACTTCAAGCTCATAAATGCCCTATAATGTATGGGATTTATATTATTTTATGTGACAATCTTCTTCCTTTATTATATAAGGACGTGTGTTTTATATCTATAATAACTGTATAAAAATCTTGCAGGTTTTTTATACTCAATGAAATGAGAAAACTTTCGAAAGTTGGTTTGGTCTTTCCTTCATTTTAGCTCACCCTTTTATTATTCGAATAAACAAAAGTATTTTAAGCTATTCTCATGAAAAAAAAAGCTTTTGATTCTCAAAATAATTCTTTGCGTGCAATTATTGCCGCTATTGCAACCATTGGCATCGTTGGAACAGCATTGGCAATGGGAACACAACTTATCTCTCTTCTTATGGCAGAGAAAGGGCTTTCCAACAGTACGATTGGCTATAGTGGAACTGTTGGTGGAATTGCCACAATTGTTGCAGCTATTTTTACGCCTCGAATTGCTTTAAGCTTAGGCATTTCTCAAACAATATTGCTTGTGATGATGATAGGATCTTTAAGTTTTTTAGGATTCTATTTTTTTGATTCCCTATGGATTTGGTTCATTTTAAAGTTTATTTTACATTTCACCATGACAGTTATGTTTATCCTGTCAGAGTTTTGGATCAACAGTTATGCTCCCCCCAAAAAACGCGGTTTGATTCTTTCTATTTATGCAATTGT
The DNA here is from genome assembly GCF_002778015.1 of Bartonella tribocorum. Classification (GTDB taxonomy): domain Bacteria; phylum Pseudomonadota; class Alphaproteobacteria; order Rhizobiales; family Rhizobiaceae; genus Bartonella; species Bartonella tribocorum_B. The sequence goes on along the minus strand of NZ_NJPP01000008.1, from coordinate 32,189 downwards.
CTTAGGATTAGGGTTTGTGATAGGTCCAACACTGCTAGCAAAAGTGGGAACACAAGGATTTATTCCTTTTGGCGTTGGCTATAGCCTTATTATACTTGCTACTATACCAATTTTTGCAGCTTGGAAATTGAGTCCAGAATTTCAAAAAAAACAATATACGCCATTTTTTCGTTATCTTTTTCACGTTCCAAGCGCAATGATGGCGGTATTTGTTTACGGTGCCATTCAAATGGGCGTATTAACTCTTATAATACCTTTTAGTTTATCCATTGGTTATAATGAGAATGAAGCAGCACACTTTATGACAACCCTTGCACTCGGGAATGTTTTTCTCTTAATTCCTATCAGCTTGATAAGCGACTATGCCAAAGATCGGCGCTATCCGCTGATAGGTTGTGCTCTCTTAGGCTTTGTAGGCACTTTTATAATACCATGGATTCTTCAATATCCATGGATTTTTATGTTCGATCTATTACTTCTAGGTGGTGTAACAGCGAGCCTTTATACAATTAGTCTTGCACATCTGGGAGCACGTCTAAAAGGTCAAGAACTTGCTGCTGCTAATTCTGCTTTTATTTTTTGCTATGGCATTGGTATGCTCATCGGACCAACTCTTATTGGAAAATCCATGGATATCTTTAAACCCTTCGGGTTTTCAATAGCTATGGCTGTTTTTTTTGGTTTATATGTTATTTTGGTCTTTATCCAACTTATGAGAAAATTAATCAGCTCTTGACTTTTTTGAGAACATCCGTAGTGTTGCCGGAAAATCTGATGATGTCGGAAATAAATTTTGACAACGATGATATTTTTTCAGTATAAATAGGGTTTTTACATTATGGCTAAAGCAGCAACCATTAAGATCAAGCTTTTATCAACAGCAGATACTGGTTTTTTCTATGTAACAAAGAAAAACAGCCGTACAATGACAGATAAAATGAGCAAACGTAAATATGATCCAGTTGTAAAAAAGCACGTTGAATTTAAAGAAACAAAAATTAAATAAATATGCCAATCATTCTTAATAGATTTTATACTCTAAAAGAGATGTGGCGTTATTGCTCTTCAAAGTTATTTTCTAGGGCAGTGTTTTTTTGTATCTTAAAAAGTTTACTTTAAGATCTGTACAACTTTAAATTTCGATGTCCTATACAGATTTGGCTAAGTTGATTTATTGTTTAAGTTGCTTATATATTATACTGCATAAGTATTTTATTATGCTTATATCTAGCAAAAATTTTATCATTAAAGTGAGACGTTTTTTCGTTATGTGAATAAAGTTTTTGAAAGATTTGAAGCAATACTCAATAAAATGTGTTATAATGATAGTAGCTGTTTCTGTAGTTCATGAAAAATTTTTTTTCTCATTTTAATCTAAAAAGCTCAAAAATTTTTATCGGTTTTAGTATTTTTATCGCTGTCATCATTGTGATCATTATGGCAACTTATTTTAAAAAGAATCAACCGTTTCTTGAAAAAGAAAAATTTTTTTCTCAAACTTTTGTTGAAGGAAAAGCATCAGTCATTGATGGCGATTCCATCATAATTTCTTCCATTAAGGTTCGACTGGTTGGAATTGATGCTCCTGAACTCCATCAATTTTGTGGAAAAAAAAATGCACGATACCCTTGTGGGCTTAAGGCAAAAAAATATTTAGAACAACTACTCGAAAATCAAACTGTCACATGTTACTGGCATAAAACAGATAGATATCATCGTATCCTTGCAACATGTCAAACAAAACAAGTTAGCAATATCAACGCAATGCTTGTACAAAATGGGTGGGCTGTAAGCTATTATGACTATCCAAAAGAAGAGCAAGAAGCCAGAAGGAAAAAAAAGGGAATATGGGCATCAAGTTTTCAACGCCCAAAAGAATGGCGCAAAGCAAATCCTCGCACAGAATAAGAAAAGTATTTTCAAATTTTATTGACCAATGAAACCATGTAACCCCATTCTCAAACTTGAAAAAAAAATCTATTCTTGTCGGGTTTGTATCCAACAACCACATTATTTTCCTCCTCTCCCTCATGAACCAAATCCCGTCGTTTATTTATCTGATACGGCTTCGATTGCAATTGCAGGACAAGCGCCAGGATTGCGTGTTCATGAAACATCTATCCCTTTTAATGATCGCTCTGGTGAAAGATTACGTGATTGGCTTAATGTCACGAAAGAAGAATTTTATAATAGATCTCTCTTTGCACTTGTTCCTATGGGATTTTGTTTTCCAGGTTATGACAAAAATAAAGCTGATTTGCCACCAAGACGTGAATGTCGAGAAATATGGCATGAGAAGATATTTCAAGCGATGCCTCAAATAAAGCTTGTTCTTGCTATTGGCAGTTATGCGCAAAAGTGGCATATCACAGAATTAAAACATAAAACTGTTTCAGCAACTGTTCGTGATTGGAGAAATATCCTTTCCATCTCCCAACCTCGAGGCTATAATGTCATGCCTTTGCCTCATCCATCATGGCGAAATACTGCTTGGTTACAGAAAAATCCATGGTTTAATGATGAGCTTATTGTATATCTGCATCGTTTAGTGCGTAAATATTTATAAATTAAAATATTGAGAGAAAATATGGATCGTCTTGACCGAAAAATTTTACATCTTTTGCAAGAAAATGCGACACTCTCTGTCGCTGATATTGCTAAAAAAGTAGGACTTTCGACCACTCCTTGCTGGCGTAGAATTCAAAAACTTGAAGAAGACGGTGTTATTCAGCGTCGCGTTGCCGTTCTTTCTCCAGAAAAAGTAAATGCGCACGTAACTGTTTTTGTTTCTATTCGTACAAACACCCATAGTCATGAATGGTTTAAGCGTTTTTCAAAAGTCGTGCAAGAATTCTGTGAAGTCATTGAATTTTATCGAATGAGTGGAGATATTGACTATTTATTGCGTGTCGTTGTTCCTGATATTGAAGCTTATGATCTTTTTTATAAAAAATTAATTTCTAAAATTGACATTCGTGATGTTTCATCTTCCTTCGCAATGGAACAGATTAAATATACAACGGAACTTCCACTCAATTATATTAAATTACATGAAAAGGTAAATGAGCAAAGTTCTTAAAAGTTTTTATATCCATCTCATTATCCTTTTAGGTATTTAAACTTTCTTGTTCCAAAACTGTCATTTGTGCATGTGTTAAAACAGCAGCTTTAACGATACCAGCCGCCATGGCGGCTCCTGCCCCTTCACCAAGGCCCATTCCCAAATCTAGAAGTGGTTCTTTATCAATTTTTTTTAAAAGTTTACGATGCGCTTTCTCAGAAGAAACATGCCCAACAAGCGTATGTTCAAGAGCTCTTGGATGCATTTTATAAAGGATAGCAGCAGCTGCTGTTGCCACAAAACCATCTAAAATAACGGGTATTTTTTCCATTCTTGCTGCTAAAATAGCACCAACCATAGCAGCAATTTCACGTCCTCCTAAGCGACGCATTATCTCAAAAGGGTCATTAAAATGCTCTTGATGCAAAGCAATGGCTGTTTTAACCGCTGCTATTTTACGCTGATAAAAATCACCTTCCGATCCCATACCATTTTCTATCCACTCTTCAACTTCTCCACCAAATAATGCGAAACATAAAGCTGAAGCTATTGTTGTATTTCCAATCCCCATTTCACCGATACATAAAAGATCTGTTCCACCAGCAATGGATTCCATACCAAATGCCATTGTAGCAGCCGCACTCCGTTCGTCCATTGCGGCATCCTTCGTAATATTCATTGTTGGATATTCCAATGCTAAATCAAAAATTTTTAATCCAAGATCATAAGCGATACAAATTTGGTTGATAGCAGCACCACCAGATGCAAAGTTTTCTACCATCTTTTGCGTCATAGATTGTGGAAATGGTGTAACATTCTCTTCTACAATGCCATGGTTTCCAGAAAAAATAGCAACCAAAGGTCGTGTTGCGATAGGTTTTTCTATACCTCTCCACCCCGCATACCAAACAGCAATATCTCCCAGTTTTCCTAATGCTCCTCGCCCTTTTGTTAAGTTTTCTTGCCGTTTTTTAGCCAAAATTATAGAAAACTCATCAGCAACAGGTAAATTTGTAAGCAAAGCACGAAAATCATCAAATGGACTAACAGTCATGAGGATACCTTTTAAAATCTACAATGTTTAATGAAAATCACGTCATACAGATAGGGTATGAATAATTTATTGCTTTGTTTTAAAAACGTTAAATATTATAAAAGCGATGATTTTTATATTCTATTTTTTACAACAAACATATAATATTCAAAATATTATCAATATGTTATGATTACCTTTACAAGATACCCTTAACCTATTTTTCTATTGAATAGGCGTAATGAGTATGACGTTTAATATATATAAATTCTAACATTCTTATTCATAATAAAGTTATAAATTTTTAAAAATTATAAAATTGAAATAAGAAAAATCATCGCGAAAAAATCAAATTGCATAAATGACACAACTTTTAACATATATTAATTGTCGAATTGTTATTCAATAAGAGCGGAAAAAGCTTCTTTTAAAATATATATATCTGCATTTGGTTTTATCGCGTCATTTGAGAGTATTTGCCGCCATCGACGTGCTCCACTCTGCCCATGAAATAAACCAATCATATGACGCGTCACATGAGAAAGTCGCCCCCCCGATGCAATATGTTGAGACGCATAATCACACATAATCTCAATAAGATCCCTCTCACTCAAATTATTTTGCGATTCACCATAGAGTTCAAAATCAATATGTTTTAACAAAGTTGGATCATGATAAACTTGGCGACCAACCATGACAGCATCACAGAAAGTCAAGTGCTCTTTGATCTCATCAATCGATTTAATTCCACCATTTATCCCAATGAATTTATGAGGATATTTTTGTTTTAATTTATAAACCCTTTCATAATTAAGGGGCGGAACATTGCGATTTTCTTTCGGGCTCAGTCCTTTTAGCCACGCTTTACGCGCATGAACCCAAAGAGCATCACACCCTGCATTCCAAACTTTATCTGCTAAAAGATCTAAAGCTAATTCTTCATCTTGTTCGTCAACCCCAAGCCGACATTTGACCGTTACAGGTATAGTAACCACTCGTTTCATTGCTTCCACAGCATTTGCCACAATGTCTGGATGCAACATCAAACAAGCCCCAAATACACCTGCTTGAACACGATTTGATGGACAACCAACATTGAGATTTATTTCGTTATAGCCAAAATCTTCAGCAATCCGTGCAGCCTCTGCCAACTTTTCTGAATCTGCCCCCCCTAATTGTAATGCAACTGGACATTCTTTATGGCTAAAAGCCAACAATTGTTCGCGAACACCATGAATGACAGCATCTGCTACCATCATTTCCGTATAAAGAAGCGCTTTTTTCGTTAAAAGACGATAAAAAAACCGGCAATGCCGGTCTGTCCAGTCCAACATTGGTGCTACTGCAAATTTTACAGGCGATGGAAGATTGTAAAATATCATGAAGGCACTGCTCTTATATCCCTATAGTTCTCACTTTATACAGAGAAAAATACTTAACTTAATTTATAAAAAGGTTTATTTTTATACTAATTATGAATATAATAATAAGAACTTTGTTCAATTGATAGAAAGATTTACTATAATCAATCATGAAAAAATGCAACATTGCACTTTTCATAGAGTAATGCTCGGATATATGAACATTAAAAAAGAAGATTCCCACTGTAATATAAAAAACTCATTTGCAAGTTCTTCTTACAGCCCGTTAAGCCTTTATCCATCATGATTTGGTACGGTATTTATATAATAAATGATAAACCAATATACAGTTTTTCGTAATAAGTTTAATTTTCTTGAACCTTTTTCAGTTTATTGTAAAGCAAACGCGACAGAAAGAGTGCTTTTATTGCGTCTCGAATAAAAAACAAAGATTTTTTTGTTTCATACGAATCCAATTATAAATTATTTTTTATGCGTTTTTCTTGCTGATATTTATTAAATTTTTCTTCATAGGATATGATAAATTTTACTCTAAATATTCTATCCAATTTTTCCATTTTATTCTTTATGGCTGTTGCAAAAAAAACTAAATTGAGAATATAGACAATTATTCTCTTCTCAACGTGTATGGCTTGTAGCAATATCTTCTGAAGAAAAACATTTTACAACATTGCAGACAAAATTTGTAAAGCTAAACGGCTATAAACGTTTTTCAATTTCTTTTTGGCTTTGCATATAGCAAGAAAGAGTATCAACCTCTTGCTTATTAAAGAAAAGGCCAAGTTTTGAACGACGCCATAACACATCTTCACATGTTTTAGCCCATTCTTTTTCCATCAACCATTTTACTTCTACTTCATAAAGCCCATGTCCAAAATTTTTTCCTTTATCCGCCTTCCCATCTGCAAATATCACCAATGCTTCTGTACCATAGGAGCGTGCAAGCCTACGATGTGTAAAAGCATCTAAATCCGGCGTTAAAAGAGCAATCCTCTTTTCAATTGTATCTAATTGGTTATAAAGAAAATCACCTCCTGGAAGGACTGCATTTGCCGTCCATGATGCACCCTTTTTACCAAGGGCTTTTTCAATGAATTTCATCGCATCTTCAGCCAACTTACGATACGTTGTAATCTTTCCACCATAAAGATTAAGAATCTTTGCTGTGCTTCCTGTTCCCATTTCTCTCAAAACATAATCGCGCGTAATCTCTTGTGCTTTTGAAGATCCATCATCATAGAGCGGACGAACACCAGAGTAAGACCAAACAATAGTTTCAGGCGACACTGGTTGTATGAAATATTCACTAGCCGCTGCACAAATATAATCAATCTCTGTATCAGTAATATGAACATTAGCCGGATCTCCCTGATAGTTACAATCTGTCGTTCCAAGCAAAGTAAAATCTCCTTGATACGGAATAGCAAATATAATACGTCCATCACCATTTTGAAAAATATAAGCACGATCATGAGTATAAAGTTTAGGAACCAAAATATGAGAGCCTCTAACAAGCCGCACTGGTGGATGTTCTTTACACTCTAATACGCTTGCTAAAACATGATCAATCCACGGCCCTGTCATATTCGCGACATAAGAGGCTGTAACGCTGTATTCTTTACCACTTAACTTGTCTTGTAGAACAATACGCCATTTTGGATCATCTTTTTTTAAAGAGAGAACTTTTGTTCGTACTTTTATATCAGCTCCCCACTTTTCTGCATCACGCGCATTGGCAATGACTAAACGAGCATCATCTACTCTTGCATCAGAATATTCAAAACCTCTCTGATACTCTTTCTTCAGTGTAGAGCAAAACTTTTTTGAGAAATTAATCGTTTTACTGCGCCATAATTTCTGATTCCATTGCCCTAAATAATCATAAATAAAAAGCCCAAAACGCAACATCCAAGCAGGACGCAATCCTTTATGATAAGGAAGAAGAAAACGCAAAGGGCGCACAATATGTGGAGCCATACGTAAAATGATCTCACGTTCTTTTAGTGCTTCACGAACAAGTCTGAACTCATAGTGCTCAAGATAACGAAGACCACCATGAATAAGCTTTGTTGATGCACTCGATGTTCCCGATGCAAGATCATTCATTTCAGCTAATCCTACTTTAAAACCGCGACCAGCTGCATCTCTTGCCAACCCACACCCGTTTATTCCTCCCCCAATGATAAACAGCTCATAATGCGTTGCGGTTTTCATAATTTTACTTTTCATTATTTAATTTTTTTCACGGCACTCAATAAAGAAACAGTAAAAGTTCTCTTCATTGTATTGTCAATGTGCTTTATTCCAAAATAAATACGCGTAAAAAGCTTTTTGATACCTTTATACATTAAAACAACATTTCACAAATAAAGAGAGGATTTTTTTGTCCTTTAGAAATTACAAATGTCCATCATATGAAATCGTTTTAGAAAAAAATTGATGTTTTTTATTCATGAATACACACGATAGCCAAATGCTTTATTGCACATAGATAACCCTTTTCATATAGTTCACTCAATGACACAATAGAAAATGTGAAGGTATACAGATGACTCATCAACCTCAGAATTCGAAAAAAGCACTTATTTCAAAAATTTTAATCCCAATTATATTGAGTCTTTTAATCTTTTCACCTTCTTTATCAAAAGCAACATCACACCCCAAAACAGCAAATCATTTAAACTTAGAAAAGCTTAAAACACAACTTTTAGAAGATTCTAGCTTTTTATCTAAGCTTAAAGAAAAAATAACACCGCATACTGATTCTCATCATATTCAACAAATGATCAGAGAGTATCTTCTTACACATCCAGAAATTATGATTGAAATGCAGCTTATCCTTCAAGAAAAGTTGGAAAAACAGAATGAATATGAAAACCAAAGACAAGCCTCCGTCATTCATTTATTAGAAAAAGAAATTTTTCACTCCCCTCATGACGCTATTTTGGGGAATCCAAATGGCAAAAAAGTACTTGTTGATTTTTTTGATTACAATTGTAGCTTTTGTAAAAGTTCCTATTCATATATAGAAAACCTGATCAAAGAATACCCAGATCTACGGGTTATTGTTAAGGATTTACCCGTTTTAGGATCTGATTCTATGGCAGCCCATACCGTTGCGTACGCATTTCGAAAACAATTTCCAGAAAAATATCCTCAGTTTCACAAAACACTTTTAATGTATCAAGGGCGTGCAAATGAAGCCAAAGCTATCAAAATAGCTGTTTCATTAGGAGCAGATGAAAAAAAGCTCCGTAATGCAATAAAAGATCCTAATCTAAAAAATGCTTTTAAAGAAAATATTCAAATTGCCTCTACACTTCGTATTACGGGCACACCTTCTTACATCATTGGTAATAAAGTATTCATCGGTGCAGCCGGACAAGATATTCTAAAACAAGCAATAGATAATACACCGTGAATAGTTGTTCTATATCTGGTTCGTTTTAGGAAGAATACTGTAAACAGAGTGATTTTATGCTTTCTCTTTTTTGACAACAGGCTTATAAGTGCAATTTTGCGTAAAAAAGATACGGGTTTAAAATTGCAAAGTGTAATGACTTAAAGGAAATAAATATCTTTAAAGTCTCAAAAGATATCATCCCTAATCTAGAGATGTTCAGTCATAAAATGAGATAATGACGATCTTTATTGATCAAGGAGTTAGAAATAAAATGGCAACAAAAAAAATAGATTCGGCAAAATATACCGCAATTGATACAAAAATTATTCGTGATATTGCTGAGATTTTGAATGATACAAATTTGACGAATATTGAAGTTGAACAAGGAGAGCTTCGTATTTGTGTCTCGCGCCAAAATACCTCAACTTCTTCCGAACAAGCAATTTATTCACCTGTTGCTACTCCTAGTTTTTCTGTCGCATCTTCTCCAGTCCCAACAACCGAATCTCCTATCCCCCCTCTCCAAGAAGATAAATCAAAAAATACAATAACCTCTCCAATGGTTGGAACAGCTTATCTTTCTCCTTCACCAGGTGCGCAACCATTTGTAGAAGTGGGGCAAAATGTTTCTGAAGGAGAGACATTACTGATCATTGAAGCCATGAAAACAATGAATCAGATTTCATCACCGCGTTCCGGAAAAATAACGACTGTTCTTGTCAAAGATGGCCAACCTGTTGAGTTTGGTGAACCACTTATTATTATTGAATAAAGCGAGGGGCAATTATGATTCGAAAAATCCTCATTGCTAATCGAGGAGAAATTGCTCTTCGTATTTTACGTGCATGTAAAGAACTTGGCATAAAAACCGTAGCTGTTCATTCTACTGCTGATGCAGACGCAATGCATGTTCGTCTTGCTGATGAGAGTGTTTGTATTGGCCCTCCTCCCGCTCGCGATTCCTATTTAAGTATTCAGCAAATTATTGCTGCTTGTGAAATTACAGGAGCTGACGCAGTTCATCCAGGTTATGGCTTTCTTTCTGAAAATGCAAAATTTGCCGATGTTCTAGAGGCCCACAATATTACATTCATCGGTCCAACGGCTGCTCATATTCGAATCATGGGCGATAAAATTGAAGCCAAAAAAACTGCTAAAAAACTTGGTATTCCTGTCGTTCCTGGTTCAGATGGAGCTGTTAGTGAAGAATCAGATGCTTTACGTACTGCTCGTGAAATTGGTTATCCCGTTATTATTAAAGCTTCTGCCGGTGGTGGTGGGCGTGGGATGAAAGTCGTTCATTCTGAACAAGAATTCTCTGTGGCTCTCAAAACAACGCGTTCAGAAGCTAAAGCAGCTTTCGGTGATGACGCAGTTTATATAGAGAAATATTTAGAAAAACCCCGTCATATTGAAATTCAAGTCATAGGTGATGGTGCGGGAAATGCTATTCATTTAGGAGAACGCGATTGTTCAATTCAGCGACGGCATCAAAAAGTATGGGAAGAAGCGACGTCACCTGCACTTAATGAAACTGAACGAAAAAAAATCGGCAGTATTGTTGCCAATGCCTGTGCTAAACTTGGATACCGTGGAGCTGGTACCATTGAATTTCTCTATGAAAATGGTGAATTTTATTTTATTGAAATGAATACGCGTTTACAAGTGGAACATCCTGTAACTGAAGCAATTACAGGTATAGATTTAGTCCATGAACAAATTCATATTGCATCAGGCTGCAAGCTTTCAGTGACACAAGATGATGTTTGTTTTTCCGGTCACGCCATTGAATGCCGTATTAATGCAGAAGATCCTCTTACCTTTACACCATCACCAGGAACCATTACACATTTTCATACCCCTGGAGGGTTAGGAATTCGTGTTGATTCAGGCGCTTATTCAGGTTATAGGATTCCTCCTTATTATGATAGTATGATTGGAAAGCTGATTGTTCATGGGCGTACCCGTTTGGAATGCATGATGCGTTTACGGCGTGCTTTAGATGAATTTGTCGTTGATGGAATCAAAACCACCTTGCCTCTCTTTTGTGATCTCATTAATAATCAAGACATTGCAGACGGTAATTATAATATCCACTGGCTAGAGAAATATCTTTCTAAGTAATCAGCTTCTTCAGATCTTTAATGCAAGAACAAAAATAATGAGATTGTCATCAGATTCTATAAGCATCAATATAAGGATAATTTCAACGTTGCCGTAAAAAAGAAATAAACTGATTATTTTTTATTTGTTTTACAGTTTTCTTTTAATATGTATAAAAATTGATAATTTTCTGTTTTCCTTTTTGTGAGTTTGTGCTAACTCCTACATGGTTGTGCCCTTATAGCTCAGTTGGTAGAGCACCTGATTTGTAATCAGGGGGTCGGGAGTTCGAGTCTCTCTGGGGGCACCATTTTTTTTATTTAAGCTATTAAAATGCATATATTTTTCCTTTAAACAGTAATTTTCAGACCACCTATTGTAGGTTATACAGTTTTACTTAATTTGTTGTTATTGGCTCCGTATTTTTCTTTGGAGTAAAGGCTAGAATCTCTTTCTTTCTCCACCTTACAGCTCTCCCTAGCTTATAGGATTGAGAAAACTCCTCTTGAAGAATCCTATTGCAAATCGTTGTTGTGAATAAATTAAAAAGCTTTGTACATTCACGGGTTGTTACATATCTATTGCCATCATAAAATATCATCTTGCTATCTGCTTTTGTTGTGGAAGTGATTGTTCTTTTGGAGCCTTTTGTTTGTTTTGTTTATCTTTCAAAAGATGCAAAATGTTTTTTGTTTGTTCTCTGACATATCGGCGAGATTTTCGACTTTAACATAATCAAATATCTTTGCTTCTTCTGATTTCATTGATTTGCTGAGAACATGCCTTTTTAATAGGCGCGTTTCCATCTGTATCATCATCTTCACTCACAATATTAAGAAGCATATCTAAGAGATATCTACGTGCGTAAGTGATTGTAGAGCCTACCGCTTATGTTGTTTGTGCTCCTTGTCGTGTTAAAAGGAAATGTTCTTTGGTATTGATATTTCATTGCCTGATATATGCTTTAAAGACATTTTTACAGTTATATCATTTGAATTCTGCTCTTTGATACGAGAGAACAAGGCAAAGCGATATTTTGAGAGACTATCCTTTATGGCATCAAGATACTTATCAAACATAGCATATTGGCTATTTGTATGGGTGTTTGTAGCGTTTTTATGTATTTTTTGATATTCCATTTGCATAGTAGAAAGATCACGGACAAAATTCTTGCGCTCTTGTCGTTCTATCTCCTTTTCTCGTAATTCGAGAAGGCTCTTGAGACGGTCCAGATCGACATCATTTTCTAACGCTCTTTCTAAAATATGGAGATAATCTTGCTTTTTTATCTCTATATTCAAAATGAATAACCAAAAAATTATAGATGAAGCCGTAAATTTTACTTCTCTTAAAATCCTTTTCTTATTCGCTACAAAACTTAATACACAACTCACATAACGATTTTCATAAAAAAGGAAATTTTCTTCTTTTTAGGTGATATTATTATTTATGATGATATCAACTTGAGAAGTTTGGTGCACCCGACAGAATTCGAATCTGTGACCTCTGCCTTCGGAGGGCAGCGCTCTATCCAGCTGAGCTACGGGTGCTTAAAACTGATTATTAATATCAGTGGTGGTCTTTTAACTAATCATACTCTCAGCTGCAATGCTAAATTATCATTCTATTAAAAAAATCACTTATTTGTAAATTATCTAACGACGCGCAATCTTCTTTCTTTTTACAATGATACTTTATCTTGATAATAGCTTCTTTGTCTTCAATACTCTTTTTATTATAAAAGGAGCTTTTATTACAACTTCAAAATTCTCAAAAAATAAGTTACAAGATAAATTATAAATATCAGGATAATTTAAAAATGACTACATTACCAAGTCGCTTTCATTTTATTTCCGCAGAAACTGAGGAAGCTATCGAGGCTGCCCATAAATTAATTTCCGTTTATGGTCATTCTTCTCTGGAAGAAACTGATATTGTTGTTGCAATCGGTGGGGATGGAACAATGTTACAAACCGTACGAGACATTATGAACACTGGAAAACCTATTTATGGCATGAATCAAGGTTCTGTAGGATTTCTTATGAATGAATTTCATGAAGAAAAATTGCCCAATCGTATTGCTGTCGCCCATAAAAAAGAAATTCATCCCTTGCGCATGATTGCAAAAGCTGAATGTCAAGAATCTATCGAAGCGCTTGCAATTAATGAAGTATCCCTCTTTCGGCAATCTTATCAAGCAGCAAAAATTCGCATCACCATTGATCATAACGTACGCATGGAACAATTAATTTGTGATGGTGTCCTCGTTGCGACACCAGCAGGATCAACCGCTTATAATTTATCAGCACAGGGACCTATTTTACCCCTTATGGCCCCCCTTATGGCCCTCACGCCCGTTAGCCCTTTTCGCCCAAGACGTTGGCACGGCGCATTGCTTCCCAATACAGTAACGGTGCGTTTTGATATGCTCGAACCTAACAAACGCCCTGTCAATGCTGCTGCTGATAATGTTGAAGTTAAATCCGTCCACTCAGTGACTATTTCAATGGCAACAGAAGTAACAGCTTCAATCCTTTTTGACTCAAGTCATTCATGGGATGAGCGCATTTTATCAGAACAATTTCGCTATTAATGATTGTATTATGCGCGTTATATATATATATGATTGTTATAGTTGGCTTTTTTTGAAAGCATTTTAACACTCTTTAAGAGTGGAGAATATTGGTTGTACTTATCATTGAGATAGCAAAGTTAAAAGCACAGAGCAATTGATAAAAAAAATGACACCATCTTTGAATAGTTTTGATGATTTAGGTCTTTCCGAAAAGGTTATTAATGCAGTAAAGTCAGCGGGATATACAGTTCCAACCCCTATTCAAAGTGAAACAATTCCTCATGTTCTTCAAAGAAAAGACGTTCTAGGAATTGCTCAAACAGGAACGGGTAAAACCGCCTCTTTTGTATTGCCTATGCTCACTCTCCTTGAACAAGGTCGTGCAAGAGCACGAATGCCCCGTACACTCATCTTAGAACCAACACGGGAAATCGCAGCTCAAATTGAAGAAAATTTCGATAAATACGGAATAAATCATCGTTTAAATGTTGCTCTTTTAATTGGTGGGGTTTCTTTTGAACACCAAGATCGTAAACTTGAACGAGGAGCTGATGTTCTTATAGCAACACCAGGGCGTCTGCTTGATCATTTCGAGCGTGGTAAATTACTCTTAATGGGTGTTGAAATCCTTGTTATTGATGAAGCTGATCGCATGTTGGATATGGGTTTTATTCCTGATATAGAACGGATCTGTAAACTAACCCCTTTCACGCGTCAAACTTTGTTCTTTTCTGCGACAATGGCGCCAGAAATTACAAAGCTCACGAAACAATTTTTACATTCTCCTGTATCTGTTGAAGTTACAAAAGCATCCTCAACAGCAACCACAGTTACACAACGGCTTGTCAAATCTGGAAATAAATCATGGGATAAAAGAGCGGTTTTACGAGAGCTTATCCAAAATGAAGGTTCTAAGCTTCAAAATGCTATTATTTTCTGTAATAGAAAAAGAGATATCTCTGAACTTTTTAGATCGCTCATCAAACATAACTTTAGTGTAGGAGCACTTCATGGAGATATGGATCAATATTCACGCATGAATACCCTAGCCGATTTTAAAAATAATAAACTGACACTTCTGGTTGCTTCTGATGTTGCAGCCCGTGGGCTCGATATTCCAGCCGTAAGTCATGTGTTTAATTATGATGTTCCTATACATGCTGAAGACTATATCCATCGAATTGGTCGTACAGGACGAGCAAATCGTCGTGGAAAAGCTTTTACAATCGTCACCAAAGCTGATCAAAAATACATCAACGCCATTGAGGAAATGAGTCATGAGAAAATTGAATGGCTCAATGGAGATCTCTCGACTTTAACAACCGATGATCAAATAGAAGATAGTGTTGTGACAAAGAAAAAATCTTCACTATCATCAAAGAAAACGGCTTCAAAAGCACCTACTGCTCACCCTAAAAAAACTATAAAAGAGAATAAAATAGATTATATCAAAAACGTGAATGGGAAAGAAAATCCTTCCAAGCAACAGCGCCTTCGAAAAAATAAGAGTTTCGCGCCTCTTGGATTTGGTGATGATATTCCTGCATTCATGCTCATAAAAACGCGTAGATAGAATCGACCTTTACTCTCTGTAAGCGTAAAATAAATAAAAAACGTGCTGTTAAAAAGTTGCTTTTATTTTTTAGAGAGTCTTTCTATGACTTTTTCTCGCCCTAAAAGCTGCAAAAGCTTTCCCATTTCAGGTCCATGATCCATGCCCGTAAGTGCTTGACGTAATGGCATAAATAAAGCTTTCCCTTTCCGCCCCGTTTTTTCTTTTAATGCTGTCGTCCAGACTTGCCAACTTTCATCCTTCAAGACACCTTCAGGTAAGAAATTAAGTGACTGCTGCACGAATGTACGGTCTTCTACTGCCACTGTATCAAAACTCTTTTCATCGTGAATGATTTTCCACCATAAGACAGCTTCGTTGACTTTATCAATATTACTTCTTATCGTATCCCAGAAATACGCCGCTTTTTCTCCCTCAATAGAAAGATTTTTAAGACGCATTTTAACGTCTTCATAATTTAGTTCATGAACAAGATGACTATTCAAAGTACAAAGATCAGCAATATCAAATTTTGCAACCGATTTTGATGTATCTTGTAAATTAAAATGCTCTAAAAGCGCTGCTTGATGGGGGTAGGGATGCACATTTTGTGATGTTCCAATCAAAACAGCAAGACACTGAACAGCCATCGATTCAAATCCTTCTTCTCGTAGAGAACGAATAGAAAGATCATTATTACGTTTTGAAAATCCTTTTCCTAAAACTGTTGCCAATAAATTAGTATGACCAAAAACAGGTAATTCTGCACCAAGAGCTTTAAAAAGAGCAATCTGAACACCTGTATTTGTAATATGATCATCACCACGAATAATATGTGTAATGGCCATATCTACATCATCCACAACAGATGGTAATGTATAAAGATAGGTTCCATCTTCACGAATAAGAACAGGATCTGAAAGAGAAGCCAAATCAATCGTCTGCTTTCCCTTTACGGCATCATTCCAGCAAATCTCTGTTCGTTTTGTTTGCAAAGGATCATTTTCAAAATTAGGAAGAAGAAAACGCCAATGGGGTTTACGACCTTGTGATTCAAAGTTTTTTTTGTCTTCTTCTGTCAGCTTCAATGCTGCACGGTCATAAATGGGAGGCAGTTTTCGTGAAAGCTGGATTTTACGACGCCGCTCTAATTCTTCCGCTGTCTCATAACAAGGATAAAGAAGACCACGTTGTTTGAGAATTTCTGCCACTTCGTCATATCGACTAAATCGCTTAGATTGGTAATAAATTGCATCTGGTTGAATACCAAGCCATTCAAGGTCAACAGCAATAGCTTCGATATATTCTTGTTTAGAACGTTCAACGTCTGTATCGTCATAGCGCAAAATAAATTCTCCTTTATGCGCTTGCGCATAAAGCCAATTGAAAAGAGCACTACGGATATTACCAATATGAATATAACCTGTCGGAGAAGGGGCAAAACGAACTTTAACCATTAAAAAAATACTCAACTTTTATCACGAAAATGATTGACAATGGGGTAACGACGATCGCGTCCAAAATTCTTATAACTAATTTTTACACCAGGTGCAGATTGTCGCCTTTTATATTCAGCACCATAAAGAAGCTGTTCAATTTTCTCAACAATTCCCCGCGAATATCCGCGTTGAACAATATCACCAATACTCATGTCATTTTCTACAAGAGATTGCAAAATATCATCTAGAATAGGATAAGGTGGAAGAGAATCTTCATCTTTTTGATTTTCCCGCAACTCTGCAGAAGGCGCTTTTTCTATAATATTGGATGGAATGACAATTCCTTCTGGTCCTTTTAAATTGTGCAAATAATTTTTATTGCGCCACTCAGCCAAGGCATAAACTTGCATTTTATAGATATCTTTAAGAGGATTAAACCCGCCATTCATATCACCATATAGTGTTGCATATCCCACAGCCATTTCTGACTTATTGCCTGTCGTTACCACCATTGAGCCGAATTTATTTGAAAGAGCCATTAAAAGTGTACCGCGTATACGACTTTGAAGATTTTCTTCTGTGACATCAGAGGGTAACCCTAAAAAAACAGGTGCCATTGTATTCAAAAACGCATCAACGGGTTGTGCAATCGATATGATTTCATAGTGACATCCTAAAAGATCAGCACATTCTTTGGCATCTTTCAATGATTCTTGCGAAGTATAATGATAGGGCATCATAATGGTGCGAACCCTCTCAGCACCAAGAGCATCCACCGCCATTGCCGCACACAGGGCTGAATCAATGCCTCCTGAAAGACCAAGGACAACATCCTTAAAGCCGTTTTTATTAACGTAATCTTTCAAACCTAAAACACAAGCTTGATAATCAGCCGCTAATCCATTGAAAAGACTTTCATTAGGGCCTAAAATACAGTGCCATCCCGTCATTGTTTGTTGCCAATGGCTCAAAGCAAGATGGCTGTCAAAGTGTTTCATTTGAAACACCTTTTCACCTTTTCCGTTTAAGGCAAAAGACCCCCCATCAAAAACCAGCTCATCTTGACCACCCACTTGATTAGCATAGATAATTGGCACTCCAGATTGTAGAGCTTGTGTATGAACAACGTCTATACGTTTTAAGGTTTTATTACAATAGTAGGGAGATCCGTTAAGAGCAAGAATAATTTCAGCGCCTTTATCCTTAAGCTCTGTACTAAGGGAGAAATCATTCCATAGATCCTCACAAATCACTATTCCCAATTTTATCCCGTGGTAAATAATGGGCTCAGGACGTGGTCCTGGAGAAAATAGACGCTTTTCATCAAACTCAGCATAATTAGGCAAATCAAACTTCAAGCTTTCGGCAATGATGCTCCCTTCATCAAGAAGCATGACACCGTTGTAAATATTGCCATTGCGTTTTAATGGAAGACCAATGACAATTCCTGGTCCGCCTATGGTTATTTTTGCTAACCTCTCAACAGCCTCTTCACATGTTTTTGTAAAAGCAGATTTTAGAACAAGATCTTCCGGTGGATAAGCGCTTATAAAAAGCTCAGTCAATAAAACAAGGTCAGCCCCCTCTTCTTTAGCCTTTTGATGTGCCATAGCGGCTAGAGAAAAATTTCCCTCAATATCACCGACAATAGGATTTAATTGAGCAACAGCTATTCGAAAGTTATTTTTCATAAGATTTTGTATCACTTTATCAGTTTGACAACGACAACTTTATTCTTCATCTTCAAAAAAAAATTACTTTGTAAAAACTCTTTTCTGCCATAATGATCTAAAATAAAAAATGTCAGACAAATTTTCGCCTACCCACCAACAGCCCCACCAGCAGCAAGTGCTAACGGATCAGCTGCACGGTCTTTTTTAAGGAGTTCAGCAACAAGAAAAGCCAACTCTAACGCTTGATCTGCATTTAAGCGTGGATCACATTGCGTATGATAACGATCAGATAAATCATCAACAGAAATAGCATGCGCCCCACCCGTACATTCAGTGACATCACGACCTGTCATCTCAATATGAATCCCTCCTGGATACGTTCCCTCTCCACGATGCACTGCAAAAAAATCCTCTACTTCTTTTAAAACATAATCAAAGGGACGGGTCTTATAACCATTGGCCGTAATCGTATTTCCATGCATTGGATCACATGACCATATAACCTCACGCTTTTCGCGTTCAACAGCACGGATGAGTTTAGGCAGATAACTTTCAACCTTATCATATCCAAAGCGTGTAATAAGAGTAAGCCGCCCCGGTTCGTTTTCAGGATTTAAAATATCAATTAATTTTAAAAGCTCATCAGGCTCAATGGAAGGACCACATTTTAACCCTATAGGATTTTTAATACCGCGACAATATTCAACATGAGCATGGTCAATTTGACGTGTGCGGTCACCAATCCATAACATATGGCCAGATGTTGCATACCAATTTCCTGAAGTTGAATCAATCCGCGTCAAAGCCTCTTCATAACCAAGCAAAAGCGCTTCATGACTGGTATAAAAAGATGTTTCACGCAATGAAGAATGCGTTTTGGATGTAATCCCTATGGAACGCATAAAATCAATTGCTTCAGAAATACGCCCTGCCAATAATTCATAACGTTCCCCCTGAGGACTATTAGAAATAAAACTCAACATCCATGTGTGAACATTTTCTAAATTAGCATAGCCACCTTGTGAAAACGCACGTAATAGATTAAGTGTTGCCGCAGATTGACGATAAGCCATAGACATCCGTTGCGGATCTGGAATACGAGAATCGGCTCCAAATTCAATGCCATTAATAATATCCCCCCGATAAACGGGAAATTCAATTCCTTCTTTGCTTTCTATATCAGAAGAGCGGGGCTTTGCAAATTGGCCCGCAATACGACCAATTTTAACAACAGGCTTAGAGTTACCAAAGGTTAAAACAATGGCCATTTGCAAAAATACACGAAAAAAATCACGGATATTATCAGCCTCATGTTCTGCAAAACTTTCAGCACAATCACCACCTTGCAATAAAAAAGCCTTGCCTTTCGCAACAGCGGCTAATTCATTTTTTAAATCACGTGCTTCACCGGCAAAGACCAAAGGAGGATAGCTTCTCAACTTTCGTTCAACATCTTCCAATATAGCCTTATCCGGATATGTCGGAACTTGTTTAATCGGCCTTTTTCTCCAAGAGTTAGGTGCCCATTCTTTTATCATTATACTCTCTCTAAAAATTAAGCTTACAGCTTGGCATGTCAAAAACTTTTTACCACACTATGGGGTATTGTTTAACTTTCTATTTTCTTCCCATTTTCATATATATAACTTGGTTTATACATCGTTACCAATTCTTCTGCCATTGTTGGATGCACTGCCATTGTTTCATCAAAGATATCCTTTGTCAGCTTTCCCTTGAGAGATATTCCAATAAGTTGTGCCATCTCACTAGCGTTTTCTCCTAAAATATGAGCACCTACAACAATACGGCTTTCACCATCAACAATGAGCTTCATAAACATTTTCTCTGAACTACCAGACAGAACATTACGCATAGGACGAAAGACTGTACGATAAATTTCAAGATGCTTATAACGCTGTATTGCCTCTTCTTCTGAAAGACCTACCGTCCCAATCTCGGGCTGTGAAAAAACTGCTGTTGTAATTAAATCATAATTAGGTTTTGTGGGAATATTCTCAAATGCTGTCTTAACGAAACACATCGCATCATATATCGCAACAGGTGTTAATTGAATATGCCCCGTGACATCCCCCACAGCCCAAATATGGGGGATATTTGTTGTCATTTTCTCATCAACAATAACAGCACCCAATTCATTAACTTCTATACCTGCCCTCTCAAGTCCTAAATCAGCGGTATTGGGCATACGCCCCGTGGCTAACATAACTTTATCAGTGCTAATTGTTTGCCCATTTGATAAAACAATATCATAATAGTTTTCTACAGCTTTCACTTTAGAAATTGTGACTCCATAGAGAAGAGAAATTCCTTTTTCAATCATTGCATCGCTGAGCAATTGGCGCAAATCATGATCAAAATTACGGAGAATTAAATCACCACGATGAAGGAGGGTTGTTTTGACACCTAGTCCATGAAAAATACCAGCAAACTCAACACCAATATACCCTCCACCAACAATAACTATTGATTTCGGGAGTTTATCAAGGTCAAAAATCTCATTAGAAGTCAGGCAAAGATCACCACCTTCTATGGTCTTATTTGGTGCAACTTTTGCCCCCGTTGCAATCAAAATTTTTTCCGCAGTCACCCGCTCACCCGTAGCTGAAAGCTCTAATGTATGATCGTCAATAAAAGTAGCACGACTTTCATAAATATGCACATTATTATTTTCTAACCCCTTACGATACAGCCCTTCTAATCTTGATATTTCTTTATTTTTAGCTTCAACCAACTTTTCCCAGCTAAAAATTGGCTCCGCATATTTCCACCCAAAACCCATGCTTTTCTTAAATTCTTTTGCATATTGTGAAGCATAAACATAAAGCTTTTTGGGAACGCAACCACGAATAACACAGGTTCCCCCTATACGATATTCTTCCGCTATAGCAACACGCTTACCAAGTCCTCCAGCAAGACGTGCTGCACGCACCCCACCAGACCCACTTCCAATAACAAATAAATCAAAATCAAAAGAACCCACAAACTATTCCTTCTCATATACTTACAACAATAAGCTAAGGTCATTTATTATCAAATGAAAGTTTTTTTTCTTTTAAAGGAGCATTTTTCTATAAAGCAATCGTCTAAAAAAACAGCCCCTTAATTAAAATATTAAAAACGGCGGGAAAACCGCCGCTCTTTAAAAAATCAGAAACTGCCGATTTCTGTTATGACTTCAATCAAATTATTTTTTATTTTCTGAAGCCTCTGATTTCGTAGGCGTCGCAGAATTATTCAAATTAAGTTTTTCAGTCACTTCTTTTTTCACATTTTCTACAAGTTCCTCCATAAAGGTAGAACGCCATACATCAAATGCAGAATAGGAATCACGTGCAATATTGGGAACCTCTGTCAAAAACTTTTTACCGGTATCAGAATTATAAAATGCTGTGATTGCATCAAGCTCTTTTTGAGTAAAATATTTTGCATACACATGAGCGATCTCTTTTTCTAGATCAGAGCGCTTTTTAATTAAAGCAAGTGCGTTCTTATCAACGATATTAGAAATATCTGTTGCCAAATTCGGATCATCACTGATCAGTTGATTTTTGAAATCATGGACTGCATTTGGTAAAAAATTATCAAATTGATCCGTTGCATGAATGGCCTTAATCGTCTTTCGGGCTGAATCTAAATGTTGATCACTCACACCTTGTGCGTGAACCATTCCAATATTCACAAAAAAAATGGCAATTGCACCAAGATATACGAAAAAACGCTGAAAAGAAAATATTACTCTCATTTAATGATTACCCCAATCGCTAATTATAATTTAAATTCGTTATTCTACCCAAAAATTTTTTTAATTGTGCTAACACATCACCCTGTAAATGTCTTTTCTAAAAATCAAATGGCTCTAAAACTTTTATTTGACCATCAACCATAGCGACAATTGCACGTGAAGCCAACCCCAAAAAAAGACCATGCTCAACAACGCCAGGAATGGCAAGAAGTGCATCCGACAATAATTTGGGCTGCAAAATGCATCCCCAAAATGCATCAAGAATAAAATGACCACCATCTGTTTTAAAAGGATTGTTTCCATTCATTCGCAATGCAATTCCTCCAGAAAGTTCTAAGTCATTAGCGGCTTTTTCGATGGCTTTGCATGTAGTCTGGACACCAAATGGATTTACTTCAATCGGTAGTGGAAAAGCACCAAGTCTTTTGACCACTTTTGTTTCATCAGCAATAACGAGCATTGCACGAGATGCCGATGCAACAATTTTTTCATACAACAATGCTCCCCCTCCTCCTTTAATGAGCATCATCTCAGGACCAATTTCATCTGCTCCGTCAATATCAAGATCCAGCTCAGGCATTTCTTCTAAAGTGCGAACAGGCACTCCAAACTTATGACAGAGTTGTTCAGAATATTGTGAAGTAGCAACACCAGTTACACGCAGACCATCTGCAACACGCTCACCAAGAAGACGAATAAATTCATTAACAGTTGAACCAGATCCGATACCAAGCCGCATATCATCTTCAATAAATTCAAGCGCTTTAACAGCGGCTCTTTTTTTTAACTGCTGAACATCCATGAATAACTTTACCTTTTATCCGCAAACAACATTTATCACCACTCTCACCACTTATACAATGATAATAAAAGGCAGCCCCTTGACTTAAATTCTATCAAGTTAACCATCATCTTTTTCTTGAAGAGATGTTACTCATTATAGAAATATATGATAAGAATAAAAGAGGATAATCAACAATTATCTTTTTTATTTTTTTGAAAAAATTTGTGAGTATTTCCCTCATTTATAATGAAATTGATAAATGAATCAATTTAAACAACGTAAAAATATATCAGAGAAGCCTTCTATTATTTTTTGTTTTGTCAATTGTCCAGCCATGAAAAAATGCGAAAATTATATATTTTTTTGTGAGTGCTCTCTGTGCATATTCCATGGTCTATGAAACCCTAGCGAAGACCAAATAATATCCCCATTTTTAGTCATCATAACGCTTCCTCTTGATAACAATTGCTGGGGAGTAAATGTTATATTTGCCTTCTTATGACATATTGGATTATGCACTACAAATGTCTGAATAAGGATATCTGCCTCTATGCAGTGATCTATTTCTCCACGTAAAACGATAACTTTTAATCCATTGTCCAATAAAGATGCACATACATAACGATCACAAATAAATTGTCCATGAAACGAAGGACCATATTTTGTTGGCTTAATCGTTTCATTCAAACGAAATGACTTTTTCCATATGGATGTGGTAAACTTAGAATGATGGTAACGATCAATATATAATTTTTTATCATGGACAACACCCACGAGACGCATATTATCTGCTATAATTAATTGTACAGATGAATGCATGATATAAATAGAAATACCAGTCAAGATAAAAAAACTAAAAAAAAGCCTGATGGGTGTTTTGCAAAAGGTCAAACCCACCAAGCCTATACTCAATAAAACCAACGCAGACAACGGCATAAAACCAGGATTCAAATCAGGAGAAATAGCCTTGATAGCGTATGCAATCTTTATCACAAGATCAACACCAAACCCCATAATTTGAAGAGGAAACCATTCGAATCCTCCCAACATTGCAAGAACTGCGATTAAGCCAAAAGGAATGACTAAAATTGAGATGACAGGCAAAGCAAAAGCATTACTGATAATGCTCAAAGATGCCATATTAGAAAAATGATAAGCAGCATAAATTCCACTTGCACTCCCTGCTACAAACGAAGATGCACATGTTGAAAATATTGATAAAAAAGCAAAATTTATCACTCCTTCTCCAACATAGGAGAATGTTCTTTTCCTTTTACGAAAAAATGATCTTCCACTCCACCAACCAAAAAAAGCAATCAAAGCAGCCGTTGCAGAAAAAGACATTTGAAAGCTAGGTCCTAATATCTCATGGGGTCTAATCGCCAGAGTTATCAGTCCAGCAATAGAAAAATTACGCATTGTTACGGCAGAGCGATTACACAATATAGCAACCAACATAACAGCAATCATCACAAAACTTCTTTGCGCTGATATTGCTAAGCCTGACAAAAGCAAATAAAAAGCCGTTATCATAAATGCAACGATAGCAGCAAATTTTTTACTTGAATAATAAGAAGAAAAAACTGGAAAAAACGCTAAAAAACTACGGATGCTCAAAAGAACCAGGCCACTCAACAAAGCCATATGTAAACCAGATATTGATAAAATGTGGGCTAATCCAGCCGTACGCAATGCTTCATTTGTCTCATCTGAAATACCAGCACGCTGTGCTGTTATAAGAGCCGCCGCAACACTTCCCTTCTCTCCTTCAAGAGCGAGACGGATTCTTTGCGTCATCTTCATGCGTAAATTTTCAATTTTCTGTAGAGTGATAGCGAATATTCCATCCGGCTGCGAAACGGATACTTTTTTGGGTTTTCCTAAATAAACACCTTGAGCCCCAATACCTTTAAAATAATTATGAAAACTAAAATCATAACCTCCTGGGCGTACCGGCCCAGAAAATGCACGAATCTTAACTTTCCCATACAGACCATCACCAATTGCTAATCCAGATGGCAAATATCTTGCCGATAAACGAACACGATAAAGACTATGGCGTAATGCAGGCTTTTGTGTACTTAAAACATCCAAAACTAAACGAAATCCCCCTTTGGAGTCTGATTCAATAGAAACAATTCTTCCCGTCAATGTTGTGATAATATTACTGCTTAACATCGGTGTTGCAATACGCCACGTTTCTATTTTTGCCGCCAAAGCCCCCAAGACGATACAAAACAAAAATCCCGTAGGAATCCATATTTTTCGATAAATATGTGCAATAGAGAATATTCCCAAAAAGATACTGACCAATGCCCCCAATTGTTCCCAACTTGGCTCCTGTTCTAAATGAAAATAAAAAATGATTCCTAGGGAAAAAAAGACTAAAATCAGTGAAAAAAGGATTCCAAAAGAAATTTCTTTATTGATACAATCCGCTAACCATTTTCTAACAAAAATGATTGCTTCTTTTAAAAGTATCAATAAAAAAAGTTTTTGTTGGTTATCACTGCCATTCTTTGCATCATCACAGCTAGAAAAAACACCCTGCCCTATTTGACATGCGCCTTTTCTTTCTGTAACAGATCTGACCAATACCCCCTCTTTAACGTTACTTTGATTAAACATCTGCACCCCCACTTTAACTTGCAATGCAGCTATTGCACACCCCATCACCTATGCTAACATACCTTTTCTATAAATTTACATAAGTAATATCTCAATTTAAAGGAAAATATTCGTGTCTGTTATTACTCGTTTTGCCCCCTCACCTACAGGATTTCTTCATATTGGTGGTGCTCGTACTGCTCTTTTTAATTGGCTTTATGCAAAACATACCGGTGGAAAAATGCTTCTACGCATTGAAGATACAGACAGAGAACGCTCAACAGAAGCAGCTGTAAAAGCCATTATAGATGGCTTGCACTGGATGGAGCTTAGTTATGATGGTTCGCCTATTTCGCAATTCGAACGTGCAGAACGTCACCGCCAAGTTGCCGAACAGTTGGTCCAGAATGGCAAAGCATATTATTGTTATGCCTCACCTGAAGAGTTAGCTGAAATGCGTGAAAAAGCCCGTGCACAAGGACGCCCCCCACGTTATGATGGACGTTGGCGTAACCGTGATCGTTCTGAAGCGCCTCAAGGTATAAAACCTGTTATTCGCATCAAAGCTCCTGAAGATGGAGAAACAATTGTACACGACCGTGTTCAAGGTGATGTTTGTTTTCCTAATAAAGATTTAGATGACTTTATTATTTTGCGTTCTGATGGTTCGCCTACCTATATGCATGCTGTTGTTGTTGATGATCATGATATGGGTATAACACATATCATCCGTGGAGATGATCATCTAACCAATGCAGCCCGACAAACGATCATCTTTAAAGCTATGGGATGGGATATTCCTGTTATGGCCCATATTCCTCTCATCCATGGTGAAAACGGTGCAAAATTATCAAAGCGACATGGTGCGCTCGGTGTTGATGCTTATCGAACCATGGGATACCTTCCTGCTGCTTTGCGTAATTACCTTGTTCGTTTAGGATGGAGCCATGGTGATGACGAACTCATGTCACTTAAAGATATGATTTCTTGGTTTGATATTGAAGATATTAACAAAGGTGCTGCTCGTTTTGATCTCAAAAAGCTCGATTCCATCAACGGACACTACATGCGCATGAGCAATGATCAAGAACTTTTTGATGCCGCTCTTGATATTTTACCAGAAACCGATGGGGGAGCACAAATCATTGAAAGACTTGATAAACAACGCCGTGTTCAATTTTTCAAAGCAATTCCACATTTGAAAGAACGCTCAAAAACACTGTGCGAACTAATTGACAATGCCTCCTTCATTTTTACGCAACGACCATTACAGCTTAATGAAGAAGCACAAATGCTCTTAGATAAAAATGGACGAACCATTTTAAACGATCTTTATATTGCCTTGAAAGCTTGCCCCTCTTGGGATACACAAGCTCTCGATGAAATGCTTCGTTCTTATATCCAAACACAGAATCTTAAATTTGGATCTATCGCCCAACCACTTCGCGCAGCTCTTACAGGATGTGCAACATCACCAGGTGTTTTGGATGTTCTCATTTTATTGGGACGCGATGAATCTCTTCATCGCATCAAAGACCAACTCATCACAACAATAGATTCATAATGTGTATAGAGTATATCTTTTCACATAAATATCTAGGAAGATATCTCAACGTGATCTAAAAGAGTTTTTTATCTTATATCATTGAAATACAGTTTTTATTGAGTAATAATGATCAATAAGGAAATATTTTTAGATTGCATGTCCTCACTTTAATAGAAGCAATTTGCTGTCAATATAAGTAAGAAAAGCTTCAGTTGTTATATATTTCGCACTCTGATGAAGCAGAGTGTTAATTTTTAGAAGAGAAGGATTTGAAAGGAATACCGAATGTTTGATAATAACGCACATATTATTGTGAATGATAAAAAAGTAGAACTTCCCTTACGTAAAGGCACCAGTGGGCCCGAAGTCATCGAAATTGCTTCTCTCTACAAAAAAACTGATATTTTTACTTATGATCCTGGTTTTACTTCAACAGCCTCTTGTGAATCAAAAATTACTTATATTGATGGTGATAAGGGCATATTGCTTTATCGTGGTTATCCTATCGACCAATTGGCCGAAAAAGGTGACTTTCTCGAAAGTTGTTATCTTCTCCTTTATGGGGAGCTCCCAACACAGCAAGAAAAAAACGACTTTGATCAATGTATTATGCAACATACCATGGTCCACGAACAGTTTGCACGCTTCTTCCAAGGCTTCCGCCGTGACTCCCATCCTATGGCCGTCATGGTTTCTTGCCTTGGTGCTATGTCTGCGTTCTATCACGACTCTATTGATATTACAGATCCTCACCAAAGAATGATTGCTTCTGTTCGTCTTATCTCAAAAGTTCCAACGCTTGCTGCTATGGCCTATAAATACAGTATCGGACAACCATTTGTTTATCCACGCAATGATCTTAGTTATGCTGCCAATTTCCTCCGTATGTGCTTTGCTGTTCCTTGTGAAGAATATAAAATAAACCCTGTACTTGCTCGAGCGATGGATCAAATCTTTATCCTTCATGCTGATCATGAACAAAATGCTTCTACATCTACGGTACGTCTTGCTGGATCCTCGGGTGCTAATCCGTTTGCCTGTATTGCTGCAGGTGTTGCATGTCTTTGGGGGCCAGCACATGGGGGTGCCAATGAAGCATGTCTAAAAATGCTACAAGAAATAGGTTCTATTAAAAGAATTCCTGAATTTATTGCACGTGCAAAAGATAAAAATGATCCTTTCCGCCTTATGGGCTTTGGTCACCGTGTCTATAAAAATTATGATCCACGTGCAAAAATCATGCAAAAAACCTGTCATGAGGTTTTAAAAGAGCTTAATATTCAAGATGATCCACTCCTTGATATTGCAATAGAACTTGAAAAAATTGCTCTAAGTGATGAATATTTTATTGAGAAAAAGCTTTATCCCAATGTTGATTTCTATTCTGGCATTACCTTAAAAGCTCTAGGTTTTCCAACAGAAATGTTTACTGTTCTCTTTGCATTAGCGCGCAGCGTCGGATGGGTCGCGCAGTGGAAAGAAATGATTGAAGATCCTGCACAAAAAATTGGTCGCCCTCGTCAACTTTACACAGGTTATGCCACACGTGACTATGTTCCTATAGATGAACGTGTAAATTAAAGAAATTATTCAATCAATAAAGCTTCAATAAATTGAGGCTTTATTGAAAATAATCAAAAAATTATTCTTTTAAAAGTTTTATAAAGTCTAACTTAAAAACTCTTATCGATAGAGATAATATCATTATCGTAAGACTTATGAAAAAGTTCTCAATTTGGACCCTATAAATAAAGTGAGAACGTTCCTTTGGAAATTAGCCAAACATTGAGAAAAAAATCGAAAATTTTACCTTGCATTCTCTTTAATGAAGCATATTCCTCATCATTTCTTTATGTTTAAAACCTTACATTTTACTCTCTATCTTCCCTCAATAAAAGACTCATCTTAAATGCTTTTTACGATGCCAAAAACTTTTTATTCATCTTGATAACCTATAAGTTTCTTCCTCATTCAGTTTTTTAAAACAATCAACCATATCCTTAATGCTTAAAATCCTTTGATATAATGCTTCTGGTTTATCACTAAGATCCAAAGATCCATAAGATTCTACTATTCGCCTGCTTTCCTCGTTAGATAAAGCTCCAACACCTACGATTCAATTCTTACTTTGCGCTTTAATTCCTGCAATCACTTGATTAAAGATACCACCTTCAAGCTGTTTTAATTAATTTTTTAAAATTTTTACATCAGTTCTTGGGAAAATCTGAGCAAAACTGCCTCCTATACCTGCTGCCCATTGTGGATTCTTCTCTATAATATCCAGAGCCTTATCAATTGCACCCATAGTATTTTTAATTTGAGAATAGGCTCTATCTTCAGCATCTCTCTTATTTATTTCCCAATCTTCTATTTCTTTTTTCTTCTGATTATACTCTAATTCCTGTAGCACCCCTTTATCTGTCTCATTGCTCGTTCACCTGTCTGTTGATTGCTATACCATTGAAAATCCTTACTTAACTTAGGCGTATCACCACCTGTGAGTAACGCACTAAGCATTTGAAGATTGTTTGCCATACTCTGCGCTTCTTCTTCGCTGTAGCCTTTAGACTTTAGATACTCGATGGTTCGGTTAACCAGCCCTCTTCATTTATCATCTTCATTAAGATGCTTCACACCATTTGCAAAGGCATCCCATCTAGAACCGCCTGATGCTACCATACCTGCAAAAAAATCTTTAAGCTTCTGATACGCATCTGATTGAAAAAACTGATAAATATTGGACTGTAAAAACTGCTTTAAATCTGACGGTTAAGAAGGGGGTGGAGGGATACATGCGCTAATGTCTGTGCTTGCGGTGGCATTTGTTTATTAACATGAGGTTTAAGTTCGTGTGAGACATCCTCCTATGCATTTAGCAGAGGTGAATGATTTCCTACACCAAAAGGCATCTCCACTCCAAGAGCCGTAGAGGGCACAAATGCTCCCTATGGCTTCAGTATATTCTGTAAAGAGAGGTTGGATGGGATATGAGCTTCATTTATATTATCCAGAATACTTCCACCTGTCACTAAATATAACATAGGATTCTTCGGGCTTTTCTTCATTTTTTAACCAAAATATAGAACTATCGCTCCGTGCTAGTTATTAGCATGGAGATTAATTATGCCAACGCTGAGAAATTTATTAAAAATAATCTGTTGTTCAAAACAAAAAGAAGAAGAAGTCGTTGTATCTGAAAAAAAAGAAAGGGCTTTATTTAGAAAAAGACACGATTTTATATTTAGAGATGACGAAACGTTAGAAAATATTATTGCACATCTAGAGAATGACATCACCAATGGCGATTGGACTAACACTCTTTATGGGAAAGTAGATCTCAAAATGATGCCTGCTCTAGTAGAACAAGCAAATAGAAAATATCCGCAGATGAAGCTTGAATTTTCTAAAACACCAGAGAAAATTCCTACATTAATAAAAAATACAATTGATGAGGGAATCAAGTCCTCTAGGATAATAATTAATCTCGGGAATGACAATATTCATTTTGCAGTCGTTGATCATAAAACTATCAATCATCAAACATCCTTGATATTATTTGAACCTGTAGCATTCAAGCATATGCCACCAGCGGTGTTGGCAATGAGAGCAAAAATAGCTCTTGAAGAAAGTCAATTGCCTAATTATCACTTTTCTATGGTGGAGATGGATATTCAACGAAGTGCTTCTGAATGTGGAATTTTTAGTTTAGCTCTAGCTAAAAAACTCTATTGCGAATCTAATAAGTTAAATAAATTACATAAAGCGAATATTGATGGTGCCTTATGTAAATCAGATGATCTTTTTTTATCTCCTGATCAGTTAGATAATTATCTTCCAGTCACTTTTTATAAACACGTACAAAGTATAAACCGCCTTAATAAGTATATAGAGTCAAATCCGCGAGCTAAAAAGGAAATTATTAATAAGAAGAATGAAAATATTTATGAGAGATTTGATAAAAATTCATTTTTAATAGATAATAAAAATATGTCTGTTTCATCACACAAAAAAAGAATTCGCGAATATCAATCTTTGATTAGGTTATGATATAATTCTTTAATGTTGTTGAGCAATATGATTGAAAATTAATATACATTCAAATTTATTGATTTTGGCAAATTCATCTGCTTTTTCTGCTTGTAAAGCATGAACATCATAAGCAGCTTGCACATTAAGCCAGAACTTAGCTGTAGCATCAAAAAAAGAAACCAGTCTGAGAGCCGTATCAAGAGTTATTGGACTATTTTCCGCAATAATACGTTCTATCCTCGCGCGTGGAACATTCAATGCTTTTGCAAAGGCATAAGCAGAAAGAGCATATTCTTTTAAATATTCCTCTCGTAAAATTTCTCCAAGATGTATAACTCTATAATTTTTTATCTCGGCCTCCTATAATCAATGATCTAGGATAGATTAATTATGATGGCTTTTTTGCAAATCTCGTTCGATGAGATGTCGAACATAGCGTGTATAAGGGATAGCTTGATTTCTAGCTTTTTCCTTTAAAGCCTTCATAAGAGCTTGAGGCAAGCAAATATTCATAGAAGCTTCTTTAGGGTATTTGTTTTAATTGAGAGGTTTTCACAAAAGTCGATCTCCTTTTGGTGCATGGCGCTAACAGGACGCACAAACAGTTCATTCTTTATCATTCTTGTAGCTTTTCATCGGGTTTTGCATAATTTGACAGCAGGTTTTGCATCAATTTATTTTTTTCGAAGGATTTTTAAGGGGAGATCAAAGTGCAGACTTGGCACTTTGCCATTTAAGTCACCATCATTTGGCAAAGGGTAAACTTTACCCTTTTGCCACTTTGTCCTTTGTATATCGATTACCGTGCTCACCGCCACGCTTAATTTCCCCACACTTTTTCTCCCACAATCCGCGATAAGTTTGCACAAAAAGCGCACGGTCAATCATGACAACTCATTGCGAAAGAGGTTTTCTACCACTTCTAAAAGCGCAGCATTGTCCTTATCAGCYTGCAYCACAACGGCATCAATATCACTATAGCCCAAAAGYTCCGCAGCACAAAGCCGGTGCACACCAGCATCCATCGTAATCGCCTATCACAAAATTTATGGCGTAGACTTTCATTGCTTCTCACTGGTGAAGGTGAAATGTTTAGCAATATGCTAAAAGCGAAAGCAGTAGGTTTTAAAGCGCCTACCATTCCTACTGGACTCATGAAAAAACTCGATCGTATAGCTTATACAACCTATCGCAACGCAAAAATAAAACTCCCCCCTGAAAATATAACGGAACGCGCGG
>NZ_NJPP01000079.1 GCF_002778015.1 Bartonella tribocorum | reverse complement strand
ATGGCGAAGAGCAAATTTGAACGAACAAAACCGCATGTTAATATAGGTACGATTGGTCACGTTGATCATGGGAAGACTTCGTTGACAGCAGCGATTACGAAATTTTTTGGTGAGTTTAAAGCATATGATCAAATTGATGCAGCACCAGAAGAGCGCGCACGTGGTATTACTATTTCTACAGCCCACGTTGAGTATGAAACGGAAAATCGTCACTATGCCCACGTTGACTGCCCAGGACACGCAGATTATGTGAAAAACATGATTACTGGAGCAGCGCAGATGGATGGGGCGATACTGGTTGTTTCCGCGGCTGATGGTCCCATGCCTCAAACACGTGAACATATTTTGCTTGCTCGTCAGGTTGGTGTTCCTGCGATCGTTGTTTTTCTTAATAAGGTTGATCAAGTTGATGATACAGAACTTTTGGATCTTGTAGAGCTTGAAGTTCGGGAACTTTTATCCAAATATGATTTCCCAGGCGATGATGTGCCAATCGTTAAAGGTTCTGCATTGGCTGCCCTTGAGGACAAGGATAAAAGCATTGGTGAAGATGCGGTTCGTCTTTTAATGAGTGAGGTTGATAATTATATACCAACTCCTGAGCGTCCTGTTGATCAACCATTTTTGATGCCGATAGAAGATGTATTTTCGATTTCGGGTCGTGGAACAGTTGTTACGGGTCGTGTTGAGCGTGGCATTATTAAAGTTGGAGAGGAAATCGAGATTATCGGTATTCGTCCAACGTCTAAGACGACGGTCACAGGTGTTGAAATGTTCCGCAAGCTTTTAGATCAAGGACAAGCGGGTGATAATATTGGTGCTCTGCTTCGTGGTGTTGATCGGGAAGGGATTGAACGTGGTCAAGTATTGGCAAAGCCAGGGTCTGTTACACCTCATACACGTTTTAAAGCAGAGGCTTACATTTTGACAAAAGATGAAGGCGGACGTCATACGCCGTTTTTCACGAATTATCGTCCTCAGTTTTATTTCCGTACGACGGATGTTACGGGTATTGTTACGCTTCCAGAAGGGACAGAAATGGTTATGCCAGGGGATAATGTTGCGATGGATGTGTCTCTGATTGTGCCGATAGCGATGGAAGAAAAGCTTCGTTTTGCTATTCGTGAAGGTGGTCGTACTGTTGGTGCCGGTATCGTCTCCAAGATTATTGAATAAATAATGCTTGTT
>NZ_NJPP01000078.1 GCF_002778015.1 Bartonella tribocorum | reverse complement strand
GTGGACAATTTAAAGATCTTTCGTTGTACAAAGGTTGATGTGCGCTTTTCCGCAATCATCACTGGATCACCTTCGTTATCGACACTGAGAGGATAACCATCCACTTCATCCAAAATCAGATAACGAATAGGCATAGAACGTAGACCAGCTGCACTGTTCGCTCCTGTAAGCATCAGTGCTCCACCATCAAACTCTTTCGAAAACATGGTATTCCCGCTGTCACGTGCTCGCGCTGGGGCTATGCGTTCACTTAAAACTGGACTTGCCATAATCATGGGATCAAGCCGCGTCTTTGAAAGCTTTTTGGCTGTCTCAACGGTTGGCATGACATAAAGGGCAGGTCCTGGACTATAATGAATAGCATAACCGCAGAAATTCAATCCTGCCTCTGACATGCCAACTTGCGCCCCTTTCATGACAATGGTTGTTTCAATCGGCATGTAAGAAGAAAGGTTATCCATGATTTCGCGCAAATAGGGAGTGCGTTTTGTTCTCCACAATCCAGGTTCAGCACTGGCTACCGTGCTAAGGTATCTATTCTTGTCCGCCCATTGAGAAACCGTGTATGGTGGGTCCGGTTGTCTTGCATCATTGGCATGGGAGAAAAATTCTGTAACAGCATTCTCATCCATTATTCATTCTTTGCTCGCCCCAAAACGCTCTCATTCTGGAGGTTGAGGATCATGATAAGGAACTGGAATATGAACAGCTTCAAGCAAAGCCTTTCGTATGTAATAATCAATGGCACCGATTAGGCTTGCAGCATCACATCCGACTTGTGCGGCAATGCTTGCACCAAATCGATGAGGAAAATTCAACATGGCGTCACGGTGTGCTCTTCCAAACTCACGCGCTGCTCTCTTGACTTCTTCACGGTCAACGGTTGTTTCGCGTAAACGTTCAAGGGCAATCTTCTCGCTTTCAAGAGCAACTTGCATTCGCTCCAGTTTAATCTTGTATTCATTAGCGCCCTCTATAGAGGTTTGTTTGATCTTTGTTCGCGGTTGACCATCCGGTGCTAAAAATGGAGCAGGGCGTTTTGTTGGATTCTCATTCCAGATAGCTGTTGCAAGCGCTTCATTGACAGAACCATCTTCAAAAAGAGCAGCATCAAATTTTCCTGTCTTAAATCGAGAAACCACTGCATTAGGAGAAACGCGCATCTTTTTGGCAAACGCACGAAGCGATAAA
>NZ_NJPP01000077.1 GCF_002778015.1 Bartonella tribocorum | reverse complement strand
GTGTTGGTTGCTGCGGGTGTGGGTTGAGGCGCGTGTGTAGTGGTGTTGGTTGCTGCGGGTGCGGGGTGGGGCGCGTGGGTGGTGGTGTTGGTTGCTGCGGGTGTGGGTTGCGATGTGTGTGTGGTGGTGTTGGTTGCTGCGGGTGCGGGTTGAGGCGCGTGCGTGGTGTGGTTTATGGGGTAAAGGGCTTGCCAACCGAATAAAATCGGTTCACATTGGGCTGCGGTAGGTTTTGTTTTTGCTCCCGCTTGAGCGAGCCGTTCTTTGACTAAAGCAAGGGTGCCATTGGGTTTATAAAAGGGAAAAATGATTTTTTCGCCTTCTTCTCCTATGCGGTAACGCTTTATCACCTCTAGAGGGATGTGGCGTTCTTTGTGGAGATAGTTTTTGACAAGATTTTGCGGCGTGTGCCCTTTAGGAACCGGTGGACGCCGATAAGAACGATGAGGGACCATAAAGGGTTTTGGGCGTTCCAGATTGAGCGTTGTGCGTGCTTCTTCTAAGGCTTGAGAGAGATTTATGCCCTTGACTTCACACCAAAGGTCTAAAATATCGCCTCCAATGCCTTCTGCAAAATCATACCAAAGGCCTGCTTTACTGCCGCTTAAGCACATCGATAAACTTTGACCCGCTTCACCCCGTGTGTTGCCAACAATCCAATGGTTACCACGTTTATGCCCTTGGGGAAGAAGCATTTCTGCGATCTGATCTGCTTGTGCGATAAGTTTTTGTTTGATTTCAAAAATTGTGCTCATGGTTATTCGTGATATTATTCGTGTTTCTCAAAAATTTGTTTTGCTGTGGGGGGATTTATTTTGCTGTGGGGGGCTGTTTTGTTGTTTTTTCCGCTCGATCTCACGGCAAAACCATTGGTGCCATGGAAGTGGTGCTATGGGGCTTGCCAATCTGCTTTGAGAGCTTCTTTACCGCTCTGGGCAAGCCAATAGTCGCGAAACTTTTTAGCTTGCCAATGGGCTTGGCTCTCACTCAAACCTTCTGAAACAGCTGCCTTGATATCTGCTTGCCAAGTTTCTGGAAGACGATGCCCTTTGGGAATGCCTGAGAGAGTGGTTTTGGAGAGAGTGGTTTTGGGGGGTGGTGCAAGGCATGTGCATAAAAGTGGCGTGGATTGTTGCGGGTGTGGGTTGTGATGTGTGTGTGGTGGTGTGGGTTGTTGCGGGTGCGGGTTGGGGYGCGTGTGTGGYGGYGTGGGTTGTTGCGGGTGCGGGTT
>NZ_NJPP01000076.1 GCF_002778015.1 Bartonella tribocorum | reverse complement strand
CATCAAATAATTCGTCTACGGAATGAAACTTTTTTAAGTTGCCTTCATCAAGTTCGGCAAAAGCTGCTATGGTTTCTGCATTGGGTTGAAACAAAAAAGAAGGAATAGCTTTATCTTGCGCAATACGTGTCATCAACACTCTCACAACATCACTTACTGATAAACCAGAGGCTTGAATAACTTGATTAGCGACATTTTGAATTTCTTCCGGTACACGCGCTTGCACCATGCGACTGGTAGCCATAATGATTTCTCCTCTCTCAACTGTATTTCAATGTAATACAATTGAAGTTTAATTTCAACTGTAAAGCATTATTTTTTAAGTGGAGAGATTGTTTAGCTTAACAACCGCTTGCTTTTTTTAAGACTTCACCCATACGTGTGCGCCAATCTTTTCCTTTTTTTTTAAAAGAGGCAATAACGTTTGGGTCGAGGCGGAGAGTAACCGCTTGTTTAGGAGATTCAACGGGGGGACGCCCACGTTTACGGCGCTCTTCTGTTACATACTTAAAAAAGGAGGCTGGTAAAACGTCTTTAGCTGGCTTTAAGCGTGCAAGTTCTTCATCTGTCAATGGTGGAGAATCCACAGCATCCCAATCTTCTTTTGCGTAATCACATCCTGCTTCAAAGGTTTTTTTGATAGTCATTGAAAACCTCTCTTTCTTTTTTATTAGCTCGACGAAAACTAATAATGGATATTGCTTCATTGCCAAGCTTTGCAAAAACAATAACTGTTGTGCCATCCGCAAAATGTCCAATAGCCTTCATGCGGTTTGAATGGGTTGCATCAATAAAAGCATGTGCCCAGTCAAAGTAAATAACATCAGCAAAATCAAGCTTATGTTTAACAATGTTTAAAGCTCTTTCATCCCACACTATCTTCATATATTTTATGTATACGAAAAATAAAACCTTGTCAATAATTAAAGTGTACAATAATTCGTATAAACCATTCAAAATGGAGCCACTATGACTAAGAAAACGCGTAAAGGTTTATCGCTTCGTGCGTTTGCCAAAAAGATGCGCGTTTCTCCTAATGCAGTGGTTTCTCGATTTAAGACAGGAAAATTTGATGCTGCTCTTTTTGAAGATGGTTCTGTCAATGAAGCGCTTGCAACAGCTATCTGGAATGAGAATCCAACAAAACGCCCTGCTCCATTTTTAGCACCGGATGGTCAACCGCGAACAAAGATCAAACAAACCTCTATAGAGGGCGCTAATGAATACAAGATTAAACTGGA
>NZ_NJPP01000075.1 GCF_002778015.1 Bartonella tribocorum | reverse complement strand
GCAACTTAAAAAAGTTTCATTCCGTAGACGAATTATTTGATGATCTCTATGCGGACGATTGAACGTACCACCATTTTCAAACGTGATTTCAAGCGTGAAATGAAAGGACGATATCGGCATCTTTTAAGTACAGATTTGCATCAAGTCATTGTGGCATTAGCARATGATCAACCTTTAGAACTTCGATATCATGACCATGCATTAACTGGAAATTGGAAAGATTATCGGGATTGTCATATTCGACCTGATCTAGTGTTTATTTACCGCTTGGTTGATCAAGACCGATTGATTTTAGTGCGTCTTGGCGTTCATTCACAACTTGATTTTTAATCACCTCCCCACCTATGAGGCTATGGAAGGAATAGCCATGCTTTTAGCCGATATGTCTCATGAATCTGTTGAACTCATTAATCGTCTTGATGTTATCGATATTATGGCAGTGTTTAAGGCATTTTTTGCTTTTTTTTCCACACGCCAATCCTATCAGCTGGACAATTTGGGGCAGAACTAGCCCTTTATTATCACTGGGCGCCTTCAGAGATTAACCAGATGGATTGGCTTGATGTGATTTCCTATCGAGAAGAACTCGCGCGCTTGAAAGCCCTAGAATATGAAAGCCAAATGTTAGGATAATATGCGATCATGGATGTTTCTCTTGTTGTGCGTTTTGTCAATCATCTGCAAGAGGGGATCACTTCTGCCAAGCGAGACTTAAGAGCCTTTAGTTTAGATGTTGCGCATTTTCAAAACCAGACACGCAAGCATTTTAAAGGGTGGTTTGACCCTGAGCATTTGAGCGAAGCAACAGCCCATGCAGAAAATGCTTATATTCATGTGCGTGGGCGCATGGTGGGGGCTGTTGCTCAAACCGCTACCCTAATTGCTCCTCTCTATAAAGCCATGCAATTTGACCAATCAATGAAGGGTTTGGAAAAGGTTCTGGATGCCCCCCTTGATCGTTTAAAACAATTGCGCCGTTTTGCCCTTGAGACGTCTACAAAAATCCCTTTGGCAGCCCGTGAAGTCTTAGAATTGATGACCAGTGCCAGCCAAGCAGGTATTGGTGAACAAGATCTCGAGGCTTTTAGTATTTATGCTGCCAAAGCGGCCGTTGCTTTTGATATGAGCGGGGATGAGATTGGGGAGCGCTTTGCCAAATTACGCAATGTCTTTAAGCTTAATCAGGAAGGTATTGAAGATTTAGGGGATGCCATCAACCATCTCTCTAACCACATGGCAGCCAAGGCCAGTGAGGTTTCTGAT
>NZ_NJPP01000074.1 GCF_002778015.1 Bartonella tribocorum | reverse complement strand
AGATAATATTCTTCACGATAAACAAAAAGCACAATATCGGCATCTTGTTCAATGGAACCTGATTCTCGTAGATCTGCAAGCTGTGGACGTTTATCTGTTCGGTTTTCAACTTGGCGTGATAATTGTGAAAGAGCAATGATGGGAATATTAAGTTCTTTGGCCAAAGCTTTAAGCCCCATGGTAATCGCTGTCATTTCTTGAACGCGGTTTTCTGAAGAACGCTTTGAACCGCTTGTCATGAGCTGGATATAATCGATAATCAAAACATCTAGACCATGTTGTCGTTTGAGACGCCTTGCACGGGCGGCTAATTGGGCAAGGGATATCCCCCCGTTTGATCGATGTAAAGGGGTGCGGTTTGTAACTGATGCGTTGTATGGATAATTTTTGCAAATTGCGCTTCTGAGAGATTTCCTCGTCGAATATCAGAGGAAGAGACCTCTGTTTGTTCAGAGATAATGCGGGTTGCAAGCTGTTCGGATGACATTTCTAATGAGAAAAAGCCAATAATCCCTCCTTCATTTTGTTGTGTATTGGTATCACGCTTGCAAGCATTGGCAATGTTAAAGGCAATGTTGGCCGCTAGTGCGGTTTTTCCCATACTAGGGCACCCCGCTAGAATAATCAAATCGGATGGCTGCAACCCTCCCATTTTTTCATCCAAAGTGTTTATATGGGTCGCTAACCCAGAAAGCTGTGAGGAACGCTTTTTGGCAGCACTTGCCATGTCCAGTGCTTTTGCAATGGCTGTATCAAAGTTTTCAAACCCACCCCCATATTTGCCTTTGTCGGCGAGTTCAAACAATTGATGTTCAAYMRTTTCAATTTGTTGTGTTGGTGTAARCTCTAAGGGAGCCTCAAAGGCTGTATTGACAACTTGATTGCCAAGATTAATCAAAGAGCGTCGAATAAAAAGATCATAGATAACCCGTCCATAATCTTCAGCATTAATGATTGTCACCGCTTCTTTGGCTAAACGAACAACGTAATGGAAGATGGTGATATCGCCAATTGTTTCTTCTGCTGGAATAAAGGATTTAAGGGTAACAGGGTTTGCAACTTTACCTTTTTTGATCATATGCAAAACAGCAGAAAAGATTTTTTGATGAAGAGTTTCAAAAAAATGTTCTGCTTTGAGAAAATCAGAAACTCTATCAAGTGCATCATTATTAATCAGAATTGCTCCAAGCAATGCTTGTTCGGCTTCTATATTATGCGGGAGTTGGCGAACAGAAGGGGGGAAGCAGTCTTTTGAATTGTCCATTTTTAGTTGGGTTCCTTTTCCCCTGTTTTATTTTTTATTTCCCTCGATCGGTGCCTC
>NZ_NJPP01000073.1 GCF_002778015.1 Bartonella tribocorum | reverse complement strand
GGCGTTTRGCAAGTGTCTCGACAATCTCAGCAATGGTTTGGTGGTCAAAATGTTCACTCGCCTGTTCTTTGAGTTCTTTCTGCATCGAAGCACTTTTGCCACAAAGGCGCAAAATCTCTCCATCACTGCCACCAATACTTACCACCGACTCAACAACAAAACGCCCCATAAAGGCACGGATGCTGTTTTGATAACCAAAGGTAACCTGGAGTGCGCTGTTGCTKGAGGGAATCTCTAAATCATGRYCACGATCATCAAACTCTGCTTCAAATGTATCGGCTTCATTGCCCGCATGGTCCGTAATGGTTGCCGTTAAAAGACGCTGGTAAAAAACCTCATGGACAAGTTTCTCCCCAACTCTTACTTCAATAAAGGGATGTGTGCGCATTAATCCCATAGCCTTTTGACCACGCTGTTCTTTTCTTGGCTARCAAATTCAGGCAGAATGACCTTTAAGCCCCGTGGCAATAGGGCACCATATCTCGCAATACCTGGATTGGCTTGTAAASTAGCCTCACAATACCCTCTGATCGCTCCAACTTGWGAACGRTCTCCTAAMACAGCCATAGCATGTTGAAAGCAGATCAGATCAAGACTCATATCTTCTAGCTCTACCACGAGATGCTTTTCTGGTATCTTCATGGCGTTTGTTCCCCTTGGRAATATTGATCATATCTCCYTTGGTATTGYCCCCCCTGATATTGACCTTGTGGTTTTCCACCGTCAAAAAACGGTAACAAGCTAATRGCATAGCGAATGCGCCCCGATTGMCCAGAGCGACTGATGTAATCATGGTCTTTCGTAACACTGGTGATCACCACAGATCCATGGAGAAGGGCACTATAGCCRTTRTCACTCATCCAACGGATCATCTGAACGGGTTTGGCTGCACGAATGGTTCTGGTGATGGCATCTATCGCTACTCGGTCCCCAAATTCTTCTGGAAACAACACCCCATGAATGGTTTTRGGRTCATTGCCATAGCCGGTAAATTGCAAACCGGGAGCCTTACCAAAACGCTCTAGGCAAACCCATGAGGCAGAAAACTCTTCCTCAAAGGATTGGAAATTTAGCCAGTCCACATAAAAGAGATGTGGTCCTAACATCAGCAAAGGATCTCTCATAAACGCCCTCCCCTTGATTGTATCCCTTCCATCACGTCATCTCTTTCGAAACCTACCATTGCATCTCTCCTACCATTGCGCCCTCCTAGCACTTCATCCCTCCCCTCACTCTGTTCCGCCATGCAGCGCATTGGCGCGTGCCCGTTGCAAAGCATGGGCAACCGCACGACCAGTAGCCATAGGTTCACGCGCCCCATTGACATGCACTGTGACATTTTGATTGTGGGTGATGGGGGAGTGGTCTTTGTCTCTTTGTTCTCTGGCAGATGAATTGACAGGAGAACCCCCCGCAAATTGCACGATGGGTTGGAT
>NZ_NJPP01000072.1 GCF_002778015.1 Bartonella tribocorum | reverse complement strand
ATCACACGTATTCTCTGAGACGCTCCTATTGTCTGCTAGATCGCTAAAGCGTGTAAAATCGGATTGAAAGGCTAGAGGAACTATTCCTGTTGGACCATGGCGTTGTTTGGCTATAATAACCACAGCTTTGCCCTTGGCTTTCTCCATTGTCTCTTGCCATCTGCTATACTCAACACTGCCTTCTTTAGGTTCTTCCTTTTTGAGATAATATTCTTCACGATAAACAAAAAGCACAATATCGGCATCTTGTTCAATGGAACCTGATTCTCGTAGATCTGCAAGCTGTGGACGTTTATCTGTTCGGTTTTCAACTTGGCGTGATAATTGTGAAAGAGCAATGATGGGAATATTAAGTTCTTTGGCCAAAGCTTTAAGCCCCATGGTAATCGCTGTCATTTCTTGAACACGATTTTCTGAAGAACGCTTTGAACCGCTTGTCATGAGTTGGATATAATCAATAATCAAGACATCCAAACCATGTTGTCGTTTAAGACGCCTTATTGGTCGCCAGTGCGGTTTTTCCCATTCCAGGGCGCCCCGCTAGAATAATCAAATCAGATGGCTGCAACCCTCCCATTTTTTCATCCAAAGTGTTTATATGGGTCGCTAACCCAGAAAGCTGTGAGGAACGCTTTTTGGCAGCACTTGCCATGTCCAGTGCTTTTGCAATGGCTCTATCAAAGTTTTCAAACCCACCCCCATATTTGCCTTTGTCGGCGAGTTCAAACAATTGATGTTCAACAGTTTCAATTTGTTGTGTTGGTGTAAGCTCTAAGGGAGCCTCAAAGGCTGTATTGACAACTTGATTGCCAAGATTAATCAAAGAGCGTCGAATAAAAAGATCATAGATAACCCGTCCATAATCTTCAGTATTAATGATTGTCACCGCTTCTTTGGCTAAACGAACAACGTAATGGAAGATGGTGATATCGCCAATTGTTTCTTCTGCTGGAATAAAGGATTTAAGGGTAACAGGGTTTGCAACTTTACCTTTTTTGATCATATGCAAAACAGCAGAAAAGATCTTTTGATGAAGAGTTTCAAAAAAATGTTCTGCTTTGAGAAAATCAGAAACTCTATCAAGTGCATCATTATTAATCAGAATTGCTCCAAGCAATGCTTGTTCGGCTTCTATATTATGCGGGAGTTGGCGAACAGAAGGGGGGAAGCAGTCTTTTGAATTGTCCATTTTTAGTTGGGTTCCTTTTCCCCTGTTTTATTTCCCTCGATCGGTGCCTCAAAGGTGATTTCTGTTGTGTATCCGCTTTGTTTTTCATAACAATGCGTGACGGTAGCGGCTTTCCATAGTCCATTAATTTCTTTACGGAACCCTTGAAGGATGAGAGGTTGATCCGCCATGACTTCAGGGTGTCCCGCAAGCGTTAAGGAGCCGCTGCCTACAGCACGGCATAAGCGATCTGATTCTGAGGCAGCCGCCGCTTGTGCTTCTTCTTTGCAAAGGTAGCAACTGCGCAGACGA
>NZ_NJPP01000071.1 GCF_002778015.1 Bartonella tribocorum | reverse complement strand
GTCAATTCTTGTGCAATGATCACTTCATTTGTCCAGTCAAGGGTGATGGGTGCGGTCAGGTGAGCGGTGTAAAAGGTTGGATCAATGGCAAGCTGTAAAATGCCATGACCAATAGCCCCTGTTTGGGGAAAACCTTCATCGCGATAACTGTCATCGAGAAAAGGGTCTGCAAACATGCCTTTTTTGGCAACGGGTTCTTTAGAGTCAACATTACTTTTAATACGCTCTAATTGCATCAGGCGATCAAGAGAGAGCACCCGTTGAAAATAACGCCACATCTCATCATAGGGCGCAACACGCGTCCCATCATTAACCACTTGGGGGGTGCTAAGCCAATTATTGGTAATGGTAGCAAGGGAGAGCACATCATCCGGGACACTAGGTGCCATGGGTTGGTCTGCCGAGACCCCTTTGATATAGACAACATTGCCTTTTGTGTTGAAACCAATACGGTCAATGCGGGGGAGTTTGTAGGTGTAACTCACAATGATATCACCCCCTATTGCTCCACCGGATACCGTAATTTCCTGCGCTGTCACTTTATCCGCTTTTATGCTCGCGCGGGTGCGATAGGTCACCGTATAGCTGCTTCCTGGTAAGGGTTCATCTCCCACTGGTGCCCAGTCAATGGTGTCTCCAGTTTTTTTGAAATCTGTGCCTTCTTTAAATTCTTTTCCACCTTGAACAATTTTGATAAAAGAGGTGATGCTTTTGTCCGGCACGCCATCACGCCCAGCGGCAACCGCACCACGGGTGATTGTCACGGTTTTTTCTTTGGTCAACAAAATGGAATGAACAGCAGCAATGGGAGCGTAA
The DNA here is from genome assembly GCF_002778015.1 of Bartonella tribocorum. GTDB lineage: Bacteria > Pseudomonadota > Alphaproteobacteria > Rhizobiales > Rhizobiaceae > Bartonella > Bartonella tribocorum_B. The sequence goes on along the minus strand of NZ_NJPP01000071.1, from coordinate 698 downwards.
TAGGTTTTAAAGGTAAAGCTTGTCTTGCCCTTTGGGGGCACAAAAATATGGGTTTCACTAGGGACAGCACTTGTCGAAAAATCCTCGAGTTCTTCATAGCGCAAAGCAGCCAAGCGTTTGCGTTTGAAACCATTGATATTGGCTTCTCCCTCTTGAATACTAAACACTTGCTTTTGTCCCTCTTTCCCCAAAGCTGTGACACGGCATCCCTTGACGATATAATGTCCATGGGCGCGATCATAGGTCGCAATGGCTTGCATAGCCGGTTCAAGCAGTGAGGGGGATTTTTGATCAATCAAAACGCCATCTTGCAAAATATAGACCGGAAAGAAAGTTCCTTGCTGGTTATCATCTTTGAGAGCCCAGACAAGTTTTGCGACCTCGCGTGCCGCCCCGGGCTCTCCTTCTGCCAAGGAGCCTGGCACTTGTCCTAAGAGTTCTGGATCATCCTCATAGGTCACCCATTTCTTTTGCAACTTTACACCGATTTCCACGCGCCCCATCATGGAAATATTGGTGAGAACAGCATTTGAGACGGGAAAGATATCGCCTGCGATATAAATCTTGCCCTCCGTTAAGGTAACGGTTTTTGTGTCTTTATTGACAAAGGCATCTGCTCGTTCAACGCGGTCTCCTTCTTGTGCCACAAGGCGCCCCAAACGGTTATGGCGCCCTCTTATGATGGCCTCTTATGATGG
>NZ_NJPP01000070.1 GCF_002778015.1 Bartonella tribocorum | reverse complement strand
GTATTCATTAGCGCCCTCTATAGAGGTTTGTTTGATCTTTGTTCGCGGTTGACCATCCGGTGCTAAAAATGGAGCAGGGCGTTTTGTTGGATTCTCATTCCAGATAGCTGTTGCAAGCGCTTCATTGACAGAACCATCTTCAAAAAGAGCAGCATCAAATTTTCCTGTCTTAAATCGAGAAACCACTGCATTAGGAGAAACGCGCATCTTTTTGGCAAACGCACGAAGCGATAAATCCTCACGATGCTTCTTTGTCATTTTTACCTCTTTTGCTAAATATTTTTTAACATTCATCCTTTTCTTTAGATTAGTATCATGTTATGATAAATAAGAGAATGAATAAAAGTGACTTGGTGATTGAATCTTTTGCGGATAAGCGGTGTAAAGATCTTTTAGAAGGCAATTCACATAAAGTTTTCTCGCAACTCTCGTGCGTATAGTCTAACGCAAATTATTTATGCTGAATAAAGCAGTTGATCTCAAAGATTTACGCAGCTCTCTGGGTAATCGTTTAGAGACATTGAAAGGAGAACGTAAAGGTCAATATTCTATTCGTATTAATGACCAGTTTCGCATTTGTTTTGAGTGCCGTTCTAATGGTGCCTATGAAGTTGAAATCGTCGATTATCATTGATCCGTAGGAGGTCGAGATGAAAAGTTGTATTGCTATTCATCCCGGAGAAATTTTACGGGAAGAATATGCTCTGCCTACTTATGCCCTTGCAAAAGCATTGAATGTTCTACGCACGGGGATAGAACGTATTGTTGCGGGAAATAGTCCGGTAACTCCTGATACGGCTCTCAGATTAGCCTGTTTTTTTGATACTACAGCTGAATTCTGGCTTAACATGCAAGCTGCTTACGACGTTAGTGTCTTACAAGCTGAAAAAGCAAATAAATTTTCCAAAATTAGTAAATTTGAATGTAGGGTTTAATGATCTTTCCACTTATAAGGTTTTATAACGTAACAGATAATTAACGATCCGGTATAATCGGGTATATATTCCGGTATGCGAACGGATACACTTCAAGTTACGCAAGAGTTGTTGGCTTTCACAAAAAACTTTGATATAAGCTGCAGTTATACAAAAGAAGATTTGGAAGCCGTGGATTCTCCGCCATTGACAGATGAAGAACTTGCACATCTAAAGCCAGCTAAAGGCGTTTTACCACCCTCTTTCTTTAAGTATGTAACAGGAGAGCGTCGTAAACGTGGGTGAAGTCTTAAAAAAAGCAAGCGATTGTTAAGCCAAACAATCTCTCCACTTTTAAAAGAATGCTTTACAGTTGAAATTAAACTCCAATTGTATTACATTGAAATACAGTTGAGAGAGGAGAAGTCATTATGGCTACCAGTCGCATGGTGCAAGCGCGTGTACCGGAAGAAATTCAAAATGTCGCTAATCAAGTTATTCAAGCCTCTGGTTTATCAGTAAGTGATGTTGTGAGAGTGTTGATGACACGTATTGCGCAAGATAAAGCTATTCCTTCTTTTTTGTTTCAACCCAATGCAGAAACCATAGCAGCTTTTGCCGAACTTGATGAAGGCAACTTAAAAAAGTTTCATTCCGTAGACGAATTATTTGATGCGAATTATTTGATG
>NZ_NJPP01000007.1 GCF_002778015.1 Bartonella tribocorum | reverse complement strand
CTTGTCTGCCTCCCCCTTATCTGCCTCCCCCTTATCTGCCTCCCCCTTGTCTGCCTCCCCTTGTGTCATAATTCTTTTCTTCTTTTGAGAAAAGAAGCAATGGGGCAAAAGAATAAGTTGTTTTGCAAGAGAAAGCGGATTGTTTGAAGTGATGTTTCCTCTTGGCAAATGGTTTGGTTTTAAGACCTTGTACTGTTTTTTTGATGAAATCTTGTTTGTGCGGCAGCTGTTGGGCTGATGCACGATAAGGTCCATTGCGGGTTGTATTGTTAATTTGAGCTATGGTGTCTATGGTATGAGGGGGTGGTGTGACGGATTGTTACCGATATCATTGTTGATGGGGAACTTGTGTAGTTGTCGTGAAGACGGTGGTTCGGAGCTTAGTTGCTTTTAGGATAGCTGTTGATTGCTGGTGTCTAAACTTTCCAATAAAGGTTGCATTGCGTATCACAATCTCTTGTATCCACACCCTCACATCCACTCCCCTCGCATGCACACCCTCCACATCCACACCCGCCTCTTCATCCCAACCAGCCCATTATTCACAAGACTTATTCTCCCAAATTCCTCTCACGCCATTTCATGCCATGATAAAAATCCAACACACCCCAAAGCCTCCACAACACATAAAGCCTCTACGACCTTCCTATTCTTGTTTTACAGATCACCATTTTTACGCTTTTATATTTTTACAGAAAATAATAAACGCCCCCCTGCACTGCTCTGTAAACAATGCTTTCCCCCACCTTCTTGAGAACCACAACCACCGACTAATGTCAAATCCCCACATTTACACCCACACATCCACACGCCTATATCTAAATTCCTCGCATTCACTCCCTCATATCTCAACCCCTTTCATAGCAAAGAAAGATCACTTGGCCCCAATTTACGGGATTAGCGTATCAAATAAAAAATGATGAGTAGAAAATTGTTTTTTATCTTTAAGCTTCTTCATTTAAGCGTCTCAAATGGCGTTCCCACTTTCAAAAATTATCCCAACAGAAGAGAGATAAGACCGGCTCATCAAAATTATCGAACTCTACACATCGATACAAAAGCTATTTAACAAAGCAAAGATTGATTTTTTATGCAAAAGCTTGAAAGAGCAGCATCTTATTCATCAAAAAACAAGTCTCAACGCACTCTTTTAAGTTCAATGGAGAAACGGCTGTTAAAATAAAACGCAACACCCCGCAAAGCTTTGAAGTTTCCTTTGCTAAAAACAACCAGCCCCCTCACAAGAATACCCTTTAAAACAGCGCGCAATAAATAAAGTGCACAATAAATTTTAAGCACTTGTTCATCCATCTAACATGACCCAACCAACATTGGCCCACCCATCATGGCACCCTCATTCATTTCCACACAAGCTTAAATGCCCTATATGCTCTCTCTAAAATTGCCAATAACCTTTGATCTTTAAGCCCCTCTCCCCCTTTCAGCTTAAGGAAATTCACCTTGCCTGAAAATAAACCTGGGGTTTTCTATTATGCCCAGCAAATATTTTTGACAAACTTAACCCTATCCCATGTAAAGCCATGACCCTAGTTGCAACCCAAGTTTTTGGCAATCATACCAACGTAACATTTTTCACAAGCCAAGGACATTTTGAACCAAACGTTGCTAAACCTGTTATTGGCTACAACGTTTTACAATCGTTTATCGTTTTATATCAATGAAAAAACCTCATAGAATAATGCTCTTCCCCTTCACCCCTTTTTATTCTTCATATTGCCTCTTCTCATTTTTTATATGTCATCAAATCAATCCAAGCGATGCGCTTGGATTATCACAAGCAAACATAGCCTATCGATAAAAAATAATTTAAAATAAAAAAAATTGCTCTTTTCCTCACATCCTCAAGGCTATCGGCATATAAAAGTATTCGCCATACAAAGGCACGCACAATATTGAAGACTGACAAAGAATATGAGCAACCACCATGCACTTTTTTAACACAAGGCACATCCATATTGTAATATATTTATATTATTAAGCATCAACATAATAACCGTTATGGATAATACATTGATCACTAAATAATAAAATTATTTTTTATCTACAAAATATTTTTTTAAACAGAGAAAAAAATGAAGGAAATATATCCCCCCAAAAAAATCCTTAAAACTAAGGTTTATATGGGAGTGCAGCAAGACAAACCCGTTTCAAAAAAACGCTTAATTATGAAATGACAATAGATCTTCACAGTATTTTGTATTCATAATGATATTAAATGTAGATTTAATTAAACAATTTATGTATAGTGCGATTTGCAATTTTAAATAAATTAGGGATCTTTTATGAATACAAAACGTTTAATTACACTATCTCTTTTCACTTTCATGACCACTTTAACAGCGCAAGCAGCTGATACGGTAATCTCTCAGCAATCAAGGCTGGGTATTTCAGCACCAAGTGATTTATCGTCACGGATTTCACCGGTTACTGTTTCTGCGCCTTTTTCTTGGACTGGTTCTTATTTTGGTGCACAAATTGGATATATTTCTGGTAAACACACTTTAGATTACGCATCAGAAGCAAAAGAGGGAAAATGGGCTTGGGTTGATAGAGATTTATCACCAAAGCCATCGGAATTTGCTGGGGGGATTTATGCAGGTTCTAATATTGATCTAGGACATAACTTTATTATCGGTCTTGATATGGATATGGTCTGGTCTTGGAAAAAAAATATCCAAACGGGCGCCGGAAAGCAAATTCTAGATAAATCAGACACCATTAATGCGGTCTTTAAAGAAGCTGGAATTTCTACGATAAAACCTGCCACTCTGGGTGAACCGTCCTCTAATTATGGTGATATTATTGAAAGCAGTGTAACGTTGAAAGAAAAATGGACAGGTGCAACACGTGCGCGGATTGGTTTTTCTTACCATCGTCTTATGCCTTATATTGCAGGGGGCATCGCTTACACACAGACGCAATATATCCTATCACTTTCAACAAAATCACAAAAAGATTCGACAATACTAGCTTCTGGCAATGTGTTCGATAAAACAAAAAAAATGATTGGTTATACTGTTGGTGGTGGCTTTGATCTTGCCATGACAAACAACATTATCATGCGTACAGAATATCGTTATACAGATTTTTTAAAACAGAAATTTGAAAATGATGACCTTAAAATAGGCACAAAAACGCATAATTTTCGCCTTGGCATCGCTTATAAGTTCTAATATCTTCTAAGAGAAAATTAAACGTTTAAAAACCCTGTAAAAACAGGGTTTTTTGTGTCTCTCTTCCCCTTAAAAAGACGAAGTTTTTTAAAAACAAGCGCTCAACTGTCAACAAAGGATTGTGCAACAATCCAGCTTCTAGCAAGTTTCTATCCTCTCACCCTTTTATAGAACGCATTTGAAATATAAGAGCTTTACCATTACACCATTGGCGCCCTCATTCATTTCCACACAAGCTTAAATGCCCTATATGCTCTCTTTAAAATTGCCAATAACTTTCTATCTTTAAGCACCAGTCCCTCTTTCAGCTTTTAGCCCAAGCCGGCTCTTGGTTCAATTAAAGAGAGATGTAACACGCATGCCTTCCATTTAGCATACAAAATCAGCACACAAAAGAAGCAACAGCGAATAGGGTTCATCTGTCTCAATGTGGTGTCTTAACCCTGCCAATGTATTCGCTAGTTGGATATTACTTTACATGCATCAAATACAAGCTTTGTTAGGCCAACAAAATCATAAAATCGCTCATAGAGTCGCGATAAATTGGAGCAATATTCCAGCTTTTTACAAAACGATTTGCCAAAAAACAGCCATAACAACACCTGCCTTTGCGTTTACTTATTCTGTAACGACATGGCCCTAAACGCCTTTAAAAACAGCATTTTACAACTGTTTTAATACCAAAACGAAGTATGGAAAGCACTTATTTCTAAAAAAACAACAACGCTTCAGTGAATTCCTCCTAACTTTCCCTCTAGGCTTCCCATTTCATGGGTTTCACTTAAAACTTAAAATACTATGCACAAACCCTGCTCTAAATATTTAAGCTGACCTAAATACTTAAATACACGGAAAAAACACTGGAACATTTCAAGGAGACTAGCCTTATATCACCACACTTCAAATGACCATGTTTTACAACTGTTTTAATGGCAGAGTGATGCATAGAGATCAGCTATCTGTGTTGCTATAATTTATTGTTAACAAATTGATTTTATAATGATAATTTATCATCTTGAATGAGAAACTACGAATAGCCTAGGATTCTTTCTTTTAAAATTCCAGTATTTTTCAATTAATATGATGTAACACAACAGGATCAAGGAAAATAGGCCTAAAGTGGTACGGTTTTGATAAGCCATAATCCGGCTCTATCCGCATATTTACCTTTAGGCAAATTTTTTATAAAAAAGGCAGATAATCTATCACGTGTTCTTGTTTTCCTACTGACTTTTTAAACCACCTTTTGCATTGCATTTTTGACAAATTCACCAGATATCAAGACCGCCCACAAATGGTAAAATAATTGAATAGAAATAACGCGTTATGAATGAAACAAGATGAACAACGAAATCACGTGACAGCGCATGAGATCGATTAAGTGGTGCGGGTGGTCGGACTCGAACCGACACTCCTTTCGGAACCAGATTTTGAGTCTGGCGCGTCTACCAGTTCCACCACACCCGCACTGTATGATAAAAGACAAATCTGTTATAAAAGACAGCCTTATCGATTATTCCTTTGCACTACATGAAGAAGAATAGATTCGTCAACAGAAGACTTCTTATTTTTTAAGAATTCTTATCATTTTCTTATTTGTTTTATGAAATATTTTCTTTATGGGATTTATAGCAATCTCATTTGTAAAGTTTTTACCTCTTAAATTTATAAAAAACCTTATGATCTTAAACAAATTAAAGCTTTGGACAATTTCTTTAGCAAATCGGCGTACAGCGCCACACTGGCTTGGTTTCATTGCCTTTATTGAAAGTTCTGTTTTTCCAATTCCCATAGACGTTTTATATATCCCGCTGCTCCTTATCCGTAAAAAGCGGGTTTATCGCTATGCTTTAATTGCGACGATCTGTTCTGTTTTAGGAGGCATTGCCGGTTGGTTTATCGGACATTTTGCCTATGACACCCTTGCCAAACCCATTTTAGAATTTTACGGTAAAGTTGAAAATTTTGAAGCTTTAAAAAACAGTGCAACCCTGCAATTTCTAATTATTTTGCTGATAACATCAGGCTTTTTTCATCTTCCGCCCATCAAGATTGTCACAATTTTGGCCGGCGTAATGTGTGTACCTCTTGAACTTTTCATTCTTATTTGTATTTTGTCCAGAGGTGCCCGTTTTTATCTTCTCGCGTGGCTGATTAAACATTTTGGACAAAAAGCAATGAATTTTCTCATACAGCATTTCAAATGGATTATCCTCACAGGGTGTGTTAGCATCCTTTTGATTTTTGGAATTTTTATTGTTTTTTTTAACAAGCAGCTTTTATAAGGAACAGCCCAATGGCATGTGCTTTGTCTTCCCATCTACTTTTAAAGAAGCACCTTCATCTTGAACCCAGCAGAAAAGAACAAAGTTTATGGGCTTTTTTTCTTGCTTTTTGCTTGTCTTCCACAATAGGTCTTGCCCTTGGTTTTGAACATATTGGAGGGTATATTCCTTGCGATTTATGTTTTATCGAGCGCTTACCCTATTACAGTGCTATCCCATTTTTGCTCTTAGCAGGTTTTGGTGCATGGTTTTTTCGCATGTCTTCTTGGATACAACTTTTATTTTTATGTGTTTTTGTTTTAATGAGCATCAGCCTTGTTTTAGCCGTTTATCATGCAGGTGTTGAATATGGCTTTTGGACCGCTCCCCTTAGTTGTGGTTTAAAAGTTGTGCGCAAAACCACAAGCATTAACCAACTTCTTAACCAATTAAACAACATTCACCCTCCTTCTTGTTCTGAAGCATCCGCCCGTTTTCTTTTTCTGTCATTTGCTGGTTGGAATGTTGTCTCAAGCCTATTATTCACCCTTATGAGCCTCTACATTGCTTCAAAAGGCATTCTTTCATGCCACAAAAAGCCATAACAATAGAGCAATTTTTACTCTTAAAAAACACCTTATAGCGTATGGGGTCTCCACAAGCAAAAACCTCCATCACCAAGCCTCCAGAGCACAATGACCCCAAAACATAAGGGGCCCAAAGCACAAGCCTCTATAGCGCAGCTCCATACATTTCTTCCCCCACGCCACCAACACACCACATTTTCCCAATCCTCTCTCCTTTCAACAATACTGATAGCGTTCTGCAGCAACAATTCCCTCACCACAGCTGCCTACAAGGCCCTAACATCTTTTTTCTCATCCCCTCACAGCTTGTCTTATAGCAAGAATTTTTCACGAGCCTCTCCCCTCACACACAACATTATTTAGCAATATTATTTATTCAATACCGTGATCTATAATGATCATTCACTGTTTTGCATATTGAATGAGAGTCTCGGATATCACAAGATTTTCTCACTCCAACCCCTCTCAGATATGATCAATTAATATCACCTGCTTGCACATCATAAGCGGGTGGGCCCATGTGGGTAAACATGTGGGTAAAACTGTATAGACAAGAAATCAAAATGGCTCTTATGAATGCTCTCAAGTGCCAAGGGTTGGTCCGCAACATGGGAGCAAAAAAGTATGAGAGTGCCGGCTTGCTCTTTTATGCAGCTTGAAAGTAAGAAGACTCAATGGAATTTTTTATTATTGTATGGAGATTTTGCCGCTCTACTCTTCTTATATTCTTCACATATACTCTTCACGAGAACCCTTGCAAAATAGGCTTTTTTCTCTTGAAAAAAGTCTCCTTTAAAGAATGACCTTAAATTGCAAAAGTTGTTATCGTCTTTTAAACCCCTCAAATGAATAATGACATAAGCCTCTTCTTTCCCTATATTCTCGAGCATCAAGACATTAAAAATACGCCATCGAAAACACCCCTTTATAAAATAAAGCATATTTTCTCTCTCAATGCTTTCACACGGCTTTCACGCCCCCTCTCGACTCCACTTAATAAATCTCCCCACCTAATAAATACCCCCACCTAATAAATACCCCTGAACTTCCTTTATTTTCCAGCTTTACTTTCATGACATCCCAAAACTTTTTTTCAGCGTAACCTTTTTGCAGTTTTGTAGTTTTTAACTTTTAGCTTGACTTTCAGTTTATTTTTTTTATGTTTTAGAATTATTCTAAAGTGCAAAGGAACAGAAAATGTTGAAATCGTTTTTTTCATTTGTACAGCGTAAAGCTCTGTTCTTTCGTTCAACACAAAAAAGGTTGCTTCAAGCGCTCAAAGCAAAAGAACAACATGCCGCGCTTTATTTAAAATATGCCAAAGCTCTAGAACATTATTCCTCTAAGGAAGCTGCGGTTTTTACCGCCATGGGGCTTCAAGAGCTTGAAAATTATAAGCAACTTTTGTGTCTTTCTTGCCATAATCGCGCACACACTGCTGATGAACTGTGCCGCCGAACTTCTTTTGTACAAAACAAGAGGAGCCAAGCTTCACAGAAAAAAACAGCAGCAAATCACACCATAAAAAAGCCTTCGAAAGCGCAAAAACAAACACTTTTGACATGGATTCAACCAGGTCTTGCGGGATTAATGGACGGCTCTGTCTCCACCCTTGCTCCCATTTTTGCTGCAGCTTTTGCCACAGGAGAAACGCATCAAACTTTTTTGATAGGGCTCTCAGCTTCCATTGGTGCGGGACTTTCAATGGGTTTCACAGAAGCAGCCCATGATGATGGAAAATTATCAGGACGTGGTTCACCATTGAAAAGAGGTCTTGCCAGCGGCATTATGACAACATTAGGGGGATTAGGCCATACGCTGCCCTATTTAATCCACTCTTTTTACCTCGCAACAGTGATTGCCTTTATCATCGTTTTTTTCGAACTAGGCGCCATTGTCTGGATTCAGAACAAATACATGTCGACCCCTTTTTGGCGCGCCTCTTTACAAGTCATCATTGGGGGGGCTCTGGTTTTTGCCACAGGGATTATTATCGGGAGTATTTAAAAAAACACATACCCGATATTCCATTGGTGCAGGACTTTCAATGGGTTTCATAGAAGCAGCCCATGATTGATGGAAAATTATCAGGACGTGGTTCACCATTGAAAAGAGGTCTTTCCAGCACCATTATGACAACATGAGAGGGGATGAGGTTATAGGCTGCCCTATTTGATCCACTCTTTTTACCTCGCAACAGTGATTGCCTTTATCATTGTTTTTTTTTCAAACGAGGTGCCATTGTCTGGATGCAGAACAAATCGACCCCTTTTTGGCGTGCCTCTTTACAGGTCATCACTTTACAGGTCATCATTGGAGGGGCTCTGGTTTTTGCCACAGGGATTATTATCGGGAGTATTTAAAAAACACAGACCCGATAATTTCGATCTTGCATACGGCGGTTTCTTTTAAGAAAGCATCAAATCATTTTAGACAATGCCCTTAGGTGCTCTTATGATGCTTTAATATTTCTGTAGTATTTAAAAAATCTTGCCGAACAAATCATTGAGAACTCAAATAAGCCCATGTTTCTTCATAGGCATCATCATTGATCATGCTATTCTTAAAAATTTCACGTGCTTTGGAGTCTTATGGATCAACAAGAGATGATAACCAAGCTCTGGGGACAACCTATATCAAAAACCTTTATCGACTTGTTTTATGGATATCTTTTGTTAAAGTGTTCTTTTTTCTAGAACGCATATTTTGGAAATACCTTGATCATGACGCATACTGAAACCAACGCCCCTCTAAACAACCAAGAAAATGGTGTTTCTTCTCACTCTTCACATTCTGTGACTTTATTTGTTCAACGTCTTGCACACGGAGAAGGTTTAGAACTTCCTCACTACGCGACAGCAGGTTCTGCCGGTCTTGATCTGCGTGCAGCCCTTGGAGAAGAAGAAACGCTGGTCCTTGCACCAGGGCAGCGTGCCCTTGTTCCAACGGGTCTCATTTTTCATTTATCACTTGGGCTTGAAGCACAAATACGTCCACGCTCTGGCTTAGCTTTAAAACACGGCATCACATGTCTCAACACCCCAGGAACGATTGATAGTGATTACCGTGGTGAAGTCAAAGTCCTTCTCATCAATTTGGGCCAAGAAGACTTCTCTATAAAACGGGGAATGCGAATTGCTCAAACAGTCATCGCTCCCGTATCCCAAGTCAACGTTTGCGCCATTGAACCAGAACAACAAGACAACCAAAACTATAACCAAAGCCGTGGAACAGGCGGTTTTGGTTCAACAGGGCATACTTAAAGCGAAAAATTATCAGGGCTTGGTTCTCCATTGAACAGAGGTCTTGCCAGCACCATTATGACAACATGAGGGGGATGAGGTCATACTCTTCCCTATTTGATCCACTCTTTTTACCTTGCAACAGTGATTGCCTTTATCATTGTTTTTTTTCGCACGAGGTGCCATTGTCTGGATTCAGAACAAATACATGTCGACCCCTTTTTGGCGTGCCTCTTTACAGGTCATCATTGGAAGGGCTCTGGTTTTTGCCACAGGAATTATTATCGGGAATATTTTAAAAAACACATACCCCATATTCCATTGGTGCAGGACTTTCAATGGGTTTCACAGAACCAGCCCATGATGACAGCTTTTAAAGAAACATAGGCTCATTCCAACGACTCTTCTACCTCTGGCACTTCTGGAACTTTTGGCACTTCTAGCTCTTCTGGCACTTCTAGTTTCCTTGATTTTTTTGGGGCTCTTTGGGCGTTAAAGCGTAGGAGCATACGGCGCGTTTATGCCCAAAACTCTTTCGCTAAACACGCCCCTAAAGCAGCGTCCTTTTTTTCCTATCTCTTCTTCAAGCTTTACAATCGCATACCTTTATCAATTCAACCGTCTTGCGTGTGAAACAATGAAACTTCCTCATTACAACTGGTTTTGCGGGTCTTGATTGACATACAGCCTCCTAGAGAAGAAAAAAACCGAAGAAAAAACCTTGGCACATGAGACAATGCGCTTGTTCCAACACGTCTTTCATTGATCCCTTTCATTGTGATCCATAGGGGCTTTTAAAGCACAGCATGCCCACACTTCTCACGCAGCCCACACCCTTCCATGTTTCTAACACCCCAAGAACGATTGACGATAATGCCCCAGAAGACGCATCATCTTAACTGCTCGATTGGATTAAGAATAATGCATTGTCTGGTAAAATAACAGAGCCAAATGCCATGAGACTTTCTCATTCCCAATCTGTTTGTGCACCCATCAAAGCCAAGTCTCTTATCCGTTACAAATCCCTTACAAGCACTGCTGGCCCGTGTAGATAAAAAGGAGATAAAAATTGGAAAAATTCTTCCTTTTAACCCATGTGCCAAAGACTGTCACAGTCTTGCACAATAAATTGATTTATAATAACAATTCATTGTTTTGCATGTTGAGAAAGAGTCCCGAATGCCATGAGATTTTCTCATTCCAATTTATTTTGAATCAAGCAAAACTGTTCGCTTGCACGCCATAGAGCAAGATAAGCGTGTGGATAAAAACTGTACAGACAAGGATTAAAAATGGCTCTTATGAACGCTCTCAGTACTAAGGGTTGGTCCGCGCAGCAACACCCACGCGCCGGCAAAGTGTGTGATGGTGCTACTTCTCCAAAAATATAAAGATGGTGGGGCTCAATGGATTGACCATTATACCCTTCACAAGTGCCGTCGTGAAACGGGCTTAAGTGCTCTTTAAGAGATGTTTCTTTAAAACCAGCCCGTGAATGTGCTACTGGATGGCGCTCTGTTTGACATGAAAGTCATAATCCTATTAAAAAACGCGACAAACAAAAGCGTAAAGTAATGCATAATCTACATTCCTTAAAAGAGTTTGCCATGAATGCTTTTAAGAAAAGAGGCAAAACGTATAATGATACCCGCTTGCTCTTTTTTGAAGCATCAAGATGAAGATTCCAAGCAATTTTTTAATGATTATTTTATGAGAACATCCTTCATAGATGCCGTTGCAAAAGCTTTAGATGCATGAAGACACAAAGAACAACAGTTTCTTATACCTCCCCTCTTGCAGAAAAGTTGGGAGAATTTTGCAATCCAACAAAACTTAATTTTACGATATCCAGCTCACGCGTGATCTAATCAATGAACAACAGTCCTCTCATCAATTTCACTCTATCACTTTAATGAAGCTGCTTTATTGCCTTTTTAAAAAGGCTATTTTTATCATGGGTCAAAAGCCGTTCCAGAAATATGCGCATTTACATCATCACTCATTGTTGCTGCCTCATGACCAACCCCATTAGCACCCCCTCGCTCAATAGCACCGTCTGTCACAACAGCTCCCTCTGTCCCAGCAGCTGTTTGCTGATTGCCCTCCCCTCTTGCAGCAAAATTGGGAGAATTTTGTAATCCAACAAGACTTAATTTTACGATATCCAGCTCACGCGTGGTCTAATCAATGAACAACAGTCCTCTCATCAATTTCACTCTATCACTTTAATGAAGCTGCTTTATTGCCTTTTTAAAAAGGCTATTTTTATCATGGGTTAAAAGCCGTTCCAGAAATATGCGCATTTACATCATCACTCATTGTTGCTGCCTCATGACCAACCCCATTAGCACCCCCTCGCTCAATAGCACCGTCTGTCACAACAGCTCCCTCTGTCCCAGCAGCTGTTTGCTGATTGCCCTCCCCTCTTGCAGCAAAATTGGGAGAATTTTGCAATCCGACAAGACCGATTTTACGATATCCAGCCATGCGTATTTGGTTTAACAAATCGATTACAACGCCATAATCAATTTCACTATCCGCTTTGATTAAAATTTTTGTTTCTAAATTTTGCTTGGTTTCCCTTAACAAAGTTTCTCTCAAGGCTGCTTGTTGTATCAAATGATCCGCAATATAAAGAGAACGATCTTTTTGCAAAGTAACATATAAAGGTTCATCAGGTTGAACCATTGCAGGCACTTGAGTCATAGAAGGAAGTTGAACAGGAATAACAGATGTTGCCAATGGTGCAGCAACCATAAAAACAATCAGCAACACCAACACAACATCAATAAAGGGCGTCACATTAATTTCGCTGTGCAACCCACTGTCATCTATTTCCCAGTCATCATTAAAGCTTGCTTTCATTTTGTATGACTTTTCTGTTGTTTTTGTCGATCCAGTTCACGGCTCAAGAGTCTTTCAAGAGCAGCAGAAATATCTCCTAAATCACTGCGATAACCATTCAAAGCACGCATAAGGCTATTATACATAACAACGGCAGGAATAGCGACAAAAAGCCCAACTGCCGTTGCAAATAAGGCCTCAGCAATTCCAGGCGCCACCACATCAAGCCGCGTTGTTTGCGATTGAGCAATCCCAATAAAAGAATTCATAATTCCCCAAACCGTTGCAAAAAGACCAACAAAGGGTGCAATGGCGCCAATGGTTGCAAGAACAGCGTTCCCACACGCAACACGCCGTGTTGCCGCCAGCAAGCAGCGCGACAAAAGCGAATGAACTCTTTCTTTTAAACCTTCATGAACATCGCGGACATAACCATCACGAGAAACATCGCCATATTGATTATTTTCCTCATAAAAGAGAAGATCTTTAAGCATTTGTGCACTCTTCTTTGAACTTGCTCTTTCACCAGAGCTTTCGCTTGTCCCTTCAGGAGCCATAAAATGAACCTGTTGTGTAGAAAGATAGACCTCTTTAAGAACTTCTTTGAGAAAAAATACCCCAGCACCTTTGCTGTCTTTCAAACTCGCAGCCAAACGTGTAAGAGTCTGAGCATTAAGAACCAATCGAAGTTCATGACGCACACGTCGTTTTGCCAAAGTGATCTCAACAATTTTTACAAAAGCAATTGTCCAAGACATCAAAGAAGCAAGCAACAAAAGAATGATAACAGCTTTTACCACCCAATCAGCAGCCATAAACATAGAAAAAGGAGAAAAATCATGCATGGCCAATACAGCAGAATGACTTTCTAAAGGGACTGTCTCAGATTCCATTTCTCTCTCACATTCTTATAGTCTTAATCTTTTTTATGCGCTCAATCCTCATCCTGCACAGCATCACTGTTCCACAATACCCCTTCCCTTCAAACGTCACGTTCGCCTTCCTCTTAAGAAAAAACTTGATAAATAAAGTATAGTTTTATTTCCTAAATTCTCTCTTATTCTAGAGAAATCATTCAAGAAACTTTTTTATAACCCTTCAACCCGTTTATCTTATCCAATAAATTTACTCTATAAATTTGGCAAAATGATAGACTTGTAAGAAATATCCCATACAATATTTAGTTTATAAAGATAACGCATCATATTTCTACTGACAACACATTGGCTTATTAAGAATAATTTACCATCCCTCTGTTGCATAAGTCTCTTATATTGCAAGCTTTTCTCATTTCAACGGCTTTTATCAACCCAACAAAACATTTCCTTGTATGGGATAATTTATACGGGATAAACAGTAAAGATAACACACTTGAAGAAAAAAGGATTTTTACCTCTTAAAAAAATCAATTCTTCTAAAATCCTCTTCTTACCATTAAAAATATGCCATAAATCTCTAAAAAAAGGACGGGTGCACTCTTAGAATATAATGAAGGGTGTTCATTTACCCCCTCAATGCATAAGAGACAAAAGAGTAAGCAACATTATTTTTTCTTCTCTGCTTCAAAAGCCTTAAAATTTGCAAAATTTTTCCTGCAAAATCACCACAATCATATTTTTACCCTATACCAAGTCTTAAAAAAACAAGTTCCAACGTGCTTCTTTAAAAAACGACACCATAAGATGCTAGAGAATGATGCTAACTTCCTTTCAAAAACATAAGATAATTTCAACAGATGGGAAGCTTTAGGGACAGAGCCCATCTTATAGTCCGCATTATAAGCGAGATTTATTTTATCAAAAACAATTTCAAATTCGACAAAATGAAGGGAACTAAAAAAAACTTTTTGCGTTATCCAAGCAGTAAAAATTTTCACTCCAATGCAAATGATTACGATGAACACACCAACACAAATATAAACTAACAATATACAAGAGAGGGAAAAACATCATGGCCAAGAATAAAACAACACAAACCAATAAAACAGCCGCAGAAAAAGACCTACAAAACGAGCTCCAAGGACAGTTAGAAACGTTACGCCATGAAATTTCAGGGATGACCTCAACATTAACAGATCTTGGTGCAAAAAAATTCAATGCCGCCAAAGACAAAGCAGAAAAACTGTATCACTCAGCGAAAGAAAGTGGTGAAGACATCATGTCTCAAGCAAAAGACAAAATCAGTGAACTTGAACAAACCATGAATCAATGCATTCGCAAAAATCCTGGCAAAAGCGTTTTGTTTGCCGCAGGCGTTGGTTTTATTCTTGCTCAATTACTACGTCGTTAAACAATGCATAAGTTTATCGCACCTCTTTTAAACCATCTTGTCGGTGGAGGGCTTAAAAGCACAGTCAAGCAAGTGCGCCTTCAAGCCATTTGCTGTGGGATTATTGGCATTTCATTTTTTATGGCTTTGCTTTTTTTATGTATCGTTGGTTTTCTTGCGTTATGTACTGTTGTAAAGCCTCTTACCGCTGCCAGTATCATGTTTTTAATTTGGTTTTTTCTTGGAGCTTTAAGTCTTATGATCAGTCGGATTCTTAAGGCTTATCAACGCTATGATCAACAAAAAAAGACCGAAGAACAACGCCACAAACTGATGACAGATGCAACTGTTTCCAGCCTAGCTGTTCTCAGCCAACATCTCCCTTTTGCTAAATTGAGTGTCCCCATTTTGGGACTTGCAACTTATTTTCTGTGGAAAAAAGATAAAAAAGATCGCTTTTCAAATAAAAATATGTAAAACTACTATCAAATTCTCCCCCCCCCGGGTATTTTCTTTCCTTTGGAGAGAAAATACCTTTTTATTTTCGCTATCTTTTTAGCTTTTCCAAGCTTTTGAGAAGAAATCCCTTTCATTTTAACTCAAAATTCTGTGGATCCGCTTAAATTCCTTGCACATCGCCCCCATGTTTTCACGATCTATGAAGTAACAAGCCGGCCTCATCATTATATTTGCCAAATTATATATATTTGCAGTTGGGCGTCCTCGTTTTATACCACGTTGACGAGCAACACTTAACGCTTCTTTTGTACGTGTTTGAATTAAATGTCTCTCAATCTGCGCTACCATACCTAATACAGTCGCGATGATATCACTTTGTAAACTCCCATCCATGATAAGGTTTTGTTTCGTCACGTGAAAAATTAAACCACGTTCACTAGCGGCTTTGAGAATTTCTAGGACAGCAAGAGAAGAACCAGCTATACGAGAAAATTCAGGAGTTAATAATACATCTCCTCGTTCTGCTTTTTCAATTAAAGCACCAAGCTTACGCTTGCGCCAATCTTTCCCTCTACTTGCAATTTCTTCTTCAATATGGAGTGGAGCAAAGCCATGTTTGTTAGCATATTCTAACAAACCAAATTTTTGATTTTCTGTATCTTGTCCATCACGAGAAACACGTAAGTAAGCATAAAATTTTGTCATATTCAGTAAAAACGTCAGTTTACATTTAAACTGATATATTTTCATTTAAAAAAACGTCAAATAAATATATATTTTTGCATCAGAAGAAATGATCGTTTTTGCTGATATAATATTACTCAGTATATTAAAAATATCATCATTTAAAACGGAAAGATAAGCAATAAAATTAAATTTTTAAATGTTGAGAACGCTGTTGAATAATATTAATGATTGCATCAAAAACTTCAGAACGCAAACCTTCACTCTCGAGTTCTTTCTTTAATTTTATTGCCTTATCATTGATTGAATCAGTCATTCTTTTTATTTGCTTTTTTAAGGACAATTGAGAAGCTTTAGTATCCGCGACTATTTTATAAAAATGACGCAAATATGTATTTTTAGGTATATATTCTCCTCCTATTTTCATAGCCATTTTTTGAGATAAATCTGAATAAATAGCTGTGCTTAACAAATCATATGCAGGAGCAAGTTCTGGTTTTTTCTGTTGGTAAAGTAGTGAAAAGTTTTTGCCATGCGCATCGGCATTACCAATTAAATAATTAAAAATAATTATATTAAGGAAATTCAGTTGATCAACAGCAGGACGCAATGTATGCTGGAAAATAACGGTTTGACACGCAGCAATACTAGGTCCTCCTTCACATTCATATTTAAATTCTGGAGCTATACTAAGTGCTTGACAAAAATCCTCTTGATGAATACGCAAAATTGTTCCGTTAGAAGATATTTGACGGTCATATCGAGTGATAAGACAATAAGGTGTATTATTCACAAAATGTAAATACACTTCCGGCACATTAATACCTACGAGTTTTGCCAATTTCATACAAAAAAGCTCATTATGCGCACTGTCATTAATATGTTCAATGAGAAGTTTCAAAATATGCGTGGTCGGTGCACCCCCTTTAATGAGTTGAACACGGTTATCTTTAAAGCCAACCGCTAATTTATCTTGTGCACCCGCAAGAGACAATCTGTAGCCATCTCCACCAGCAAGCATTGGACGACGTTTAATACACTCAAGAATTTCTTTCAATTGAGTATCATCAAGAGTTTCTACATCATCAGTTGGCAAATTTGGAACTTGTCCATGTGGATATAAAGCGAGAGCACCAGCACAATCTCCCCCAACAACTTCAAGCAAAGCAAAAGCATTTCGTTCAGAAAGACCTAAATAAGTTGCTAAACGATATCTTACATTATCATCGGGTAAGAGACCGGAAAAAAAGGCTTTTACTGCTTGACCTTTATAAGCTTCAACACGAGGAGGTAGAGAGACAGAGATGCCCTGTAAATCTTTATACAAATAATCAGTATCGTAGAGAAACGTGAGATCTCCACTTTTTTGTTGTTGTAATTGACCTACTAATTTTGCGTGTAAATAAACATCAAGTGTACGGGTCATAATTTTTCATTTTCAATCTGAATATCAAGACCAAGCATTGAAAGCACATGTATGGTTTTTCCAACATGACAAGACTCTTTGCCTCTTTCTAAATCACGGATAAAACGCACACCAACCCCTGATGTAGCTGCTAACTGTTCTTGTGTTAATCCTTGTTTTTTACGTGTATTTCTAACAATAAAACCCAATATTTTCATTCTGCTTTCAATCATAATCGTCCCTTTCGGGATTATTTTATCATTTTATGCTTTTATTACAAGAAAATAAACCTGTACGGGACGTTTTTATCCCATATACTCTTAAAGCCTTATCCGAAGAACAAAGAAGAGTGCATATTTTGCGTATACTTCATGCAAAAAAAAACTTCAGTAGTTAACTGTATCTAAATTGAATCCGGCTGTGTTTAATAGTTCAACAAGTTTTTGGATCGTCTCTTTTACGTGTTCATTAAAAGGAATGTAATTAATCCCTTCATAATCTAAAGGCACTTCAACATCTCGTTTTTTTAAAATAGCAATATTTCTGCAAGAAATTTTAGGAATTAACATACCCATTTTAAAAATAACATTTTGATTAGCGCGCGGTTTTGCGTCTTTTTTATCAGCAGATTTTTCATATCCAATCTCATCGGGAGTAAGTAGCACAATACCAAATTTTGGAGAATTAATTTGCATACTAATTTCTTGTTTAAAATCCTCAATAGTAGTTAAATTATCACTACCAAATTTCAGAACGTATGGTTCCAATCCAAGCTTAAAAAGAACACGTTCAGTTTGTTCTAAAGTAGTATGATCATTATATACAATAAAAATTTTTGGCATTTTTATATCCCCTATAAAATATATGCATTTATCCCAGAGGGCTTATTATTTTTTATCAACGAATAATTGCGATAAAAATTTCTCCCAATCTATATTTTCCTTTAATTTATCATTAGTCTCTTTATCAAATTTTATTTTTTTACCATTTACAGTAAAATAAAATTCAACACTTTCGATATCATCATGATTGAGCATTACCAACACCTATAATTTTAATTATGTTCCATGTTTTATTGAGTTTAATGGAAATTTTAATACCTTTGTTTTTACATTGCTCTCTGAAAGCAGGCGCCCCTATAAGCTCTCCTTCTCATCATGATTTCGGAGCCGCGTGAGAAGGATAAAACAATCCGTTTGGTTCTTTGTCAAGGACGCCGTTAGGCGCCCCAAAGGGGTTTCCTTGACCTTAAGAACCTAGGATTGTTAGTCCTTCGATAAACGCGGGTCTGATCTCATGATTTTGGTGAGCGTACGGAGAGTTTGAGAGGCGGATAGCCTCTCATTAAAAATAAGGATTAACTGAAAATATTTATATTTTTCATGTTTCTTTAAAAAGTATAAAAAACTAAAAAAGTAATTGCTAAATGAAAATGTCTTGTATATATCTCTTTTTCGGAGGGAGGGACCCCTACATGATATCCCCCGCAGGGTTGTTATAGTAAATCTCTTTCTCCATTCAATCAGAAGAACTTCATTTTATCTGTTTCGTTAGACATTTTTTCTCCTTTTTTAGTTTTTATCAAACTTATGGTGCAATTTTCTTTGAATTTGTTTGCATGTTTAAAGTTTTAAGAACTTCATTTAATTCTGATTTGAATAAAGAAATTTTTTGATCTGTTAATTTTGATGACTCATTTTTCTCTGTTTTTTGCCCGCACCAATTATTCAGCTTTTCTTCAGAAGCTTCATTGAGTAGGGCATAGAAAGAACGTTCTAGATAGAGCTCTCCTCGATTTTCTTTGGCAATCATGCCGCGCAAATATCCTCCAGATGATTTAATTAATTCTTTGCAATGTTTTTCGAAAATGATAGCAATGGCTAGAGCAGCTTTTTTAATTCCCATAGTTTTTTTAGCGTCTTCAACAGCATGAGAAGAAATCCCCTTCATTTTAGCTAAAAACTCCATAGACCCAATTAAATCTCTTTCAGATTGCAATCCATGTTTCATAAACATAGCAACATTAGGCAATGCTTGCGTTAAAAGTTCTGGTTTGATTTGAAGCGATTTGCTGTTTTTTGAAGGTAAGGTGGATTCAGTTTTGCCTTTCTCTATATTTTCATAAGCATTTTTTGTACAGTTGTCGGTTGTCTCTAGGTTTTGGTTATTTTCGTTAAGGTTTGAATTTTCTCTTTCGTTACAATTACTAATTAGATTAGGGGTTGTATATTCTATGTGTATCTTGTCAGCACAATACGTGTATCTTGTTTTTGATGTTTTTTGCGTAAAAAAACGCTGTAAAATCCACTGAAAAAGACCAATTGCTTTATGCAATTGTTTCCACCGAAGCTTTGGCTGGCCGACCAATAATGTGAAGGATTTTTTGCATTCTCGAAAAAAGCAAAGATGTAAATGGTGTCGCTTCAATTGATGCATAAGAAGCTTTAATTTGTCGCACTAACCCCTGAAAACAATGCAAAGCATCCTTTTGTCTTCTCTGAGCCTCTAAAACTTCATCAATTTTTTGTTTAAGTTCATGGTATTGAGACACAAGAATACGTAAATCAATCCCACAAGCTGTTATAATTCCATGACTACGGCTTCGCGATGAATAGCGTTTAAAATTACCAGAATCCTGCATGACAACAAGACCACAATCATAAAGGCGTGAAAGCAATATACTCACGCGTGATTCACTACGGCAAATTTCATTACCAAGACAGTAATTGCTTTTAAAAACGATAGGAACTCCACCTTTTTCAAATGAAGACGTCGAAGCTGTATTCAATAAAACTAAGAGAAGTTTTGCTTCTGTCTCTCGTATAAAACCAGCTATCTCTAATTTTCTAGCCAATCCAATTAATTGTCCTCGACTTACAACCCCCATTTTAGCAGTTTCAGCTAATTTTCTAAATTCTATATGATGTGCACTTAACTTTCTTCCGAATGTTTTTTTAACCATAATTGTTTTAACCTCTCTGTCAGAGGCAAAAAAAAGTAAAAAATACTCCTTTTCTACAAAATTTCTCTTGCAGAATATATCGCGATAAATTAAAATGAGAATTACTTAGAATTTTTAATTCGCCGCATAGGTATTTTAGAAACCCTTCTGTTAACGCAGTTGGGTTTTTATTTTTTTTGCCATTGTTTTTTCCTCATTTTGAAAGTGACTCATAGCTTTAAAAAAGCATGTCAAGGTAAAATCTATATTAAAAAACAAACACTCCCCAATGCCCCAAGGATTGTCGGGATATTTTTTCTTTTCTTACATACGAATTTGCTCAAAAAATAAAATGCGTTCCCAAAACAAAATTAAAGATGGAACCACAAAACGACATCGCTTTCACTCATATAAACCGCCAATCCCTTTTTATACACCCCCTTTATATTAAATGTACAAAGGATAAAATTCCACCATCACAGGAAGGCAAAAACTCTTTCACCAACCGCTTCTTTAGCGGCTCGATTACCGCTCTAACTGGCTGCTTACCTGCTCTTCCTCCGCTATAACTCAAGAATTGCAACCTCTCACTCAAGAAAGACCTTCTAGCACATACAGACCTTCTCTTAAGCCCCCCTCATTATCATAGAAAACATTCCCCAAAGGCCAACCGCTTTTCTTCAATGAACATTCCTCCAACAAATCATTTCAAAAACTCCCTTTTGTTTTTCAACAGATGACCTGATCGCTTATCCGTACAGCATTCAAGATTCCTTAAAGCTCAAGCACTTACAAGCGTATCATGATGAGTAATAACATCCATTAACTCTGTCACAACCGTGTCCAACACTTCTCGTGCATCACCTTCAGCCATAAGGCGGATAACCGGCTCAGTTCCAGAAGCACGGATCACCAGCCGTGCTTCTTTTCCCAATCGCTTTTCTGCTTGATCAATAGCCGTTTTGACGGGATTTTTTTTCAGAACATTTTTATTTTTAATTGTTACATTTTTTAAAATTTGCGGGACAGGTTCAAACCGTTTACACAATTGGCTCATAGTGCTTTGACTTTCCTTCATACAAGCTAAAATCTGCAAAGCCGCCACCAACCCATCACCGGTTGTTCCAAAATCACTAAGCACGATATGCCCAGAAGCCTCACCTCCAACATTATATCCCTTTTGACGCATGGCATCGACAACATAACGATCTCCAACTTTTGTCCTGATCAGTTCCAGCCCTTTGCCGTTCAAAAACCGCTCCAGTCCCAGATTAGACATAATCGTTGTGACAACCCCATTGCACCGTAATCGTCCCATTTTATGCCAATTTTCAGCAATCACAGCAATTAACTGATCCCCATCAACCGTTTGTGCTTTTTCATCAACAATGAGAACACGATCACCATCTCCATCAAGAGCAATCCCTACATCAGCACGCACTTCATGTACTTTGCGTTTTAAAGAGCTTAAATCGGTTGAACCACATTTTTGATTAATATTGGTCCCATTGGGTTCATCATGAATAGCAAAAACCTCAGCCCCCAATTCCCATAAAGCACGGGGAGCGGCTTTATAAGCAGCCCCATTGGCACAATCCACAACAATACGCACAGCATCCAAGCGAACGTCACGGGGCAACGTTCGTTTAGCATATTCAATATAACGATAAATATCCCCCTCAACCCGTTTTGCAGAACCAATTTCAGCAGAACTTGCTAAAGATTTTGAAAGATCTGTATCGATCAATTGTTCAATTCTTGCTTCCATCTCATCTGAAAGTTTAAAACCATCAGGACCAAAAAGTTTAATTCCATTATCATAGAAAGGATTATGAGAAGCAGAAATCATCACCCCAAGATCCGCGCGCAAAGAGCGACAAAGCATAGCAACAGCAGGTGTTGGGACTGGCCCCAATAAAAAAACTTCCATCCCCGCAGCCGTCAATCCTGAAACCAAAGCATTTTCCAACATATAGCCAGATAATCGAGTATCCTTGCCAATCACCACACGACGCGATTGATGTTGTGAACGGAATAAAACCCCTACAGCCATCCCCACTTTCATAGCAAAATCGGGTGTCATGGGAAATGAATTGGCTTTCCCCCGAATTCCATCTGTACCAAAATATTTTTGCACCATGACTCTTTCCTTTATTTTCTTTCCTTGGGCTTTTCTTTAAAACTCTAGCAGTATCCCCTTGGTACAATAGCCCCCTTCACCATAGATCCTCTCACCCTATAAATGAAACCATTGGACTCGCCCCTCATCTTTTTAGACAATCAAAACCCTATTCACCATCTACACATCTAAACCACTTTCAACCAATGGTGTTTGTACACCTCACCCACAAAGCAACATTATCTTCTAAAACGGCTTTACACACCCTCGACAAAAACCCACAAAGCCCCCCATCATCAAATCTCTCAAACCTAGACCAAAATCCACAAAGCAATAAACCACCTTATTCCCTGCTAAAGCCGCTATGATACAACAGCTTTAATTAATTTTTTGCTTCAATAGTTTGGCACACTTTACATCAAAAACGCGAACAAACTTCTCAAGCCTAAACCAAAACCGCAAGGCAACCCATCACCTAACCTCACACCCTTTCCAAACTTGCAAGGTAGCCCATCATCAAACCTCTCAAGCCTAGACCAAAATCCACAAAGCAATAAACCACCTTATTCCCTGCTAAAAACACTATAATACAACAGCCTTACTTAATTTTTTGCTTCTATATTTTGGCAAAGTTTACATCAAAGGCGCGAGCAAAACTCGCGCCCTTCTCAAAAAATTTAGAAGTTTTCCTAAAACAGAGTCATTTAAGCGTTAAGGCTCTTATTTTCCTTTATCAGATCCCGCAGGTTTGGACTTTTTTTCAGCACTCCTTTTACTTTGAGAAGGATTGTCTGATTTTGTGGAACCTTTTGCACCTGGTGTCTTTTTCTCATCCTTATCCGATTGCGCTTTTTTAGACTCAGTATCCTTGTATTGAGAATTGCTGGACTTTACTGTTTTCTTCCCAACAGCGCCCTCTGCTTTGCCTGCCACATCTTTAACGGTCTCTTCTTTATGGGGCGCTGTTTTAAGCGCTGTTTTAGCATCTTTTTCATCGACCACAGAGTCCTCGACCTTCACTGTTCCAGTTTTTGGAACAGAAGAAGTCCGCGGCGCATCACCCTCATCCTTCTGTGTGCGTGAAGGAGGCTTTCCTGCAATGACCTCGTTAATTTCAGCGCCCGTTAAAGTTTCATATTCCAACAAACCTTGTGCTAAAGCAAACCATTCTTTTCTTTTTGTTTTCAAAATATTGGTCGCACTTTTATAAGCATCATCAATAAGCTTACGCACTTCCATATCAATCATGCGTGCTGTTTCTTCAGAAACATTTTGTGTTCGCGCAACAGAATGGCCTAAAAAGACTTCATCTTGGTTATCGCCATAAGCAACATTTCCAAGCAGATCAGAAAACCCCCACCGTGTGATCATGGCACGGGCCAATTTAGTTGCCTGCTCAATATCAGAAGAAGCTCCCGATGTGATATTTTCCTTACCAAACTTCAATTCTTCAGCCACACGCCCCCCCATCATGATAGCCAAACGCGAAATCATCCACCGATAACTCATAGAATAGCGATCACCTTCAGGCAATTGCATCACCATTCCCAAGGCCCTTCCCCTTGGAACGATTGTAGCTTTGTGGACGGGATCAGCAACTGGCACATTAAGAGCTACGATAGCGTGTCCAGCTTCGTGATAAGCAGTGAGTTCTTTTTCCTCTTGTGTCATAGCGGTTGAACGACGTTCAGCGCCCATCATCACCTTATCTTTTGCATCTTCGAATTCTTGCATTGTCACGACTCTTTTATTACGGCTCGCGGCCATAAGAGCAGCTTCATTGACGAGATTCATCAAGTCTGCACCGGAAAATCCTGGTGTTCCCCTTGCCAAAACTTTCAAATCAACATTCGGGGCTAAAGGCACATTGCGCACATGCACTTTCAAGATTTGCTCACGCCCCGAAACATCAGGGTTTGGCACAACAACTTGTCGGTCAAAACGCCCTGGTCTCAATAAAGCAGGATCAAGCACATCTGGGCGGTTTGTTGCAGCAATCAGAATAATACTTTCATTGGGCTCAAACCCATCCATTTCGACAAGCAACTGATTTAAGGTCTGCTCGCGTTCATCATTTCCACCACCAAGTCCAGCCCCGCGATGGCGTCCAACCGCATCGATTTCATCTATAAAGATAATACAAGGGGCGTTTTTTTTAGCCTGTTCAAACATATCACGCACACGGCTTGCCCCAACCCCAACAAACATTTCAACAAAATCAGACCCTGAAATAGTGAAGAATGGCACATTGGCTTCACCGGCGACAGAACGCGCTAACAAAGTTTTACCGGTTCCTGGAGGACCAACAAGCAAAACACCGCGTGGAATACGCCCCCCTAAGCGTTGAAATTTTTGTGGTTCGCGTAAAAATTCAACGATTTCTTGGAGATCTTGTTTTGCTTCTTCAACACCAGCAACATCTTTAAAGGTAATACGTCCTTGAGCTTCATTAAGCAATCTTGCTTTTGATTTTCCAAATCCCATTGCGCCGCGTGATCCATTTTGCATTTGTCGCATAAAAAAAACCCACGCCCCAACAATAATAATAACAGGCAACAGAGAAAAAAGAAGATTGAGGAAGATACTATTTCCAGAACTTTCCGGAATAGCTTTAACATTCACGTTTTTGCTTTCCAATTTTTGTATCAAACCTGGATCACGTGGCGCAAAAGTTGAAATAGTTCGATGTTCGACAGTTTGTCCTGTTAATTTTTGACCTTGAATGGTCACCGATTTCACTTCACTATTCTCAACTTTTTTCAAAAATTCAGAATAGGAGACTTCTCCACCACCAGAACGTTGACTATCTCCATTAAAGAAAGAAAACGACACAATCAAAATCAAGGCAATAACTCCCCAAATGAGGAGAGAGCGATAATTGGAATTCATATTCAGCCCACTTAATCAAATATAGATTTCAAACAGTTCCCCTTAACATATAACCTTGTCAGCCCCTTGCCAAGAGAGGAGAGAAGGTTTATTCTCTTTTAGAGTTACTTTTCTTTATCTTTTTACCTCAAAATTAAAAAAAGGTTCCACAACATTTACCAGCGCAGCATCTTCGCGTGAGGAAAGCCAATCAAAAGGCGCCATAATCCGCTTGATAATAACATTTTTATGAATAATCGCTTGAAAAATCAACTCTGGAATATCATACCCTTTATCATTTGAAATCATCAGCAGCGATTGTAAAGAGGGAAAATGAGGCTTTTCAAGATCAAAATCGCTGTTTTGCAATAAAGATTTCAGCTGTTCTAAATTTGCTGCTCCAACCTTTATAGCCTCAGATCCATGATTTGTAATGTGATAGCGCCCATCCCATATAAGCGTTTCATCTGGTTTCACAAGAACCTCTTTCATATTTCGCCCTTCACGCCACAAAGCAATTCCCCCTTTGTTATATTCAATAACACAGCCAGCACAAGTAAAACGCTTCTTTTCTGGAGAATTAAGACAGAGTTTTTGAACAAGCGTGCTTAATTTTTGATTGGAAAGCAAATAAAATCCCCCTCCCATCAACACTGCAAAGAGCCCTACAACAAAAGGAAAACAAGAATGTTTCTGTAAAAATGGAGAAGGTTTCACAATAAAACAACGCCCATATTGAACTGTAATATCCAGAGCTAAGATCAAATCGGCAATATTTTGTGCTTGTTGACGACGCTGCCATGCGGCTTTATTTATTTTTTTAGCAATATCGACAAGCTTTTTCGCAGAAAGAGATTGGCGCACACGCACACGTTCAAAATTGCGATCTTCATTGGTTGGATCATCAATCCATGTTTTTCCTTGTAAGCGTAAATAATTCCGTAATGTTTGGCGTTTTACACCAAGGAGTGGCCGAATCAAACGTACTTTTCTATGCAATAAAGCTTCACGCGGAATACAGGATAAACCACGCTCATAGAGGACTCCATCGTTTTTTTCAGCAATATTTTTTCTCGTTTCTTTGGCATAAGATTCATCACGCATAGCACCAGCTTCACCATGCAACGGTTCAGCAAAACCGCCCGCAGGAACACCCTCACGCATAGCAGAAACGTCACCGTGCAACGCACCAGCAAAACCGCCCGCAGGAACACCCTCACGCACAGCATCAACGTCACCGTGCAACGCACCAGCAAAATCGCCCGCAGGAACACCCTCACGCATAGCAGAAACGTCACCGTGCAACGCACCAGCAAAACCGCCCGCAGGAACACCCTCATGTACAGCATCAACGTCATCGTGCAACGCACTTCTACTCTTTTGGAGACGTTGATACCGCATATGATAGGTCTCAATCTGATCATTGAGGGTATGACCCGTCATAATAAGGGATGCGCCTTGTTTTTTGGCTTCTTTAACCAAGAGATCATAGCGTGCAACACGAGCACTGGAAGCAAGATGCGTCTTTGGTTTTTTGCCTTCCCACCGCACAGTAATATGTTTAATATGATGGGTACGACAAATTTCCGCAACAGTTTCTGCTTCACGCGCGGATTCTTTACGCAATTGATGATCAACAGTAACAACAATCATTTCCGGAGGAATTGAGAGCGTTTCGAAATACTCTTTGACCAAAAACATCAAAGCCAAAGAATCACTCCCCCCTGATACGGCAAGAATCACTTTTCGACAGCGAACAAAATCCGATGTTTTAAAGAGATTTTTTGCCAGTCTAACATACACCAAAAACGACCTCGCTGCTTATTTTGTGGGTTTACAAAAAACAGACTCTAACATTTGATGATGTTTTGAGTTCTTTGCAAAAAGAGCGCAATCCTTTTCATTTTTCTCAAGAGCAATCATACTTCTTGCTAATTTTAGCAAAATCTCAGAGGTATAGAGCTTCTTTTTATCGGCATACCATGCAGTGAGATAAACCTGTGCTGCTTCATGATAGCGTTTTTGTCCCAACAAAGATTCAGCCAACCAAAACAAAGCATCATCATTCAAAGGATCTTTTTTGTAACGATTTTGAAAAGCACAAAAGCTTTTTTCAGCATCAACATAGTTGGCAGAACGAATAAAATCATAACCTTCCTTATACAAAGCTTTAGCAGAAGAAAGGGGATTACTCTGATGTGCTTCACTACGGGCACTTACCTCATGCGCTTTTTTTAAATGATCCCCCGTTTGCTCCGTATCATGATCTTTCACATCAGCAATTTTCGTCTGATCACCTGCGTTAAGCTCCTGCACCATTTCTTCTTTTACACTCTGAGACTTTTCATCCAAAGCGGCATTTTCAAAGGAACAAGAATAAACAGAAGAATCTTTTTTATCAAAAAGCCGGTGAAATTGCTTTTGAACATTTTTCAAATTGTTATGTTCAAGCACCATCCGGATCTTATGTAAAAGCTTATCTAAATCATAATCTTTAAATAAGACTTGCTGATTTTCCAAAATAATCCCTTTATGCTCCGCAGTATCCGAAGCTTTCTCTATCTTCTCGGACGCAGCTTTATCAGCAACATCAGTGGCTTTCTCCACCGCATCAGACGCAGCCTTATCAACAGCCTCAGTGACTTTCTCCACCGCATCAGACGCAGCTTTATCAGCAGCATCTGTGGCTTTCTCCACCACATCGGACGCAGCCTTATCAGCAGCATCTGTGGCTTTTTCCATAACATCAGACGCAGCTTTATCCGCAGCATCAGGTGCTTTTTCCACTGCATCAGAAGCCGCCTTATCGGCAGCATCAGTGGCACTCTTCTCCGCACCGGACGCCGCCTTATCAGCAGCATCTGTGGCTTTCTCCACCACATCGGGCGCAGCCTTATCAGCAGCATCTGTGGCTTTCTCCACCACAACTGCATCGGACGCAGCCTTATCAGCAGCATCAGGTGCTTTTTCCACTGCATCAGAAGCCGCCTTATCGGCAGCATCAGTGGCACTCTTCTCCGCACCGGACGCCGCCTTATCAGCAGCATCTGTGGCTTTCTCCACCACATCGGACGCAGCCTTATCAGCAGCATCTGTGGCTTTCTCCACCACATCGGAAGCCGCTTTATCGGCAGCATCTGTGGCTTTCTCCACCACATCGGAAGCCGCCTTATCGGCAGCATCAGGTGCTTTTTCCACAACATCGGACGCAGCTTTATCAGCAGCATCAACTTTATCCGTATCATGTGCTGGATATTCAGAAGTCTTTCGTGCCATACTTTCAGCAAATGAAGTAGAACAAGCGATGAAAACCGCCATATAAAAGAGTGTTTTCCAATTCATTTTACGACGCATTCTTTTCTCCCCTTAAGAGCTGATTGAATAATTTAAACAAACAATTTGCTTTTTTAACGACTGTTCATGTCACATTTAACGACTATTCATGTCACGCAATGTTGTCACAGCACGTCGATTTTGATTCCAACAGGAAATGTCATCACATACTGCTACAGGCCTTTCTTTTCCGTAAGAAATTGTTTGAATCCGTTGCGCAGACACACCAAGAGACACCAAATAATTTCGCACAGAAACAGCACGGCGCTGTCCAAGTGCCAAGTTATATTCACGTGTTCCCCGCTCATCAGCGTGACCTTCGATCATAATAGAATAATAAGGATAATGAAGCAACCATTCTGCTTGACGCGTTAAAATACGTTCAGCATCCGCATCCAATGAAGAAGAATCGAGACTAAAAAAAACGCGATCCCCCACATTAACCGTAAACTCTCGTCCTGAACCTTGACCCTGATTCAAACCAGCATTATTCATATAAGTGCCATTCATCCCATTAAATGCACCGATATTTTTTTTATCACACCCACCCAAGAACAGTGAGAAAAAAAAGAGAACAGCTAAGGAATGGTAGAGAGTATTTTTGGTAGAGTGCATGGTTTGTTTCTCCTTGAATTTCGTAAAGAAGGGTCAATTCTTAAAAATATTTTTAAAAATAACCTTTAATTCCTAATGAAGACGAAATCTTTCTGTTTTTTCATTATCATTTTTCAGTCTCTGCCAATTTTTCCTCCCGCTATTCCTCTAACACTTCAAGAAAAATTGAGAAATATTGCGCTTATACGTCACGCTGTTTATATATCCTCTTGATCTTGAGGATTTTTTTGCATCGCGTTCAATTTTGCAAAAACTTTATCAGCATCGAAAGTCTTGTGTAGATTTTCTTCACCCTCATTTTCATCAAAAGCAGCGTTTTCCGTCACAGAGGCAGGAAGCAATGACCTGTCTTCTTCTGTGGCAACAGGGCGGCCTTTTGCCGCACGCTGGACTTCAAAATCTAAATCGATTTGCGAACACAAGCCAAGTCCTACAGGATCAAGAGGAGACAAATTCGCGCTATTCCAATGCGTTCTCATGCGGATCTGTTCAATTGTTGCTTTTGTTGTCCCAATTAACCGTGCAATTTGTGCATCTTTCAACTCGGGATGGTTAATGACCAACCATAAGATACCATTGGGACGATCTTGACGTCGAGAAAGAGGGATATAGCGTGCGCCTTTACGTTTTTTTTCCGGAATGTGTACCCTCGATTGAGAAATTTTCAAGCGTGCATTTTGGTCTGCCTCCACCCGTGCAATTTCACTGCGTGTCAATTGTCCAGAGCTTATCGGGTCTAAACCTTTAATACCATAAGCCGCCTCCCCATCGGCAATAGCTTTCACCTCCAAGACATGCAATTTACAAAATTCTGCAATCTGATCAAAAGAAAGAGCTGTATTATCAACCAACCAAACAGCTGTCGCTTTGGGCATCAAAAGTTGCGTTGCCATTTTTTATAAATCCTCTTTTTTGCCTCTTCTATGAGGCAGGTTACCGCCCACTCAAGAGCACTGAAACTTTTTATCATATGCCTGTTTTTCCACCCACCCTTATAAATAAAGCGAGATATGGAATAAACCATTTTGCCATGAGATTATTCTGTTATAGCGTGATTTTTGCTCAACGACAAGAGATCTCTCTTGGAATGCTCTTCAACGAAGATGTCTTTACCTTTAAGATGAATTTTCTTATAAAGGATTTATTCGGTTATTTTATCCCATACTGTGGCACATTTGTTCTGGTGAAATGCGTGCTTTATCGCCTTAAATTCTAACAAAGCACCCAACCGGAAGGACAGCCCTCAAATAGGAAGGAAAACTATGGCAGGCCATTCACAATTTAAAAATATTATGCATCGTAAAGGGCGTCAAGATGCAATGCGCTCGAAAATATTTTCCAAGCTTGCACGCGAAATTACCGTCGCAGCAAAACAAGGTGCTCCTGATCCCGCCATGAATCCACGTTTAAGGCTGGCGGTTCAAAATGCCAAAGCACAGTCAATGCCGAAAGATAATATTGAACGCGCAATTAAAAAAGCTTCAGGAACCGATGTCGAAAATTATGATGAAGTCCGCTATGAAGGCTATGGACCAGGCGGTGTTGCCGTCATTGTTGAAGCGTTAACAGACAACCGCAACCGCACCGCTTCAAACGTGCGCGCGGCCTTCACCAAATCAGGAGGAGCACTAGGGGAAACAGGCTCTGTAAGTTTCATGTTTAATCGGATTGGAGAAATAATTTATAAACCAGAAGCAGGAACAGCAGACAGCATCATGGATGCCGCAATTGAAGCGGGTGCCGAAGATGTACAATCCGAAGAAACCGGACATCATATTACCTGCGCATTTGAAGATATTGGTGAAGTTTCAAAAACACTCGAAGCAAAACTTGGTGAAGCAGAATCAATTAAAACGATTTGGAAAGCCACCACCCTTGCTCCAATCGATGAAGAAAAAGCTTTATCCGTTTTACGACTGATTTCAACATTAGAAGAAGATGATGATGTGCAAAATGTTTATGCTAATTTTGATGTTAGCGATGAGATTTTGGCAAAATTGTCCGTATAATTCCTACCTTTTCGCCCTCTCTTCACCTATGGGGGACTGAAAAAGCATCTGTCACCTCTTCTCTTTACCCGCACTATAAAAACCCCGCTTCAAGAGCGGGGTCAATCATTTATAACGACCAAGAAAACCACAATCAATTGCAATAAATTGCATAAAAAAGCTGCTTGAAGAAAAAAATCATAAAGCAGATACCCTTGAACGCTCAAATAATTTTGATGATAAAAGCCTACAAAACTCTATCGTTTCACACTTTTCTTCTATATTCTAAGAATAACCCCTATAGCCCCTCTCTCTTTGTTCTTTAAGATTAACCTTTCCGCCACCCTCCTCAAGTAATGAAGATTTTGCCCTAATCTGATCTGTAAACAATTGGGATTTTTTAGGTGCATTCCTCTCATCACACATGAAAATTCACTCGAAACTGAAAGCACCCCCCTCTAAACACGTATCCCATTGATTGATATAAGGAGAGTTGAGGATTTATATAAAGAGAGTTTAGCGTTATTTAATTTAAATGAGCTCCCCCAAATAGCGTCAAATTCACTCATTTCGAATCTATGGGTCAAATCTGCGGGGCAAATCTGTGTGTATAGTGCATCAATCAAAATTATGCGCTTTTGCACATTATTAAATAGAAAAAGCCCGTGTGACGTAAAATTTAAAGGAGAAAAATACCCCTTATGAACTTGTCTCAAAAGCCATAGGGCTGTTGCAACATTGGGGGCTTGTATGATGCCGGCTTGCACTTTTATAAAGCATAAAAAACTTTTGGAAACATTCAAGATTTTTTTAAAGATGTGATCCATAGTCTTAAGAGAGGACTTGCCCATAAAGTTTCCTTTAGTTTAAGAAAAACACACCAAGAAAGCAGCAGAGAAAACCTGCTTGACAAGAAGAGGCATAGCAAAAACCATTTCGCCATGAGATTATATTCGCGTGCTTTTTTCTCAACGACAAAGGATCTCTCTTGGAATGATCCTCAACGAAGCTGTCCTTACCTTTAAGATGAATTGTCTTATAAAGGATCTATTCGATTATTTCACCTCATACTGTAGCATATTTATTTTGGGTGGTCTAAACTCTGCGCAAACCAGATCAAAAAGAAAGTCAAAAACATCTATAGCAATAGTTTGAAGAATAAAGGCAACCTGAAACCCTCAAAACAGCTCTATTTTCAAGGAATATTTTTTTAAAAGCATTATCCCCAAGCAAATTTCACCATCGACAAACGACAGTGGGTGTGGATGAAATCGATATAACCACCCATACCCCCTATCACAAGTCCCTTCTTTTATTATCTCTTCTTTTAAGTAATTAAAAACCATTGAGATTGCATAGACTTGAGACTGTATAAACAGCATTCTTTCTACGTTCTATTTTTAAGCATTTTTTATTGCATATTGAGCAAAGGTGACCATGCTGGATCAGAAGCATCATTGAGCGTGGGGAGTTGGCGCTCATTGCGTCCCGTAATGTCAATGGTATAGATTTTTGGCCCCATACCGGGATTTTTGCGAAAGAACATCAGCACACGTCCATTGGGGGCCCAAGTTGGTCCTTCATTATGAAACCCTGTGGTTAAAATTCGTTCTCCTTGTCCATCAGGACGCATAACCCCGATAGAAAATTGTCCGTCTAATTGTTTTGTAAAAGCGATATAGTCTCCCCGTGGTGACCAAATAGGAGTCGAATAACTCCCCTCATTTAAAGAAATCCGCTGAATATCACTCCCATCCTCATTCATTTTATAGATTTGTGGCTTTCCGCTACGATCTGAAGAAAAGACGATTTGTGTCCCATCCGGTGAATAGGAAGCAGATGTATCAATAGCAGAGCTTGTTGTAAGCCTCTTCATCGTACGGGTCTGTAAATCCATGGTGTAAAGATTTGCACTGCCATCATTTTGCAACAAACTCATGATGACCTTTTGTCCATCAGAAGAAAAACGTGGCGCAATTGTCATGTTATGAAACGTTCCGATCAACTCTCTTTGTCCCATTTCAAGTTGTTGGAGATAAACATGAGGCACTTGATTATCCTCATAAGCCATATAAGTTATTTCTTGTTTTTTGGGTGAAAAACGCGGTGTAAGCACCAATTCACTTCCATCAGACATATAAACCAAATTTGCGCCATCTTGATCCATCATTGCTAAACGTTTAATGCGTGCATTCTGGGGACCTGTTTCATCGATAAAAACAATTCTTGTATCAAAATAACCACTTTCCCCTGTCATCTCACTGTAGATCTCATCTGCGATTATATGGGCCACACGCCGCCAATGTTCTGTCGCGGTATAAAAACGCCGTCCTTTCAATTGTCTCTGTCCAAAAACATCCCATAAACGAAAATCGACCCTCAAACGCCCGTCAGTTTCTCTTATGACTTGCCCCGTCACCAAACCTTGCGCTTTTATTTTTTGCCACGAAGCAAAATTCGGTTGTTTATTCGGATTTAAAATTTTTTCAAAAAAGTTTTCCTTATCAAGCGGTAAAAAAAGCCCCGACCGTTCAAGATCGTTTGTCACCACAGCAGATATTTTCACCCCTATCGAATCATCGGAAATAAAATCTGTAATGGCAATAGGAATGGGATTAAAATCAGCGCTTGAAATCGTCCCTTTTAACTGCGCATAAACAGATGAAAGACTTGAAAGCCACCAACCACAAGTGACAATAAACCAAGCAAAAACGTTATATCGCCTTATAGTCATCATGGAATATATCCTTTCGTTAAACGATTTTTTCTCATCTATCACCTTATTTCTTGGAGGGGATCAACATTAAAGTCAAAACCCTGCCCCCACAGGTCATATTGATCACGGGGAAGATCTGCATAAGGTTGGCATGAAAAGACAGCCGCATACACCTGCCTTATCATAATCGCTTGTTGACTCTCAAGACCACTTACGGGATCAATAATAGGATCGCCCACAACCCTCCCTTCACGGTCTAAGTAAAATCGCAAGCGCACAATGGGACGGTTTTTTAAATCGCCACCAAGCGCCACAAGTTTAAGCTTCTGTTGAATACATCCCCCTGCAATGTTGACCAAAGTTTGTGCCATTTTTGTGGTATCATTAATATTTTTTCTTGCCCCCAAAGCTTCTGGTGTATGAGAACTTTTTGCCCCGCCACCTTGTGACCGTGCACGATTGAGCAAATTATTTTCCTCCATGGCCAAAATATCTTCAATGGTCTGTTTTTCTTTATTTTTCTTGTTAAGTTTTAGTGTCTTTTGATTCAATACCTCCTCTTTTTTTATTGGAAATTCTTCGTCAAATTTTGGTTTAAACTGCGGAAGAAGAGGTTTTTCTGGAAGTGCAATTTTGAGCGCTTGCTGAACAACCTGCTCTGCTGGTGCCTTTTGTACCGTTGAAGTCAATTCTTTCAGTGATCTCATCTCTTCATTTTTGTGCGCAAGCTTAGACGCCCCCTCTGATGCTTCCAAAGGCATCTCAGGCGCAACCTTCGGCGCCTCCTCTGCCGCTTCCAAAGGCATCTCAGGTGCAAGCTTTGGCGCCTCTTCTGGTGCTAGAGGCGTCTCAGGTGCAAGCTTTGGCGCCTCCTCTGGTGCTAGAGGCGTCTCAGGCGCAAGCTTTGGCGCCTCCTCTGGTGTTTTTGAAATCTCTTCTGTTTTTTCCTCTACTGGTTCTGTAAGTTTGGATATTTCTGGCGAATTGCTTGGCGGCGGCGGTGTTGTCTCAGTGGAGCGCGGCTTCTCCTTTGGTTGAAAGGGTGCAAGACTATCGAATTGTCCCTCTCCAATATGGCGTGCCTCTTCTTTCTCTTGGGGGTTAGTGGTTGGTTTAACAGCAGGGATTGCACGGATAGGAGCCTTCACGGCTCCTTGTTGAGAGGAGAACTCTTCCATCAAAGGCGCAAGAGTGATGGGAATTGCTTCCAATGGTTGAGGCAAAGAGACAGACTGTGTAAATTGAACAGCACCCCAACTAAGAAAAATAACATGGGCCACAAGGGATAAAGCCAAGCCTCGTTTCATGCTATGATAAGAGTCTCTGTTCATTTTTTATGCCTTAATTTATACCTTGTTTTTTTCACTTTTAATCACACGGTTCTCTTTTGAAAAAATTTAAAAGCAATTAGTTAAGTACATTTTATTATTTACAAATTTTATTATTTATTGCGCTAAACTTGCTAAAGCCACTTGAGAAAACCCGGCTTTTTGAATATCTGCGAGTAACTTTAAGACTTGTTGATATTCAACAGTTTTAGCAACCCGCACAAAAACCCGTTGATTTTTTTGTGTCGCATCGGCTTCCAGAAGCGTTTTAAGCTGTGCAATCAGCGCTTGTGAGGTTTCATAATAATCTTGATTAATGGCAAAGCGCCCCTGCGCATCAAGTGAAACCGTAAGGGGTGTTTTTTGCGCGCGGACTAGCCCCGCTTGACTGCGCGGCAAATCCAAAGGAACACCGTTCACCAAAAGAGGCGCAGAGACCATAAAAATAATGAGCAACACCAGCATCACATCCACAAAAGGGGTAACATTGATCTCACTCATCAGCTGGCTTCGTGAATGATGCCACCTACGTGTTTTTTTTTGAGAAGAAGAAGCAACAGAAACGCCCATAGACAAGCTCCTTTTTATAAAGACGAAGGTGCTGAGCGTGTTTCATCAATACGCCGCGAGACAATTGTTGAAAATTCATCAGAAAAATTTTCTATTTGTGCAATGATGCGCACACTTTCATAGGTCAACTTATTATAGGCAATAACGGCTGGAATTGCCGCAAACAAACCAATAGCCGTTGCCAAAAGCGCTTCTGCAATTCCTGGCGCAACAATGGCAAGAGAAGTATTTTGAGAAGCTGAAATAGAAAGAAAAGATTCCATAATACCAATTACGGTTCCAAAAAGACCGATAAAGGGTCCCGCGGATCCAAGTGTTGCAAGAAAACTTAATTTTGATTCTATTTTTTCACTTTCACGTCCCAATGCCAAATCCATAGCCTTATCAATTCTACTCTGCAAACTTGTCGATGTATGGGTCCCTTTTTCAAGAGATTTTTTCCATTCACCCATTGCCGCCATAAAAACGGCCGATATGCTATTGGTGCGTTGACTTTTACATGATGCATAAAGATCTTCTAATGCTTTTCCTGACCAAAATATACGTTCAAATTGCTTTATTTCACGCCGTATTCTTCGATATGTAAAAATTTTATCAAAAATAATGGTCCAACTCCAGACGGAAGCGAGCAGCAATAAAACCATAACAGCTTTAACGACGAAACCCGCTTGCATAAATAAATGCAACATGCTCATTGTTTCCGGATTCGTTAGTTCTACATGCGGCATAATTTTTGTCCCTCTAAATGAAAGGTGCCTTGATTAAAACTTTATAAAACAGATTATTTTATAGTTTCTAAATCTAAATAAAAAACTTCAGTGTCACATAAATTCATGGGCTAAAACAAGACCTGTTTTTTTAATTTCTTTAAAAAGTGATCATAAGAAGCACCTCTCAATACACCTCATCCCCATTTCACAACGGCATATTTATAAAAAATAACCATAAAACCTCCCCTCCATAAATAACATAAAGCATGATATAAAATCTATTATACATCCCATCTTTACATTTATGAAAAAACGCTAGACCCTCATGCGCATTCCCAGCCCAAAATGTTTGCGATAACTCTCCAGCTTTATAAAAGGCAATTTTATTTCTTCCCCACAGTTTTGTCTCCACTCACCAACCCCACCAGTAACAGGTTAAAAATGTAGCAGGTAAAAAATGTGACAGGCAGGAAAATAATTTTGGTGAATTCATAAAAAAGCTTGAAAAAAGAAAGTCTCACAAGCCTTCTTTAAAAGTGACAATGCCATGAATGATCATGATCAATCAATAGAAGTCCATCATGAAAGATTATGCATTGTTCTCAGGTTATTATTTCTCTCATTTTTCCTTAAGTTTAACAGCATTGCCCCTCAGACACACAAAAAAACCAAAAATAAACCACCATAGAATGCCGCACCCCATGCCCCTCGTCCAATGTCCCGCACCCCACGTCCCTCGCTCATGTTCCCACATAAGTCTTCTATAATCGCGTGTAAATCTCATGCAATCTCGTTATTCTATGAATTAGCTTGTGCTATAGCCCCTTTCAATGGGCATCGTCTGCTATCACACCATTGTATAGCCTCAAAGCTTCCATGGCATGCAAAAAGCCTTTTCATCCTCTTTGACTTTATAAAAACCACCCCTTCATTCTATTGGCTCACGTGCGATCTTTAACCACGATAGCATTAAAGAGGATACATAAATTATTACATATTTTTCAATGACTTATATACTACTCTCTTATAAATGTATAAGCGAATGACTTTAATTGTTTCAAAATCATTATTTCGACATAGAAAAGATTTGAAATAAGAAAATTTAACGACACCCAAAGTTCGCATCCAAAT
Organism: Bartonella tribocorum; assembly: GCF_002778015.1. Lineage (GTDB taxonomy): Bacteria > Pseudomonadota > Alphaproteobacteria > Rhizobiales > Rhizobiaceae > Bartonella > Bartonella tribocorum_B. The sequence goes on along the minus strand of NZ_NJPP01000007.1, from coordinate 21,632 downwards.
TGAAGAACGCTCTATTTTTTTATAAATTAATATATTATAGATTCAATGCACAACAGTTTTAAGCAAGCATTTTTGCAAAAAGCTCTTTGGGTAAACGTCGTGGTTTTGCCTCCTCATTAATCAGAGCAATTTCAACTTTCGCTGTAACCAACGTAGTCGCCTCATGCACAATAGCTTGCTCCATAAAAAAGCGTGCTCCTTGGATATGATCAACACGTGTTTTAACAACTAAAAGATGATCAATTTTGGCTGGTCGCAAAAAACTAATTTCCATATGGCGCACAACAAAAAAAAGTTTTTCCCCCTCAGACCCTGCTGCTAACATCTTATTATTAAAACCGGTATCCCGTAAAAACTCTGACCGCCCCCGTTCAAAAAATTCCAGATAACGCGCATGATAAACCACACCGGAAAAATCTGTATCAGCCACATAAACGCGCACCTGAAAATTATGAAAAGCATTTTTATGATCGCTCTTAAAAGGTTTTACTTCTGTCATTGCTTTCATGTCCCATAAAATTATTTAAGATAGAAAATTATTTATCACTCAAAAGATTCAGCACATTTTTGTGTTGAAGTTGTGAAAAGCCAAAGTATAAAATCTTCCATCGTCCCAAATTTTTCGGTCAAAACCCAGTATAAGAAGAATGTCTTTTGTCCTTATAAGAGTTTGCGATAAACCATCTGCACAATTTTTTTTAAAAAATGCCTCAATCATCTTCCTCATCCCATAAAGTTTTCTGAAGTGCTGCACTGTCTTGAGCATCAGAAAGTTGAGCGCGCCTTTGTATAGACGTTGAGGCAGGAGCAGGAAGTCCTAAATGATTCCAAGCCTTTTCAGTGAGAATGCGTCCACGAGCCGTTCTTTGAATAAAACCTTGTTGGAGAAGATACGGCTCCACGATATCTTCAATAGCATCGCGTGGTTCTGATAAAGCAGCCGCAATGGTTTCAATCCCCACCGGTCCTCCTAAAAAAGTTTCTGCAATCAGGAGCAAATAACGCCGGTCGAGCGGATCAAGCCCAAGATGATCCACCTCAAGGCGCGAAAGCGCTTCATCAGCAATTTTTTGATCAATTTGTTTTGCTTGTTTCACCAAAGCAAAATCACAAACGCGCCGTAAAAGCCTTCCCGCAATGCGCGGGGTCCCCCGTGCTCGGCGTGCAATTTCATGCGCACCATCATCACTGATCTTGACAGCAAAAAGCCGTGCATTACGCTGCACAATATATTCCAATTCTTCTATCGTATAAAAATTGAGACGAATGGGAATACCAAAACGGTCTCTCAGCGGTGTCGTCAAAAGTCCCAACCGTGTGGTTGCTGCCACCAAAGTAAATTTAGCCAGATCAATTTTAACTGAGCGTGCGGCCGGCCCCTCCCCAATGATCAAATCAAGTTGATAATCTTCCATGGCTGGATAAAGAATTTCCTCAATCGCTGGATTTAAGCGATGAATTTCATCAATAAACAAGACATCGCGTTCTTCAAGATTGGTCAAAAGAGCGGCTAAATCTCCTGCTTTAGCAATGACGGGTCCTGAAGTAGAGCGAAAATTAACGCCTAATTCTTTTGCCATAATCTGTGAAAGCGTTGTTTTTCCCAGTCCTGGGGGGCCTACAAACAAAACGTGATCCAACGCCTCTTGCCGCGTTTTTGCGGCTTCAATAAATATTTTTAAATTAGCCCGTGCCGCTTCTTGACCAATAAAGTCATCAAGAATTTGTGGTCTTAAGGAACGATCAGGATCGTTAGGAAGGGATGCGGAATCCAGAAGGCGTTGATCTTCATCTTTATGCATTGTTACCTTTTATTTAAGTAGGAGAAGAAAGCAATTTCAGACTATGGCGGATCAGCAAGGCAGAAGACACAGCCTCCCCCTCAAGAGCATTCATCGCAAGAGCAAGAGCACGGGCGGCTTGCTCCCGTTCAAACCCTAGCTTCATCAATGCGGAAAGTGCATCATGCGCAGGTCGATTAGTTATCTCGCGCTGAGGAACTGAAATAGTCTTGACCGCCTGTTCAAAGGGGAGCGTTTTACTTTTCAACTCACCCACAATTCTTTCACTGACTTTTTTACCAACGCCCGGCGCTCGACTAATCATCGCCACATCGTTTAAAGCAATAGCTTGTGCAAGTTCATCGGGTGATAAAGCCCCCAAGATTGCCAAAGCAACCTTTGCCCCTACGCCTGGAACATTTTGGAGCATACAAAACCACTCCTGTTCAGCTCTAGTCGCAAAACCAAAAAGGCGGATTGCCTCTTCGCGAACATGCGTTTCAATAAAGAAACTTAATGCCTCTCCCACAGAGGGCAAAGAAGAACGCAAGCGATTTGAGATAAAAACAACATACCCCACACCATGAACATCAAGAACGACATAATCCTCAAAGACATGTTCAAGAATACCCTTTAACTTGCCAATCATATCGCTATCCTTGCCTGATAAGATTGATCAATTCTCTTACGATGCATGCTATGACAAAGAGCAAGAGCAAGAGCATCTGCCGCATCATTGCTATCAAATTCAGCCCGTGGGAGAAGCACCTTTACCATCATATGAATTTGTTCTTTAGCGCCATGCCCAACACCAATAACTGATTTTTTCACTTTGTTGGGTGCATATTCAAAAACAGGAAGATTTGCTTGCGCAGGAACCAACAGCGCAATCGCACGCGCTTGCCCAAGTTTTAAAGTTGCTGTAGCATCTTTATTGACAAAAACATGCTCCACCGCAGCTTCATGGGGCATAAACTGATGCACAATCTTTGAAAGACCTTTATGGATTTGACATAATCTAGAAGCCAGATCACACCGTACATTAGAAGAAACCGTCCCTGCAGCGACAAACTGAAGACGATTGCCCGCAAGATCGATAACGCCCCATCCAGTATACCGTAATCCGGGATCAATGCCTATAATACGAATCGTCTCTGCCATAGCTTTCAGTTTATACACTTTTCCCTCTTTTGAATAAAGGCTTAAGCCGTAAAGAAAGCATCAGCAAAGGACAAAACCAGTAAAAAGAGGATCATGCATCATGAATTTATAGATGATAACGCGCAACACACAACAGCTTTATGTAAGACACAAAGTACAATCAAAAAACTTTCCCCCTCACAAGAAAGCAAAGCATAAAAGTTTTCCTTCTATCTCATATCTCCCCCTTCGATATCCACTCCAATATCATAACGATTAAACCATCATAAGAAAACAAAGAGAGGAACCATACTTTATAGGAGCCATATTTTATAGGATCCGTACTTTATAAATGTAAAGACGCTCCTTTTATGGATGGTATATATTTCACGGGGTCTTTTTCGTCATACCCCACCCATTTATAAACGCATGCTATGATTGCGAACAAACATTGAGAGGTATTTTTTTAACATAACCATCACAACATAATAACATTTAATAAAGGACATTGCATGAACAACATGGACCCCTTGGAATATTCCATAGAGCCCTATAGAACACTGCCCCTATAAGGCATTGCCCCTATAAGGCATTGTATGAGTATGACAATTTATTTGAGTGTTTATTTTATGGGAAGAGAATGCTTTCCACTAAAAGTGAGAGAAACCAAATAACAAAACAACACATCATTACCACAAGACAACACATTGATTTATAATCATAACCTCGCATTATCTATATCGAATGAGAATCCAAATATCGAAAGATTCCTTCATTCCAAATCTGTTTTAGGTTGTATCAAAAAAACCACTCCCTTGCTCATTACAACTTGCACATTACAACCGCACAAGCCACGTAGAGCGAAACTGTCCAATAAAGAGCATACTTCTCTCAAATTATCCTATGATGAACCTTCTTAACTGTCAAGCCGTGGAACAACACGAGAGATTGACAAAGTATTGATGGAGCTGTTTTACTCTTTTATGGACGATAAAGATGGGGATGCACAATATATTTTATACACTTTAGAGGATATTTTACACTTCATGGGGGAAATCTACCGTAGAGATTTCTTTCAAACAAGCTACGCAGATTGTAACACAAGTATATTCTGTTTGGGTATTCATTCTTGATGATAGGCGTTCATTAACAACACACGCTTTCCAGTAATTTTATGAAGCATCAATTATAGAGCTTTCCCTTCTCACCACATCTTAAAGGGCGAAGATCCCTACCCGCATTGTTATTTCATAAAAAAACAACACCTCTCGGTGGCTTCTCACTGCTGATACCCCTTACTTCTGACAATCTATGTGATTGACGTCATAAGCGCTAGGGATAAGCCCTATCTTCAACACATACACACTGTAATTTTAAATACTTAATCCATCACAGTTATATGCCTTACATCTCCACTTTAAACGACAATCCTTTAAGATAGAATAGGATAAATTGATATCCAAGAGCTCGGTTCATATTCGGCATAGCCTAGTCATCCTCATAGCCAAAACAAAATCACACGATATCAAAAGAAAGCATTCCAGCAACAATAAACTAAAACCTATTCCCACAAGCTCCCCCCTATCCTATGCTATAATTCGAAATCAATGCCCCTCTCTGTCATAAACTCAAGATATTTTCCCACACGCCAATAGAAGCTAAACAAAAAAATACAAAACAAAAAACAATCAATCCAGATCAGTTTTATTCGCAACAACGAATATACCACTCGAACCATCACACAAAACAAGCCAAGAAAATATCCTCTACGAGCSYCCAAAGGCTGTTTTTAGCAATTCGATTTGTTTGCCTACTGGATTTTCATCACTCAACTCACAAGAAGCAGGCGTCTCCCAYCCTGCRCGTAAATAYTGTATGCGTGCCTCTAAACGCAATGAATGAGCAACAAATTGGCGGAAAATTTCTGGCAAGTCGTTCCAATAAGGGGTTTCAAGTTCCAACGTCGGTGTCTGAAGGGAGACTTTGACGATTTCTTTTTTTATTTGCTCAGATGACATTTCCCCTTCGCGCTCTGCTCGAAGAAGAAGAAGTTGAGAGGCAATTTGCATAAGTCGTGTACTTAAATACATCGCCTCTTTCGCATAGACTGCAGAAATTTCTGCCGAAAGAGAACGTGCCACTAATTTGCCTTCTGAGTCAATGTATTCTGCTGTTTTTTCAATCAACGCCATTGTCTCTTCATAAAGACGATTAAAAGCATTTTCAAAAGCATTATGCTCAATCATGATAATAGGTTCATCATAGGGACGCTTATGTACGCTCACGCTTTTATACTCCAAGTATCAGCACAAAACCACACCACTCAACGAACAAAGTCTTAAAAAGTTTCTTTTGTTACTGTATAGAATGCTTTTTTTGAAATGATTACCTCTTTTAAATTTTTTGCGCAATGCACTTTTTACACTAAGGTTAACACCGCCGAACCCACATCACGGGCCGCCTTTCTTATAAACGGATCAGTCTCCCTGAAAACGCCCCCTGCACAGAGCGCCGTTTTTCACAATAATAGGCCACTACAAATTGCAAAGCAACACCCGTTATCATTAAGAGGCTATCGGAAAAAAACGTTCCTGTCATCACTGTTTTTACAATTTGTCCAAACATCGCAAAAATGGTTCCAGTTACAAAGACCGGTAAAGGATATTTTCCTAAGATTGCTAAAGGATGTTGCTCTGAAACATAAAACCATTTATTGACGCGCGGCAAAGACAGAATGAGAAAGGATAATGCAAGAACATGGAGCAAACGTGGCAAACTTAAAAAGGTTTTATTAAAATTCATCAACGGAGAAGACCAGCCCAACCAACCCAAAATGCCCCACCAGTTTAAGCGAACCCATAACAGCGCCAACACGAGATACGCTGCCGCACAAACCAGCCAAAAAGACTGAAAAGCGATTTTTTTTCCTTGTTTAAGCGCTAAAGTGCTGGTCAAACCTATGACAAATAAGAATTGCCAAGACAAAGGATTTAAAAACCACTTTCCCTCTATGGGATAAGAAGGAGGAGCAATTTTATAAAATCCGCAAGTAAGATAGAATATAAACGAGCCCCAAAGCAGCCACTTTGTCTTTTTACAACTCAAATACAGAATAAAAGGTGCAAAAAACATCAACACGATGTAAAGCGGAAGAATATTATTATAGCCCAACTGATGCCCCAAGCTTAAGGTGCTTAAAAATGCGATAACAGGCTCTGTAAAAAAGAGTCCCACATTGTTCATCGTTAACAGCTTTTCTGTTCGCCATAAGAAAAAAGCCCCTAAAAACAGGCTTAACGTAACAAAAGTAGTCAAAAGATAGGCTCCATAGAGCTGAAAAGCTCTCTGCCAATATTTTCGGAGAATAAAAGCAAAAGGCTTATGCTGAAACCGCCCATGAAAACTTAACCCCAGCGAAATCCCTGAAAGCAAAACAAAAACCTCTGCAGAATCAGAAAACCCAAAATTTTTATGGGTTATATGCTCATAGAGCGTTCCAGGAATATGGTTGATAAAAATCGTCAATAAGGCTAAAGAACGAAGAACATCAATGCGTGTATCACGACGAAAAGGCTGCGTATTATGATCAAAAACGGCTTGGTATTTCATAAATGGACTCCCACACGTCACAAAGCCCCTAAGTCACATAACAAAAGTCGTTACGCTCATCACAAAAAAAGAAGGATGAAACTTTAATTTTTAAGAGTCAAGTTTCTTTTTAAGTGTTATTTTTTTAAGGCAAAAGGATGAAAAAACACCCATGCGTCTATAAAACCCCCTATGCGTATATGACAACGAAAAGACTGTATCGTATGCTCAACAACAGCTTGGTATTTCAAACACCTTGCTCGTTCATCAATGCACTCCCACACATCTCCTCTTGAAATCATGGGAAAATAATGGTTACCCTCATCGCAAACAAGCATGAACGGAATAAAACTTTAATTTTTAAGCGTTATTTTTTCTAAGAAACAGGGATTTGGCATGACACAACAAAAAAATAAACCGATTGAATCCCCTCTTTTTCCTCAATTGGTTTTAACACTCGATGTTCGACGCAATACCGCGCATGGCTTTTTGCGTCCTATTTTGCAAACAAAGTCCTTTGCATGCGTCATTCTTTATGATTCTGAAAAGCAAAAAGATGATGGCTCTTTTTTACAACAACAAGCGCAAATTTACGCAGAAGATATTCAAAACAATGAGGCTTCTCTTCTCATCGCTGATGACAGCCGCATTGCTGGACGCATAAAGGCTGATGGTTTGCACATAGAAGATGATCTTAACGCTCTTGAAAGCTTTAAAAATCAGCAAAAGGAACAAAAAATCTTAGGCTTTGGCAATCTACGCAATCGCCATAGTGCCATGCTTGCAGCAGAAACAGGTGTTGATTATCTTCTGTTTGGCAAATTAGGAGCTGATAAAAAACCCCATGCGCACCCCCGTAATCTCCAATTTGCAGCGTGGTGGGCAGAGATTATGGAAACCCCTGCCATTATCCAAGCAGGAAGTGATTTTACAATGTTTGATGAAGCCTTAAAAACTGGATGTGAATTTGTCGCTGTAGAAGAAGTCATCTTTGCTCAAGACGCCCCCTTATCCCTGCTTAAAACAATGCAAGAAAAATGTAAAAACACCCCCTTGTAATGTGGGAGAGGAATTCATAAATTAGGCGTTAACCCTTGCGTCGTTGCCTATATATAAAAACATAATGGAACATAAAAGATGAGAAAAATTCGTTTCGTTCACTCATAATTCAATCAGATAACTTCATAACGCAGTAGAATTTCCCACGTTGCAATCAATTGAATGGAAGGTAACGGTTTTTTTGTGCATAGTATAAAAAAATGAAATAATAAAATTATTTAAATTCAAATAGTTATAAAATAAACCACCATTTTATATTAACAGCGAGCAATATTGAAAGAATATACACAGTGAAATATAGCGGAACGTTCGAAGACCTTAAAAATATAGTTTGCAAATGTGGATATAAAATCAAAGAAACTAAGTCTCTATCCCTTAATTCTTCCGGAGGATATCAGATCAAAACCTGCGATGGAGGCACTATTAATTGGTATGAAAGTACAGAAACGCTCAACTTTCAAGGCAACGAAAATATAAAACAGAAGTTAAGAGAAGATTTAGCAGAGTATATAGAAAAATCACAAACTTCTTCCCCAAAACTGCGTTCAATACCTCAAATAAAAAAGTTTTTATCGTTCATGGTCATGACCACGTTGTCCTAGAGCAACTTGAACTTATTCTTCGCAGGCTTGAGCTCGAACCATACATCTTAAAAGATACTAGTGGTAATGGTTTAACCATCATTGAAATTTTGGAAAAAGAAACTTGTAACGATTCTACAGGATTTGGTATTGTACTGCTGACGCTCGATGATATAGGCTATGCTATATCTGACGGTGAAACAAAAGCACAATTCCGCGCGCGACAAAATGTTGTTCTCGAGATGGGAATGTTAATCGCCACACTTTCTCGTAAAAATGTTGCTATTCTAAGAAAAGAAGGCATTGAAATCCCTTCAGATGCTCATGGCATTAAATACATTGCTTTTAAAGAACACGTAAAAGAAGCACTTCCGGATCTTTTTGATCGACTATGTGAAGCCGGCTACAATGTAGATGCAAAAAAACTTACTAAAGCATCACGTTAGATTTGAATAACGCTTAATCTTTAGTTTTTAAAACGCACGCCCCCCAAAAAAACCATAGCACTCCACCACATCCCATAGAACCCCCATGTTTTTTAAAAACAAAGAAACGGTCGCTCCCTTCTCTTGTTCAATAGCCAAGCGATTGTGCACATTTTAATAAAGAAGCCGCTTGTAAATTCATTACCGTGGAAGAAATCATTTTAGACCTCTCAATAAACGCGCGGCTCTGATATCATGATTTTGGTCATCGTTCCAAAAAGCTTGAGAAGCGGATAGGCTCTCATTAAAAAACACAACTCTCATTAAAAACTATTTTTTATTGCCAACCTCATGAAATTACTTTATGAATTAAAAAATGTTTTGGTCGCATACGCAACGACCAATAGGGATTCAAAAACCCGAAACCTCGTACATCAATTTACCCCGCTTTGCGGGTATCCCGGAATTCCGGGAGTTTTTGCTATGTCCAGGTGCTTTAAGCACTAAAAGCAAAAAAGCTGATTCGAGGTCAGTATTTTTGACTCCCGGAATACTTATGCGAGGGCGCTCGCAAACCGGTGGGGACAATGCAAAATCAAAATCTTAATATTGATCTTTTTGTTGGCAAAAAAATTCGCTTGAGACGAAAAATGTTGAAGATGTCTCAAAAAACATTGGGGCAACATTTAGGTATTACCTTTCAACAAATTCAAAAATATGAAAACGGCTTAAACCGTGTAAGCGCGGGGCGGTTAAAGGAAATTTCTGATATCCTTAATGTTCCAATTTCCTTTTTTTATGCGGATATCATCACGAAACAACAGCCCCCTTATCATCATGATGAAATCATCTCCAGCACAGAAGAATACCAAATGCTCAAAAAATTTAGAGTTTTGACAACTGTAAAAAAGAAAGCCATTTTGCAGTTACTCTCTGATGAGAATACAAGCTAAAATCATGCGATAGCGCATACCACTCTTTTATAACACGACACGCTCTATAGAGTCTCTATGTTCTCTTCATCAACATTCCGCGTTCTTTACCAGTAATTCCCCCTCTTTACCAGTAATTCATTGCATATTTGTAAAAGGATAGCCTCATCATAGACGTTTTTTAGAGTGATAAGCATTGATAAAAGAAGAGAGCCTCTCTGGATAATTCTTTCATCATTGTTGTTTTAAAGTTATTTAAAATAGGATTGTTTAAAACAGTCTGGTTCTTGTCGATGTTTATGCTATTTTTATAAATGTTCCCAAACCTAACTTAACTGAGAGAAAAAATAAGATAGCGATAGAATTCTTATATGGCTTGTAATGATGTAAGAAAAATGTGAAAATTCTGATCGGTATGAGGAGGAGAAATCGATGATCAAGAGAAACGTTAAGCTGCTTATCCTAGGCATAATGGGGCTTGCAAATTCTGTTGTAGATTCTTCTGGAAACATTGAAAAACTCTCAAATTTTGAACGCTCTTTCAATACGATTCAAGAATCTTCAACCCCAGAAGAACCTTTCCAACCTTTAAAAGCTGGAGATTATGACCAAGCCTATGACTATTACATCCAAGGCTATTATTTAAAAGCTTTTCGTGAAGCCCTGCGGCGTGCTGAAAAAAATGATCCTTTTGCCCAAACGCTTCTTGCTAGAATTTATATGGAAGGATGCGCTGTTCCTATTGACGGGGCACGTGCAGCTTTATGGTTTGAACGCGCCGCAAAACAAGGGGAACCCCAAGCCCAACTCCGCTATGGGCTTATGTTGTTTGATGGACATTTTGTAAAACAAAATCAAGAGCTTGGTGAACAATTTATTCGAAAAGCTGTCAACGCAGGTGTCAAAGAAGCCTATTTTTATTATGGACAACTTCTTCTTTATAAAGCCTCACAGGAAAAACAAAATCTCCCCGGTGTCTCTTCCCAAAGCCGTGAAAATGAAGTAATCGAGCAAGCTTTAAAACTGTACTTAAAAGGGGCCGCTCTTGGAGATGCTGAAGCTGCTTTTTCGGCTGCAAAAATTCTTTCCTTAGGCACATTAAATCGCCCAAAGGATGAGCGTAACGCCCGCAGACTGATGGAGATAGCGGCTCAAAACAACCACTTAAAAGCGCAACTTCATTTAGCACAATGGCTTATTCAGGGCCGTGGAGGAGCAAAAGATTTTGACCGTGCTTTTCATTTGCTGCTTCACAATGCCACCAACATGATCGCCCCAGCACAAATTTCTCTTGCAAGACTTTATCGAGACGGCATCGGAACAAAAGGGGATATAATCATGGCAGCAGCTTGGTATATGCTTGCAAAGGAGGCAAAAATGCAAGCCCCTGATCTTGAAAGCATGCTCCAAGGCATGAACAATACACAACGAGAAAAAGCCTACAAAGAAACCATAAAGCTCCTTCCTATTTTCTAAAACCACTATAAAAAAAGACACAAGACTGTCTGATCAAATGTGAGCGAAAAAACAAACAAAAAACATAACAGAAGCGCCCTACAGCCAACCAAAATGCAAACCCCTTCTCTAAAAGGAGCCCTCTCATTTATTTCATGCCCCTCCTTGTACTTTATAAAAGTTGTAAGCTAACACCATCACACGCTTTGCCAATCCTCAATATTTCCTCCCTTGTAACGCTTGAGAAAAGTCATAAAAGGCTTTTTATTTCTTTATCAGTCATTTTTCTCCACAAAATACTGGCTTATGATATGTAAGGAAATGCTATCCTCTTCTTTCCCCATAAGAAGTTTAAAATGGGATAGTCATACAATATCACGTTTATTCCTCAACATTCCAAACAACAAACTATCATTTAAACCAATATGTTATACAGAATTTGGCGGTATAGACAGCATATGAACGAGAAAAAGCACGCAAAAAAGCAATAAAACATCCTTTTATTTTTTGAAAAGTGCTTGAGAGAAATGCTATCCTCTTCTTTAAAAAGATAAAGTTGATAGAAATTCAAAGAGATCTCGTACTATCTAGGGGCGATAAGCACTAAAAGCAAAAAATCTGTGTAGGTTTCAGTATTTTCAAGCTCTTGGAATACGCATAAAAGGGCGCACGCACTTGGCAGAAAGCAATGCCCTCTCAAAATCTTAAATTGATCTTTTTATCGGCAAAAATATTCGCTCGAGACGACAAATGCTAAAGATGTCTCAAAAAGCCTTAAGGCACGCTTTAGGTGTAAGCTTTCAGCAAATTCAAAAATATGAAAAAGGCGCCAACCGTGTCAGCGCGGGGCGGTTAAAGGAAATTTCCGATATTTTTAATGTTCCAGTTTCCTTTTTTTATGCAGATATCATCACAAAACAACATGCCCTCTCCCTGCACGATGAAGTCATCTCCAGCACAGAGGAATACCAAATACTCAAAAGATTTAGAACACTCACTTCGATAAAACAAAGAGCCATTCTACAACGCATCGCTGATGAGAACGCAAGCTAATATCACACGATAGGGCACACCATAGTCTGCTCTTGCCTTAAACACCTCAACGGAAAAAAATCCCTTCCCGATCTTGTTAGCAAACAAGCTGACTTCTCAGAACGGGACTCATTGCGCTTGCCATTTCATGGTATTCACGACACAAGATTATCCAGATAAGCTCCCCCTCACATATTCACCACACATTCTCATAAAAACATCCCATGTGCAAAGTTCATGCCTTATAGCATCACACCTCAAACGATAATATTTTACAGTACAACAGAATAAGCATGCATGTATATTTTTAAAAAGGTAGCCCTCAAAAAGCAATATTTGAAAATTGATTTTGTCGCTCTAGAGCCGCACCTAACGCATCATTTTATAATGGCGATAGAGAACATGATCTTAACATGAAAGCACAAAAAAATATTTTTTATCACAATCACCAAACGCAGCCGTTTATTTAAAAAGATACCGCAAGAAGCACATGAAGTAACCTTAAAGCTGGAGTCATTATTCATTGGTGAATTACCACTTGATTTGAGACCAATATTTGTATAACTATAAGCAAAATTGCTCTTATTTCTGGAATAAAAGCTTCGCAGGAGAGCCTCACAAAAAGCCCAACATAAGCAGGGGGGTTAAGATGTTAAAATATTTATTTTTGTCACCGGTTGTGTTTGTGGCTGGCTGCGTGTCCGTAAGCAGTTATTCATCAAATTATGTTGATCAAAATCTTACGAAGCGTCAGGCACAATTAGTCGCTAACAATTTTATTAGAGGTAACAAAGGATTTTTACCACCCGCTACAACCACACTTCTTATAAAGAAAAATAATATAGCAGACAACTTCACGCCTTTATTTATCAGTCTATTGCGACAGAATGGATATAATGTGATTTATACAGATCAACCCCAAAAACAGCAAAACATGGGTGTGAATTTGAGTTATAGAATAAAATTAAATAGTAGCACTATAGTATCTCTTTTTCAGTATAACGTGAACGGAGAACCGCGTTCTTACATAAATACTCACCCTAGATGAATCCGCTATTGAATGTGAATATTCTTTATATTTTAAACGTAAAGACTTAAAAATTCTTGCGAAGGACGAAGAGATTTGCACTTCTATAAAAACCCTTGTTTTTAGCCATAAAAATAAATTTTTTCTGTATTTCATAACGATACGAAAATGATGACTTTAAAAACAATGAAAAATGCTCCTCACCCTAGTAAATGATTACGCGAAAATGTACGTGCACAACTCGGCTTATCCGTTACTAAAGCAACTGAATAGCTTGCTCTGTTTCGTAAAAAAATTTTTTAGGGTTTTAAATGGGAAATCTGCTATGGGCCCCTTCACTTATTCGGCTTTAAATAGCTGGTGTAAGTGCGCCTCATATATTTAGCTAAATATTGCCAAAATTATGATTTGTCGTAAACTTTAAAACGCAAACAGCTTAAGAATACTCTTATCCTAACGTATGCTCATACCTTCCCTACCCTATCGGAACGTTTTCCTTATGGTGCTGAAACGGCATACAATGTGTGAAATTTAAAAAACGCAAAAAGCTCAAAACCTCACACAAGCCCTTCTATTTTATACAACTCTCAAAATCTTAATATTGATCTTTTTGCCGGCAAAAATATTCGCTCGAGACGACAAATGCTAAAGATGTCTCAAAAAGCCTTAAGGCACGCTTTAGGTGTAAGCTTTCAGCAAATTAAAAAATATGAAAAAGGCGCCAACCGTGTCAGCGCGGGGCGGTTAAAGGAAATTTCCGATATTTTTAATGTTCCAGTTTCCTTTTTTTATGCAGATGCCATCACAAAACAACATGCCCTCTCCCTGCACGATGAAATCATCTCCAGTATAGAGGAATATCCACTGCTCAAAAGATTTAGAACACTCACTTCGATAAAGCAGAAAGCCATTCTACAGCTCATCACTGATGAGAACGCAAGCTAACCTTATGTGATAGTGCACTACATTCTCTATAACGCGATACGCGCTATAAGGTGCTACACGCTCTGTTCTTAACAGACCTCATACACCTTAAAGGAGACAAGCCCCTTCCCGACCCAATTTCTCAGCAATCCAGCTTCTCAGAACGCAACTCATTGCGCTTGCCCTTTCATGGCATTCACGACACAAGATTATCCAGATAAGCTCCCCCTCACATATTCATCACACATTCTCATAAAAACATCACGTGGTTTTACAGGACCTCTATCATCAACCTCAATAATATTTTACGATACAATGACATAAAATTTCCCAAAAAACCAAAAAATTTTGCCCAAAATCTCAAAAAGTTTTGTGCAAATTTTTAAAAAGCTTGCGTCTAAGCGCTTTTTATGGTCTTGCAAAGAACTGAAAAGCAAAAATACATCAAGGTCCTTTTGTACTTAAGTTTTTCTCTTTGCAAAAACCATGCGCAAGAAAGTTCGAGCGAAAACAATAAAGAGCACGCAAAGGACTATACAGGGGACCATACAGGGGACCATGAGAAAGTCGCGAGGCTAATCAAGGGGATTTGAACCCAAAATAACAAAAGCGCTCACGGTTAAAGGCAGCAAAGAAAAGCGCCATAAGGACAACAGAAGAGCTCTTTTTGCAAGAATGGAATTGGATAGAAACGATGAAAATTAATGGCAATGAAATTCGTCCTGGTAATGTGATAGAGCATCAAGGAAGCTTGTGGGTTGCGGTGAAATGTAATGCCGTTAAACCAGGAAAAGGTGGTGCATTTAATCAAGTTGAACTAAAAGATTTACTTGATGGTACAAAACTCAATGAACGCTTTCGTGCTGCTGAAACGGTTGAAAGGGTGCGCCTTGAACAAAAGGATTTCACCTTTCTTTATCAACAAGGGGATGCTTTGGTCTTTATGGATTCAGAATCTTATGAACAACTTGAGCTTCAAAAGGACTTTGTTGGTGAACGCGCAGCTTTCTTGCAAGATGGGATGACTGTCACGGTTGAGCTTTATCAAGAAAAGCCTATTGGCATCTCACTTCCTGATCAAGTTGCTGTCACGATTGTGGAAGCCGATCCGGCTCTCAAAGGGCAAACAGTCACCGCTTCTTATAAACCAGCCATTCTTGAAAACGGTATTCGTATTCTTGTTCCTCCTTTTATGAATTCTGGTGAGCGTATTATTGTTGACACCAACGAGTTGATTTATTTGCGCCGTGCAAATGAAAAAGATAAATAAAGGAATAAAACATGGCCCATTCTGCAATAATGAATGTCATGGTGCAAGCTGCCATGAAAGCAGGGCGCTCGTTGGTACATGATTATGGTGAAGTGCAAAATTTGCAAGTGTCTTTAAAAGGGCCGGCCGATTACGTCAGCCAAGCTGATCGCAAAGCAGAAAAAATTATTTTCAATGAACTAAGCAAAGCACGCCCCAAATTTGGTTTTCTGATGGAAGAGTCTGAAGAAATCATTGGTGAAGATTCCCAACATCGTTTTATTGTTGACCCTTTAGATGGCACAACAAATTTTCTCCATGGCATTCCTTTTTTTGCTGTTTCTATTGCTTTAGAAAGCCAAGATAAAATCGTTGCGGGTGTTATTTACAATCCCGTGAGTGATGAACTCTTTACCGCAGAACGCGGCAGTGGTGCTTTTTTTAACGACCGGCGCTGTCGTGTTTCTGCACGGAAAAGACTAGAAGATTGTGTCATTGCCACCGGCATGCCTCATTTGGGATGCCCAGGTCATGGAACCTATCTTATTGAATTGCGCAATATGATGATGGAAGTTGCTGGACTTCGTCGTTTTGGCGCTGCTGCTCTTGATTTAGCTTATGTTGCTGCGGGTCGAACCGATGGATATTGGGAAGACAACTTGCAAATTTGGGATATGGCTGCTGGAATATTGATGGTTCGTGAAGCCGGAGGTTTTGTTACCGATAAAGAAGGCGGTGATGATATATTTTGCAAAAAGAACATCATCGCTGGCAATGAACATATTCGCACCAAGTTAGAAAAAACCCTCAAAAAAGGCATTTAGCCCTCACATTGAAGTCTCAAAAGGGCGTCTTTTAAAAGGCAATGCGGAGCGCCCCCTCTGAATATCCTTCACCATGCAACCTATCTCATCAAATTACACAATGCGATGAGAGCATCCGGAAAATTGTAGGGAGCTTACAAAACTGCGCCGTCTTAGCTCTACTGCCTTTGATTTAACTTATGGGACCGCAGAAAGAACCAATGACTTTTGGAAAGACAATCTTAAAAACTTGAATAGAACAACCAGCATACAGAGTGGTTCACAACACCGGAGGTTTTGTCACTGATAAAGAAGGAAGTGATGATATATTCCGCAAAAGAACATCATCGCCGGCAAGGAACACATTCGCACCAAGTTAAAAACAACCCTCAAAAAAGGCATTTAGATCTCAAAAAAAGATCTTAAAGCCAGCAGATTCCGTTAGCCAAAGCCAATCGCAAAAGCAGAAAAAATTATTTTCAATGAACTAAGCAAAGCACACCCTAAATTTGGTTTTCTGATGGAAGAGTCTGAAGAAATCATTGGAGAAGATTCCCAACATCGTTTTATTGTTGACCCTTTAGATGGCACCACAAATTTTCTCCATGGCATTCCTTTTTTTGCTGTTTCCATTGCTTTAGAAAGCCAAGGTAAAATCATTGCGGGAGTCACTTACAATCCCGTGAGTGATGAACTCTTTATCGCAGAATGCGGCAATGATGCTTTTTTAACAACCGGCGCTGTCGTGTTTTTATAAGCCAGCACCCTCACACACTTTGCCACCCTCCAATGTTGCTATAATCTTTGAAACTTGAGAGGATCATAAGAAACACTGTTCTTTCTCAAGTGTTTTACGCCATACAAACGTCCCTGCTTGGTATATGTAAGAGACCTGATTTTGATTGGTTCACCATACACAAATTTGAAGTAAGAAAATCCTATGATATTAGGATCTCTTATCCAGCATACAAAACAATGAATTATCCCTTATAAACAATGTAAAAGTGCTGTTATAAAGAGAGATTTCCCCTTTAATTCATAGAGATTAACTTGGCATCGTTTTATCTTCTACATAAAGAAAGCGTCTTTATAAAGATGCGCCACCTCAAACAGAGAAAAAACAATCAGAATTCAAAAAGAAAACGCCTCAATTTTTGCCTCTCTTTTCGTCTTAATTCTTGTTCCTCTTTTTTCCATGCACCCTTAAATTAATAAGCCTCTGCCTGTAAAGCGTGATTTTGCGCCCAAGAACTTCTCTTGTATCAAGATCTCTTATTCGGGTGAAAATTGCAATTTTGCCAGATAAGCATAAACGCCATTTTTTGCGACAAGTTCAGCATGGGTTCCTTCTTCCACAAGGGCACCTTTATCCATCACAAGAATACGATCCGCTTTTAAAATGGTTGCCAAACGATGCGCAATCACCAATGTTGTGCGGTTTTGCATCAAGCCTTCTAAAGCATCTTGCACGAGCTTTTCACTGTTTGCATCCAAAGCAGAGGTTGCTTCATCAAGCAGCAAGAGGGGTGCATTTCTTAAAATCGCCCGTGCAATACCAATGCGCTGCTTTTGCCCCCCAGAAAGCATGGTCCCACGTTCTCCCACCTGTGTATCCAAACCATCGGGTAAAGATTCAATAAATTCAAGTGCATTGGCGGCTTTAGAGGCCGCAAGAATTTCTTCTTCCAGAGCATTTTCAGTTCCAAAAACAATATTATCACGCAATGTTCCATCAAAAATAGCAACATCTTGCGGAACATAAGAGATTGCACCACGTAAATCTTGCAGAGAAAGGCGATCAATTTCCGTGCCATCCAATCGAATTTTTCCACTTATTGGATCATAAAAACGAAGGATCAAAGAAAAAAGTGTGCTTTTTCCTGCCCCTGAAGCCCCAACAAAAGCAACTGTTTCACCGGCTTTGATAGAAAATGAAAGCGCATGTAAAATCTTTTCTTGTGGTCTAGAAGGATAGGTAAAATCAACATGATCAAAAACAAGTTCGCCTCGAACAGGATGCACCAATGATAAAGGATTTTTAGGTGTTAAGATCATAGGCTGTTCTTGCAACAATTCGGCCAATCGTTCCGCAGCACCTGCTGCTTGAATGAGTTCCGCCCCCAGTTCTGATAACTGCGCAAAGGTTGAAGCTCCAAAAACGGCATAAAGGACAAATTGCCCTAGTGTCCCCCCTGTCATCGTTCCATTCAAAACATCGCGTGATCCAATCCACAAAACAGCAACCACACTGCTAAAAACCAAAAAAATTGCAAAACCAGTAAAAAAGGATCGCAAAGTTACAGAAGCCCGCGCTGTCTGAAAGGCGCGCTCTACCAACTGTGAAAAACGTGTCGCAACAAGTTTTTCAGCAGTAAAAGCTTGCACCGTGCGAATAGCGCTAACCTGTTCTGTTGCAACAGCATTGGCATCAGCGAGGCGATCTTGCGCCGCACGCGTACGCGCACGAACTTTACGTCCAAAAACCACCAAAGGAAGTGCCACAATAGGAATAGCAGCCAAAACCAGTAAAGATAATTTCGCATTGGTGATCACCATCATCACGACAGCTCCGATCACGATAATCAGTTGACGCAAAGCGGTAGAGGCGGTCGAGCCAACAGCCAATTTTATTTGTGTCGTATCTGTTAGAAGTCTTGAAACAATCTCTCCGGAATGCGACCGATCAAAAAAAGCAGGAGAAAGTTTCATAATATGGACAAACACATCACGCCGTAAATCAGCGACAACCCGTTCTCCCAATGTGATAACACAATAATAACGACAAGCTGAAGAAAATGCGAGAATCAAGGCTAATAAAAACAAAATCCCGAAGTAAAAATTGATATGTCCATGGCTTGAGCGAGAAAACCCATGATCAAACATTTGGCGGATTGCTATAGGTAAAGCTAATGTAACAAGGGCCGCAACAGACAAAGCAAAAAAGGCAAAGATAAACAACCAACGATAACGCAAAAGATAAGGAAAAAAAATGGCAAGCGAAGAAAAAGAAGATTTCTCAAGAGAAGATTTTGTAGATTTTTCTGAATGACGATATAATTTCATAAAACTTCGCTCACTATATTGAAGGATTTATAATACTTGACACAATGATGCATCTTAAACACTTGTTTTTTAATGCATGCTCAGCTATAAGAATAAATACTTTAATCAATGTATCAAAAAGACAAAGGAAGCGCACTTAAAAAATCGAGTAGGTGTTGTTTCATTCTATAAACGTAAAAGGTTTGACGCATGAAAGCGAATATTCATCCTAACTATCACAAAATTACCGTTGTTATGACGGATGGAACTCAATACACAACGCGCTCCACTTGGGGAAAAGAAGGGGATACCCTTAATCTAGATATTGATCCAAGAACGCATCCAGCTTGGACAGGTGGTTCTCAAACACTCGTAGACCGTGGTGGTCGCCTCTCCAAGTTCAAAAATCGTTTTGGCAATATTGGTATGTAAAAACCTCATTCTCGTGAGGTATTAAAGGTTTTAAACAAAACGATGACCTCATGAAGCGAGTAGTTTTTTGTGCTGTAAAGAGTGATTCAAAAACGCATCCAACATAAACTAAAGGGAGATCAAACCTCTATCAACCGTGATGGTAGCGTTTTTTTGATTCAAAGGTCATTTTGAAAGATCAGTATAAGTCTCTCTCTCGAGGCATAAAGACTTCCGATAAAATGATTGCAAACAGTTCATCTTTTTTGAACTGAAAATGCTATGGCAGAAGAAATTTCGCCGCCGCTAAAGCAGCCAATGCACTTGAATTGATTCAAGCTTTACCTGATGGTTTAGAGACACCAGGTGGAGAACATGAGATCATGCTTTCTGTAGGGTAAAAGCAGTGCATTGGTATTGCATGGGGCAATTTTAAGAAAGGCACCCTGCAAAACTTTCCCCTGATATCATGATTTCAAAGCCGTGTGAGAAGGACAAAACAAACCACCTTTAATGTCTTATGTCAAAGGCGCCGTTAGGCATCCCCATAAGGATCTCCTTGATTTTTAAAAGAACAAAGGCTTGTTAATTCCTTTATTAAACGCAAATCTGTCGTCATGATTTTAGAGAGCGATTATTAAGAATTTGAGAGACTATCCGCCTCTCATTTTGATTTGTGTGCAAATGAAGTGCACTCTATTTACTCAAAGAGAATAAGATCATACCCTTCAGGTGCCAAACGTAATAAGAAAGCGTCATAACCCCACATACCATACAGACAACAAACAGAAAAAACACCCTCACCAATTACTAAGAGTAATGTGAGCGATATCCCAGCTTCATCTGCTGTTGCTTCGCGGCGTTGTAAGAGGTATCCGAAAAAAAAAAGAAAAAACACGCTAATCCACTCGCACCCGCAAAGAAGCTTAGTGCGGTATGAACCAGTCCACGCATTTGGAACATGATAAGAAAAATTGTAAAAATAAACAGTCTAAATATCCCAGCTAATATTATACGTATTATATTGAATACTTTACGTATTATAATTGAAGGAATGCTCTTTTTTACGTCTGGATTTTTTTCTTTGATATTGCTCTTGTTAGCAGATATGCCGTTCACGACTCCCCCCTCTATTCTTCAGCCACACTACTATAAGTACTATAAAAGTGGGTTATTTTTCATCATAGCCTCACAAATACAAGAAAAATTTATTCATTGTAACGAAAAAACATGCATTTTATTGAAATGCAAATCCACTTTTACTAGCAAAAACTGCTAAATCCGCTCGTTAATAAAAAAAACTCCCCCATTGATAGAGAAAGCTATCCTGATGCACAAAAGCTTCGCTGTATGCCTAGCAAAAGCTTTCAAGCCTAAAGCGTCCCTGTCACTTTTATCATGATGAAGGCATCCTACACCCCGCAGAAACATGCAAAATCTTCCTGCATTAAAGCATAGATCTTGTGCTTCAAACGCTCACCTTTTCCTGATCTTTTGTCCATTGTCCTAAAGCCGCAAGGTGGTTCATCTAAGCACGACGACAAAATGCCTTGTGCGCAACAACGATATTCTCATCTTTTCCAGCCCATGCTTTTAAAGCAGCCGCTTGCAATGCGCGTCGATCAAGAAAAAGTCAATTTCCAAGGCAATGCACCCATAGAATTCATAGCCGATAAATGTGCCGTTGCTTCTTGATCTGATTATCCGTAAGACAAGAAAAGCAATTCCTGGAACAGCGGAAGGCACGGTTTGTTTAAGCACATGGACGGTCTTTTCAGCCACTTCTTCAACATTTGCATCTAGGACAATCACCACACACCCTTATGGGAAAATTCAAGTCTATGACAGATTCAAACGCTCACCTTTTCTTGGCTCTTTAGTCCATTGTCCTAAAGCTGCAAGGTGGTTCATCTAAGCCACGATGACAAAATGCCTTTTGTGCAACAACGATATTCTCATCTTTTCCAGCCCATGCTTTTAAAGCAGCCGCTTGCAATGCGCGTCGATCAAGAAAAAGTCAATTTCCAAGGCAATGCACCCATAGAATTCATAGCCGATAAATGTGCCGTTGCTTCTTGATCTGATTATCCGTAAGACAAGAAAAGCAATTCCTGGAACAGCGGAAGGCACGGTTTGTTTAAGCACATGGACGGTCTTTTCAGCCACTTCTTCAACATTTGCAT
>NZ_NJPP01000069.1 GCF_002778015.1 Bartonella tribocorum | reverse complement strand
AAGTTATAGATTTTTCATAAAAAAGAGATCTTTGAATTAGGGAAAAAGCAAATTGAATGCCTTCATCATTTAATTCAACTTTTTCAACGAGAAGACTGTAAATGTAAAGTTTTTCTCACAAATGCATATCACTTTATGTTTTGTAAACAGAAATAGAAAATTGTCCATTGGCATTTTTTGCAACTATATGAAAAAATTAGATAATTTCTATCTTTAATGCATCCAATATTTTAATAATTCCGTAAATCACTTTATTTTTGTATATCACGAGACATATAAGGAAAATAGTGAAATTTATCTGATATTTTAGAATTTCATGCATTGCAATATTTGTTGCTAAAGCCTTACAGCCTAATATGAAGAGTAGTAAGCGTTTAAATTCTTAAGATTTTTTGAATAGAATAAGAGTTTATTTAAATTGATATTGCAATATTGATTCGTTTATGTAATCTTAGCGCAGACGCACAGAGGTGTTTTATGGATAGATTGCATCGGGCATCCATGTGATAAAGAGGGGAAAGCTACATGAGTATATAAATTTTAAATGGCTTATCGTAGTTTTTTCTCTAAATTTAGCTTTTTTATATTGAAGTAAAAATAATAAAATTAAATATTATTTCATTATAATTTAATAAATTTAAGTTGAAATTGTATTTAATATTTTTTTAAGTTACTTAAGAGCGCGTTGAAAGGATTAACTTAATCATGTCGCATAAAAATATTTATTCTGCTGTTTCAATATTAGTTGGAGCTGCTTCTCTTTTCCTTATAGCTGGTATTTCTGCAAATGCGCAAACTTTATCGCAAGGTTGGTACAAAGTTTGCAGTAAACAGCATGATGTTGATATTTGTAATACAATGAATAGTGTATTATCGAATACGGGACAACCTTTAACGGCTTTTAATCTTGTTGAAATAAAAGGGAAGCAAAATGAAAGGCGTATAGGTATTCAAGTACCTACAGGTCGTTTTTTGCCAGAAGGTGTTCACATTCAAATAGGTGATGGCTTCTCTAAAAAAATTCCTTATGTTATTTGTAATGGACCAAGTTGTATTGCTAATGATGTCTTAGATGATAAGCTTATAGCAGCTATGAAAAGTGGTACAAAAATGGTTGTAACCACAGTTAATTTCCGTGGTTCAGCTAATCCTATTGAATTTTCTCTTAATGGATTTACAGCTGCGTATACCGGTCCTGGTATGGAAGAAAAAGATTTCCAACAAGAGCAAATAAAGCTGCAGCAAGCCATTCAATCAAATCAAAAAGAAATTGAAGAGCGTATGCGGGCTGAGCAAGAAAAAGCAAAACAAAAGTAATGCACACACGTCATAGAATTGGTTGAAACTTTTTCTATAGGTGTTTATTTAAACCGCTACGGTTTTTTGTGGCGGTTTTTTTATTGTTGTCGTTTGACAGTAGTTTTTGCATTAAGTGGGAAGAGGTGGGATTGGTTAGAAATAGGTGATAATTTGTTGTTCTTATGTACAATTTTTAGCGTTAAATGCGCATTTTGTCAAAATAGATTTTGACACCTAAAATTGGAAAAAGCACGAAAAATGGTAAAAAGTGCATTTTCATGGTAAAAATGAGGGAAGGCTTTGAAAGGTCTTTGGAAAATCCTTTGAAGATTTTAAAAAAAAGTCTGTGAAAGC
>NZ_NJPP01000068.1 GCF_002778015.1 Bartonella tribocorum | reverse complement strand
GCGTGGAGGGGTCCTCTGGATTTTCTGTGCTGAGGGGGATTGTGGCGGCTTGCGTGCTTTGAAAACCTTGGGGAGGGTTGGTGAGGGATTGTTCATCCTGTTGTTGAAATTTTTGCATCATTTCGACTATTCTAGGGGAGGGGGATCTTTTTTTCATGCATGTTCCTTTCAAGTTTTTAAATTTGTTTTTTAAAAAGCTTTTTTTATATTTTTTGCCTTATGTTATTTTCATAATGTTGTTTTGAGTGATTGAAAAAATTTAGTCCTTTTCGTATGGAACCAAGTTAATGATGGAATAATGTCACAATGTTGGCCATTTTTACGAAATATTATCATAACTTTTGCATGAAGTTTTATCAATGCATTTTGTCATATGACRGCTTATTCAAATTTTTCTGTATGTTATGCGCCAACTTTGATGCAATTTTGGCAAGATAATTGCATCAAGGTTTTGTATGATAAGCCAATGATTATGAGACCATCACGACAACGCCATTGCTTTTGATGTTTTAGCGCGGTGAGATCGAGTTAGAAGTTGCTCTTCTTGCTTCGATGTTTCAGAAATCTCTCGATGATGATTTTTTGTTGACTGCTCAGGGATCTTCGGAGATTGCCATAGGCTTTGCTGCTTTTGCAATTTTCTATCAAGATCAGTAAGTGGTTGATGGCGTTGTTGTTGTTCTGTCTGATAATTTTGCACAATGGTGTCTCTCAACTGTTTTACCTTATCAGCATAATCCCTAATGGCGGTACAAAGGGCAGGAAGATGTTCTTCAGCCTCTTTTCGCGCACGATTTTTAGTACCAAGAACGGTTTCATCAGCGAGCTCAGAAATAGATAGAGGTTTTTTTGTTAGATCCCATAAGAGCTGTTCTCCCACTTCGGGGTTGTCTTTGATCTTTTGTAGACTTTGATCTAAAATAAACCGGTCACCAAAAACATTGTGGCATAAAAAGCGTATTTTGTCTTGATGTAATCCGTGCAACATCTTGTTTACATTATCAACATAATCCTTAATGGCGGTACAAAGGGCAGGAAGATGTTCTTCAGCCTCTTTGCGCGCACGATCTTTTGTGCCAAGAACGTTTTCACCAGCAAGCTCGGAAATAGATAGAGGGTTTTCTGTTAGATTCCATAAGAGCTGTTCTCCCACATTGGGGTTTTCTTTGATTTTTTGTATACTTTGTTCTAAGATAAGCCGGTCACCAAAAATCTTGCCACATAAAGAGCGTATTTTGTCTTGATGTAATCCGTTCAATATCTCTCTTGCCACTGGAAAAAGAGTTTGTTTGTGATATGATCTTTGTTGTTGTTCTATCTGGTGATTTTGCACAATGGTGTCTCTCAACTGTTGTACTGTATCAGCATAATCCCTAATGGCGGTACAAAGGGCAGGAAGATGTTCTTCAGCGGCTTTTCGTGCTGCAGTTTTTATGCCAAAGATTTTCCTGCCAGCAAGCGAACCAGAAGATTTAGAATAGTTTCCAATTTGATATGCAAGCTCTGCTCCCATCTCTGGAGCTTTTTGCATATCGTCTATTCTATGTTGCAAAATAAATGGGTTGCCAAAAACCATTTCACTCAAAAATTGGATTTCTCTTTTACTCTGTTTAACCGATGGATCTTGTTGAACTTTGCGGGCAATTTCATGATTTGAAAGAGGCTGGATTGTCTTTTCTTGTTGCGCTTGTTGATGCTGTCGTTGTTTTATTTGAGAACTTTGTGAAATATTCTCTTGTGTGTATTTTACAGTGAATACAAAATCTTCTATGGCGGAATTTAGAGGTTCAAGCGCTTCTTCAGCCTCTTTACGCGCACGATTTTTTATGCGCACGATTTTTTAT
>NZ_NJPP01000067.1 GCF_002778015.1 Bartonella tribocorum | reverse complement strand
CCGTGAAGTCTTAGAATTGATGACCAGTGCCAGCCAAGCAGGTATTGGTGAACAAGATCTCGAGGCTTTTAGTATTTATGCTGCCAAAGCGGCCGTTGCTTTTGATATGAGCGGGGATGAGATTGGGGAGCGCTTTGCCAAATTACGCAATGTCTTTAAGCTTAATCAGGAAGGTATTGAAGATTTAGGGGATGCCATCAACCATCTCTCTAACCACATGGCAGCCAAGGCCAGTGAGGTTTCTGATTTTACCAATCGTGCCACCGGTGCGGCCACCATGTTTAAGTTGACCGCGCGCGAAACCGCAGCCTTTGGTACAGCGATGATTTCTGCAGGAATTGTACCAGAGAGTGCGGCGCGTGGTTTTAATGCGATGAGTGCGCGTATTCAAGCAGGAGGCAAACATATTGAAGATGCCTTTAGCAATATTGGGCTTTCACGCCAAAAATTTATGGAAGATTTGGAGAAAGATGCCACCGGTACCTTGGTGCGTTTTTTTGATGTGTTGGGCAAATCCGAACAGGGAATGCGTTCTCTGATTGCCATTGCAGGGCGCGATTTTACCGGTGATTTTGCCAAATTGGTGGGCAACCCCCAATTGTTAGGGCAAGCTTTAGATTATGTGAAAGATCCACAAGTCTTTAAAGGCTCTGTAGAACAAGAAGCCGATAAACAAGAAACCGGTGCCATGCGGCAATTTGAACTGTTGCAAAACCGTATTGTAGCTTTAGGGATCACCATTGGTGAAGTGCTCCTGCCTCCTCTCAACAGTCTCATGAAAACTGTTGGGGGATTTGTCAATGGTTTGATGGCGTGGGCGAATGCGCACCCAACTTTAACCGCTGTGATCATCAAAACCATTGCTGCCCTGATGGCTTTTAATATTGCTCTGCGTGTGTTGCGTTTTACTATGGCGGGAACCCGCCTTGGGCTTCTTCAATTGATGGGCTCTTTTATCAAGATGGGGGCTGTGAGCCGCACGCTGAAGGCAAGTTGGCGCGGATTAGTCGCTTCAGGGCGCTCATTGGGTTTAATGGCAGCAGGGCTTGGTGGGAGTGCGCTGCGTCTTCTTCGCCCCATGACTTTGCTTGTGGGGGCTTTACGGGGGATAGCCGTTTCAGGTGCGGCATTTTCTWSCTCTTTTGGCTTTATGGGGACAGTCATCCGAGTGGTTGGGGCARSYCTKTCTTCTGTTGTGGGGGGKMTTTTTACTCCGGTAGGGGCTRTGATTGCTGCTGTTGTGGCTATCATATTGGCTGCTGGTTTTGCTTTGTGGAAATATTGGGATCGTTTTTCTTCTTTTGTCAAAGGCTTTGCACGGGGGGTATCTCGGGCTTGGGATCGTGTCTTTGAAGCCGTCATGCGCTTTTTTGGTGCCGATACGGCAACCATTACCAAATGGAAAAACATCATTGCTGCTGCTTTTGATTTCTCTTCCCATTGGCAAAAGTTTAAACAAGGACTTTCCTCTGTTGTCGAGTGGTTTGGCAATTTGTGGGAGGGCGTTAAACAAAGCTTTTCCAACTTTTGGGGGTGGTTGAAGGGTTTTTTTACACAGGAAAAGCTCACAGACAGTGCCAAGGCTGGTATGGAACAAGCRGGYGAAGATCTGGCTAATTCGATTGTCGAGGGCTTTATGTCGTCTATCTCACAATTGATGGATTATTGTAAATCGTTGCCCAGCCGCATTAAGGGATGGATTGGATCGATTGATGTCAGAGATTTTTTGCCAAGTTTTTTGGGGGGCAAAACGCCCATCCAACCCATCGTGCAATTTGCGGGGGGTTCTCCTGTCAATTCATCTGCCAGAGAACAAAGAGACAAAGACCACTCCCCCATCACCCACAATCAAAATGTCACAGTGCATGTCAATGGGGCGCGTGAACCTATGGCTACTGGTCGTGCGGTTGCCCATGCTTTGCAACGGGCACGCGCCAATGCGCTGCATGGCGGAACAGAGTGAGGGGAGGGATGAAGTGCTAGGAGGGCGCAATGGTAGGAGAGAGA
>NZ_NJPP01000066.1 GCF_002778015.1 Bartonella tribocorum | reverse complement strand
CATTTGTGGAGGAACAGGAAATTTCTTTAGAAGGGCAGCCCCGTTTTTGAAGGCGGTTTTTAGATGATAGGGTGTTAGCCAATATGGAGAAAGGAGGGGCATGAGAAAAAGACTGTGTGAGAGATAAGTGGGCTTATTGGGGGAAAGGTTGAGGGGGCTTGTTGTGAAAATAAAGGTTTGGAACAGTTGAGGAATGCAATGAAGCAGAGGAAAAAATAGAGAACAAGGAAACAACGGATAGAGACGCTACAACCTTGCTCTCTACAATCCATTGTTAGAAAAGATCAAAAATTACCACACCTTGTCAATGCGCTGTGGAGCACTCTTAATACGCTTCAAAAGCATTTTCATGAGATAATTTTCCATATAAATATGATAAATGATACTCCTATGAACCAGAAGATTAATCGACCAATCTTTACTCAATATCCTTTTATGCTAGTGAGAACCCTATTTTATTATTTCTAGTGGTATATTCCACGTAAAAAATGAAATTATAGAACAAATGAAAAGCGTTATTCCATAAATAATGAAAATGACACGCGCGATATTATCTGGTCGTCCATTCTCTGGATCGCTCCTAATTTCAAAAGTCTTATGATTATCTTCAAATGTTTCATGAGAAAACTGATTGTAAGCAGCTCTCTTTTGAGGATCTTTAAGAGTTTCATAGGATTTACAAATTTTTCTGAATTTTTGGTTAGCTTCGGTACTAGAATTATGATCAGGATGGTATTGCAGAGCTAATTTACGAAAAACAGTTTTTATCTGTTTATCATTGCATTTATAGCTTACCTAAGAATTCCATAGTAATCGTCTTCATTGACGATCATTAAATACTACTACTTGTGTATCGTTCTTATTTTTATAAGATCAGTTTTACTAATCTTCTTTGCTTGGATCAAGAGGTGTTTCTTTTGTGCCGAAGGTATGTAAAAAGACGCGTTTAATAAAAATAGCAGCAGTGGTCATTTTGTATCTAAATGATGAAAAATACAGTGCAAAACGCATTTAAAATGCAGAATTTTTTTAATATTTTAAAAGTATTTTTTACAAAAATAGATTAAAAGAAAAACAATAAATCAAATATAAAAGGAATGATAATAATAGCTAAGGTTGTCGTGACTGTAAATAAACAGGCAGGAACCTTAAATCTACAACGCCAAAGTAAACGAACATTATCGTTGTTATTATGAATCCTATGATAAAATATTGCGTGGATAAAACAGCGCTTATGACTATAGCAAATAAAATAAAGTGTTAGGGTATTTATTATCTTTTGTTCTTAACACGTTTTTATTAGGTGCCTCCCTTTTGAATGGAGCAATATGTGTTATTTTTTTGTATTAAATGTGTTTTTTATGTTGAAAATTTGTGCTGAATGTGTTTAATAAAAAAATGCGACGATGATCGTACTGTATCTAAATAAGGGTGTGGTACAGGCAAAAACCCCGTGTATGCGGGGTTTTTGTTTGCTGAAGGGGATATGATAGCTGAAACTGAAAGGGATATGACAACAGAAAATATGCACAAATATAAGGGAGCCTCTGTAACAAAAACGGTTGTCCTCAAAATGGTCGCCCTTAAAATGATCACTATGGGGGTGGGAATAAAATTATATCCAAAACGATTTAAATAAAATCTACAGGTTGTTGTGTTGTCATTTGTTATTCATTTGGCAGATTGTTGTAAAAAGATATCTCGCTTTAAGTGCTTTTCAAATCCATTTCATATGGGGACTTATGAATTTTATACCGGCACTTGTGAAGGGTAGCGTGAGGGGGATAATGCATAAAGCTCTGCCAATTATGAACATTGCGCAACCCCATCTTTACTTTATGAAAAAGTAAGTTGGAACCATCTTGGGTGCGTTTTCAATATTACGCCATAAGTCTTGGCTCTTGAGACGATTCATAATCGCGTTTCTTGTGGGGCTTCTTATGAGGCGGCATGCTTTTCTCGTGCAGTTTCATGAGGGGGGGGGCTACTTGTAAAACGTAAGGGGAATGGGTGTGATGGGGG
>NZ_NJPP01000065.1 GCF_002778015.1 Bartonella tribocorum | reverse complement strand
ATCCTTCATCAGATAAATCATTGATCATGTCTAAGCGATTATGCACTGCTCCCTCAAGCGATGTGGCGTCTATTGGTGCGACAGCTTGGTGGGCTGCTGCGGTATTGCGGTTGAGAGAGCCAATGATTTCTCCAGCATCTTGCCCCATCACCCTCTGATTGCTTTCACCGGTTAAGATGATGGCGCCATCGCTGATAGCCGATTTGGTTTCACCTTCTGCTCCATCCTTGGCTTTACCATGATTTAAAATATTCTTGGCAATGTTTTTTATCGTGTCATTTCCAGAAAGGCTAAAACCATGGCTGCTGGCTGTCGCATGCGCACTGTTGGCAATATCACTCGTCGTAATGGTTCCTGTGGTCAATTTATTTTTGTCTGCTGATGCGCTGCTGTCAATAAGGCCTCCGGTCAAGTTTGTTGCACCCGCCACTGTAATATCAAAGCCACCATCACCCGCTTTGATGCCGGATTGTTCCACAACACTGTGATAATCACTAGAGGATTGATCCTTTTGGAAAGAGGCGCTCATTGAACCTCCACCACCCGTTGCTCCAGCACCAAAGCCAACATTAACCAAAGCGCTTTGCGAATGGTGTTGTATTGTTAAGGTTGGCATTCAGGTTGTACTGGACTCCTTTTACAAAAAGGGCTGTTTAAGCGCTTCTCAACACTTCGCTTCGGAATAACAGCACCAGGACGACAAATCGGAAGGTCTCTATAATTATAGCACCAATATGGACCCCCTGATTTTCTACGGAAACCAGCTTGAAGCATGCAAGCATCAATGGTGGCTATTTCATTGTCGCTTAGCGTTTTGTTTTCTGAATCCTGATCAATAAGGCTTGGCATGCCACATTCTAACAAGACTTTTCCTACCTCAGTAAAGTTCGCTCCTGGCTTCTTCCACACTGCCACTTCTCCTGGAGAAGGTTTGTCGATATTTGATATGTCACATCCAGAGACACTTAATAGAATGAGCAGGCTTAATAAATTAAATAATATTTTCATTTTTTGTTCCCTGTTATCGTTGAATAAAGTTTTTTAAAACCAAATGAACCATAATTATCTCTACACTCACGACTTGCATCACCATAACACTTATGGGTGGTACTAGGATTATGGCCAATGATCGCTTTCCCTTGCTCTATCATTGGAGTGGCTGGTAGAAATAATACATAGGGGAACTTCAAGGGTACCTTATAAGCAGTAGGTCGATTGTAACCAATCACTGTACTAATGGGGTCTAATATATGGCTTTGTACGTAGACATATTTCTTTTCGCCATCGCTTAGATAATCTAATCTATTAGCTATCGATTGCAGGTGAGCAGCCGCTCCAACAAGATAGATATCTGTTTTCTTAGCTATACCGTGGATACCATCATCTTTCAAGTTATTCTCTCCATTGAGCACTGTTAGGGTACCACGGCTATGCGCACTAACAATCGCCCCATCATTGCCATAACGATAGAGAAAATCTTGGAATTTCTTCGTCGAGTTACTCAAACCCCAAGTGTCCCCCTCCCAAAACTTTTGATAAAACGCTATCCCTAATTCTACTAGCATATCGTCAGCTTGGGGGAAGTATGTAAAATAAAGGGGTCCTTTTTTATTATCAGACATTTGAACAGCATTACCCGCTGCATCATCTGRTGAATTAAAAATGCCATTGTAGAACATATAAACAGCGCCGTCAGGGCCTTTTTGTAAATGATCTTCTTTCTCTGGCTTTAAAAAGTGATATAGAGGTATTTTTTTGCCATGACTGTCTTCTATAGGTTCCCCATTTTCATCGGTTAAATAGATTGTATTGCCATTTTCATCATGCGCAACCTCACCCACTGGGTGGTCTTTGACATTTGTGATTTTATAAATTTTATCAAAGTATCCCAATCCTTCATCAGATAAATCATTGATCATGTCTAAGCGATTATGCACTGCTCCCTCAAGCGATGTGGCGTCTATTGGTGCGACAGCTTGGTGGGCTGCTGCGGTATTGCGGTTGAGAGAGCCAATGATTTCTCCAGCATCTTGCCCCATCACCCTCTGATTGCTTTCACCGGTTAAGATGATGGC
>NZ_NJPP01000064.1 GCF_002778015.1 Bartonella tribocorum | reverse complement strand
GCTTTATCTGCGCTCGCTAGATGAGGGATAAAAACTTTATGATTTTTAAAATGAAGAGAAAGAGGCTCTATTGGGATATTTCTGTGCAAGAAAAACACTTCCTTCCCTCAGAAAAAGACTCTTTTAACTCTCATGAGAAATCAAACACAATATTGCCTTTTGTTGCTTAGGCTTAAGCTCTCTAAAACTTTTCAAAAGGATATGCTCTTCTTTGCTTGAGATCATTTCTTCATAAGAGCACAAGACATGCTCTTTTGTGGCAATATCAGCTGTTAAAAGATCCGCATAAAAAAAGCTCATCGGGACTTCTAGTTTTTTTGCGATTTCTAGCAAATATCCTGCGCTTACACGATTGGCGCCTTTTTCGTATTTTTGGATTTGCTGGAAACTAACACCTAAATATTTCCCTAATTCCTTTTGAGAAATCCTCATTGAAATTCGTCTATGGCGAATTTTTTGCCCTATTGAAATGTCGTTAGAATGTGGATTTTTAGTTTGCACTTTGCGCCCCCTCGGGTTGCGAGCGCCCTCGCATGAGTATTCCGGGAGTCTGAAAGTACTGAGTTCAGTCAGCTTTTTTTGCTTTTAGTGTGCAAGCACACCTGGACATAGCAAAAAATCCCGGAATCCCGGGATACCCACAAAAGTAGGTTAATTTTCATGTACTGAACTTTAGGGCTTTCAGACCCTACTGATCGCTGCGTAGACGACCAAAGTTACCCTTTAAGGTATAAAATAATTTAAGAAGATTAGCAATAAAATTTAAAGCTGCGTTTTATCTCATGAGAAATCAAACACAAAACTGCTATCTTTTTTAACTCTCACGCGTCACGCCCCACCGGTTGCGAGCGCCCTCGCATGAGTATTCCGGGAGTCTGAAAGTACTGAGTTCGAATCAGCTTTTTTTGCTTTTAGTGTGCAAACACACCTGGACATGGCAAAAACTCCCGGAATTCCGGGATACCCACAAAAGTAGGTTAATTTTTATGATCGAACTTTAGGGCTTTCAGACCCTACTGATCGCTGCGTAGACGACCAAAGTCACCCTTTAAGGTATAAAATAATTTCAGAAGATTAGCAATAAAATTTAAAGCCGTATTTTATCTCATGAGAAATCAAACACAAAACTGTTATCTTTTTTAGCTCTCACGCCTCACGCCCCACCGGTTGCAAGCGCCCCTTATGCGTATTCCGGGAGTCTGAAAGTACTGAGTTCAGTCAGCTTTTTTGCTTTTAGTGTGCAAACACACCTGGATAGTGCAAAAACTCCCGGAATCTTGCGATATTTATAAAGCAAACCAATCTCTCCGCCTAGCTTTTCAAGGCTTTAAGATCCCCCATGAAACCACATTGTACAACCAGAACCACGCGCTTATCCATAAAGTAATTCAAGAGACCAACAATAACAATTCAAGAAGTATTTTACCTCTCAGCAATCAAACACAAGATTGCCTTTTGTTGCTTAGGCTTAAGCTCTCTAAAACTTTTCAAAAGAATATGCTCTTCCTTGCTTGAGATCATTTCTTCATAAGAGCACAAGACATGTTCTTTTGTGGCAATATCAGCTGTTAAAAGATCCGCATAAAAAAAGCTCATCGGGACTTCTAGTTTTTTAGCGATTTCTAGCAAACATCCCGCGCTTACACGATTGGTGCCTTTTTCGTATTTTTGGATTTGCTGGAAACTAACACCTAGATATTTCCCTAATTCCTTTTGAGAAAGCCTCATTGAAATTCGTCTATGGCGAATTTTTTGCCCTATTGAAATGTCGTTAGAATGTGGATTTTTAGTTTGCACTTTTTGCCCCCTCGGGTTGCGAGCGCCCTCGCATGAGTATTCCGGGAGTCTGAAAGTACTGAGTTTGGATCAGCTTTTTTTGCTTTTAGTGTGCAAACACACCTGGACATAGCAAAAACTCCCGGAATTCCGGGATACCCACAAAAGTAGGTTAAATTCACGTACCAAACCTTAGGGCTTTCAGACCCTCTTGATCGCTGCGTAGACGACCAAAGTTACCCTTTAAGGTATAAAATAATTTAAGAAGATTAGCAATAAAATTTAAAGCCGTATTTTATCTCATGAGAAATCAACCTTAAGACTGCTGTCTTTTTTAGCTCTCACGCCTCACTCCCATCTCACCCTATACCTCTCACGCCCACCTCTATCCCTCACCTCTCACGCCCACCCCACCCTCATAGCGCTTTATCTGCGCTCGCTAGATGAGGGATAAAAACTTTATGATTTTTAAAATGAAGAGAAAGAGGCTCTATTGGGATATTTCTGTGCAAGAAAAACACTTCCTTCCCTCAGAAAAAGACTCTTTTAACTCTCATGAGAAATCAAACACAATATTGCCTTTTGTTGCTTAGGCTTAAGCTCTCTAAAACTTTTCAAAAGGATATGCTCTTCTTTGCTTGAGATCATTTCTTCATAAGAGCACAAGACATG
>NZ_NJPP01000063.1 GCF_002778015.1 Bartonella tribocorum | reverse complement strand
ATAGAGCAGTGCAGGGGGTGTTTGTTTTTTTCTGTAAAAATGTAAAAGCGTAAAAATGGTGATCTGTAAAACAAGAATAGGAAGGTCGTAGAGGCTTTATGTATTATGGAGGCTTTGGGGTGTTTTGGGCTTTTATCATGGCATGAAATGGCGTGAGAGGAATTTGGGAGAATAAGTCTTGTGAATGAGGGGCTGGTTGGGATGAAGAGGCGGGTGTGGATGTGGAGGAGGATGCGGGGGAGTGGATGTGAGGGAGTGGGTGTTGAGATCATTTTTAAAATGTTGCGACAGCTCTTAGCTCTTGAGCTGATTTATGAAGATCTATGCCGTGTCTTCTACAGTTGTGAATTCATACATCAGCCTCGTTTATACTGTTAAATGGTTTCTTATGCCACACACGTGGAGGCAGTTGCTGTAAAATATTTAATAAAAAATATCTATTTCATGAAGAGGCAATCAAGGCGTTGGGCTTTCGTAAACAGTTTTTTTTATAACCATTGGGGAGTGGCAAAGGGGAGATGTTTGGTCTTTTAAAGCGTAGAGAGGGTGAGGATCTTTTTATGTAAGACAATTGCATCACGCTGTTCATTGATGCGCTTATTGAAAAAATATCTTTTGTTAAATTTTTCGTGATGTTGTGCAAGAGCATAAAACCCTTTTAGCACCAATTTGGGCATCAAGTATGTGATTTAAAAAAATAGATGATTTAAAAGTGCCCCTCGGCGCTGCTATTTTCTTATGTTCTTATGCCTGCCCAAAGGTGTTTATATTCATCTCTTTGTGAAAAAACCTTTGTGAAAAAAATCTCTTCTCATGCTCCCCCCCCCAATTTATTGCATCATGGTGTTTGTGAATCGTGTAAAAAATGGCGTATGAGACGTGAAAAATCATTCATAAAATCTTCCAACATTTTGTAAAAACAGATGTTTTTTTAAAGATTGAACACGTCTCATGTTTCATTGTGTATTTTAGAGCTGAATGTTCGATTTTTGTGTAAAAATACTTGCCAAGGCATCCATGATACGTGAAAAATCAAGCGCTAAGAGGAAAATGATGAATATAACCCACTTTGTATAGCGTGACATCACTTTTACACTTTTATAAGTCATGATGATTTCTTGGAGAATTTCTTTTTCCTTTTCTGTAAGCTCTGTTTGTTTTTCTGTTTTTCTAGCCATGTTTCCACCCACACAAGCCTTCCCCTTGTTTGTTATGTTTTAAAATATCTCTGGCGAGATTTGCGCTGATGTTCTTGAGATCTTTTTGATCTAAATAAATGGGCAGCCAACCAACGCAAGATGAAGGCTCATTTATTGTTTTTATTGCGCAACCAGTGAGTAAGAGCAGCGCGTACATCAGGATCACTTTTTTGATTAATTTCATTTTCTACCTCTAGACGTGTTGTTGATGATTTTAGCATTTTTTCCGTTTGTTTTTGCTGTTCAAGCTTCTTTCCAAGCGTAAAAGCTTTTGTTAAAGCGATAAAAAAAGCAGTCAAAGCTGCTCCGGTTATCATCAAATTTTTTTTCACCCACCTCATCATAAGCGCTGCTCCTGAAAGCGTTTTGCCACAAAGAAAATGCCAACACAGGCGGCTAAAACCATGATGGTTGCTAATGCCCATTGGATGGGCCCATTGCCTGCCAATAAACCGCCAAGTCCAGAAAAAGAACCAATAATGGGGGTTAAGGCTTCTGCTTTGAGAAAACCCATGGGGTCTTTTGTTTCCACGGTTTGATAGTTGGAAGAAACATAAGCACCCTTTGCCCATAATCCCGCTTCTGCTGCACGACGGTGCACAAGACCGTGAAGACGCTTGCCCCCTGCTTTGGTCCATTTTTGTAACTCAGAAGGGACGGATTCATATTCACTGTTATTGAGTTTTTTGAGAAGGGTCGACTTGCAAAAAGCTTCTGTCCCTACATTATAGCAAAACGATACGAGTGCAGCGAATTGTTCATCTGTTAAGGAAACCGTCACATGTTTTTCAACGGTATTCTCAAATTGTCTTAAATCTTGAGAAAGAATTTCTTC
The DNA here is from genome assembly GCF_002778015.1 of Bartonella tribocorum. Lineage (GTDB taxonomy): Bacteria > Pseudomonadota > Alphaproteobacteria > Rhizobiales > Rhizobiaceae > Bartonella > Bartonella tribocorum_B. Next base: position 460 of record NZ_NJPP01000063.1, on the reverse strand, counting down.
GGCTTGTTTTTGCGTGATGATCATGCCCTTGTGAACAAACGGTTTGCCAGCCGTGCTGGTATGGCCATAGCCAATTGTCCACACACCAATGGTATCTTTATAGGCTTGTAAACGCAATCCTTCCCATTGTTTAATGAGTGCAAGCCCTGATGATGATATTTTTCTCATTTGCTTCTCCATAAAATAAAGCCTCACAGTGAGGCTGGTTGATAGATTAAAAATGAATTTTTTCACGCTTCAAGAATAGAAGAGGCGTGAAACTTTGATGAAATCAAAAGGTTGGTCATGACATCGTGGATATCTCAAGTGGGGGAATGGTTAGTGATGTTTTCCTTAGAAAATGCGTTGTTTGGGGTGGTGTGTTTCCCTGAGAGAGGCGGTTGGTTTTGAGGTTTTCTCCATGTGCTGGTTTTTTGATGGTGTTTTGTTGGGGGAGGGCTGGTGTTGGGCTAGTTGGTAG
>NZ_NJPP01000062.1 GCF_002778015.1 Bartonella tribocorum | reverse complement strand
GGGGTGGAGAGAGGGGGTGTGGTCTTGGAGTGTGGCTAGGATTGTTGTGCTGTGGGGGGGTGGAAAAACCATGGATTTGGTTCTTGAAAAGAGGGGTGTTTTGTTGCATTGTCTTTTGTTGTCGTGTGGATATTTTTCTTGAGTGACTTGATGCGGGAGGAAAGTGATGGTGCGCAGGGTTTTGTCTCTGAGGGGATGAGTGTTGAGCGGCATTGTGGTCTTTGTTTCTGTGGCTATTTATATAGAAATGAAGGCTCTTGGGATGACGTGGGGCGTCTTTTTACGCACTTTGGCATTTTATGGCATTCCCGGCATTGTCCTTATGGTTGGTTATGAAGTCATGCAGCGGCGGGGTGTAACGAAGGGTTTGTTCTTCAAGATGGTGTTGTTTAGCGTCATTTTGGCTGCTCTTTCTGATTTTATTTATAAGCAAGCTGAGCATTTTGGTTTGGCATGGCTCTGGTTCTCAAATAAATGGGTGTTTAGTGTCCTTTTGGGCCTTGTCCTCGCTCTTATTTATCTAGGGGCAAGGCGTTTTGGGTTTAGGATTTCATTCTTTGAAAAGGATTGATATTTTGTTGCATGTTCAGTGTTTTTCTTGCGTGGTTTGATGGGAGAGCGATGTTGTCTGATGGGGTATTGTTGCCATCGTTGGCGCTTTTAGGCATTGTGAGTCTTTCTTTGACTGTGATTTATATCAGTGCGCGTATCGCCATGAAGCGCTTCAGGTTTACAAAAAAGGTTTTCTTTAGAAATATGGTCTTTTGCTTCTCTGTGGGTCTTGCCTCTCAGTGGGGTTATGGGACAGCCAGAGCATTTGGGATTTGGTTGGCTTTGGTTCTCGAATAAATGGGTGTTTTATGTCCTGTGGGGCATTATCTTTGGACTTGTCTTTGCTCTTATTGATTTAAGGGGCTTTTATTGATCTAATGGCAAAGCGTCTTGGGTGATACTTGGTGGTGTTTTCTTGCCTTTTTTCTGTTGCCTTTGTTTTGTGGATTAAAGAAGCCGCACGCCGTGGGGGTACAAGGTGGATGTTTTTTGGCAGATGGGTGGTCTTTTATGGCTTGATTAGCGTCTATCTTGGTTTTATTTCTGTGGGTGCGGGCAGTCTGGCTTTGAGTGGGGAGCTGTTGTTGAAGGGGGCGGTGTTTTCTTGCATTTTTGGGCTTGTCCTTGGTGTGGTGCATTGGGGTGTCACGCGTTTGCCGGTTGTCTGGCAAGGGTTCGTGAAGGCGGTGGCGTTTTGTTGTCTGATGGCTGTTATCCTTATGCTTTTTGCTTTGGGGGTTAGCGATATGGATAGCGTTAAGGGGGTGTTCTTGAAGGCATTGGTTTTTGCTGTCTTGTTGAAGGTGCTCTTTTAATTTATTATGGCACGCAAAATGTGCGTGTGATGGTGGGACGTTTTTTAAAAAAAGTGGTGGTGTAGGGGCGTTAAAGATAACGCCGTGAGGATGGCTGTTCAAAAGAACAGCGATAGCGATAGGTTTGGGGATCAAACCAAAGACCTACTTTGCCTTCAAAATCGCCGGAACGTTGTTTGGCAATATTCATAATGACACCGGGGCGTTTGGCTAAATCTGCTTTTTCTTGCGCTAAGGATGCGGCGAAGATTTTGTCTTCTAACGAGCGGTTGCGCCAAATGGTGATGATGTTAAAAGCATTCGCGCCAATTTCTGAGGCACCTTTGATATCTTCTGTTCCGGGGATATCTTTATCGAGCCCCCCTTTGCGGGCATGGGCGACAAGATGAATATGTACACTGTTTAAAATAGCCCAATCCACCATTTTATAAACCGTTTGTTCTTGTCCCGCATAATCATCAGAGGCAATGCCAAGCCGCATCAGACTGTCGATAATAAATTGATCACAACCATAGCGTGCACGACAATAGTCAAAAATATCAAGCAAGCTGTCGACACTTGATTTGCCAACATGTTCATACAGGATAAGCCCATTGTCTAAAAAATGCAAAATGCGTTCAATTGTCTCTTTTGTGGGCTTTTCTAAGCCGCCCGTTTGTTTTGTTAAACGCCGCAGGGATTGTTCTCCTTTCATCTCTAAAGATGCTAAGCAAAGACGGCTGTTTTGCGCAATCCAATGGGGAATACAGTCGGATAACAATTGGCTTTTGCCTGCACCACTGGCACCGCTCCACAGTGTTAATTCTGCGGGGCGAAAATGCAATTTGTCCTTCAGTTTAGGATAGGGAACCGTATAGCCAAGATGTTTTTCAGGTTCTGGCCAAAACAGCCCAATCACTTGATCTTTATAGTCTGAGGCGCGCCGTAAGCCTTCTGGTGCAAAGCTTTTCGCTGAGGAAAAAGCCGCTTTTATGGTGGCAGCATCAATCCCTGCGGTTAAACAGTCATTGGCATCTTTGCGGGGTAAGCGGACACGATAGCAACGGTGACGTCCAAGCCTGCTGGCAATTTCATGGGCGGCTTCTTCTCCCGGTTGATCCATGTCTGTGGCTAAAAAAATGGTTTCAAAAGCTTCTAAATGATCAAATTCATTTTCAATCCAATTTTGCTTACCACCCTTTCCACCTCCAAAGGGGACGGAAACCGCCGGATACCCATAGGCGGCGAGCGAAAGCGCATCAATTTCTCCTTCCGTGATGACAATTGTCCGGTTTGTTGAGGAAAGCGTGGGAAACGACGTGTGATCTGAAGGTGCGGGGTGGGATGCGTGTGTAGTGGTGTTGGTTGCTGCGGGTGCGGGGTG
>NZ_NJPP01000061.1 GCF_002778015.1 Bartonella tribocorum | reverse complement strand
ATCCTTCATCAGATAAATCATTGATCATGTCTAAGCGATTATGCACTGCTCCCTCAAGCGATGTGGCGTCTATTGGTGCGACAGCTTGGTGGGCTGCTGCGGTATTGCGGTTGAGAGAGCCAATGATTTCTCCAGCATCTTGCCCCATCACCCTCTGATTGCTTTCACCGGTTAAGATGATGGCGCCATCGCTGATAGCCGATTTGGTTTCACCTTCTGCTCCATCCTTGGCTTTACCATGATTTAAAACATTCTTGGCAATGTTTTTTATCGTGTCATTTCCAGAAAGGCTAAAACCATGGCTGCTGGCTGTCGCATGCGCACTGTTGGCAATATCACTCGTCGTAATGGTTCCTGTGGTCAATTTATTTTTGTCGGCTGAGGCACTGCTGTCAATAAGGCCTCCGGTCAAGTTTGTTGCACCCGCCACTGTAATATCAAAGCCACCATCACCCGCTTTGATGCCGGATTGTTCCACAACACTGTGATAATCACTAGAGGATTGATCCTTTTGGAAAGAGGCGCTCATTGAACCTCCACCACCCGTTGCTCCAGCACCAAAGCCAACAGAAACAGAATTTTGCTTGCTGGAACTTTGTCCTGTATCACTGAGGCTGGTAATGGTGAAATCACCCCCAACACCCATCTCTACACGGTTTCCAGAAACTACAGCGCCTGCCAATGTGGTGTTTCCTCCACTATTGTTATGAACAGTGCCGGTGCCTATAATATGGCTGTTCTTATGTTGAACCTGTGCACTGGAGCCTTCCCCTTGACTAAAAGCAGCACTACCCGTTGCCCCTGCGCCACCCGTGCCATAACCGTAGCCAACACTCATTGAAGCACTTTCACTGCTGTTTTGTGTGCTCTGCGTGTTTTGTGCACTTTCAAAGAGGATATGTTGTTTTGCATCCAAGGTGATATTTCCGCTTTGTTCATCATTGTTCAGAGGATTTGTACCAGCAATAATATCAGCGCCAACACCATGAATGCTGCCTTTGTGGGCTTGCATGTTGATAGAATGCCCTGCTTTTATTGTTGTGGTCACCGCGGYGGAGACTTCAGAAGAAGCTTCTATTTTCTCTGTCTTAAAGCCCACTGTCACACTGCCAGATGCACCAGATATATTCGCAAGAGCATCCTTGGTGGAGCCCCCTATCCTTCCTAATGGGCTGCTTAGTCCTTTCGTTATATTCCCCTTTTCTCCTGTATTACCACTCAACCAATCAACAAACTCCCTGCCTTTGGTAAAGAGGTGATTGATTTTCATGCCAGTCAGTATAGCATTTCCAATTGTACCGTTCTTCCTTTGTGTTTGCGCTATGACGATTATGACCAGGCAAAACATTCACATTATGGGCTGCTGAAAGCTTAATATCTTCCTCTGCGCTAAAGTCAGAACCAACCACTTTCACATCTTCTTTTTTGGCGGTGATGATGATATTTTTACCATTGAGCAAAGAGCCTTGATGTTCAAAGCTTTCTTCATTCTCTGTCTTTTCCTCACTCCCATATATCGAAACAAAACCCTTGCCTGATCCCACACCAAAACCCGTTTCATGAGTTTCTGAATGGCTGCTATGGTGATCTGTCATGCCATCAATCGTCACGCTTTGTCCTGCCATACTGATATCTTCATTGGCAATCATATGAGAAGCTGTGATTTTGCTATCTCTTTGTGCGTCTAACACAATATTGCCCGTCGCCCCAAGGATAGAGGAAATCGTTGTTGTATGGGATTCAGATGTATCGGAAGATTTTTCATGCAAAAAGCCACTTTTTGAGGATTGCTCTTGCTGATCATACTTTTCTTGCACACCTTTGATGAGAATATTGCCACCAGAGTGCACGGTAATATCCGCTTGTTTCTGATCTTCTGGCGTTTCTCCTGTTTTGCCGGCTGTAAGCGTCGAGGCGACAACTTTCGTGTTGTTTCCTGAATCAATGGCAACACCTTTGCCCCCCGATATGAGTGAACCCACAACTTGGGACGCATCAATCTTGTTATGCTGGGATTTGCTGCTACTGAACACCCCACCCTCTTTATGATACGACATCTCATAATGTAAGCTATTTTCCGCATTGTTGATGAGAATATCGTTGCTGGCTTTCAGCCCAACCTTGCCCTCAGCCGTAACAGAACTGCCCGTGATGGTGAGATCATGTGGTTTGCCATCCTGCCCTGCTATCGCCGTAACATCACCCCCAGCATTGATCGAAGAGCCAACGGCTCGCGAGCCTTGCATATCAACTTTAAGGTTTTTATTCTGAAGATGATACGCCATCTCATCGGATTTGGTATCTATTGTGATATTCCCTTGAGCACCAAGAGCAACATTGCCCTTCGCATCGATATCGGACGCAGAGACATGGATATCTTTTCCAGAGAGAACAGTGGTATCTTTTCCTGAACTTAAATGAGAGCCATTGTGCACAGCAACATGGGAGGTTTGATCCCCCTGATGGCTATTGGCACTGTTGCGCGTGGCATCAATCGAAACATTTTCTTTTGCTTGTAAGAAAAGATTATCCKKYGCTTGAACTTCAGAGCCTAAAATATTCAAATCTTTTCCAGAAAGAAGTATTGTTGAGCCGCCAGAATGAACTTCTGATTGTTGATGCATGGTGGCATCACCCTGCGCATCATGGTGCTCGGTTTTAACAGYACCGATTGTYAAATTACCCTGCTCTGTAACCATGGCAAGATCACCCCCWGTGGTGAYCTYYACCCCTGAGGCTGTGATATCTTTCTTAGCAAGAACGGTTGCATTGCCCCCAGAAGACAAGGCATTGGTGTTTAAAACAGTTTCCACACCATCAACCATTGTGCGCCCTGCCTCCAAACGAATATTGTTTTCTGCAAGCAAAACAGCATCACCACCAGCTGCAAAATGCCCCCCTTGACTGAGGATATCCCCGCCATGCACACGCAACTGGTGATTTGCTGTAATCCGCCCTGAATTGATAATTGTTGAAATGCTTGTATTCTGGCTGGTGATATTGACATCATCCCCCATGATCAAAGCACCAGCAGAAACAAAGGAGGCTCTGTCTTTTTCAGGAATGTAAAGCACCGGTGCATAAACATCCATGCCCTTGACCTGTTGGCGAACATAAATCACCATCGGTGCTTCTAAACTTGCCAATTGTTCTTCACTTAAAGGTTCACCAAAGGGGAGATTGTGGGCTTTGGCATATTCTGACCCGACATCCAGCAAACTTTTGACTTGTTCAATGGCATCACTTCCTGGAATAAAGGAGCCTTTGCCCAACCCTTGACCAACCAAATCACGCATTTGTTTTTCAATCAGTTGCTTTTCGAAATAAGCATCTCCTAAGAAAAAAATCTCTCTATCTGGCTTATAACCAATTCTGTTTAAAAAATAGGCGGAACCATAAAATTTGCCAACATCAAGAAAATCTGCTCTCGTTTCATAAATAAAATTTTGTTGAGGCAACGTGCCCCCAACACCCCCCGATTGGGGCTTTGGTAAAGGCAAAGTGCTGCCCTCAGAAAGTTCTTCTGTACCATTGAGATCCACTTTCGGGGTAAACAAAGCACCAGCCCCAGTCAAACCACTCAATGCCTCCAGCGGATTACCTCCAGCCGCTTGGGCTTCAAAATGCGCATCCCCCGTAATGGACCCTTCGGCTGCCGTGTTGTTGAGTTGATCGACCACTAGATTTAAAGTGCCACCCGCTTGCACAAGACCAGAAACGGTATCGAGAACTTCTGAACCAGTTTGGCGATCCTTGTTATTTGCTATATCTAACGAAACATTGCGGCTGCCATCGGCATTATAGGCATAACAATAACTATCTGTATTTGCCTGACAACCAAGATAAGTGTTTTTATAGGCTGTTGCCCCTACATTGGTCAACACATTCGCATGGATATCCGCATTTTCTCCTGCTTTTATAATGCTATAGTTATTCTCAATATTATCAGCGTTAATGATCAGATTACCGTGAGATTGTATCATCCCCTGAGCCGCCGATTTATGCGAAAACGTCTGCGTGACAGTCTCCTCTGTCATATGGGACCAATTATT
>NZ_NJPP01000060.1 GCF_002778015.1 Bartonella tribocorum | reverse complement strand
GGAGCTTTTTTTGTATGCGTGGAGGGGTCCTCTGGATTTTCTGTGCTGAGGGGGATTGTGGCGGCTTGCGTGCTTTGAAAACCTTGGGGAGGGTTGGTGAGGGATTGTTCATCCTGTTGTTGAAATTTTTGCATCATTTCGACTATTCTAGGGGAGGGGGATCTTTTTTTCATGCATGTTCCTTTCAAGTTTTTAAATTTGTTTTTTAAAAAGCTTTTTTTATATTTTTTGCCTTATGTTATTTTCATACTTCTGCTTGTCTACGTGTTTGATTTTTTAAGCCACATATATTGACGCCGGAAAGTCTAGCAAGACTTTTAGGATGGGCTGCCATGCGCCATGAGAGTTCTTCTCCTGCAGCGGGGTTTCTTTGAATTTCCTGCATTTTTTCTTGCAAAATATTAGGGTTGCCATAGGCATTTGCGGATAAACGTTGGATTTCTTCTTGATATGTTTGAACCAATGAATGGTGTGGAAGCAATAGAATGATTTCTTCTTCGGAGAGGATCTTTGTTGCTCTTTGTGAAGAAGCTTGTGGGGCAACTGTCGCACGTGTCGTTTCAGGCTCTTTCGGTCTTTTGGTCGTACTGTCTCTTGTGAGAGGCGTTGTTGAATGCGTCATCTGAACGGATGCTTGTCTGATTTTTTCCATAACAGGTTCTTCTCCTAAAAGAGATCGTCTTTCCTCCTCTTTTTCCAATATCGTTGAAAGTCTTTTGCTTTTTGAAGAAGCTTTTTTAGAAAGGGGAAATGCGCCTGAGACCTCTGCTGCTGCTTGTTCATAAAGCTTTATAAGTTCTCGTATTGAAGAGGATGGAAAAGGGTGAGGCTCATTTTTTTTCATGCATGTTTCCTTTCAAGAATTTTTTTAGAAAACTTCTTTGGGGCATTGCCTTTTATACTCTGATCACTTTGAGATAAAGAAAGATATCGCACTAAACGAGCTCCAAAGATTTGCGCTATTTGCAGTCAGCGTAATGGATATTTATGTCTTTTATACAGTTTTTTTATGAAACTTTATCAATAAGTTATCATCAATGACAGAGTTCATTTTTAGGACTATTTTTTGTAACATTCTAAAACAACTTTTGGCGCAATCGCAATGAAACGATTTGCGCCAAAAAACTCACTGAAAAAGAGATTAAATGAAAAACAAAAATTGATCTGTTTTTACGTGAAGCTCCTTACATGGAAAAAGCCATTCCTTTATTCTCTCCATGTCTTTGTCGTTGAGGGCTGTGTTCGGGACTTTCTTGCTTTTGTCCTCCCCTTTCGTGATGACGATGGTGATGATGGGTTCTTTCAGCTTGCGGAGCATTTTCGCGATGGCGTCTTTGTTCCGCCATAGGGGTTTGCGTGAGCCTCTGTGTTGCTGTTTCTACAGCCTTTGTATAATTATCGATGGCGTCAATGAGCGGGGGAAAACCCTTTTCAGCTTCTCTGCGTGCTGGACTTTTTATGCCAAGTGCTTGGTGGCCAGCAAATTTATGAATAGATTCAGGTTCTGCTGCAAGTTGATATGAAAATTCTCCACCTTTACTGGGATCTTTAAGTATGTCTTGCATATGTTGTTGGAAAATATTGTCTTTTCCATAAACAGCTTTCCCCCAATACATGACTTCTTGTGCAAATGCTTGGACATGTGGATCTTTTAAAAGCATTGCACTTACTTGCTCAGGTGTAAAAGAGGGGGATTTCCCTCTTTGTTGTGGAGCAACCTCTGCATAGGTGGTTTCAGGATTTTCTCTTCCTTGACCATGGTGTCTGCCTCTTGAAGGGGAAACGCTACTAACGGAGGCGTATGTAACTTCCTCTCCATGTCTTGGGGACGCAACCTCTGCATAGATGGTTTCAGAATTTTCTCTTCCTTGACCATGGTGTCTGCCTCTTGAAGGGGAAACGCTACTAACGGAGGCGTATGTAACTTCCTCTCCATGTCTTGGGGACGCGACCTCTGCATAGATGGTTTCAGAATTTTCTCTTCCTTGATCATGGTGCCTGCCTCTTGAAGGAGAAACGCTACTAACGGAGGCGTATGTAACTTCGTCTTCTGGGGTTGGTTTGCGCTGATCTCCTCTGTTTTGTTTATTAACAGTTGCATAGAGAGCTTCTGGAGTTGCAGAAGGTTGTGGGTGATGTTTTTTCATGCATGTTTCCTTTCAATTGTTCTAGAAAACCTCTTTGGTGCATTCCCCACTTTTAGTTTTGATAACTTTTAAGACAAAGGAAGATATCCAACTGAATGACCTCCAAAGATTCTGCGCTATTCATAAGTCTGTATAACGGACATTTGTGTCTTTTATACAGCTTTTTTATGAAATCTTATCAATGAGTTATTAAAAGTTATCGTCAATGACAGAATCCATTTTTAGAACTATTTTTTGTAACATTCCAAAACAGTTCTTGGCGAAATCGCGATGAAACGATTTGCGCCAAGAGATTCATTGAAAAAGAGATAAAATGAAAAACAAAAACGATCTGTTTTTATGTTTATACCCCTTATGTTGTTTTGAGTGATTGAAAAAATTTAGTCCTTTTCGTATGGAACCAAGTTAATGATGGAATAATGTCACAATGTTGGCCATTTTTACGAAATATTATCATAACTTTTGCATGAAGTTTTATCAATGCATTTTGTCATATGACGGCTTATTCAAATTTTTCTGTATGTTATGCGCCAACTTTGATGCAATTTTGGCAAGATAATTGCATCAAGGTTTTGTATGATAAGCCAATGATTATGAGACCATCACGACAACGCCATTGCTTTTGATGTTTTGGCGTGGTGAGATCGAGTTAGACGTTAGCTCTTCTTTCTTCGATGTTTCAGAAATCTCTCGATGACGATTTTCTGTTGACTGCTCAGGGACCTTCGGAGATTGCCATAGGCTTTGCTGCTTTTGCAATTTTCTATCAAGATCAGTAAGTGGTTGATGGCGTTGTTGTTGTTCTGTCTGATAATTTTGCACAATGGTGTCTCTCAACTGTTGTACTGTATCAGCATAATCCCTAATGGCGGTACAAAGGGCAGGAAGATGTTCTTCAGCCTCTTTTCGTGCTGCAGTTTTTATGCCAAAGATTTCCTTGCCAGTAAGCGAACCAGAAGAGTTAGAATAGTTTCCAATTTGATATGCAAGCTCTTTCCCTATTTCTGGAATTTTGTGCATATCTTCTAGCCTAGGCTGCAGAATAAAAGGGTTCCCATAAACAATTTTACTCAAAAATTGGATTTCTCTTTTACTCTGTTTAACCGATGGATCTTGTTGAACTTTGCGGGCAATTTCATGATTTGAAAGAGGCTGGATTGTCTTTTCTTGTTGCGCTTGTTGATGCTGTCGTTGTTTTATTTGAGAACTTTGTGAAATATTCTCTTGTGTGTATTTTACAGTGAATACAAAATCTTCTATGGCGGAATTTAGAGGTTCAAGCGCTTCTTCAGCCTCTTTACGCGCACGATTTTTTAT
>NZ_NJPP01000006.1 GCF_002778015.1 Bartonella tribocorum | reverse complement strand
AGTTACGGCTATACAATTGACCGAACAGAAATTTACTATCGCGACCCAGTAAACGTTCAGCTTCCACAATTGTCTGCTCGTTGTAAATATCAAAGAATTTGCTGAAAAAAAACAAAGCAAATGCTTGCTTATCAATTTTTTGAGCAGTTGCTACAGATTCTGGGAAGAGAACAATGCAATTGCCTTCTAAAAATCCCTTTGATGCTATTCCCATTTTTATACATTGAAACGGTGATACATAATTATTTGTATATTTTGAGGCGTCAGCAAGATAGGTCGTTTCATGACGATATCCTGTAACTAATTCCAGCCGGAATCCTTCTGGATCAGGACCGTTCGTTGCACGCATGGGAGCCAAGAAAAAAAGGGAGCATCTGGTAATGGTGCTTTGAAAGCAGCTAAAGTGTTATCAAATTTAGGAGGAGTAGTGAAACCGCTGAGCATCCACTGATGAAGATCCTCAGAAGTGATCGCTAAAAGTTTTGGAGATAATCCGTCCAGAATATTGGCATGGTGATTCAGCAGAGTGATCAATTCACTGATCATATTACGGTCTGCTGGAGTTGGTTCTTTAATACTCCCATCTCGTTCTTGGCGCATACGGAATTTGTCAACCAAGTTAACAATGGAAAGAAGTGCTTCAGATTTTTTCATGATGCGCTGGCTTTAACGAATGGAGCAAAAAGGTCATTGGCACTTGTCCAAAATTTTCGATAATCCTTAGCTTATAGCGGTTTGCAGCAACCGACGTTGTGATACAAGCATCTGCTTTTTCAGCTTTACAAAGAACGGCTGCATCAGCATTGCTGTTGGCAAATATTTTGTCGTATTGATGAGCTAAAGATTGAGGGGCAGGATGAGTCGCTACGGTTTTAATTTCATCAGCGTTGTTGTGTTTAGCTAAAACCATAGAGTGAGTAAGCATGATAAAGCTGTCAAATAATTGCATGTCACCTAAACGGGTAAATATGAGTGTGTGCAAATCAGGGTAAGCAGCACAGCTTAGGAGATAACCATCTTTTTTTTTTTGAGCAAGTTCATTAAATGCTTCTTCAAGAGTTGCGTATAAAATAATACGGGATCTTGAGTGAGTGGATGAAATATTTTTATTGTGATTGTCAAGCCACCATTGCGCTGCAGCTGCACAGTTGGTCTCTGCAGGGCCAAGTGTATAGATAAAAGGATTATTTTCAGATTGCATAATTTCTGCTCTTTTGATTATGTGCCCAAATTTAAGCTAGTGCAATATGGGGCGTATATCAAGTACAATACATTAAGTAATTGAGTGCTTTATAAAATATAGAGATATATGAAAGAAAATTTACGATATAGTTTGGTCTTGTCATTATTCTATCATATCGTAAAACATTGTCGTTTAGGGGAGCCATTAGGCAAGAAAAAATCTACCTAGGGTGTATTTATTAGATATGTTAGAGAATTATTGGAATAGTTAAGAAAAGGTGGATGATACATAAACCGCACTGCTCTATCATTTTTTGGATGATCAGCGTTTTTGAACTATTTAATACTTATTGTAGGTGGATAATGAGCAAAGTGCTAAAGCGTGAACATCTTTGCCATAAAACGCGATATATTTAACTTCTTAATTAAGATAATACTTTAAAAAGTCATTCTACAGTTGTTACTGTATTGAATATATGAAAGGCAATCATCATTGTCTTGTTTGTAAAAGAAACATGAAATATAACTCTTAAATTAGAGTAGGCAGATCTTTTTCCTTCTTTGGAATTGTTAAGAAGGTCAAATTAAACCTTATTGAAGTCACAGAACCTAAAGAAACAGTTGTTCTCTTGAAAAGATCAAAGGTAAAACAATATGCGTGAGATTTTGAATCATTTTGATAGGCCCCTGAATGAAAATATTTTAAATAAAAAGAGTTCTGTTCAGGAGACTCAAAACTTTTCATGCCAATCACACCCCAAACGGTTTTATAGACAAGTGAAGATTGCTTGTGAGGAGGGTGGCTTTACGATTTTGTTGGATGAACGTCCCGTTAAAACGCCAGCAAAGCGCCGTTTTCTTGTGCCAACGGAAGTGTTTGCTGAATTCATTGCGCAGGAGTTTGAGAGCCAAAAGCACGTTGTTGATCCTGCAAAAATGCCGATGACGCGTCTGGTTAATACTGTTATTGATGGTATCGCTGATGATATGCAGGGCGTTTTTGAAGATTTATTGCGTTTCGTTGCCTGTGATATGATCCTTTATCGCGCACAAACCCCTAAAGAGTTGGTGCAAAAACAATCTGAGCAATGGGATTCTTTATTGGATTGGGCGGAAGAAAAACTAGGAGCACGGTTTTATTTGACGGAAGGGCTGATGCATGTGGAACAAGCACCAGAAGCCATTCAAGCGGTGAGCAATTATTTACGTAGCGTTGAGTCTCCTTATATGCTTGCTGCACTTCATATGATGACAACCTTAACGGGATCTGCTCTTATTGCTCTTGCGGTTGCTGTGGGAAAAATTGATGCCGATCATGCTTGGTCTATTGCCCATTTAGATGAAGATTGGATGATGGAACAATGGGGAATGGATAAAGAGACAATGGCACGTCGCGCTCATAAAAAAGTTGAATTTAAGGCTGCTGTTACAATTGTCTCAACTTGTTTATAAGTTTTTTTCACTACAGTATTTTTGTGATTTTTTGAGGATTGATTTTTACTTTTTCAAGTCCGGGAAATACTTTATTGGTTATACTTAAGATTGCTTCGTCATTAGCTTGGATAAAATACCATTGGTTATTATGAAATAGGGCAATAATTTCAGTTTGAATAGAGCATTTTTTTCCAACATTTGCTTTGGTTACAAGCTCTACTGGTATAACAAAATAAGGAATGCCATTATCAAGTGTCCCTTCACGTTTTTGTTTTTGGTCAATGTGGATACTTTCAATCTTATAATTTTCTGCCAACTGTTCGATTTGGCTTTTCATGATTTGCCGAAATTGTGATTGACTAAGATTTTTTTTAGCGGTTAAGCTGTTGATGATTTCGGGAGGGAGAGCATTTAAGATGGCATCTGCATCGGCATTTTTAAGTGCTTTACTATAAGCAGATGTTGCTGTTTCAAGGGCGGTGAGTTTTTGGTTTGTAATTGTATGTGCTTGTGTTGTTGATGAGATAAGAGCAATGCATAAAAGAATGGAAACGAGAAAACAAATTCGCTGCATTATAAACCTTGTTAATTCATGTGAAGAGATTCACAATAATTATAAAGGAAAAGTAGATAAGTAAAAAGCCTCTTGCATTCTTGTACACGGAGAATATCCACAAAAATGGAGGCTTTTGCCTCCATTTTAAAAACCAAAAAAATGCGTATGATTGTTTAAACAGAATAGTACATATCAAATTCAACAGGATGGGGCGTTGTTTCGTAACGCAGAACTTCTTGCATTTTTACTTGAATGAAGGAATTAATCTGATCATCATCAAAAACATCGCCAGCTTTAAGAAAGCTACGATCTTTGTCAAGTTCTTCAAGTGCTTCACGCAGATTTCCTGAAACGGTAGGGATTTCTTTGCGTTCTTTTAAGGGAAGATCATAAAGATCTTTATCCATAGCATGTCCAGGGTGAATTTTGTTTTTGATTCCATCAAGACCAGCCATTAAGAGGGCTGCAAATGCTAAATAGGGATTTGCTGTTGGGTCTGGAAAACGAACTTCTACGCGTTTTGAATTTGGCGAAGAACTCATTGGAATACGGCAAGATGCAGAACGATTACGTGCCGAATAGGCAAGAAGGACAGGAGCTTCATAACCAGGAACCAAACGCTTATAGGAATTTGTAGATGGATTGGTAAAGGCGTTGATTGCTTTTGCGTGCTTAATGACACCACCGATAAAAAATAAACAGGTTTCTGAGAGTCCGGCATATTCATTTCCTGCAAAAATGGGTTTACCATCTTTCCAAATGGAGATGTGAACATGCATTCCAGATCCATTATCACCAAATACTGGTTTGGGCATGAAGGTTGCTGTTTTTCCATAACTGTTTGCTATTTGATGCACAACATATTTAAAAATTTGCATCTTATCTGCTTCGCGAACGAGCGTATCGAAACGAATACCCAATTCATGTTGACCCGCTGCCACTTCGTGATGGTGTTTTTCAACATGTACTCCCATATCTTTGAGTGCTGTGAGCATTTCAGAACGCATATCTTGGCAGGAATCAATAGGGGGAACGGGCAGATAACCTCCCTTCATTCGTGGGCGATGTCCTAGATTGCCTGTTTCATATTCCGTATCATCATTGGAGGGAAGTTCACTTGAATCGAGCTTAAATCCAGTGTTGTAAGGGTCCGTTTTATAGCGCACATCATCAAAGATAAAAAATTCTGCTTCTGGACCTATATTGATTGTATCACCAATACCTAAAGATTTCATATAAACCTCAGCTCTTTTGGCGATAGAACGAGGATCTCTACGATAAAACTCACCAGAGACAGGATCAAGGATGTCACAAAATATAACCAAAGTAGATTGAGCAAAAAAAGGATCAATATGCGCTGTTTTGGGATCAGGCATTAAAACCATGTCAGATTCATTAATTGTTTTCCAACCCGCAATTGAAGAACCATCAAACATAACGCCATCACTAAAGGTATCTTCGCTGATCTCTGCGATATCCATTGTAATGTGATGCAATTTTCCTCGTGGATCAGTAAAACGTAAATCAACAAAACGGATTTCGTTGTCTGCAATCTGTTTGATAATATCTGATGCGGTTGTCATATTCAATTTCCTTAATATGGCGTTGAGGGTGATAAAAAGTGAATTTTTGTTGTCTATTAAAGAGCATCGACTCCGGTTTCGTCAGTTCCTATACGAATGGCATCATCAATGGAAAAGACAAATATTTTTCCATCTCCTATATGTTTTGTTTGCGCTGCTTTACGTATTGCATCAACAGTTTGTTCCAGTTTTTCATCGGATACAACAATTTCAATCTTTACTTTAGGTAGAAAGTCAACAACATATTTCGTACCACGATAAAGTTCTGTATGTTCCCTTTGACGACCAAAACCTTTCGCTTCTGTTACTGTAATACCATGTAGTCCAATTTTTTGAAGCGCTTCTTTTACTTCATCAAGTTTGAAAGGTTTTATAATGGCTTCAATTTTTTTCATGCTGAAATTATCTCCAACGTTATTTTGTCTTTTTAGACTGCATCACATTATATTGACAACTATAAGATGTCCAACAGATACTTTGTGCACAAAAAGTCGAAAACAATAATACTCTATGCTCTTGGAGGAGCGTTTTTTGTAGAATTAAACTAAAATGCTGGAAAAAAATTTAACTTCTTTTGTACAGAATTAAAATAATATAATAAGAGAGTTTTATTTCTTTTTTTGAATAATAGTTTGATTTATAAGAACAATTAGGAACTTCTCACATTGAATAAGAAATTCTAGTAGCGTGAAATTTTTTCATTTTAGATCTTTTTACTGTCAATCAATCAAAACGATACCTTTGTATATCCTAAATCGTATGAGTGTGTGGATAAAATATTAGAGAGAAATAAAAAATGCCTATAATAGGCGGCCTTTCAAATATAAAGGCTTTGGGGTAGCAATGGGGACTGGCAAATATCATGATAACGGCTTTTTTCACGTCATAAGTATAGAGATGCTGGTGTACAGCGATGAATATACCATTTACGGGGGATGTTGTGAAATGGGCTTGGAAGCATTGAGAAATGTCACTTTAAAACAAGGGGTTGGAATGAGCAATACAAATATATTCGGTTTTGGGCGTTTTGTCCTTTCGTGAGGCGCATGATCTTATTTAAAGAACGCGATAAACAAAAGTGTGAAGCAATGCGCAATCTTTATTATAAGATTTTATTGCGGATGCTTTTGAAAGTCATCAAGATGAGAATTAAAAGGAGAAGCTTAAAGATGAAAACTTTTTTATGCCTTTCAAACTTATTATTCTTCCCAAATTAAGCTGTCTAATCATTTCAGATATAAGCCAAGAAGAGAAAAGATATACAATTATACGTGCGTTTCTATTTGACAATACGAAAACTGAAACAGCTTATAAAGCGCTAAATCATTTCAGTCTTATTTCAAATATGCTGCTACACTGGAATGAGAGGTTAATTTATAGGCAACAATAAAAATACAGGCTTTGTTCGTATGCTGTATTTTACAAGGGGTAGTCTTTTTAAGCGTTTGAATTGTAGAGAGATTGGCGTAGTAAAACATCTTTTAGAAATTTTCCTGTATAGGAAGCGGGAACTTTAATAATGTCTTCAGGGCGTCCAATTGCAACGATTTCACCACCGCGATCTCCACCTTCTGGTCCTAAATCAATAATCCAGTCGGCAGTCTTGATAACGTCAAGGTTATGTTCAATGACGATGATAGTGTTGCCTTGATCGACCAGTTCATGGAGCACTTCAAGAAGTTTGGAAATATCGTGAAAATGTAAACCTGTTGTGGGTTCATCTAAAATGTAGAGTGTACGTCCTGTTGTTTTGCGTGAAAGTTCTTTTGCAAGTTTTACACGTTGTGCTTCTCCACCAGAAAGCGTGGTCGCTTGCTGCCCTACTTTTATGTACCCCAATCCCACTTTCATGAGGGTTTCCATTTTATTATGAATAGCGGGAACAGCGTGGAAAAATTCCTCTGCCTTTTCGATTGTCATATCCAAAATATCAGCGATAGACTGCCCTTTGAATTTTATTTCTAATGTTTCTCGATTATAGCGTTTTCCTTTACAGACATCACAAGTCACATAGACATCCGGTAAAAAGTGCATTTCAATTTTGATGACTCCATCACCTTGACAGGCTTCGCAGCGCCCTCCTTTAACATTAAATGAAAAACGCCCTGCTTTATACCCACGGGCTTTTGATTCTGGCAGTTCGGCAAACCAGTCACGAATCGGTGTAAAAGCGCCTGTATAGGTTGCGGGATTAGAGCGTGGGGTGCGTCCAATGGGAGACTGGTTGATATCGATGACTTTATCAAGAAATTCTAATCCTTCAATTTTATCATAGAGAGCAGGGCTGTGATGACTGCCCATGATCTGATGTGATGCTGCTTTAAAAAGCGTTTCAATAAGAAATGTTGATTTTCCTCCTCCAGAAACACCGGTTATGCATGTGAAGGTTCCAAGAGGGATATTCGCACTGATATTTTTAAGGTTATTGCCTTTGGCACCAATGACTTTAAGGGTTTTTGATTTTGATATTTTGCGTCGCTCAGTCGGCATTCTAACAGCCATTTTTCCTGAAAGATATTGTCCTGTGAGAGAGGCTGGATTCTCTATAATTTCTTGCGGTGTTCCTTGTGCTATGATTTTACCACCATGAACGCCCGCAGCAGGGCCCATATCGACCACATGATCTGCCGTGAGAATAGCATCTTCATCATGTTCAACAACAATGACTGTATTGCCAAGATCGCGCAAATGGCGCAGCATTTCCAAAAGACGTTCATTATCCCGTTGATGTAAACCGATGGATGGTTCGTCTAAAATATAAAGAACGCCTGTAAGACCAGAACCAATCTGGGAGGCTAATCGAATGCGTTGACTTTCTCCTCCTGAAAGAGTCCCTGAATTTCGAGATAAGGTAAGATATTCCAATCCTACATGATTTAAAAAGGCGAGGCGTTCGCGAATTTCTTTTAAAATACGTACCGCGATATTACGTTGTTTTTCCGTGAGATATTGATGGATATTGGCAAACCAATCATCGGCTTTTAGAATAGAAAGATCTGATATTTGCCCAATATGCATTCCATGGATTTTCACAGCAAGTGCTTCTGGTTTTAAACGATAACCGTGACAAGCTGGGCAAGGTGAAGAAGACATATAACGCTCAATTTCTTCACGAGACCAAGCAGAATCGGTCTCTTTCCAGCGTCTCTCCATATTGGGGACGATTCCTTCAAAAGGCTGTATCGTTTTATGCGAACGAAAATTATTTTTATAGATAAAAGAGATTTCATTTTTTTTTGTACCGTAGAGAATAGCTTGTTGTGCTTCATCGGAGAGTTTATGCCACTGGTCTGTGAGTTTGAAACCGTAAGCTTTTCCTAATGCTTCTAAGGTTTGGCTATAATAAAGCGAATCTGATTTAGCCCAAGGTGCAATGGCTCCGTCTTTTAGGGTAAGATTTTTATTGGGCACAATTTTTAGCGGATCCATTGCCTTTTTGATACCCAGTCCATCGCAAAGAGGACAGGCTCCAAAAGGATTATTGAACGAAAAAAGGCGTGGTTCAATTTGAGGGATAGAAAAGCCTGATACAGGGCAGGAAAACTTTTCTGAAAAAAGAATCCGTTTGTGTGTATCATTTTTTGACTTATGAGCAGCTTCTTTTGTCGTTTCTTTTTGTGCCAAGGGTTGGTCTGCCATTTCAGCAATGGCAAGTCCATTTGCTAGCTGTAAACAGGTTTCTATACTATCAGCCAAGCGAGAGGTGATATCCTTCTGTACAACAATGCGGTCTACCACGACATCGATGTCGTGTTTATACTTTTTATCAAGAGGTGGAATATCGGCGATTTCATAGAATTTTCCATCAACTTTAGCGCGTTGAAATCCTCTTTTTAAAAGTTCTGTTAGCTCTTTTTTATATTCTCCCTTTCTTCCTCGTACCAAGGGGGCCATAATAAAAATTCGCGTTTCTTCTGGTAAGGACATAATTTGATCCACCATTTGACTTACCGTTTGGCTTTCAATGGGGAGTCCTGTAGCAGGAGAATGAGGAATACCAATACGTGCAAAAAGGAGACGCATATAATCGTGGATTTCAGTGACAGTGCCGACCGTTGAACGAGGATTGCGGCTGGTTGTTTTTTGTTCAATGGAGATGGCTGGGGAAAGGCCATCGATACGGTCGACATCAGGTTTTTGCATGACTTCTAAAAATTGGCGCGCGTAAGCTGAAAGGCTTTCAACATAGCGGCGTTGTCCTTCAGCGTAAATTGTATCAAAAGCTAAAGATGATTTCCCTGATCCCGAAAGTCCTGTTATAATAATGAGTTTATCACGAGGAAGATCGAGATCAATATTTTTAAGGTTATGCTCACGTGCACCGCGAATGGAGATATATTTTTGATGAGTCATATTTTACCCTTGGTAAATGCAACAAAAATTGAGCTTCTAAAATGGAATAAAATTGTTTTTTTAAAATTACAACATACTTAACCACTTTAACGCAGAAAGAAGGTATAAGTTTTATGAAAAGAAAAATACAAATTGAATAGCTTTTTATTCTCTACTGATGGAATAAACTATGCGTTATTATCATATTTTGTTATAATGACATGGATGCAATATTGGAAAAGGATAGCAATATCCACATTGGAGGTCAATTGTAGACATGTAAATTGAAGGTCAAGATGATTATAACTGTTTATATAACAGACTATTTACAAATTAAAATTTTGGAGTTTATACGATGGCTGGTAGCCTTAATAAAGTTATTTTGATTGGTAATCTCGGGGCAGATCCTGAAGTCCGCCGTTTGAATTCTGGAGATCAAGTGGCTAATTTGCGTATTGCGACTTCTGAAAGTTGGCGTGATCGGAATACAAATGAGCGAAAAGAACGCACTGAGTGGCATAATATTGCTATTTTTAATGAAAACCTTGTCAAAGTTGCAGAACAATATTTAAAAAAGGGAAGCAAGATTTATATTGAGGGGCAGTTACAGACACGGAAATGGCAAGATCAAAATGGAAATGATCGTTATACAACAGAGATTGTTTTGCAAAAATACCGTGGGGAATTACAAATGCTTGATGGGCGTGGGGGAGTGAGTGGGGAACAAGGAGCAAGTCAAGGCGGCGGTTATAGTGGTGGCTTTTCGGATAGTAGCTCAAATCAGAGAAATGCTTTTGGTCAAAATAATAGCCAAGGGGGAGAAAGTTTTTCTCACAAATTAGATGATGACGTCCCTTTCTAAGAGTCTTTAAATCACAGTTCTTTATGGTTTATTTGTTTCAGATTTTTGAAGTTTAGCGATGTGGAAACTGTTTATTATTATTGGTAATTTTTAAGAGCAATTAATAACATCTTGAAAAATATTGTTAAATTTCTTTTTTGTTATGAGAGAGAAATTAGTATTTTGGTGTATTTTTCGATATAAACAAAGTGAAATGATTCTTTTTTGAAAGTTTTGAAATTGTGACCGATCTTACTCCACAGCCAGAACGTGATGTGCTGACCGGTATTGAACCAATCAGTATTATTGATGAAATGCAACGTTCTTATCTCGATTATGCGATGAGCGTAATTGTCTCGCGTGCACTCCCAGATGTCCGTGATGGTCTTAAACCTGTTCATCGACGTATCCTTCATGCTATGAATGAGATGGGGCTTGTCTTTAATAAGCCGTATCGTAAATCTGCTGGTGTTGTTGGGGAGGTTATGGGAAAATTTCATCCCCATGGTGATGCTTCGATTTATGATGCTTTGGTGCGTATGGCGCAGGATTTCTCTTTGAGAAATCCATTGATTGATGGTCAAGGAAATTTTGGTTCTGTTGATGGTGACCCTCCTGCTGCAATGCGCTATACAGAGTGTCGTTTAGAAAAAGTTTCAGAAGAGCTTTTAGCTGATATTGATAAAGATACTGTTGATTTTCAGGATAATTATGATGGGCGTGAACGTGAACCGGTTGTTTTACCAGCGCGTTTCCCTAATCTTTTGGTTAACGGATCAGGGGGGATTGCTGTGGGGATGGCAACCAATATTCCGCCTCACAATCTTGGTGAAGTTGTTGATGGTTGTATCGCTCTGATTGATAATCCCGATATCACACTCGATCAAATCATTGAAATTATTCCTGGTCCAGATTTCCCTACAGGGGGGATTATCCTTGGCCATTCTGGTGTTCGTTCAGCTTATGAAACAGGGCGTGGCTCCATCATTATGCGTGCTAAAGTTGATATTGAAGAAATTCGCAGTGGTCGACAGGCAATTATTGTGAGTGAGATTCCTTATCAAGTTAATAAGGCAACAATGATTGAAAAAATGGCCGAATTGGTGCGTGATAAACGCATTGAGGGAATTTCTGATTTGCGTGACGAATCGGATCGTGATGGATATCGTGTCGTTATTGAGTTGAAGAAAGATGTTGTTGCGGAAGTTGTTTTAAACCAATTATATCGTTATACGCCACTGCAAACTTCTTTTGGTTGTAATATGGTTGCGTTAAATGGGGGAAAACCTGAGCAAATGACGTTGCTTGATATGCTTCGTGCATTTGTTGCTTTTCGAGAAGAGGTTGTTAGTCGGCGAACAAAATATCTTTTGCGTAAAGCGCGTGAGCGGGCCCACGTTTTGGTTGGTCTTGCCCTTGCAGTTGCCAATATTGATGAAATCATAGCGCTTATTCGCAAAGCGCCTGATCCGCAGACAGCGCGTGCACAATTAATGGAGCGACGCTGGTCAGCTGTGGATGTTGCGCCTTTGATTAAACTTATTGATGATCCCCGTCATATTATTCATGAGGATAACACTTATAATCTCTCTGAAGAGCAAGCGCGTGCTATTTTAGAATTGCGCTTGCAACGCTTGACAGCCCTTGGGCGTGATGAAATTGCTGATGAATTGAATAAAATTGGTGTGGATATTGCTGATTATCTTGATATTTTGGCATCGCGTGTACGCATTATGCGTATTGTTAAGGACGAGTTGAGTGCTCTCCGTGAGGCATTTGCTACGCCGCGACGTACCGTATTTGGCTTTGGTAGCGCTGAGATGGAGAGTGAAGATCTGATTGCGCCAGAGGACATGGTGGTAACGGTGAGCCATAGTGGCTATATTAAGCGCGTTCCTCTTAATACCTATCGTGCACAGCGCCGTGGTGGTAAGGGGCGTTCTGGTATGTCCACGAAGGATGAGGATTTTGTAACGCGATTGTTTGTCGCCAATACGCATACACCGGTTCTTTTCTTTTCATCACGTGGGATTGTTTATAAGGAAAAAGTTTGGAGACTACCGTTGGGGACGCCGCAATCACGTGGGAGGGCTTTGATCAATATGCTTCCCTTACAACAAGGCGAACGCATCACGACGATTATGCCTTTACCCGAAGATGAAGCAAGCTGGAGCGCATTGGATATTATGTTTGCGACAACACGTGGGACTGTCCGTCGTAATAAATTATCAGATTTCATTCAGGTCAATCGTAATGGCAAAATTGCAATGAAACTTGATGAAGAAGATGAAATTCTTTCTGTTGAAACTTGTACAGAACATGATGATGTTGTTCTCACAACAGCTAATGGACAATGTATCCGTTTTCCCGTTGTGGATGTTCGTGTCTTTGTGGGGCGTAATTCTGTGGGGGTTCGTGGTATCAATTTAGTTAAAGGCGATAAAGTCATTTCGATGACAATTTTAGAGCATGTCGAGGCGACATCCATTGAGCGTTCTGCTTATATTAAGCGTGTGATGAATGAACGGCGTGCTGCTGATGCAGATGCTGATGTTGAAGATATTATTACTCTTGATGAGGAAGATGGGGGTGCTGAAACAGAGTTAACAGATGAGCGCTATGCAGAACTTTATGCACGTGAACAAATGCTTTTGACGGTGAGTGAATTTGGTTATGGTAAACGCTCTTCTTCCTATGAGTTTCGGATTTCGGGACGTGGTGGAAAAGGGATTCGTGCAACGGATCCCTCTAAAACAGCTGAAATTGGTAAATTAGTAGCGGCTTTTCCGGTCAAAGCGCAAGATCAAATTATGTTGGTATCAGATGGGGGGCAGCTTATTCGCGTCCCTGTTGAGGGAATTCGTACGGCAGGGCGCTCAACGAAGGGTGTGACAATTTTTAATACAGCCAAAGGTGAAAGAGTCGTATCGGTTGAGCGTATTTCTGAGCCTGAAGATGATACGAGTTCATTAGAAGATGAAGGTGAAGAGCATTCCGATAAAGTTGATATGAGCGAAGAAAAATAATTTGGAAGAGGGTGGAATGAAATCATGAAAATTGCTCTTTACGCAGGTTCCTTTGATCCTCTTACAAACGGTCATCTTGATGTTTTAAAAGGGTGTTTTGTGTTAGCTGATAAAGTGGTCGTCGCTATAGGTATACACGCTACTAAAAAGACACTCTTTAGTTTTGAAGAGCGTGCTGGTTTCATTACGCAGGTAGGGAAAGACGTGCTTGGTGCAGATTTTAATCGTTTGCAGATTCTTTCATTTAATAACCTTCTTATTGAGAAGGCGCGTGAAGTTGGTGCTTCATTTCTCATTCGTGGGTTGCGTGATGGTACTGATCTTGATTATGAAATGCAAATGGCAGGGATGAATGGCATTATGGCTCCTGAATTGCAAACTGTTTTTTTGCCAGCAAGCGTTTCTGGACGTGTGATAACATCAACATTGGTCCGTCAAATTGCTTCTATGGGAGGGGATGTGACATCATTTGTACCGCCCAATATTGCACAAGCTTTGCATTCGAAATTTCAGTCTTTTAAGGAAAAATAATTGTGTCTCGTAGATTTTTTGCTGTTTTGATATGTATTTTTTGCTTTTTTTCATTGTCTGCTGTTGCTGATAATTCGAACCCAGCAAGCGATGCAAGCCTGCTTGTGTTATCTCTCAAAGATGGTGATGTTATTATTCGTCTGCGTCCTGATTTAGCACCAAAACATGTTGCGCAAATCAAAAAACTAACAGAGGAAGGGGCTTATAATAATGTTGTGTTTCATCGCGTTATTCCTGGCTTTATGGCACAAACTGGTGATGTAAAGTTTGGAAAAAAAGGCAGTATAGATTTTGATCTAAAACGCGTTGGTATGGGAGGTTCAAATTATCCCAGTATACCGGCTGAATTTTCAAAGCAGCCGTTTAAGCGCGGTACTGTTGGGATGGCACGGTCACAAGATCCAGATTCCGCTAATTCTCAATTTTTTATTTGTTTTGACGATGCTACTTTTTTAAATGGTCAATATACGGTTGTTGGGGAGGTTATAAAGGGGATGGATGTTGTTGATAAAATTAAAAAAGGGACCACAAGTAATAATGGATCTGTAACAAATCCTGATGTTATTCATGCTGCGACTTTACAAATTGAAAGATAAATCAAAGGAGTTTTCATATGGCTGAGGATAAAAATCCAGAGAATACCTTAATCCTTGAGACAACGAAGGGCAGGGTTGTTATTGAGCTTTTTGCTGATTTAGCGCCTTGTCATGTTGAACGTATTAAAGAACTTGTCCGTGAAGGTGCTTATGATAATGTCATTTTCCATCGCGTTATTGATGGTTTTATGGCGCAGACTGGGGATGTGCAATTTGGAAAGAAGGATGGTGAAAAATTTAATTTATCACGTGCGGGGATGGGTGGTTCAGAAAAACCAAATTTAACAGCAGAGTTTTCAAATCTTTCTCATAAGCGTGGTACAGTTTCTATGGCACGGAGTCAGAATCCAAATTCTGCTAATTCGCAGTTTTTTATTTGTTTTGCAGATGTTCCATGGCTTGACCGTCAATATTCCATATGGGGGCAGGTTGTTGAGGGGATGGAAAATGTTGATAAAATTAAACGTGGTGAACCTGTTATTGATCCTGATGCAATTACCAAAGCTGTTATTGCTGCGGATGAAGAATAGTATAAATTCTACGCGTTTCAATGATAAATTTCTAAAAGGAAATATTCTTTTCTGATCAATAAGGATATACGGGACTCTTTTGTAGTATCATACTTACCTTTCATATTCTTGAGCTAAGAATTCTCCATTATTCCCTTCAACCGTGATCTTCACGAATTGACGCCAAGGATTTGTACGAACAGCTGTTAGGATAAGAAAAGACAAAGTCAGTTATGTTATAGGGGTATTATTTTGCAAAGTGTTTTATAAAAAAGCCAGTACTTCTCTTCGATCCATTGCCAGTCTCTTAATGGTTTTATGATGTTGCTTTCTTGAAAAAACACGTGCTTTTGTTGCTGCTTGTATATCAACATCTAATCTTAATGCAGCAGCATGTTTAAAAATACATATTGAGACGAATAAGAGCCTAACGGCTCCAGCGTTCATATACAAGGTGAAGCACGAGCGTATTGTGTATATTCTTATTGGTGTAATCTCTAAAATAGGAAGGCTGCATAATTGGGGAAGAATATAAAGGTGTAAAGGTGAAAAAAAAGTAAGTCGTGCCATCTCCTTTTTAGTTTGGCTGTACTTTTTTTAAAACCATTTAAAGTAATACCTATTAAATGACAAAGATTATGCATGGTTTTACGCTCTTTTCTCTCATTTTTATGGAGGAATGCTTTAAACGAAATACTCTTGTGTTGCATATTTACGCGTTTTTTAAGAAACATCTCTTAGAGCACATCAACATTTATTTCACGATGGTATTCATGACACGTATAATTTCAAGCTGTAAATAGATAGTATAGATCTATTATAAATCTCCATCTTTAAGCCTGTGAAGGAGAAAGGCAGCGCTGTCACACAATTTTCAAGTTTCCAATGTTACAACAGAGTCTTTGGTATTTGAGATTTTTCATAAAAAGCGTTTGTCTCCCTTTTCAAATGTTTTTATTGTGACATGTTAATCTCTCAATGTGTAAGAAAAATGATTTTAGTAGATCGAACGTACGCAGATTTGAAATGAAAGAATTTTACGGCACTAAAGTTCTTTGTTCAACGTGTAGGAATAAATTATGATTAAAAATCAATGTATTGATGCTGTTTTTCAAATATTGTTGTTAATAGAATATTTATATCAAAATTTTAGTTTTGCATCTCAATACAGCTTGGTTCTGTAATTTGAACGTAGATAGTCAATTTTATCATGATGACTACTTATAGGCGGCAATTTTTAAAATTTTTTCTGTATTTTATAATAGACTGTTTATTATACTTTATACCAGTGGATTTTTTTTGGGGGCAATGACTTTATCTTTTGCATTGAGGATTTTTATTTTTTGATTGAATGAAGAATTTTTCATATCTGTGCTTTTTTAAAATTTTGATCAATCGATTAATGTGGATAAGGGGAAGTTTTATAAGAGCACTACAGTGATGTTGGCTGTCATGTATAATTTTAAAGAGCGCTATATTTTTAACGTTATATTGTACGAATGTATGTGCAAAATATTGAAAACAAAAAATTATGATCTTTCTATTTAGAAACACAGTGAAGAAAAATATGAGGTGTCGTTTTTTGTTTTATGAAGAAATCTCTGAATAACTTTAAAGGTAATTTTATTTACATGTTAATAAATTGATTTATAATGATAATTTATTGTTTTGTATATTGAATGAGCGCTCTAAATATTGTAAGATCTTTTATATTTAAACTTCTTTGCCACCCTAAAGGATGAGTTTTTATGCGTGTTGGTTTGTAAGCAGTTTTCTTTTTGCGGTGGGTACCATCTGTGGATTTAGTCATTCAGTTGAAGCAATCAAAACCACTCTTTTTACATGTCACAAGTGCGATTGGTATGGAAAAAAACGATTGGACTAAAAATGCTTCTTATGAATGCTCTCATGTGTCAAGGGCGCTCTCAATGTTGTAAGCAAATTAATGATAATGCTCATTTATACTTTTATTCAGCATAAGAATCGCATTGCTCAAAACAGCAGGTTATTTAAATTACATATTCGCATGCTTTTAAAAACAACACTCTTAGTGTTTCCAAGCCTATTTCGTGAATGATCTAACGGTAAAGTCCCTATGAAATAATATAAAACTTATCAACTAGCACCATCTTTATGCTTAAGAGCTTCATAAAAGAGCAAGCTGTCACCATCATACATTTTTTGCTAGCTTCCAATGTTCGCTGATAAGCTCTTGGTACTTGAGAACATTCAAAAGAGGCATTTTTAGTCTTTTCTTATACTGCTTTGCTTACACGCTTATCCCGTTTATGATGTGTAACTAAGTGATTTTGATTGATTTAACATAGAACAGGTTTGGAATGAGAGCATCTCACGTTATTCGGGGCTCTCATTCAATATGCAAAAAGTGAATTATTCTTATAGGCAAATCTCTTGCCCAATAGATGAAAAAATTTATTTATCAAAGTAAAAAAATATCGGAAGCAAATATGTTCAAAAATTTCTTTTATTCGTACAAAATTATCGCTTATGAAAGTACGTAAAGGTGAGATTATTGAGATAATAATTTAACAGTTCTATCAAGGCCTTGCTGCGTCCTGACTGGAGGCAACATTGCAAGCAGCGCGCCGGCAGACAAAAATAAACTGATCACAGGAACGATTACGACGAGTGATATTCTCAACAGTACTGATACTAAAGCCAAGTAGCCGTGGTTTTAGTATTTCTGCGAGTGGTTCCATGTACCGAGGAAAATATGGCGTTGCAAAAAACGAAGCGTAGATATTCTAAGGTATGATATTTTTTCTATTTTCTGAAGCGAGATTATTTCCTTATTATGGTGATTTCTGAATAAAAAATTTTCTTTTATCTCGTTTAATTTTTTATGCTGGTTACAATATTGATCGAATCAATAATTAATTCATAAAGCTTATGACAATGCTCGTAAGGGAGATATATTTTTTCTTTCTATAGAGATATGCATTGATGGAATCAAAAAGACAAGAGTGATGATAAAGACATTTCATTATAGAAAAATTGCTCAAGATGGGTATGCACGTCGAGGTGAAATCATTACTGGACGGGGATGTGTTCGTACACCTGCTTTTATGCCTGTTGGGACAGCAGGAACCATTAAGGCTATGTATATGGACCAAATACGTGATCTTGGAGCAGATATCATTTTAGGGAATACTTATCATTTAATGTTACGTCCAGGGGCTGAACGTGTTGCTCGTTTGGGAGGATTACATAAATTTTCACGCTGGAATGGACCTATTTTAACGGATTCTGGTGGTTTTCAGGTTATGTCATTGGCGGGTATCCGAAAAATTACCGAAAAAGGTGTGACTTTTYGCTCTTACATTAATGGAGCCTACTATGAAATGAGTCCAGAGCGTTCTATCGAAATTCAAGGACTTCTTGATGCGGATATCCAGATGCAGTTGGATCAATGTATTGCATTACCGGCCACTGAAAAAGAGATGGAAGAAGCTATGGAACTTTCATTGCGGTGGGCACAACGTTGTAAAACAGCTTTTGGGGATCAGCCAGATAAAGCATTGTTTGGGATTGTTCAAGGTGGTGATAATATGAAACTGCGTGAACGTTCTGCTCAAACATTAAAGGAAATGGATTTAAAAGGTTATGCGATTGGAGGGCTTGCCGTTGGTGAGCCGCAGAGTGTTATGACAGCAGTGTTGGATACTACTTGTCCAATTTTGCCAGAAGATAAACCACGCTATCTCATGGGAGTGGGGACTCCTGATGATATTTTACAAAGTGTTGCGCGGGGTGTTGATATGTTTGATTGTGTTATGCCAACGCGTGCAGGGCGTCATGGCCTAGCTTTTACGCGCTTTGGTAGAATTAATTTACGTAATGCGCGTTATGCAGAAGATCCTCATCCTCTTGATCCACAGTCACTTTGTCCGGCAGCAAATGATTATAGTTGTGCTTATTTGCATCATTTGATCAAATCTGGTGAATCTCTTGGAGGTATGTTGTTGACTTGGAATAATCTTTTTTATTACCAGCAACTGATGCAAGGAATTCGGGATGCTATTGAGGAAGGCTGTTATACTGATTTTTGTGCTGAAACGCGTGCTCTGTGGACACAAGGACGCTAAAACACTTCTCATTTAATAGTGTAATAGTGCGTTACTTACAAACTTTACGCAAAAATGAAATTATAAACGCCTTTCCAAAATATAAAGTTGCACTATCTTAAAACTTAAAGGTGCACTTTTATGGGGCACATATTCTGTTTGTCATTATCAGACAAAACAGAAACTGTTACTCCGGTACGCGCTACCTGATCCGGAGAAAAACAGTTTATTTCTGTTTCTGATGACTGTTTAAAGCAACAATGTTAATGAGGCGTTAGCGAACTCTTAAAGAAGTATGAAAATTGTATTTTTATGCGTTTCTTTGTGTTTTTTATCGATCAAGGTAAAAAATGTATTACATAAAGAAGAACAGATAAATTTTTTAATCAAAAAGTACTTATATTATTATTTATTTATATGAAAAAATCATAATAAGTTGCATGAATATTTCAAATTTCCAAGGAGTGCGTTAGATAAAAACTGTCTTATGCTATTTCTCTATGAGATAGAGGGGGATATCTCTAGAATAGGATTATTTAAGCAATGGAAAAATCAAGCACCATTATCATGAGAATTAAAAAAAACTCTGCAATAACGCATAAAGATAGCGTACGTGTTGAAATTATCGCTTATCGACTTTGGGGGTGTGCATTAACGAAGAAACAATAAAGTGGAGAGAAGTTTTATACTTGTATCAAGATAATGATGAGATATCGTTCACTTATTTCAAATGTGTTCTTCAATAAATTTTAGAGTTGTTTATAATGTATGATACATTGTTTTAAAATAAAGATTTTAGGGGAAAATTGAAACTACTGAAAAGAGAAGACAGAGTTTATTATCTAACTTTATTATCTGGCAGGGCTTATAAAAATAGTTAAAGACATCTATAACCGTTAGTTTTTTTTAAATCCTTCATTAAAGATCTTACTTAGAACTTCATAAAGTGCTTATACATCAAAATGTTTCTAAAACTTTATTGGGGACGATTTAGCATGCGTCTAACAATATTTTGAATTTTTATTTTTACGTATTACAGATATCTACGGCTAAAACTTTTATCCAGAAGTGATGATATGAAGGATTCTCATAAACAAAACATTTTTGCATTGGGGATTGATTCAAGAATACGGCGTTTAGCAATTTTAGCTCTTGCCGTGGGGAGTTTTGCTATTGGGACTGCAGAGTTTGTTGCAATGGGGCTCTTGCCAGAGATGGCGCGAAGTTCATATGTCGATATTCCTACTGCGGGTCAATATATTTCTGCTTATGCATTAGGGGTTGTGATTGGAGCACCTCTTTTAGCTGTTGCGACAGCTCAGATATCACGCAAAACTGTTTTAATAGGGTTGATGTTTTTTTATGCCTTAGCAAATATTGCTAGTGCTTTTTTTTCTGATTTTAGCATATTAGTTGCATTACGCTTTCTCAGTGGTCTTCCCCATGGAGTCTATTTCGGACTTGCGGCTATGGTTGCTGCTTCAATGGTGGAAATGAATGAACGTTCTAAAGCTGTTGGATCTGTTATGCTTGGCTTAACCATTGCAACCGTTTTAGGAGCACCGGGGGCTACTTGGATTGGTCAACTTATTGGTTGGCAGATTGCTTTTATCCTTGTGGGTATGATTGCTTTATTGTGTTGTTTGCTTATTTGGAATTTTTTACCTAGCGATTCAAGGACTTTAAGAACGAGCCCTTTACACAAAATGGGGGCATTAAAGCAAAAGAAGGTCTGGCTTCTTTTGGCAATGGTTTCGGTAGGAGCGTCAGGATTATTTTCTGTTTTCACGTATATTAAGTCAACACTCATGCATATTTCTGGTGTTTCACTTGAGTGGGTGCCCTTTATCATGCCCTTAGTTGGATTGGGGATGGTGGTAGGAAATCTCTTGGGTCCTAAATTAGCTATTAAAATAGGCATTTCGCCGATGATATTTTTTTCTATGTTTTGGAGTGTGTTTGTTTTTTTTCTTTTTTTCTTTTTATCCTATGCTCCGTTAACAGCAGCGATAGGATGTTTTTTGGTTGGGACTTCTTTTGCTGCTATGCCTTCTATACAAACAAAAATTATGGACGTTGCAATACAGGGACAGATTTTGGCAGGAGCATTAATGCAGTCTGCTTTTAATATTGCCAACGCTCTTGGTGCAGAAGCTGGAGCATTGGTTTTAAAATTGGGCTATAGTTATGAATATACAGCTATTTTAGGGAGTGTTCTAACTTTGTGTGGTTTAATGATTTTTTGCGTCTCATGGTTTATGGAGAAGCATGCTTAATATTTTTTTATTTTGAATAAAGAAGAAATTTTATATTCATCTTTAGTTATTGGAATATCCTGTTGGATTTTTTAATATGCAGTAAGAAATGCGCAGTGCTAATGGAATAGCAAGGCAAAATAAAAGCCCCATGAGCACTATAAGAAGCATTTTTGCTGCTAAGATCATCCCTATTGTTCCTCCAGGATTAAAGAGGCCAGCAAGATTGGTGATGACCCCTGCTAAAGTTGCACTTAAGGCCGCTGAAAATAGTTGTACAGAGGTAAGGGATTCACTAGCACGCAGAGCATCTTCATCATTTGCACATTGTAAGATCCGTGTGAGTAAATGTGGCCAAGCTATGCCCGCACTGATCCCAATAGAAAATAGTGCTAAGCAGATAATAAAAATATATTTAAATGTGGAAACTTCTGTTGGAATGAGCCACAAAAGAATAGCGATGCCTAACAGTTTTAGGAAGGGGGAGTATACAATGATGTTGCGAATTTTTTTTGAAGAGACACCAGCACTTGAGAGGGCTCCACATGTCCACCCTAAGCTCATAAGTGCTGCTATATAACCAGCAATAAGTGGTGTTTGCCCATGAAGCTCTTGAAGAAAGAGTGGAAAATAAAGTTCTATACTATATACAACTGTTGTCATAACAAGTATCAATGCGTAAACAGGGGAAATTTCAGAAGAAAGAGCAAAGGTTTTGTGTGGCAGCATAGGATGAAGGGACGATGATTCGATTTTTGCTAGAACAAAAAAAAGACTAAGTCCGATAACGAGCCCGCAGACTTTTGCCATGGTCGACTCCATAGCACCCCCAACAGAAATAATAAAAATTAATAAAGTGAGTGTGAGAAGTTGGAGAAAAGGGAGAGGAGATATTGGAATATTATTTTCATTCTTTTGGGGTAAAAATTTAAAGGCGATGAGTGAGAAAAATATAGCTAATACGCCAATGATCCAGAAAGATGCTCTCCATAGGCCATAATATACAGCAATTCCTCCGATTGCTGGTCCTAATAAGGTTGATATTCCCCACATTCCAGAAATAACACCTAATGCGTGTGACCATAAAGATGGACTGAAAATAATACGTACCATAGAATAGGATAGGGATAACAAAGAGCCACTTCCAAATCCTTGAATAAAGCGTCCTATTAAAAATAATGGCATAGATGAAGAAACGCTGCACAGAAAAGTCCCTAGGGTAAAGATAAGTCCAGAGATAACATAAGCGTTGCGAGGACCTAATTTCCCTAATATTTTTGTTGCAAGCGAAGTCCCTACGAGTGAAGCTGTAATGAAGACAGTCGCTACCCAAGAATAATATACTTCACTACCGATATGATTCATAAGAGAGGGTAGAATAGTAATAACAATATAAACATTCGTGGCGTGCAACAAGACCCCGCCTGTAAACGTTAAAAAGCAAAGACCATTTTTACCTACTAAAAGCGCAGACCAGCTTTGTTTTTTCACTGTTTTTGCTATTTAATAAAAATTTATTCTCTTTTCACTTATAAGATAGTTCATTAAATTTGCCAAGAGAAATTCAAAGCTCCAAGCAGAGCTTTGAATTTTAATTTAAGCAATAACTTAATTGCTCATAGCTTTTTTGAGATTTTCATCAATTTTATCGAGGAAACCTGTTGTAGAAAGCCACTTTTGTTTAGGGCCGATCAAAAGTGCGAGATCTTTAGTCATAAAACCTTCTTCAACGGTTTTAATACAAACTTCTTCCAATGTTGTGGCAAAGTTTTTTAATTTTTCATTGTTATCCAGTTTGGCGCGATGGGCCAATCCACGTGTCCATGCAAAAATAGAGGCAATGGAATTTGTTGATGTTTCTTCACCTTTTTGATGCTGACGGTAATGGCGTGTTACGGTGCCGTGTGCGGCCTCTGCTTCAACAACTTTACCGTCTGGTGTCATAAGAACGGAAGTCATGAGACCTAGAGAACCAAAGCCTTGAGCAACAATATCGGATTGAACATCACCATCATAGTTTTTACATGCCCATACGTATCCACCTGACCATTTTAATGAAGAAGCAACCATATCATCAATGAGACGATGCTCGTAATATAATTTACGGTTTTCAAATTCATCTTTAAATTCTGTATCGAATATTTCTTGAAAGATATCTTTAAAACGACCATCGTAAGTTTTTAGAATGGTATTTTTTGTTGAAAGATAAACTGGAACATTTCGCTGTAGTCCATAATTAAAGGATGCGCGAGCAAAATCACGAATTGACTCATCAAGGTTATACATAGCCATGGCAACCCCTGCGCTTGGGGCATCAAAAACTTCATACTCAATAACTTGATTATCATCACCGACAAATTTAATACTTAATTTTCCTTTGCTCGGAAATTTAAAATCTGTTGCCTTATACTGATCACCAAAAGCGTGACGTCCGATAATAATTGGCTTTGTCCAGTTAGGAACAAGGCTAGGGATATTTTTACAGATAATGGGTTCGCGAAAAATGACGCCTCCTAAAATGTTGCGGATGGTGCCATTGGGTGATTTCCACATTTTTTTTAGGTTAAATTCTTTAACACGTGCTTCATCAGGTGTGATGGTAGCACATTTTATACCAACCCCATATTTTTTGATAGCATTGGCAGAATCGATCGTTACCTGATCATTGGTTGCATCACGATTTTCGACGGAAAGATCATAATATTTGAGATCAATGTCGAGATAGGGATGAATTAATTTATCTTTGATATATTTCCAGATGATACGGGTCATTTCATCCCCATTGAGTTCAACAACAGGGTTTTCTACTTTGATCTTTGCCATGAGAAGTCCTTTTTCTTTTAAGTGATATTACTTTATAGCACTTTCAGGTTTATAATGAAAAGTAAAAACAAGGGGAAAAGAGCATTCACATATGAATGTTAGAATATATGATCAATAGAGTATAAAATTTTATTGAAGAATTTAATTTTTGAAAAGAAGTAAAGAAGTGATGTGTTGCAAACCCATAATTATTGTATAATTAATAAAAAATCTTTTTAATCGATATAGTAAGTAGATCTCTAAGGAATAGGGGGGTGCATTTTTATGATAAAATTTTCCACTTAATTATTTGATAAGTTTATCGTATTCGAAATTACAGCCTGTTTGTTTCATAGAGAAATTTAATGTAATACAAAAAGCCTTATAATGAGAAATAATTCACCTAAAATGCCGCTTTTAAAGCCAATTTCAGTTCTAGGAAGTTGAAAGGAATTCATAAAGGTGTAGCCAATTTTAATTTAAAAACTAACAGCATATGCACGAATATGGCTTATAAATTCATTTCACAACGAGCTAAACTTTCTAAATTTATTTTATTGTTATCAATCCCACAGTAAATAAAGAATCCTTGAAATGGAATAAATCAATGAATCACTGGATGATTCTTACACCATTTTCACGAAAAGATATCTTTAAAACCCTATTTCCAGACTTTTATTTGGGAGTCCCTCATTTTTAAAATATGAATAAAATGAATATATTATATGGAAAGAAAGGAAACATGGTACGCCCAAGGGGAATCGAACCCCTGTTTCCGCCGTGAAAGGGCGATGTCCTAACCGCTAGACGATGGGCGCAAACCAATGATGAGGCTTATAGAGAGGATCTTTTTACTTCGCAAGCCCTCTGGGGCATTTTTTTTGAAAAAAGTGTGCTTTATTGAATGATTTTTGAGTGTTTCTTGTTAAGAGCATTTTATTTTCTAAGATTTTTTGTAGAAAAAATATAGAGTTATCATGATGGATAGAAAGCTTTGTTGCGAACATCGTATTTAATGAATGATATTTTTTGTTTATTTTCAATTTGAGGCATAGATCAAAATGATCACAACAGCATTTTAAAAATGTTTATTTTTTGCATATTTTATTCATGTTTGTCTCAGGCATGCACATGTGAATATTCTTTAACTTGCTTGAGAGAACTTTTATATAAGAAGTCTACCATTTGAGCTTATCATAAAGTAAAATCGTATAATTTATAAAGTAGAAAACTGTATTTATAAGAAAGTTAGCAAATAGTACGAATCACAAAAAAGTTTTCTCTTGAAGCATAAGCCGGAAATTCCTTTCAATTTCACAAGAAGACAGTCTATATAAAACTAAAAGATATTGAGGAAGTTTTTATAAAATATCTTAAAAGCAGATAAAGAGTTGATTTAGGTTCTTGTCATTTCAATTCGTTAGTCTTTCAAAAGAGTGACAATAAGTTGAAGTAAAATATTCGAACTTTACAGATTTATCCTCCATATTTATAATATCTTAAAATTATGCTGTACACGCATAAGTTTTTGTTTTTTACTCTAATGTAAAATTCTGTTTGATAGAGAAGAGCGTTGAGACCTTTGCATTAAAGAACGGGAATTTAAGCTATATATAAGCTATATAATGGTAAAAAATAATGTGGTATTATTTACTAACATACTTTATACTTTCCGTTCTTTTTACGTATCATATGAGAGAGTGTTTTTTTACCAAGTTTTCAATATTCTTTAGCTTGTGATTGATTGTTTTTTTAAGAGATTTTTTCTATCCTTTGTTGATAGAGTTTAGTTTTTATGAGAAGTTTTTTACTTAAAAAAACAAGGCATTTTTTTATGGTAATTTGCATTTATGAATTTTGCAGATTTTCATTGAGAATTAGATTTTTTATAAAGGTTATGAAATCTTTGAAGAAAACAAATATTTGTATTTTTATGAATTTTGCTTGAATAAGCGGGGATAATTCTATTAGAAAGGGGGTAATTCTATTAGAAAAAAGAGAATGAAGAGAGCAGGGGATTTCTTTTATCTTGATGGATATCAATATTCTTTGTGTTGAGCGGCACATCATTTAAACGATTTTTCAATAAAGATTAAGGATCAGTGGTTAGATAATGGCAGAGGCTTTAAAAGTTGGCGTTGCGGGACTTGGTACGGTTGGTACCTCAGTTGTTCAAGCTCTATGTGAAAAAGCGAATAGTTTAGCTTGTCAATGTGGACGATCCATCAAAGTTGTTGCTGTTAGTGCGCGCGATAAAGGCCGTAATCGTGGAATTGATCTGAGTGGTATAAGATGGTTTGATTCACCTGTAGAGATGGCTGTCTCTGATGAGATTGACGTTTTTGTCGAGTTGATTGGTGGTGAATTGGATATTGTGTATACCGCGGTTAAGAGAGCGCTTGAGGCAGGGCATCATGTTGTGACGGCCAATAAAGCTCTTCTTGCTCGACATGGAGTAGAGCTGGCTATAATTGCAGAGCAAAAAGGTGTTTTTCTTCATTTTGAAGCAGCTGTCGCAGGGGGAATCCCTGTGATTAAAGCGATGAGAGAATCACTTGTCAGTAATCACATATCGCGGATTTATGGTATTCTCAATGGAACCTGTAACTATATATTAACACGTATGTTTACGGAAGGCCTATCATTTAAAGATTGTTTAGCAGATGCGCAGAGACTTGGTTATGCTGAAGCAGATCCAACTTTTGATATTGAGGGAAATGATACGGCTCATAAATTAGCTTTGTTGACAAGCTTAGCATTTGGAACCGCTGTTTCATTAGATGATGTTTATGTTGAAGGAATTCATAATATTTCACAGATTGATATCCGAGCGGCTGATGAATTGGGATATCGAATTAAGCTTTTAGGGGTTGCATTAAAAACGGATTCTGGAATAGAGCAACGCGTTCATCCAACAATGGTCCCAACATCTTCAATGATTGCACAAATCAATGGTGTAACCAATGCTCTTTCTATTCAAAGTGATTTATTAGGTGAATTACTGTTTTCTGGTCCCGGTGCTGGAGGAACGGCAACAGCATCAGCCGTCATTGGTGATTTGGCTGATATAGCAAAAGCACACTCTAATTTTCACTATGCTCCTGTTTTAAGACGTCCAGCATTAGAACTTTCTCCTCATAAAAAAGCACGCATTTCACATCATGCAGGTGGTTATTTTATTCGTTTAAATGTTCATGATCGTGCAGGTGTTTTTGCCGCGGTTGCAAGGCATATGGCTGATAATCACATTTCATTAGAGTCCATTGTTCAAAGACCTTTTGTAGAAAATCAGATTGAAAAAACGATTATTTTAATCACGCATGAAACAACAGAAGTGAATGTAAGACAGGCACTTTCAGAGATTGAAAAAGATGGACATCTTGTTGCAAAATCTCAATTTATTCGTATTGAACGTATGGCAGAGAGTTGATAACTTATCTTGATAAGGCAAGCTTGGATACTTTTATCTCTTGTGGAAAGCTTTCATCTTTGCCAAAAGCTTTATTCTTAGAGCTTAATAAGGACTCACATTTTTTTCTGGAATTCATACGGTAGGATTTTTTCATATGCCCACAACTCAGAAGATTTTAAATGAACTTGATCGTATTTTGACACTTGAATTGGTTCGTGTCACTGAACGTGCTGCTGTTGCTGCTGCACGCTGGCGTGGACGTGGCGATGAAAAGGCTGCGGATCAAGCTGCTGTAGATGCGATGCGGCGGGAACTTAATCGATTGCCGATTGAGGGTACCGTGGTGATTGGTGAAGGTGAGCGGGATGAAGCACCTATGCTCTATATTGGAGAAAAAGTAGGTCTTCAAAATGGAGTGGCGATTGATATTGCACTTGATCCACTGGAAGGAACAACACTTTGTGCTAAAAATCTTGCCAATTCTTTGGCGGTGGTGGCAATTGCTGAAAAGGGTAACCTCCTTTATGCTCCTGATGTTTATATGAACAAAATTGCTATTGGTCCTGGTTATCCAAAGGGAGTGGTCGATATAGACGCTCATCCCGCCGATAATATTCATGCTCTTGCAAAGGCTAAAGGAGTGGCTGTTAATCAGATTACTGTTTGTATTATGGAGAGACCTCGTCATGAAAAATTGATTGATCAAGTGCGAGCGACAGGGGCATCAATTCGCTTGATTGGTGATGGAGATGTTGCTGCTGTTATTGATACAACTAATCCAGAAGAAACAAGTATTGATCTTTATATGGGGATTGGTGGAGCTCCAGAGGGTGTTTTAGCGTCTGCTGCTTTGCGCTGCATTGGAGGACAGATGCAAGGCCGTTTGCTGCTTGATACAGAAGAGAAAATTGCTCGCGCTGCCAAAATGGGGATTAGTGATCCAAATAAGGTTTATACAATGGAAGAAATGGCAAAGGGTGACGTTTTGTTCTCAGCAACAGGGGTTACAGATGGTAATATGCTTTCTGGTGTTAAATTCACGCCTCGCTACATTCAAACGGAAACTCTTGTAATGCGCTCCCATACAGGTACAGTTCGTAATATTAAAGCACAACATAGAGATCATTCAAAATTTGATTAATGACCTCTTTTTTGTCAGCCCTAAAAATAGGGTTTTTTTACTGAATATGCTTCCATGAAGGTAATTATTCATGGAAGCGTTTATAGATGTGAGAATATCGTTTTATTATGAGAGCTGGACAGAATGCACCCAGCCATTTTTATCTTCTATATTTCCTTTTTGAAGATCAACCAATTGTGTCCGAAGTTGCTTTGTGACTTCTCCAATTGTTTCATTTCCGATAATAAACTCTCCACCTTTATATCTAAAACGGCCGATTGATGTGACAACGGCAGCTGTACCACAAGCAAAGACTTCTTTAAGATGTCTACTCTTTGCATCTTCTTGCAGCGCTGCAAAAGAATAAGGACGCTCTTCTATCGTTAATCCCATTTGTTTTGCCAACTGTAAAATTGAATGACGTGTTATTCCTGGAAGGATAGTTCCATTAAGGGGAGGGGTTACGAGTGTATTATTGTCCATAATAAAGCAGACATTCATCCCGCCAAGTTCTTCAATCCATTTACGTTCAATCATATCAAGGAAGAGCACTTGGCTACAATTGTTTTCAATTGCACTTTTTTGTGCAAGTAAGCTGGCTGCATAGTTTCCACCACATTTGGCAGCCCCTGTCCCTCCTGGACCAGCGCGGCTATACTCTGTTTCAATCCAAACGTTAACAGGTTTTTCTTCTCCTTTGAAATAGGATTCAACTGGAGAGGCTATGATACAAAAAAGATATTCTTGAGAGGGGCGAACTCCCAAAAAGTTTTCATTGCCAAACAGAAATGGACGGATATAAAGGCTAGCATTGGGATGAACAGAAACCCATTTTTGATCAACTTTTACTAATTGATGAACGGCATCCAGAAAAATATCTATTGGTAATTCTGGCATGGCTAACCGTTTTGCTGACTCTATAAACCGTTGTGCATTGGCATCAGGACGAAAGAGCAAGATGCGTCCATCTTGTGCACGATATGCTTTTAAACCCTCAAAAATTTCCTGTCCGTAATGCAAAACGGTACTTGCAGGATTAATTTCTAAAGCTTTGTATTGAGAAATAACAGCGTTATGCCAGCCTTTGTCTTTAGTCCATTGAATAGTACACATATGGTCTGTAAAAAATTGACCAAAACCGGGATTTTTTAGAATTTCTTCACGTTTTTCTTCTGACAGAGGTAATGGGTGCTTTTCTATTTTTAAGGGAAGTGACGATACGGGAGATTTCATAAGAAAAACCTTTTGAGAATGTTTTAATTTTATTAATAARAAATAATGAAATACTTTGATCACAACTTTATTATTAGCAAAACCTTTATGTCAATGTTTTATTATAGAATTCAAAGGCTATAATAGATATTTTAATTCTATTTTTGCCTCTTTTTCTCAGTGTTATGAAGTAAACTGGAACTTTTATTTATAATTATCGTTTTCTCAAAATAACTATCTGAATAATTTCATATATGCATATTTTCTAGAAATTTAAAGGTAAGGGAATCGAGAAAAGGAATCCACTATGATTGATAAAAATTATCACACATATGAAGAACATCTAGCTGCAGAAAGAAAAGATCATGAACAGCGCGTTTCAATCGCTAAGGGTATTTTTGCTATTCTTCTTGCGCTCGTTATTATCTGGTTTATTTTTGGTTTTTTAGGATCTTTTTTTGCAAAATCTCCTAAACATAGTCCACGTCATACTCCAGAAACAAGCCAGAGTATGACAACGCCCCAAAAAGATTTAAATTCAACCCCTCCTGTACCTTATACCTATAAGAGTACACAGTAATTTTTTTGTAAACATAATCTTTTAGATAAGGCGAAAATCGACGTAGATTAGA
Organism: Bartonella tribocorum; assembly: GCF_002778015.1. GTDB lineage: Bacteria > Pseudomonadota > Alphaproteobacteria > Rhizobiales > Rhizobiaceae > Bartonella > Bartonella tribocorum_B. Next base: position 28,058 of record NZ_NJPP01000006.1, on the reverse strand, counting down.
AAATAAAATCAGCGTAAATATATATAAGTGAAAAAGATTGAAACGATTTTAATTTCTAAAGTTTTTGATAAACCATTAAATGCTATTGAAATAAATGGCCTCGAAATAAATAATGCAACGGTTTGAACAACCGTTGCATTATTCGTTTAACGTGTGATGAAGCAATTTCCACCAGAATTTTTAATGGTTTCACAAAGACTTATAGCTTCATTACGGTCCTGTGTTTGAATACGAACGCGGTAATAAGTTCCTTTTCCTGGTATAAAAGCCGGTTGGATATTTAAAGGACGGGTACCGATAAGAAATCCAAATTTGGATTTCATATTTTTCAAAGAGTCTCTAGCTAACTCATGCGTTGGTTGAGAGGCAAGTTGCACATAATAACCCTCTGAATTTTGTGGTGCAACTTTGTTTGGTGATGTGGGGCGAGACGCGGCATGCGTTTCGACATTTACATTTCTCTCTGCATGAGAAGGAATTGGAATAAATTTTTCTTCAAGACTCGCATTAGAATTATTTGCAGCGATTATTTTATCAATATTATTTTTGAGATCACTTTCTTGGTCATTTCTATCGGAATCATGGGACGAAATAATAGACGATTCTTGAAACTTATCAGAAATTTGATCAATGGTTTCTGCAGATTGAGCAGCAGGTTTATTCTCTGTTTGATGCATGGGAGCAAGTGTCACTGTACCATCTTGATTGACAATAACGGTTTGTACTTCTCGCGTTGGAATAGTATGATTAATGGCCTGTGTAACGGCATCTTCAACATCAGATTTAGTTGAAGAAGATGATGAAATATTTGAAGATTCTTCTGGACTGAATCCCTCTAAATTTTCAGGTTTTTCAGAGTTATCAATAAGAAATTGTTGTGTATTTTCTTGTTTCTCATTTTGTCCAGTTGTTTGTTTATAGACATCTAAATTATGGGCAATATCATTTTTTGTTTCAGTTGTTTCTGGTTTGAATTTAAAAGGTGTATTATCAGCGTGGATAATGACCATTTCATCATTTTTCTGTGATGGCATAAAAAAATGAGAATAACCAGCAAACCCAACGGCTATTAAAATAAGAAGAAAAATACCTTTGATGAAAGTTTTACCCAAAATAGAACTTTTAAAGGGAGGAGGGGCTGGGGGATGCGTGGGGATTTCATCTGAGCTTGTGTAGGGTGAATTCTCACTCAAAGAGGGAAAATTATATTCCATATTGGCAGCAGAAAAATAGTCAGCATTCTGTTCTTTAGAGTTTATATAAACCCCTTCTTTTGAACTCTGCATAGTTTGATGAAAAATTTCATTAAAAGATTCATTTTTCTGTTGTTTTTGAGAAAAATTATCTTTTGGAACATTTCCTACATTGAGTACATCCGCAAATTCTTCTTCCAGACCACCTGTTGGTATATCATATTCGGGGGCTTCATACGGGACCTCTGGAACCATAATAGGACCAGTTTTTTCTACGATTTCTTCTGAAAATTTATAAGTATCAACATTGGGCGGAGGAGTATTTCTGTGTGTATAGTTATGGGCAAAAAAGCTATTGTTTTGTTTTATATTAAGAGATTCTGATGATGAAAGAAACGCCTCTAAATTATTTTGGCTATGTGAAACTTCTCTGCTTGGGTTAGAGACATTTTCAGCCTTATTGGTGTATTGGGTTTGAGCCTCATTATATCTTGAAATTTCTTCGTTATACGTTTTTTGTTGTGAGGGACTTTCTTCAAGAAAATAGGGGTAATTGGTTGTATGATCTTCTTGTGAAGGTCCCTTTAAAGAAGATTGTCTGTTAACATCTGGTGAATCCAAGGGAGAAGAGTAATCACTTGTTGTTTGATTTCTTTCCGTGTTTTGTCTCTCTAACACTAGGTTAGAAGATGAGAAAAACTCACTTTCTTCTCGAAAAGAGGAGACATCCATATGATCTTTGGGCGTATGATCTTTTGGACTCCAATTTTCTTGATCCACTGAAATTTTATAGGGATGGTTTATAGAGGTATCATAGAAGCTTTGATTGTCATCATAAGTTTTTTGTGTATTCGCAGTCTCAGGCTGTTGTGAAATTGTTTGTGAAAAACGATTGGCTCGTTCAACAGCTTCTGTTTCTTCTCTCTTATTTTCGCGTCTTTCAGATTCATCAAAAAAGAAATTTTCTGATTCTGATTGTGAGATAAAATTACGTTTTTCAAAAAAAGGGTTAGCACTTGTTGTTGTCTTTTCCTGTTGAGGTGATTGATTCTTTTGGATCGGTAATGGAGAAAGCGCGTCTAAAATTTGTTCTTCATCATGACTGGTTGGTGAAGAATATTTCTCTACAGATAAATTATTTTGTTTTGAATGGTTGAAAGAACCAGTTTGTGCAATATCTGAGGCTGTTGCATTGCTGGTTGCATGCGAGTTCCATTGTTTTTTTTGATCATCAAACGGTAGGTCATGTGTTAAATTATTTTCGAGTTCTTCTTCTAGAAAAGACAAATCAAAATCATCATGGGAGGAGGGGCTGGGGGATGATGTTTTGGAATGAGATGTTGAACGATTTGTGTGTAAAAAGGAGTGCTCATTTTGCTCTCCGCTTTGTTTGGTCGGATTAAAAATGCGCGTAAGTCTTTCTAAAGGATCATGGTATTCATGATCTTGTTTTGTTTCATGCGGATTTTTGCGATCGTTATCGCTCATAGCTTTTCTCACATAATGATTTGCACTTAACCTGCAATCAATGGTTAATTTTGATTTGTTATATTAAAATTACAAATTTTCCCCCTCTCATGCAAGGATACATGAAAAAGTTTATCAATAAAGTACCTATTGTATGTATTTATAGAACTTTTTCAACGCATTTCTATTGGGGCTGCGACTCCTATGATGTTAAGTCCTGATGATAAAATATTAATAACGGCTTGTATTAATCCCAATCTTGCAAAGGATAACTCTTTATCATGAGGCTGAATAAAGCGTAAATTGAGATTTTCACTTCCTTTATTCCAATGGGTGTGAAAGCAAGAAGCAAGATCATACAGGTAAAACGCTAATCGATGGGGTTCTTTATGAACGACGGCTTGTTCAATGATACGCGGATATTCAGAAAGTTTGCGTATTAAGAATATTTCATTGTCATCGATTAGTCGATGAAGATGAGTGATCAAGATGTCATTTGAAAAACTTTTAATATGAAGCACTTCTTGTGCTTGACGAAAGACTGAATGACAACGTGCATTTGCATATTGTACGTAAAAAATGGGGTTATCTTTTGATTGTTCAGTTACTTTTGCAAAATCAAAATCAAGAGGTGCTTCACATTTGCGGTATAACATCATAAAACGCACTGGATCACGACCAACTTCCTCGACAACGTCTCTTAGAGTGACAAATGATCCTGCTCTTTTGGACATGCGTACAGGTTGACCATTGCGAAAGAGTTTTACCAATTGACATAAGAAAACACTTAACTTAGCATTATCTCCAGAAATTGCTTTTGCCATGGCTTCTAGCCGTTTTACATAGCCTGCATGGTCTGCGCCTAGAATATAAATCATTTCATCAAAATGACGATTAAATTTATCCCGAAAATAAGCAACATCAGCAGCAAAATAAGTATAAGAACCATCAGATTTGACCAAAACACGGTCTTGATCATCACCAACATTTGTTGAACGAAACAAAGTTTGCTCGCTTGGTTCCCAATCTTCTATATTTTGTCCTTTGGGAGGGGGGAGTTTTCCTTTGTAAATATAACCATTTAAAGTGAGATCGTTAATGGTATTACGAATAGCGCGGGCATTATCTGCGTAAAGCATTCGCTCAGAGAAAAAGATATCATGATAAATATTAAGGGCAGCCAAATCCTCGCGAATCATGGACATCATTGCATCAATCGCCCGTTCTTTCACGATGGATAAGGCTTCATCTTTATCCATGATGAGGAGTTGGTCACCAAATTCTTGAGCCAGCGATTGACCCAACGGTATCAAGTATTCTCCAGGATAGAGTCCCTCTGGAATTTCATTAATTTTTTGTCCAAGAGCTTCACGATAGCGCAACAGTACGGAGTAAGCGAGGACTTCGATTTGTTGACCAGCATCATTGATATAATATTCTTTCGTAATGTTATAGCCCGTAAATTTTAGCAAATTGGAGAGAACATCTCCAACAACGGCGCCGCGACAGTGTCCGACATGCATGGGGCCTGTTGGATTTGCTGAGACATATTCAACATTGATGCGTTTTCCTTGTCCCATTGGGATACGACCATAAGAAGGGCCTAATTCAAGCATAGATTTTATAGCATCTTGCCAAAATAATTTTGTAAGCTTGATGTTGATAAAACCAGGACCAGCAACATCAATGTTTTCGATGGAGGAATCATTTTTAAGCAGTTCTATGATTTTATCTGCAAGGGCACGGGGGCTGAGCCCAATAGATTTTGCAAGCACCATAGCAGCATTGGTTGATAAATGACCATGGGAGGAATCGCGTGGGGGATCAACGGTGATTTTTGATAAATCTAGATCCTCTCCATTTTTTCCTTTTATATCAGATAATTCAATTGATCTTTTAATTTTTTTTTCGAAGTTTTTAAAGATATTCATATTGAGCTTCCATGATGATTCCAAAAGCCATTAAACGAAATGATCTGTATGGTCAAATAAACGATGATATTCACGTAGAGCATAGTGATCAGTCATGCCTGAAAGAAAATCAGCAATCAGACGTGCTAACGCTTGATTTTTTAAGTTCACTGCTTTTTTGCACCAACTTTCAGGCATTGTATCTGGATTTTCATAATAACAATTGAATAATTTTTGTACAATGCATTTTGCTGCATTGCGACGGCTAAGAACTTGTTCATGGTAATAAAGATTTTTAAATAAAAAGTTTTTTAGCTCTTTTTCGTAAACAGTCATTGACGGTGAAAAGGTAACAATGGTTTGTTTTGCTTGGTGAATATCATTTATGCTGGTTGGTTTGATGCGTGCTAAGTTTTCGTGGGATTGTTTGATAACATCTTCAACCATGGTTGTTATTTGTCTTCGTACAAGTGTATAACCGCGTCGTGCTTGGTCGAGGTGGGGATGCTCATCTGTTATCTCTTTTAAGATTGCTGCTGTTAGTGAGACGTGTTCAAATTGATCGAGTGTTAAAAATTGTGACCGTAAACCATCATCAATATCATGTGCATTATATGCGATATCATCTGCAATCGCAGCACATTGTGCTTCTAGTCCTGCAAAACAATTGAGTGCAAGATCTTGCTTTGCATTGTATTGTAAAATATCGCTCGGAACCTCTTTATTTTTTGCATAAGGACCTAAAAGGGGACCGTTATGCTTTACAAGCCCTTCGAGGGTTTCCCATGTAAGGTTGAGGCCATCAAAATTTGCATAGCGCTGTTCTAGTTTTGTAACAATGCGCAAGGCTTGTGCATTATGGTCAAAGCCGCCATAATGAGCCATGGCTTCATTAAGTGCTTCTTCTCCTGCATGGCCAAAGGGCGTGTGCCCAAAGTCGTGAACAAGGGCGATGGCTTCGGCGAGATCTTCATCAAGATACAAGGCACGGGCTAATGTTCGTGCAATTTGAGACACCTCTATGGAATGGGTGAGGCGGGTACGATAATGGTCGCTTTCATCAGCAATAAACACTTGCGTTTTATGTTTCAGACGTCGAAATGCATTAGAATGGATAATGCGATCTCTATCTCGTTGAAAAGGTGTGCGTGTAGAGCCCATCGTTTCATCAAATAATCGGCCACGGCTTGTTTGCGGATGAGCACTATAGACGGCTCGAGATTGGTAATTGAAGTTGATCATGCCTATATCCATTGCAAGCTGTCCATTATCATCTTAAAATTGAGGGCGGTTTATGATGAATAAACTTCTCTTTATAAGTTATAATAATGGGATACTCTTTCTTGATGGTTTAATGCAAGGATATATAAAATGAATGTGAAAATTTCAGATGCTGCTGCTAAGCAAATTGTACAGATACTTTTGCGTGAACCTGATAAAATCGCATTACGTATTTCTGTTGAAGGCGGTGGGTGTTCTGGTTTTTCTTATAAATATGACTTGGTTTCTGAAATGTGTAAAGATGATCTTGTTCTCAAAAAAGATGGAGCAACTGTGCTTATTGATTCACTCTCTCTTCCTTTCATGGAAGGAGCCGAGATTGATTTTGTTGATGATCTTATGGAACAGTCTTTTCAAATCCATAATCCCAATGCTGTTTCATCGTGTGGTTGTGGTGTAAGTTTTTCAATTTGAGAGTGGGGCGTGTGATATTGTTTCTTGAAAAAAATATCATGTTGGTTAACAATGTAAAAATGGCTAATCTTGTAAAAATAATGCATCAATGTATACGGTTATGCGTGGTGCTTACGGTATTGATCTGGAGCCACTGTGCTTTTTGTGAAGAAGGGCAAGATCAGCAGGAGGGACAATCACGGAGTTTTATTATAAAGTCAAAAGAGCAGGAAAAAGAGAATTTAGCCTCTCAGGCACAACTCATTTTGAATGCTCGATTAACAAATAGCAGTCAAGATATTGAGAAAGGACTTGTCTGGCGGGTTTATGCCCCTATTCTAGGAATTGATAATAAATTACCATTAGTGGCAAGCGATAAAGGGGGAAGTGCGCGTTTTGATTTAGAGCCAGGAAGTTATCTTGTTCATGTCTCATTTGGTCATATGAGTGCTGTGCGCCAAGTTCATCTAGAAAGTGGGCAAACTCTTGTGAAAAACTTTTACCTTGAGGCTGGTGGTCTTATTTTAAATGCGACACTGCTCAATGGTATCATCAATGAAAAGGAACTCCGTTTCACAATCTATGAGGATGAAAAAGAAAATGATGATACGGGAGTCATTTTATCAAATGTTAAGCCTCAATCTATTGTGCGTTTAAAAGCTGGCCGCTACCATGTTGTTTCCCATTATGGTTCCATTAACGCGGCCGCGCGTTCAGATATTCAAGTGGAGGCCGGTAAAATGACAGAAGTGACCCTTGAACATCAGGCGGCTCAGATTGTTTTAAAGCTGGTACGACAAGAAGGAGGGGAAGCGCTTGCAGATACAAGTTGGTCTCTTGCCAATGATTCTGGTGATATTGTTTATGAAACAGTTGGTGCTTATGTTTCACTCGTGTTAGCAGAAGGAGAGTATATTGCAATTGCTAAAAATAAAGATAAAATTTATCAAAAGGTTTTTTCTATCGTTTCTGGTCATGATGAAGATATAAGTGTGGTGGCAAATGAACAAAATATGCAACGAATTGATGAAGATATAGATTGATCGTTGTTCATGGGACTAAACCGTGAATGAAAGATGGGGTGTGTGCGTTTTGATTGAAATTTCAACAGTTGGTGTGTTTTTTGCTGGAGCACTCTCTTTTCTATCGCCATGTGTTTTACCATTAGTTCCTCCTTATTTATGCTATATGGCAGGGATTGGTATTGATGACTTTCGTTCAGAAAAGCGTGGTGAGAAAGTCTTTATACGGTGGGCTTTATTGTCTTCTGTTATTGCCTTTGTTCTCGGATTTACCACTGTTTTTGTTGCTTTAGGGGCCAGTGCAAGTACCATTGGAAAGTTTATCGGCTATTATCGTGATTGGTTTGCCCTTGCTGCTGGAATTATCATTATTATTTTTGGTTTAAATTTTTTAGGGTTTTTCAAGATTTCTTTTTTATTTCGTGAAGCGCGTTTTCAGACGAGTAAAACACCTGCTGGCCCTTTAGGAGCTTATGTTATTGGTTTAGCTTTTGCCTTTGGTTGGACACCGTGTATTGGTCCCATTTTAGGGCCTATTATAACACTTGCTGGAACAAAAGAAACTGTGGGTGAGGGAGCTATTCTCTTAGCAGTTTATGCGTTAGGCCTTGCTGTCCCTTTTGTGTTGGCAGCTTTATTTTCCAGTCGTTTTATGCGGTTTTTAGCAGCTTTTCGTATTCATTTAGGAAAGGTTGAAAAAATTATTGGTGTTTTTCTTATTCTTACAGGGATTTTATTTTTAACAGGCTCTATGCAGGATCTTTCATTTTGGCTTTTAGAACATTATCCTTCATTGAGTTATGTTGAAGATATTCGTTGGCACGATATTATGAACTTTTTTGGATTTTCTCGTTAGTCTTGTGTGTTTTTATGGTTAGAAGTTGTTTTTCTATTGTTCTTGCTGCAGGTGAGGGGACGCGTATGAAATCGCCTCTGCCGAAGGTGCTTCATAAAATTGCTGGATTGCCTCTTATATGCCACGTTCTAAAACAAATAGAATTGGCAGGCTCTTCACAATTGGCTGTTGTTGTGGGATGTGGTGCTCAAGAGGTTACACATGTTGTTCGCTCATTTGTAAAAGACGTGATGATTTTTGAACAAAAAGAGCGTTTAGGAACGGCGCATGCTGTTTTATCGGCTCGTTTAGCTTTGCAAAAGGAGGCGGATGATGTTCTCATTGTTTTTGGGGATACACCTCTCATTCAACAAGAGTCATTGCATCAAATGCGTGCACAGCTTGCTGATGGAGCCGATGTTGTTTTTGCAGGTTTTCATACTCAAGATCCAACAGGTTATGGGCGCCTTCTTGAGAAAAATGATCAATTGATCGCAATTGTAGAAGAAAAAGACGCGAATGATGAGGAAAAAAAGATTTCTTTTTGTAATGGGGGAATACTCGCCATGCGGGGGAAATATGCACTTTCTCTTTTAGAGAAGGTTGGTAATGATAATATGAAAAAAGAATATTACTTAACAGATGTTGCTTCTCTTGCTTCGCGTGAAGGATTGGATGTGCGTGTTGTTGAAGTCCCTTTTGAAAATATTGTGGGAATTAATAACTGTCTTGAGCTATCAAGGGCTGATTCTTTGTGGCAAAAACGTAAAGCGCGCGATTTAATGTTATCGGGTGTTACACTCTTAAAACCAGAAACAGTCTATTTTTCTTATGATACGGAAATTGAACCAGGTGTGGTGATAGAACCAAATGTTTATTTTGGATTAGGTGTAAAAGTACAATCTGATGCTGTTATTCATGCATTTAGTTATCTAGAAGGTGCTGTGGTTGGTCGGGATGCGCAGATTGGTCCCTATGCACGTTTGCGTCCTGGAACAGAGTTGGCAAAATCCGTAAAGGTTGGAAATTTTTGTGAAGTCAAACAGGCTAAGGTAGGAGAATCTTCTAAAATCAATCATTTAAGTTATATTGGTGATGCCGAAATTGGAGCACATACCAATATTGGAGCCGGTACGATTACGTGTAATTATGATGGATTTAACAAATACAAAACCATGATTGGTGATCATGCTTTTGTTGGGTCTAATACGGCACTTGTTTCCCCATTGGTGATAGGGGATGGCTCTTATATTGCTTCAGGCAGTGTGATTACTGAAAATATTCCTATGAACAGTATGGCTTTTGGGCGTGCACGACAGGTTACAAAAGAGGGCTATGCAACAAAATTTCGAGCACGCTTGTTAGAGAATAACTCGACAGAAAACAAACATAAAAAATGATCATTTTCAGTTTATTCCTTTGTTTTATGCCGATCTAACGATGGATAGGAGATTTATTCTTAAAGATTGCCGGATACCATGTTTGAATTATTTTATTATTTATCGTTTTAGATAAAGGCTGTTGGATTGTTTTATGAGATTTAAATCTTAAAGATGTGAGTTGGAGCTTTTTAATGTGTGGAATTATTGGAATTCTTGGAAAGAGATGTGTTACGTCCTCTTTGGTTGAGGGGTTAAAACGTCTTGAATATAGAGGCTATGATTCATCTGGAGTGGCAACAGTTCATAATGGGCATCTTTATCGTGTGCGTGCTGAGGGGAAGCTTGTTCATTTAGAAGAAAAATTAAAAAAAACACCTCTGGAGGGAAATTTAGGGATTGGCCATACCCGTTGGGCGACGCATGGCGTGGCTGTTGAACGCAATGCGCACCCTCATGTGACTGAAAAGCTTGCGGTTGTTCATAATGGTATTATTGAAAATTTTGTAGAATTGCAAAAGGAACTCATCGAAGATGGTTATATCTTTGAAACAGAGACGGATACGGAAATTATTGCGCATTTAATAACGCGTGCATTAAAAAGTGGTCTTTCTCCGCAAGAAGCCGTGCGTAAAAGTTGGAAACGGTTGCAAGGAGCTTTTGCACTTGCTCTTATTTTCGAAGGTGAAGATAACCTTATGATTGCGGCTTGTTCTGGTCCACCCTTGGCAATTGGTTATGGAAAAGATGAATTTTTTGTAGGGTCAGATGCCATTGCTTTAGCACCATTCGTTGATCATATTAGCTATTTGGCAGATGGAGATTGGGCTGTTCTCACAAGGGAAGGTGTCACAATTTATGATGGAGACAATCAACCGGTAAAACGTCCTGTAAAAACATTACTTGAAGGAGCATTATTAATTTCTAAGGGTAATCATCGTCATTTTATGCATAAGGAAATGTTTGAACAACCTGAAGTGATTTCTCATAATTTGGCGCATTATCTTGATCTTGGAAATTATACCGTTCGCTCCTTTGAAAATTTGATTGATTGGAAAAATATTCATCGTCTCCTTTTTGCAAGTTGTGGTACGGCTTATTATTCAACCTTAGTTGCACGCTATTGGTTTGAGAAATTTGCCGCTTTAAGTGTTGATAATGATGTTGCTTCCGAATTTCGTTATCGTGAACCTCCTATAACGTCTGATGCATTATCATTGTTTGTTTCTCAATCTGGTGAAACAGCAGATACATTGGCTTCCTTGCGTTATTGTCGTGAGCGGGGTGTGAAAACAGCAACAATTGTGAATGTTGAGCAATCAACAATGGCAAGGGAAGCTGATTTTATTCTCCCAACACTTGCCGGACCAGAAATTGGTGTTGCTTCAACAAAAGCTTTTACCTGTCAATTGGCAACACTTGCTTCATTAGCACTTAGCGCTGCTAAACAACGTGGTTATCTTACGGTTCAAATGGAACAGCAATTGGTTAGGCAGTTGGCAGAAATTCCCCGTATTTTAAATGCGGTCTTAAAATTAGAAGGCAAGATTGAATCTATTTGTCGTGATTTAGTGAATGAAAAAAGTGTTCTTTATCTGGGACGTGGAACTTCTTATCCTATTGCTTTGGAGGGCGCTCTTAAACTGAAAGAGCTTTCTTATATTCATGCTGAAGGTTATGCTGCCGGTGAGTTGAAGCATGGACCAATTGCATTGGTAGATGAGACAATACCCGTTATTGTCGTGGCTCCTTATGATCGATGGTTTGAAAAGACTTTTTCTAATATGCAAGAAGTGGTAGCGCGCAATGGTCGTATTATTTTAATAACCGATAAAAAAGGCGCAGAAATAGCTTGTCTGAAAACTTTATCAACGATTACTTTGCCAGATGTTCCAGAATTTATTGCTCCTATTATTTATGCTCTCCCCATTCAGTTAATTGCTTATCATACGGCTGTTTTATTAGGAACAGATGTTGACCAACCGCGTAATTTAGCAAAATCAGTTACGGTTGAATGAAAATAGATTATGTATTTTTGATCTTTTGAAAAATAATCAAGTATAATAAATTGATTTATAATGATAATTTATTTCCTTTTTTCTTTGTTGAATGAGAATACCAAGACAGGATTTTTCATTCCAAATTCTTGATGACAGAATAAATTTTTTTTCTTACCTATCAAAAAATAGATCGGCTGTGTGAATATAAGAGTAACAAGAACGCAAAATGCTTCTCCACTTTTAATGCAAGGGTGATTCAGATTGGGAGAAAAAGTGCTTCTGTTGGTTTATTGTTCTTTTATGAAGCATAATGGTGTAGGGATTGTGTTAGATCATTTATGAGTGATACCAAGAAAGAATAGCCTATTTGCATAGGGCAAGTATTTTTATTGTTTATCAAATGCTTTTTCTAGAGTTATCCTGCTCGTAAGAGGCGTGCAGCGTCGTTGTGTCCGAAAAGATAAAGAAGCAACTGTAAGGCTTGTCCTTGCTCAGAGGAAAGATGAGGATCGCGTTGTAAAAAGAGGCGTGCATCTTTTCTTGCTATGGATAAAAGATCGCTGTGAACGGCAAGATTTGCTATATGAAATTCAGGAACGCCAGATTGTTTTGTTCCCAGAAGTTCTCCTTCACCTCGCAAGCGCCAATCTGCTTCAGCGATTTCAAAACCGTCTTCTGTATGACGAATAATATTCAGACGTGTTGCTGCTGTTTTGGTTAGTGGTTCTTTATAGAGTAAAATGCAGGAAGATTTTTTATCGCCTCGTCCTACACGTCCACGCAATTGGTGCAATTGTGAAAGGCCAAAATGTTCTGCGTGTTCGATGATAATAATCGAAGCGTCTGGGATATCCACGCCCACTTCAATGACGGTGGTTGCAACTAAAATACGTGTATTTCCGCATTTAAAAGAAGCCATAGCGGCTTCTTTTTCTGCTGTAGACATTTTGCCATGAATCATCCCAACGCGCGCTCCAAAGCGCTCATGGAGAAATGCAAAGCGGTTTTCAATTGAAGTAAGATCAAGCGCTGTCGATTCCTCTACTAAAGGACAAATCCAATAGAGTTTTTCTCCTTTTTCTAAGGCAACTGCGATTCGCTTTACAAGCTCATGGATACGTTTCAAAGAAAGCATTGCTGTTGTAATGGGTTGTCGTCCCATTGGTTTTTCTGTAATTTTAGAGATATCCATATCCCCAAAAGCTGTTAAAACAAGAGTGCGAGGAATGGGCGTAGCGGTCATGACCAGCATATCAGGCTTATTGCCTTTTTCTGTAAGAGCAATACGTTGGTGCACACCAAAACGGTGTTGTTCATCGATAATGGTTAAGGCAAGATTGTTATAAGTAACGCTGTTTTGTATAAGAGCGTGGGTTCCGATGACAATAGAAACTTGACCTGATAAAATATCATTCAAGATATTGGTTCGCACCTTTCCTTTTTCTCGTCCTGTTAAAAGCGTTGTTTTTAAGCCTATCTTTTCGGCAAGAGGGGCAATGGTGGCAAAATGTTGCCGAGCGAGCACTTCTGTGGGGGCCATTAAAGCTGATTGACCTGAATTTTCAGCAATTTGTGCCATTGCCATCAGTGCAACGACGGTTTTTCCTGCGCCTACATCGCCTTGGAGCAGTCGTAGCATCGGTTCTGGTGAAGCAAGATCATTGGCGATATCTTCTACTGCTTTTATTTGTCCGGTTGTGAGTTGAAAGGGGAGAACATTGAGCAATTTTTTCGTATAAATTCCTGTTGAAGATCGAGAAGTCCCAACAAGAGATTTGGTTTTCAAACGTACAAGGCCTAGCGCCAATTGACAAGCGAGCAGTTCATCATAGGCAAGACGTTTGCGTGCGCTACTTTCTAAGGAGAGATCATCGGGATTAATGGGGGTATGGATACGGCGCAAAGCAATAGAAAAGGAAGAAAAATTTTGCTGCTTTTTAACATTTTCGTCTATCCATTCTGGGAGGAGAGGAACAGAATTAAGAGCGTTTTGTATGGCACGTCTTAGTGTCTTTGCAGCTAATCCGGCGGTAGAGGGATAAACAGGTTCGACAAGAGGAATCTGATTTGATTGTTCGCTTGGGGCAATATGGTCGGGATGCGCCATTGAAAGTTGCCCATTAAACCATTCAACTTTTCCTGATACAATGACTTTTTTTCCTTCGGGGAGTTGTTTTTTGAGCCAAAGAGGGTGAGCATGAAAAAAGACTAAATTTATTTTTCCTGTTTGATCATGGGCGATAACACGATAGGGAATTTTGTTATGACCACGGGGGGGTGGTTGGTGTTGATCAATAACAATTTCGAGCGTAACAGTTTCTCCTTCTTTGGTACAAGCAATGCTGGGACGCATTCTGCGGTCTATAACGGAATGGGGCATTAATTGAAGAAGATCAATAAGGGTTGCGTCACGTTGTGTGGGATTAACATTTAAAAGTTTTGTTAGTAAGCTATAAACTTTAGGTGTAACACCAGAAAGGGTTCGAATAGAGTTGAAAAGAGGGGCAAGAAGACTTGGAGGCATGAGGAAATTTAACCTGCTCTTTTTATTTTTTCTAGACCTTTAGAAGAAGCTTTTTGGGGATAAAGTCATTAAAGAGGAGATTGTTTTATTAACACATTGCGTTGTACGAAGAAAAATTATCTTTAAAGGAGAAATAAAATAAAAAAATGCAAAAATGAAAGTGCTTATAGTATAGTTTACTTCTTTTTATTTTAGGCGTTTATTTGCTGTGAATAGAGGCACTTTCTTGATAGAACTCTCTTATAAAGAGCAATAATATTGAGACATTTTCCTATGTGGAACGGTAAGTTTATAGCTTTAAAATTATGCTCGCCTAAATTTTTTTCTTTAAGGGGTGCTGTTTGGCATTGAGTTTGTAGTAGGAAATTGTGAGAGTGGTTAAAGATAAAAATAAAATGCAAGAGTACAAAAATTCTCTTCCTCGCTTTATTCATTTGAGGGTGCATTCCGCTTATTCCTTGCTCGAAGGAGCTTTAAAAATCCCACAAATTATTCAACAGGCGATTTCAGATCAAGCACCAGCGGTTGCTATTACCGATACCAATAATTTATTTGGTGCTTTAGAATTTTCGCACCATTGTCTTTCTCATGGGGTCCAACCCATTATTGGTTGTCAGCTTACCGTTGATTTTTGTGATGAAAATAATCATTCACATTTGGTTAAAGGATGTAATGCTTCTGATTTCTGCTCTATTGTTCTGTTCGCTGCTAGCGAAACCGGTTATGCTCATTTGGTTCGTCTTGTGAGCCGTGCTTATCTTGATAAATGTGATACTGATCCTCCTCATGTTAAAGCTGATTGGTTATCAGAACACAGTGAAGGCATAATTGCTTTAACGGGGGGCAAGGGAGGACCTATTAATCGTTCTTTGTCAGAAGAAAAAAAAGAACGCGCTGTTGAGCGTTTAATATATTTAAAAAAAACTTTTTCTGATCGTCTTTATGTGGAATTACAACGGCATGGTTCTTATGACCGAGGAGTAGAAGCAGAGCTCATTGAATTGGCTTATGCGCATAAAATTCCTCTTGTTGCAACAAATGAAGCTTTTTTTCTAAAGAGAGAAGGGTATGAAGCGCATGATGCGTTAATGGCTGTTTCAGAAGGACAAATCGTCTCTAATCCAGATCGGAAACGGGTGACGCCAGATCATTACTTGAAGTCACAAGATGAAATGGTTGCACTGTTTTCTGATCTCCCAGAAGCTTTAGAAAATAGTGTTGAAATTGCATTGCGTTGTCATATTGCTACGCCTCTTCGAAAACCGATATTGCCTCGTTTTATAGAACAATCTGCTAATTCAGAAAATACTTTAAAAGCAGAAGATGGTGAGTTGTTAAATCAAGCTAAAGCTGGTTTGAAGATGCGGCTTGAAACAATTGGCTTGGCTGAAGGATATACGATTGCAGATTATGAGCAGCGCTTTGATTATGAGGTTTCAGTTATTACGCGTATGCAGTTTTCTGGATATTTTCTTATCGTTTCAGATTTCATAAAATGGGCGAAGATTCATGATATTCCTGTCGGTCCAGGGCGGGGGTCTGGTGCTGGTTCACTTGTTGCTTATGCATTGACGATTACCGATGTTGATCCATTGCGTTTTTCTCTTCTTTTTGAACGTTTTCTCAATCCAGATCGTGTTTCGATGCCAGATTTTGATATCGACTTTTGTCAAGAGCGGCGCGAAGAAGTTATTCAATATGTTCAAAAAAAATATGGACGTGATCAAGTTGCTCAAATTATTACCTTTGGGAAGTTACAGGCACGTGCGGTTTTACGTGATGTGGGGCGGGTTTTAGAAGTTCCTTATCGTCAGGTAGATTATCTTGCAAAATTAATTCCTACTACACCAGGAAGTCAGGTGGAATTGGCTGATGCTATTAAAGATGAGCCTAAATTTGAAGAGGAAAAGAAAAAAGATCCCGTCGTTGGACGCGCATTAGATATAGCACTTCAGTTGGAGGGACTTTATCGTCACGCTTCAACGCATGCTGCGGGGATTGTTATCGGAGATCGGCCGCTTTGGGAGCTTGTCCCGATGTATCGTGATCCCCGTTCTGATATGCCTGTTACACAATTTAACATGAAATATGTAGAGCATGCAGGGCTGGTAAAATTTGATTTTCTTGGATTAAAAACGCTTACTGTTTTGAAAATGGCCGTTGATTTTGTTGCTAGAAAGGGGATAAAAATAGATTTGTCAAATATTCCTCTGAATGATGAAGCAACCTACGCTATGATGGCACGTGGTGAAACGGTTGGCGTGTTTCAGGTGGAAAGTTCTGGTATGCGCAAGGCGCTGATTGGAATGAAGCCAGACCGTATTGAAGATATTATTGCGCTGGTTGCGCTTTATCGTCCTGGCCCAATGGAAAATATTCCAACCTATAATGCACGCAAACACGGAGAAGAGGAGATAGCCTCTATTCATCCTAAAATAGACCATCTGATTAAAGAAACACAAGGTGTTATAGTCTATCAAGAGCAGGTGATGCAGATTGCTCAGGTGTTGGCTGGTTATTCGCTTGGAGAAGCCGATTTATTACGTCGTGCTATGGGGAAAAAAATTCATGCAGAAATGCAAAAACAGCGTACGCGTTTTGTCAATGGAGCAGTTGCTGGTGGTGTTGATAAAGAGCAAGCTGATATTATCTTTGATCTTTTAGCAAAATTTGCCGATTACGGATTTAATAAATCGCATGCGGCTGCTTATGCAATTGTTTCTTATCAAACAGCTTATATGAAAGCCAATTATCCCGTTGAATTTTTAGCTGCTTCAATGACGCATGATATGACAAATACGGATAAACTCAATGATTTTCGGCGTGAGGCATTAAGGCTGGGTATTGAGGTTATTGCACCTTCTATACAGACATCTCATCGCGTTTTTGAGGTTGGTGATAACTGTATTTATTATTCTCTTGCTGCCATTAAAGGTGTTGGAGAAACGGTTGTCGATCATATCGTTGCTTGTCGTGGGAATAAGATTTTTAAGGATCTGGAAGATTTTTGTGCGCGTGTTGATCCTCGTATTGTCAATAAACGTGCGATGGAAAGTTTAGTTTGTGCTGGCGCTTTTGATTGTTTTAATATTGCACGTGAAGTTTTATTAGCCAATCTTGGAACGCTTCATGCACGGGCACTTCGTATTCTCGATGACAATTCTAGTGGGCAGGTTGATATATTTGGTATGGCAGGAGGATTAAAAGAGCCATTGATTTTATCCAAAACGTCTCCTTGGTTACTAGCTGAGAAACTTTATCGAGAATTTCAGGCAATAGGCTTTTATTTTTCTGCTCATCCATTGGATGAGTATCAAGCTATTCTTGCCAAAAAACGTGTTCAGACTTGGAGTAATTTTGCCAATGCTGTTAAAGGGGGGGCAACGGCTGCACGGCTTGCTGGAACCGTTGTGGCAAAAAATGTACGCAAAACAAAATCTGGTAAAAAAATGGGGATTATTCATTTTTCTGATACAAGTGGACAATATGAAGCCGTTCTCTTTTCTGAAGCACTTTCGGATTATGAGGAGATTCTAGAACCTGGAAAATCTTTTATTATTACGGTGAGCGCAGAGAATCGTTCTGAAGGGATTGGTTTGCGAATTGAGACAATTCAGTCTTTAGAAAAGGAAGCATTACAGCAGCATAAAATGATGCGTCTTTTTATCAAAACAGTTGATATGCTTTCACAAATTGAACAAAATTTAAATCTCGGAGGAAATGGAGAGGTTGGGCTGATTTTAATTCAAGACGACGGATTGCGAGAAGTCGAAATTGCGCTCCCAAAGCGATATAAGGTAAATTCACAGGTTGCAAATGCTATGAAATTAATTCAGGGTGTTGTCGATGTCGAATTAAGCTAAAACAAGATTTAAAGATAGGGATTGTTTTGGAGGGTATTTTTTCTTTTAGAAGAGTCTGGAATTGAACTTTTAAAATCAGATAAAGATTTCGAAAGATCTTGCTTTTATTTGAGTAAATTATGATGGATTTTTAGTGTCATAAAGCCAAAAAACTCTCTTAATTCAAAGTACTGGAGGAATTTTATAAGTTTTTATCACAATTTTTTATCGAATTCATTGCATCATACATATAAAGCCAATGGAGGCTTGACATAATACTCTCTGGAGTGCGGATTTTCATCATGAAATTACGGGCAACTGCTATGGGACCGGTTGCATGATAAGCTAATCTGTTGAAACTCCCACGTTTTTTTACGGCTGCAATACGGGGAGTGCGTGTTTTTTCATAAAGCGAAAGAGCTTTCGTTAATGAAAGATCTTTCAATGAAAGTGCTTCTGCTAATGTGGCAGCGTCTTCGATTGCCATCGCGGCACCTTGTGCTGCAAAAGGTAAAGCTGCATGGGCACAATCACCAACGAATACTTGTCTCTCTAAGCCTAGAAAACGGTTTTGTTTCATGTGAAAGAGTGGCCAATATCGCCATTCATCAATGTGATCAAAGATTTGTAAGATTTTTGAATTCCACCCCTTAAAAAGAGATTTGAGTTTTTCTTTATCTCCTTTATGGTCCCATCCTTCTTTGGGATTTTCTCCATGAGTAATGGCGACAAAATTAAAAATTTTTTCTAACGATTGAATGGGATAGACAACAAGATGATTGTTTGGTCCCATCCAAGCTGTGATTGTCTTCATATTGTGCAATGAAGAACGAAAGTTTTGAGGAAGATTATCCCATGCTGTTGTTGCACGCCAAGCAATAAAGCCACTACAATTTGCTTTTTCATGAAAAGGAGATTGTTGCCGTAATGTTGACCAAACGCCATCACATCCGATCAGGAGGGGTGTTGAGTAAAGTTGCTCTGTTGCTGTATCTGTTTTTATTGTTGTTATTTCAATGTTGGTTGCAGAGTGGGTAGAAGATACAATCGTCTCACCTGCTTTGTATTTAATTAGAGGATTTTCAATCACTGCATTATATAAAATTTTTTGTAAAGCCGCACGATGAATTGTGATGTAAGGGGCTTTCCAATATTTTTCTGTTAGATTGATAAGATGAGCATGTAGACGTGTTTTTAAAGATATTCCATCTTTTAACTCAAGAAAATGTGGGATTGTCCCCACTTCAATGAGTTTGTTAAGAAGGTCAAAGCGAGCAAGAATAGATGTTGCATTTGGGGTTAATTGAATACCAGCGCCTATCGTTTCAAGTTTCTTACACTTTTCGATAAGGGTACTTGCAATTCCTTTATGAGCGAGCGCTAAAGCCGTGCTTAAACCAGCAATTCCTCCTCCAACGATGATGGGCGATTGCTTCACAAATGATTTCATATTAAACAAACAGAATTTAAAAAGCGGTAGAGAGTCCTAGAGCGCATTATAGGGGCTCATCTGGATGATATAAACACCCTGTTGGGTTTGTTTGATCGTACGATAGTGAGGAAACATAACGATAAAGGGTCGAGCAATAAGGGCAGATTTTCTCATCGGCTGCTCCCATGTCGATAAAGATATGAGGATGATCGAATGGTTGTGTAGCGCCTACACACATAAATTCTTTCACACCAATTTCGATTGTTTTATATCCAAGGTCATTTTGAAAATGGGGAATCGTATGATCAGCCATGGCGCACAAACTCCAGAATAAATGATCTCATCAGCTATGATGAGGCTTTTCTATTTTATAAGTGTGAGTTTGTAATAATGATTATAATAATGCAAGATGCTTTTTAAGACAAAGTGCTCTTCTTTTATGCTATATAGAATAATCTTCATGTTTTTAGCATTTTGCATATGAAACTTTTTCCTAAGTATTTTTAAATATTAAATGGAAACATAATAATAAAAATTATACATTGATGTATCATAAGGACAATAACATATTATAAAATGTTATGTGAGATATTTTGTCAAAGGTTTTAGAAAGTATAAAAAAGTATAAAAGAAGCTTAATGAGAATATATGGAACAGAGGGTGGCAGATAAAATTTCTATATCGGATATAACAATGGAAAATCCGGCACGGTTTATTAATCGAGAGTTTTCATGGCTACAATTTAATAAGCGTGTTTTGATGGAATCGGCTAATTCGAAATATCCTTTATTAGAACGGCTACAATTTCTTTCGATTTCAGCAACAAATCTTGATGAATTTTTTATGGTTCGTGTTGCTGGCCTTGCTGCTCAAATTCGTGATCACGTTACAGTGTGTAGTGCAGATGGGCATACGCCACAGGAGCAACTTGATATAGTGCTCGCTGAGATTTCACAGTTGCAGGCTCATCAACTACAAGAATTGGATATTTTACGTAATGAATTAAAAAAGAATGGTATTGAAATCATTTGTTCAGATGATCTTTCAAAAATTGAAAAATCATGGCTTGAAAAATATTTTCTTGATAAAATTTTTCCTATTCTAAAACCTTTTCCTGTTGATTCTACGCATGCTTTTCCCTTTATTCCTAATTTAGGGCTTTCTTTTGCGCTTCAATTGTCGGGAGGGAAAGAACAACACACACGTACAGTGTTATTGCCCATTTCAATGCTTTTGAAGCGTTTTATTCTTCTTCCTCAAGAGGATCATCGTTTTCGTTTTATTGTATCTGAAGATGTTATTTACCTTTTTATCAAATATCTATTTCCTCACGATGAGGTTAATGGAATTGGTACATTTAGAGTCATTCGAGATAGCGATATTGAAGTAGAAGAAGAAGCTGAGGATCTTGTCCATTTTTTTGAAAAAGCTCTTAAAAGGCGGCGTCGTGGGCAGGTTATTCGCATTGAATTTGACGCAAAAATGCCAGAAAATTTGCGCCAATTTATAGCGAATTGTCTTGCTGTTCCTGATAACTGTATTCATGTTCTTGATGGATTTTTAGCACTTAATAGGGTATCAGAGATTATTTCTATTCCTCGTGATGATCTTAAATTTATTCCTTATATTCCTCGTGTTCTAGAATCTATTCGTAAACATAACGGCGATTGTTTTGCGGCTATTCGTGAAAATGATCTCGTGATTCATCACCCTTATGAGACATTTGATGTTGTTGTTCAATTTTTACGTCAAGCTGCTTGTGATCCTGATGTTGTGGAAATCAAACAGACACTTTATCGTACATCAAATGATAGCCCAATTGTTAGCGCTTTGATTGAAGCGGCTAAACAGGGAAAGTCTGTGACTGCTTTGGTCGAACTTAAAGCACGTTTTGATGAGGAAGCAAATATTCGTTGGGCACGAGATCTTGAATGTGCTGGAGTTCAAGTTATTTTTGGTTTTATTAGCTTAAAAACACATGCCAAGATGTCTTTGGTTGTGAGACGTGAAGGAAAACGTCTTTGTTCTTATATTCATCTTGGAACAGGAAATTATCATCCCATTAACGCTAAAACGTATACTGATCTTTCTTTTTTTTCCACGGATAATAATATCGCTCACGATGTTGTGTTATTGTTCAATTATATTGCCCAATATGAGCGTCCACATGAAACAATGAAGATTGCTTTTTCGCCCTTAACACTACGTGGTCGTATTTTGGAGCATATTGAAGGAGAAATTGCTCATGCACAACAAGGCAAGTTTGCTGCTATTTGGATAAAAGTGAACGCATTGGTTGATCCTGAAATTATTGATACTTTATATCGTGCTAGTCAAGCAGGGGTACAGATTGATTTGGTTGTGCGGGGGATCTGTTGTTTACGTCCTCGTATCCCAGGAGTTTCGGATAATATTCGCGTAAAATCAATTGTAGGGCGTTTTCTTGAACATAGTCGCATTTTTTGTTTTGGGAATGGTCAAGATTTGCCTAATGAAAATGCACTTGTTTATATAGGCTCTGCTGATATGATGCCTCGTAATCTAGACTACCGTATTGAAATATTGGTTCCAGTTTTTAATAAAATGGTGCGGCAGAAGATTCTTTTACAAATTATGGCCGCTAATCTCATTGATAATCAACAAAGCTTTGATATACTTATGGATGGAACATCGAAACGTATCATACCGCAGAGAGGTGAAAGTCCGTTTAATGCGCAAGAGTATTTTATGGCCAATGCAGGTTTTGCGGGGGAAAATGAGTCTTTTGAATCTTCCATTTCACGCTTGGTTGCCTTACATCGGCAACAAGCTGAAATGCATAAAGACTGAAATCCAATGACATATAGAGATGCTCAAGGTCGGCTAAAAGGGCGTAAGCCTGTTGCTGTTATTGACATTGGATCGAATTCTGTTCGGTTGGTTATTTATGAGGGGCTTGTTCGCTCACCAACGGTTTTGTTTAATGAAAAGATTCTTTGTGGTCTTGGTCATGGTGTGGCAAAAAGGGGATTTTTAGAAGAAAAATCGATGAAAATGGCGTTGCAAACATTGAAACGGTTTCGTACGCTTTGCCAACAGATTGGAGCAGATGAGGTCTATACTTTAGCAACGGCAGCAGCACGAGATGCAAAAAATGGTGTAGCATTTATTCAAAGTGCTGAAGAGACTTTACAAAATAAAATATATCTTCTTTCCGGAAGTGAAGAAGCTATGTATTCAGCCTATGGAGTTGTTTCTACTTTTTATCAACCAAAGGGTATTTCCGGAGATCTTGGGGGGGGAAGTCTTGAATTGATTGATATTGATCATTCTGAAGTCGGTGAAGGGATAACACTTCCATTAGGTGGTTTACGGCTGCAGTATATGTCAAATAATGATAATGCTATCGCGGCAAAAATTGTACATGAGCAATTTTATAAATCTTCTGTTATGCGTACACGGAAAGGCAGAGCACGTAATTTTTATGCCGTAGGGGGGACATGGCGTAATTTGGCAAAACTCCATATGGCCATGAAAAGCTATCGGCTCCCTGTTATGCATGGCTATGAAGTTGAATCCGCTGAAATGGAGAACTTTTTACGTCTTGTAGCAAGCGGCAATATTGATAATATGAGAGGGATTGCGGCGGTTTCACAAAATCGTCGGAAACTTTTGTCCTATGGGGCAATTGTCCTTATTGAACTCATTCAGTGTATGGCGTTTGAAAAGATCATTTTTTCTGGTGCTGGCGTTCGTGAAGGTTTTCTTTATTCACGCTTGCCGCAGGCGATTCGACGTTCAGACCCTCTCATTGCTGCGTGCACAGAAATGGCTATTTTACGGGCACGTTCACCAAAACAAGCAGAAGAACTGATTGATTTTACGACGAATGCCTTTGACGTTTTTGGAATTTCAGAAACTGAAAATGAATGCCGTTATCGTCAAGCAGCTTGTCTTCTTGCGGATATTGGTTGGCGTATACATCCAGATTATCGAGGCAATGAAGCAGCCAATCAGATAGCGTTAGGATCTTATCCAGGAATTTCTCATGAGGGGCGCCTTTATGCAGCGCTTGCTGTTTTCTTTCGTAATACGAGTTTACTGGTTGATAAAGAATCTCTTCCCATTTTTCAATTAGCAACACAAAATATAATTGAGAAAGCACGGATTCTTGGTGAAACGATGCGTATTGCTCATCTGTTTAGCGCTTCTGTTGCTGGGATTTTACCTCATTTATTTTGGCATAAAAAAGCAGATCATATTGTTTTGCAGATCCCCCAAAATTATGCTGGATTATTGGGAGAACGCCCTCTTGGACGATTACAGAAGTTATCAAAATTAATAAAACAACCACTTTCTTTTGAAATTTTTTAACTTTTCCTTCTCATTTATTCGCGTTTCATATCTTAACAAGTTCGGTATTTTAGTTTCTATATTCGTTTATTTTTAATGATTGGATTGCAATTTCGATAAGGATTTTTATACGATAGGATGATGTAAGACATCATCTTTTCATGTTTTTCTATTACGTTAGGCTACTATTTTTGTAATGATGGCACGCTTTGATTATAAATTTTTTTAACTTTTATGAGAAGCTATTTGTTTTTTTAATTTGTCAGAATCAGATTTTATTTATCCTATTTGTGTTGTTCTGTAGCGCATACCAATTGATATAAATAAGTAATGTAATGGATTTTTAAAAACAAAAATGTTTTAAATTTTCCCTCATTTTGACATAAAATAAAACCCTCTTTAAGAGAGTCTTATGAAAATCTCAGATATGTGGGGAAAAGGTAAATTAAAGCTGTTTGGTGCTTATCTTTCCATCGTTAAAGTAAAACCCTATCTGTCCCTTTAGCAGTTGTTCAGCTTTTTGACCAAATATTTCATAGCGCCAACCATTCATGGCGGGGATATTTTTCTTTATTCCTCCATTGGCGATTTTTTCTAAATCATTAGATGTTGCAATAATTTTGGGGGCAATACTGTTTTCGTTTGCAACAAGTTTTAGTAATATTTTAAGCAGATCGATAGCAGCAGATGTCGTATCGTTGAGTGGATTATGTTTAGGAATAGGGGGTAAAGTAGAAAGATCGACCTCTAAGCCTTCGTGGACAGCCTTGATTAATGACGACGCAATGGAGCGTTTATCCCAATTCTTATTAAGACTGCGCAACCGTTTTAAAGCAGATTCATCTTTTGGTTGTTGGGTTGCTATTTCTATAAGACATTCATCTTTCATGATATGGCGACGTGGCATATTGTATTTTCGCGCCTTACGTTCACGCCAAGCTGCTATCTTTTGTAATACAGCAAGTTCACGCGGTTTTTTAACTTTTCCTTTCACTTTTTTCCATGCTTCATCTTCTGGCATATCATAGGTCTTAGGATTTAAGAGGATTGTGATTTCATCATCCATCCAGTGAGTCCGTTTATTTTTTTCTAACCTTTTTTTCAAGAGGAGGTAAACATCTCTTAAGTAGGTTACATCGGCAAGGGCGTAGAGCAGTTGTTTTTCAGACAGGGGGCGACAACTCCAATCTGTAAAGCGGGAAGATTTATCAAGATGATGCCCTGTGCAGCGTTGTACAATTTGATCATAGGAGATCGAATCACCAAATCCGCAAATTGATCCTGCTATTTGTGTATCGAAGAGAGGGAAAGGAATAACGCCTCCAAGATAATAAATCGTTTCAATATCTTGGCGGGCAGAGTGAAAAACTTTGACAATTTTTTTATCGATCATAAGATCAAAAAATGGTTGTAAATCAATATCTGGTGCTATGGGATCAATCAAAACTGTAACATCTGGTGATGCGAGCTGGATTAAACAAAGTTGAGGCCAAAAAGTTGTTTCGCGGATAAACTCAGTATCGACTGTTACAAAATCAGAGGTACGTAGAGCATTAAGTGCAATTTCAAGATTTGCTGTTTGTGTAATAAGATTCATCATTTTATTATAATTCGATAAATTAAATTTGTCTTTTATTGACTTTATTGTCGCGTTTTTATTCTCATATCTTGACAAATGGTTCTTAAAAAGCGTTTGTAGCGCATGTGAATATTATAATCAAAGGCAAAAAACATGCATCGTTATCGCAGTCATCATTGTGCGGCTCTTCGTAGATGTGATGTAGGAACACAAGTTCGTCTTTCTGGATGGGTTCATCGTATTCGTGATCATGGAGGAATTCTTTTTGTGGACTTGCGTGACCATTTTGGAATCACACAAATTGTCGCAGACCCTGCTTCGCCAGCTTTTAAAGTTATTGAAAAAGTGCGTTCTGAATGGGTTATTCGTGTGGATGGGGAAGTGCGTGCACGTTCTGATGAGGTTATTAATGCAACGCTTCCAACAGGTGAGATTGAAATTTTTGCACAAGAGGTAGAAATTCTTTCAAAAGCTGAAGAACTTCCTTTACCGGTTTTTGGTGAGCCTGATTATCCAGAAGATATTCGATTGAAATATCGTTTTCTTGATTTGCGTCGGGAGACGATGCACAAAAATATCATGCGTCGGGCTGAAATTATTGCAGCCATGAGACGGGCTATGCAAAATAATGGTTTTACGGAATTTACAACGCCGCTTTTGACAGCCTCATCGCCGGAAGGTGCACGTGATTTTTTGGTTCCAAGTCGTGTCCATCAAGGAAAATTTTATGCACTACCACAAGCACCACAGCAATATAAACAGTTGTTGATGATGTCAGGTTTTGATCGTTATTTTCAAATTGCACCATGTTTTAGAGATGAAGATCCGCGGGCTGACCGTCTTCCTGGTGAATTTTATCAATTAGATGTTGAAATGAGCTTTGTTGAGCAGGAAGATGTTTTAGCAACTATGGAACCCATTATGCGTTCTCTTTTTGAAGAATTTGCAGATGGAAAAGCTGTGACACAAAACTTTCCTCGCATTTCTTATGATGAAGCAATGCGGAAATACGGTTCTGATAAGCCTGATTTGCGTAATCCGATCGTTATGGAAGATGTTTCTCAGCATTTTTATAATTCTGGTTTCAAAGTTTTTGCTCAGATTTTAGCAAATGATGAGAATGCACAAGTGTGGGCTATTCCGGCTAAAACGGGGGGAGGTCGTGCTTTTTGTGATCGTATGAATGTATGGGCACAAGGTGAAGGGCAACCAGGGCTCGGTTATATTTTCTGGCGCAAGGAAGAAGGAAAATTTGAAGGAGCAGGACCTATCGCCAAAAATATTGGTGAGCAGCGAACTGAAGCGCTCCGTATCCAACTTGGACTTGAAAGTGGTGATGCTTGTTTTTTTGTGGCTGGGGATCCAAAAAAATTCGCATCTTTTGCTGGAGCAGCGCGCAAACGGGTAGGGGAAGAATTAGATCTTGTCGATAGAGAGAGTTTCTCTTTAGCGTGGATTATTGATTTTCCATTTTTTGAATGGAATGAAGATGAAAAAAAGATTGATTTTGCGCATAATCCTTTTTCCATGCCTCAAGGGGGAGAAAATGCTCTTGCCTGTCAAGATCCTCTTACGCTTAAAGCTTTTCAATATGATCTTGTTTGTAATGGTTATGAGATTGCATCGGGTGGAATTCGTAATCACTTACCAGAAATGATGCTTAAAGTTTTTGAACTTGTAGGGCTTTCTAAGGACGTTGTGAAAGATCGTTTTGGTGGTCTTTATCGTGCATTCCATTATGGGGCTCCACCCCATGGTGGTATGGCTGCGGGTATTGACCGCATCATTATGCTGTTGCAAGGTGTTAAAAATTTACGTGAAGTTGCTTTATTTCCTATGAATCAACAGGCACTTGATCTTTTGATGAGTGCTCCATCTGATGTTTCTTCTACACAATTACGTGATTTAGGAATCCGCATGGTTCCTGTGCACAAAAATAGTTCATAATGTTGATTGATGGATTTTTACCGTCTTTCCTCCGTAGCGTGAATTGTTGGTGCCTCTCAAGGGCATATGTGTTGTTTATGGATTTAGAGAGGCCCAAAAGTGCTATTGTGTTAATTCTTAAAGGGAACTGTTTCTAAAGAAATATTTCTCAATACAGTCGACCTTGTTTTACGATACTAGCTCTGCTCGTGAGATATAACGGAAAACCTCCTGAGTGGTCTAAAAACTGTTCTACATAAAGGATAAGCCGCCATTCTACTTTTTAGGTTTTAATATTACTGACAGTTTTTGTATGCAAATGGATCCAGTATTTTTATTCCTTGCTTGCGGATCGTCGCGCTTTTCTTTGTAATAAGCAGAGAAATGATTGTGATTGATTTATTATGAATAAATTAGAAATGAGAAAATTTTATAATATTTGAGAGTTTCATTTAAACTATAAATTAATAGATTATCTTTATATATCAAAATATTATTCATATTTTTTGAAGTTTTTGCAACGTTGTAAAAGATAATTGTGTCTCTTCGTGCTTATAAGAAAAATGCATTTTTGCATCTTATGGATTTAAACTTTGGGGAAGGATATAAGCTTTGAATATTTTTAAAGTTTTTCATAAAAAATTAGATGGTGCTGTCATACAATCTTTCTTTGTGATAAAAAATGATGTTTGAAAGGTGTTTTTGTCATTCCCAAAAGGATGAAATAGCTCTTTGTGAGCCGTTAAATTATATCATCGGATTTGGCAAAGTTCTCAATAAGGTTTTTATTTAAAATAATCTGCATTCAAAATATATTTGAGAGAGATTTTTATTATTGGAAGGWCTATAAAAATTTATTTTACATCATTTTGAAAAGTTAAGTCATAATTTTAGTTCACTTAGCGGTATCAATGAGTAATACATTGTTTTTTATATTTTTATT
>NZ_NJPP01000059.1 GCF_002778015.1 Bartonella tribocorum | reverse complement strand
TCCACCTTGAACAATTTTGATAAAAGAGGTGATGCTTTTGTCCGGCACGCCATCACGCCCAGCGGCAACCGCACCGCGGGTGATTGTTACGGTTTTTTCTTTGGTCAACAAAATGGAATGAACAGCAGCAATGGGAGCGTAATAGGTTTTAAAGGTAAAGCTTGTTTTTCCCTTTTGGGGCACAAAAATATGGGTTTCACTAGGGACAGCACTTGTCGAAAAGTCTTCCACCTCTTCATAGCGCAAAGCAGCAATGCAACAAAAAGATATCAATAATTCCATCAAAACACTCAAGAAGAGTACTAAGATTTATAAAAATACCAATAAGTGCTCTTTGGCATATTTATAAAATACATTACATCCAATATAAAACACCTAAGATCCAAAATTAAGAAAATTTTTTAGCTGCTTCTAATGAGGCTGTCCCCCTTTATTCTTCTTAAAGCATCAAAATATATAACAGCACTGTAATACCATTTACGAGAGTACAAACAAACAACGATCATCTTCTTTTAATATTAACCTTAAATATCATTTTAATATTTTTAATTATATATTAAATATATAATAAATAAAACTGTAAATATAATATGAGTTTTATTTAATAGTATACATTAATGATTAATTTTTAAATTTGACTATAAGTAAATTATAAATATATTAAAAGAGTTTTTATTAATCATTATTTATTTTTTTATATTGTCTGTTCTTCTTATGTAACAAGTATGGATATAGCAAGCAGGAAAAACATTTGCGGCTTAGTAAGAGAGGAGGATATAGATGTCTAAAAAATCTTTTTTATCGTGCACGGCAATTGTAGAAATTCTATTGTTTAGCGCCTATCACAACGCACAAGCGAAAGAACTTAAAATTTCTGATGGAACAAGAACAGAAGTCTCTAAAGAAAGCTACGATAATATTGGGGTAGAAAAAGGTGGAAAAATCATTGGCACCAATTTACAGCTGGGGAGTACGCCTCCAACACAACCATCATCTGCTACAACCATTGTCACCGTTAAAGGATCCGATAGTTTGATTGAATTATCAGACAATACTATCATTGGTGCTCCACTTGGAACTGAATCTTCCTATGTATACGGCGTTAATATATCGGACAACGCCACATTCAAAATGACAGGAGGTTCTATCAATGTTGATATAAACGCTATTCAGCTAGATGGTGGTAACGGAGAGCTGGAAAATGTCACAATAACGAGTGAGAACAGCGAACCCAATGAAGTACAAGGAAACGCAATAAAAGCTGAGAATAAAAGTAACCTCGTTTTGAAAAACATAACTGCTACAAAAGCAAAATTCAGCATCCTAGCAGATAAAAAATCTCAAGTAACAATCACCGGTGGATCCTTTGAGGCAAAAGAAGCAGCAATATCTACGCAAAACGGCAGCACCATTATTTTAAAAAATGGTGCAAGAATCACTTCATCTGAAGGTAATGGACTCAAGGCTGTTGGTGAGCAATCAAAAATTTTCATGACAGGAGGGGCTATTACCGCTAGCATTATGTTATATGCAATTGATGGTGGATATATTAATGTTAAAGATGTTGCACTCATAGCAAATGGTGAAGATTTAAGTACAGGCGCATTAGCTGATGACATCAACAGCATCATTGAATTAAAAGGAAAAACAACGATTACGAATACTCTCTTTGGTCTTCATGCAACGAATGGAGGCAAAATCACGAGCGAAGAATTAACAATAAAGGGAGGGAAAATAAGTGTTGAGAGAATTGAACTTCCCAGCATAGGTGTAGGTGCTGTTGACAACAGCATCATTGAATTAAAAGAAAAAACAACGATTGAAAAAGTTGATGTTGGACTTGTCGCATCTGGGAATAGCACGATTAAGATGGTCAATGGTGCTGTAAAGGAAAACAAAATAGATGCAACAAAAATTGCACTATCAGTAGACAGTAATGGACGTATTGATCTCGCAAATACTTCTGCAACAGCAGGGTTTATTGGAGTGGATTTTGCAGATTTGTCTCAAGATAATTCAGATGACCTAAGCAATAGTAATCCACAAGATTGGCAAAACAGTGAAGTTAATTTGACCAATACAGATCTGATCGTTGAAAATGGTATAGGAATAAATACCAATGAATCAATTGGAAAAATTAATCTCAAAAACTCAGAAATTCATGCGGATGTGTTATTAAGCAATGGTGTTTTTGGGGACACAATTTCTTGGCAAAATAAAAAATTGTGGAATGGAAAAGAAGCTAAGGAAATCTCCACCGGCAGCTTCACCTTAAATGCAGATCATTCTACTTTAGAAGGCAGAGCAAACATTGCACAAGAAAGAAACGTACGCTTTTACCTCAAAAATGGGACACAATGGATCTTAAAAAACAGCACACAAGAAAAAGATGCTGATGGTAATCTACTTGATGTTGCTCAAAGATCACGGTCTGATATTTCTGTCCTGAATCTCGAAAATAGCTCTGTTGTTTTTAAAGAACCAACAGAAAATCATTACCACACATTGCATATAGACTCTGGAAAACCAGAAACTCAAGCAGTCTATAATGCAACAGGCGATGCAAGAATTTATTTCAATACAAAATGGAGTGATGGCACGCCAATAGCAGAGCAAGAAACCGATCGACTTCTGATCAATGGAAATGTTTCAGGAAATACAAATATTCTTGTTAATTTAAAAGGAAACACCACTCAAAAAAAATCTTCTGATGTTGAAAGAAATGTACGAGGACTTTCTCTTATCCAAGTTTCTGGAACAGCTGAAGAAGGCTCCTTCAAATTAGCCCATGGCTATACCACAATAGGTGGTTCACCAGATAAATATATGCTCCGTGCTTATGGACCAAACTCGAGCCAAGGAAAAGCGAATATTGAACAAAATCTGTTCGATGAAAAAGATGAAAATTTCTGGGATTTTCGTCTACAACCTGAATTTCTTAATTCTAAACCAGGTTCTGGTTCTAATCCAGAGTCCGGCTCTAACCCCGAAGAAAATGTGCATACACCTGTAGCACAAATGGCAAGCTATTTGGTCATGCCAAACGCTCTCTTCCACAGTGGATTAACCGATATCGCCAAGCAAAACGAATTTTTAGCCAATCTCAGAACATCTGTCATAGAAACACAACAAGAAAAACAGAACGCCTTCTTCTTATACACCTATGGGAATACAGCGACCTTATCTTCTGCTCGTGGTCCTCTGGAATACGGTTATGGTGCTGATCTTCGCTATGCCGCTCTACAAGGAGGTGTTAATTTCGCAGCGCTGGAAGGGCATAATACCACAACACATTTGGGTCTTTTGGGCACCTATGGGCAACTCTCTTTCACACCAAAGGATATGAAAGACGCAAGTAAGAGCACAGTGGATAAATGGTCACTCGCAGCCTACGCAACCATACAACATGACAATGGTTTCTATCTTGATACGTTGTTATCCTATGGCTTCCTAAAGGGAAAGATCACCAATGCCCTCATTGGGACAACTGCAAAGTTGAAAAATGCAAAAATGTTGTCGATCTCCACAACTGTTGGCAAAGAATTTGCAACGGGAGTAGAAAGGTTAACATTTGAACCACAAGCACAACTTGCTTATCAACATTTGATGTTTGATACCATTAAAGATGCTGATAATCTAACCATTGACATGCAAAATCCTTCTCAATGGTTGATCCGTGTTGGTGGACGTTTAACCAAAACCATTGCCACAGAAAACAACCGTCCTATGTCTTTTTATGGAAAAGTAAACTTGATCAAAACCTTTGGTGATGATCAAGCAATCCATATTGATAAGGATTATAAACGTGACCCCTCAGGGACTTCCCTTGAAGGTGGGCTTGGTATTAGTGCACAATTGTCCACTAATCTCTCCC
>NZ_NJPP01000058.1 GCF_002778015.1 Bartonella tribocorum | reverse complement strand
GACCAACCTCGTAAAAAATATCAACTGTCGTCTCTCCACAGATGAACATAAAGCTATCAAAAATAATGAGTATGAAACATTAGCTCACAGCCTTGGTGTATCAGAAAATAAAGCTAAGCAAATTGCACAAACCGTCAAGCAAGTCAAAGAAGTACACCAGCAAGCTTGCACACGCACAATCAACCATTCAAATGCACTCGCTATGGCAAGTTAAGAATGGATGAGACCTTCCCTTTTCATGGGGAGGGCGCATAAACGAAAACGGGTTAGCGTTATCTTCTGTCTTTGCAAAAAGAAAGACTAAACACCCGAAAAAATATGCCTGCTAAAAAAGGCTTATTTAAGACAATTATTTAAAAACTGGAAAGGAAGAATAAATGCCAGAAAAGACAACAGAAAATCTTTTATCAATGACAGAAGAAGAATTAAAACGACGCCGTCAAGCCGTTAAAGCAGCAATCAGCTCCCATGCAATAGAGGGAATAACGCTTCATTCCACAACGCTAAAAATTTTAGAAGAATATGCGAAAGGGAGTATTTCACTAGAAGAATTTAACACTCTTATGGACAACGCTGAATTATAAGGAGGTAAACATGCCTAAAGCAAAAAAAAACAGAACCCCTTCACCTAATCATTATACTTATCCTCAAAGCGTCACGCTCAAAAATAAATATGGAATACAAGACTACACATCCCTTTTGGAAAAATGCGCGCATGATACAACAAAAGAAATGATCAATCTGCTTTCATGGGAAGGGCGCACAAACGAAAACGGGCTAGCTTTATCTTCTGCCTTTGCAAAAAGAAAGATTAAACACCCGAAAGAACATGCCTGCTAAAAAAGGCTTATTTAAGACAATTATTTAAAAACTGGAAAGGAAGAATAAATGCCAGAAAAGACAACAGAAAATCTTTCACCACTAGAAAATATTACACTAGAGAAGTTTAAAACTCTTATGGACAAAAAGTTAAAAATGCCAGACGCAGACAGTATCTTTCCACATCATCATTATACTTATCCTCAAAGCATCATGCTCAAAAATAAATATGGAATACAAGACTACACATCCTTTGTAAAAAAATGCGCGCATGATACAACAAAAGAAATGATCAATCTGCGTAAAGAGCCTCTACCAGAACAGTTTAATAGTTCCTATCTATTCTCTATTCATCATAAGTTGTTTAAAAATACCTTTGAATGGGCTGGACATCCGCGTCATATCCCCTTTACATTTGAAGATGGTACCACAGCCGTCATGCCTATCGTAGAACATTCTAATTTTTTTGCAATCGGTGATGAGGTTCAAAAAGGCTTACAACAATTCGATCAAACGCTTAGTCAAAAGAATAATTTGCAAGGTTTAACGCGCGAAGAATTTAACTTGGAAGCCGCAAACTTATTTAACTCTCTCAATAAAATCCATCCATTCAGAGAAGGTAATGGACGCACACAACGAGCATTTTTTGAAAAACTTGCTCAAGCCGCAGGCCATCAACTTGAATTTTCGCTTGTCACACAAGAACGCATGACGCTCGCCAGTTTTGCGGGAGCAGTAAAGGGTGATCTAGAACCGATGCAACATCTTTTTGAAGATATCTCTAATCCAGAAAAAATTGATCTTTTAAAAGAGTTTATGGACAACATAGAAAATATGGGACGTAATGTGAATAATCTCCCTGTTATGGTTGCAAAGGAAGGTGAGACTTACACGGGACTTTATAGAGGTGCTGCTCTTAACAGCTTTGCCATCAATGTAAAGGGAACTTTCATCATCGGCAATAAGGACTACCTTACACCAGACCAACTCAAAACATTAAAACATGGTGATGAATTGACCTTCACTGTCCCACAAACACAAGAGTTAAATAACACGCTCATCCCGAAGGAAATGTTACCCCCTTTGGGAAAAACTGAACTTTCCGAAATGGTTGCAGAAGATGCCCGTGTCCATACAACGCGAGACCAAATTCAAAAGTTCGCAAAAATTATTTATGGTAACTCAAAAACATTAGACAAACAGATGACCGAAATTATTCAAAATCCAGATTTAGGTCAACAGCTTGCCAATCAGATTGAAACGGCACCGGACTCTATTGCTCATCTTGCTGGTTTTAGTTTATGCGGCTTACAAAATCAGRCACGTRCAAACGCTAAAAATCATATTGATATGCTCTGTAATGCTGTTGTAAATTTTGGACATGCTGTAAAAAATGCACATGCAGAAATTACGMAAGAACACGCAACAAAACAAAGTCRCCKTGCAACAACCGTAGAAATGCCAAGTAAAAACTTGCAAGATCTTTTTTCCTTGCCAAAAGAATTACAGCAAGAAGCTCTAGCAAAAAATCCTGAACTTCAAAAAGAGCTGACCAACCTCGTAAAAAATATCAACTGTCGTCTCTCCACAGATGAACATAAAGCTATCAAAAATAATGAGTATGAAACATTAGCTCACAGCCTTGGTGTATCAGAAAATAAAGCTAAGCAAATTGCACAAACCGTCAAGCAAGTCRAAGAAGTACACCAGCAAGCTTGCACACGCACAATCAACCATTCAAATGC
Organism: Bartonella tribocorum; assembly: GCF_002778015.1. Taxonomy (GTDB): domain Bacteria; phylum Pseudomonadota; class Alphaproteobacteria; order Rhizobiales; family Rhizobiaceae; genus Bartonella; species Bartonella tribocorum_B. The sequence continues at coordinate 1,431 of NZ_NJPP01000058.1, read as the reverse complement.
ACTCGCTATGGCAAGTTAAGAATGGATGAGACCTTCCCTTTTCATGGGGAGGGCGCATAAACGAAAACGGGTTAGCGTTATCTTCTGTCTTTGCAAAAAGAAAGACTAAACACCCGAAAAAACATGCCTGCTAAAAAAGGCTTATTTAAGACAATTATTTAAAAACTGGAAAGGAAGAATAAATGCCAGAAAATACGACAGAAAATCTTTTATCGATGACAGAAGAAGAATTAAAACAACGCCGCAAAGACGTTAACGCCGCCATCAACACCCATGCAATAGAGGGAATAACGCTTCATTCCACAACGCTAAAAATTTTAGACGAATATGCGAAAGGGAATATTTCACTAGAAGAATTTAACACTCTTATGGACAACGCTGAATTATAAGGAGATAAAAATGCCAAAAGTTAAAAAACCTTCATCTAAACATTATATTTATCCTGGAAGAGTGACGCTCAAAAATAAATATGAAATAAAAACCCTAAAAAAATTTCGGGAAAAATGCGCGCATGATACAACAAAAGAAATGATCAATCTGCGTGAAGCACCTCTACCAGAACAGTTTAATAGTTCTTATCTATACTCTATTCATCATAAGTTATTTAAAAATGCCTTTGAATGGGCTGGACATCCCCGCCATATCCCCTTTACATTTGAAGATGGTACCACAGCCGTCATGCCTAACATGCAAGCACGGGGATTTTTTAATCGGTCTTTTGCAATCGGTGATGAGATTTCGAAAGGCTTACAAGTATTCGATCAAACACTTACCGAAAAAGATAATTTGCAAGGCTTAACGCGCGAAGAATTTAACTTGGAAGCCGTAAACTTATTTAACTCTCTCAACTACATTCGTCCATTCATAGAAGGTAATAGACGCACACAACGAGTGTTTTTTGAAAAACTTGCTCAAGCCGCAGGCCATCAACTTGACTTTTCGCTTATCACACAAGACCGCATGGATCTCGTCAATTATGCAGGAGCAGTAAAGGGTGATCTAGAACCGATGAAACATCTTTTTGAAGATATCTCTAATCCAGAAAAAATTGATCTTTTAAGAGAGTTTCTGGATAACATGGGAAATAAGGGATATAATATGAATCCTCATCCTGTTCTGGTTGCAAAGGAAGGTGAGACGTACACGGGACAGTATAGAGATACTGGTTTTCACAGCTTTGCCATCAATATGAACGGAGCTTACATCATCGGCAATAAAGACCATCTTACACCAGAACAACTCAAAACATTAAAACCTGGTGATAAATTTACCTTCACCGTTCCACAAACACAAGAATTAAATAAAACGCTCATCCCAAAGGAGACATTACCCACTTTGAAAAAAACTGAACTTTCCCAACTCACTGCAGAAGACGCCCGTGTCCACAAAAGCCGAGAAGAAATCCAGCAATTGTCAAAAATTGTTTATGGT
>NZ_NJPP01000057.1 GCF_002778015.1 Bartonella tribocorum | reverse complement strand
CAACTTGCTCGTCAAGAATACGCTGCCAACAAGAAAGGCTAGATCATGTTCTCAAGTTTTATCTCTATATTACATATCTTTATGAGTTTAAGCATTCCCTATTCTTATTGCAATTTTAAAAAAAGATCATCATTTATGCTTTGTTTTTTCCATAAAAAAGTAAATAAAATCAATGCAAAAGGTACTTCCCAGCGGGTTGGCTTCGTTGCGGGGCAGGCTAGCGCGAACTATCGCTAGCGACAGAATTTTTAAATCAACTGTACATTGTACACATAACATATTGATAAATAACAAAATTAATATGTACTCATATATACACTGTACAATAGTGAATTATTTTTTAGAAAAAAATTACATTGCCGCTTGATAATATGGCGGCAATATGAATTTGAAGAGATAAATGATTTTATAAAAACACAAGATTTGCGGTCCTCAAAACTTGGACCACTGCTTTTAGGTTTTACTCTTTTTTGAGTAAAACTTATAATTGGGGAGCGCAAAATCTGGAGCTGTTACAGCAATTAATCATCAAGTTTTACTCTAGATAGCTTTCCCTGATTGAACGCAATGAAATAACCAAGATCGTCACTATTTCATTGAGTGTGAGAAAAAATTAAGAAGCCAATTTGTTGATTATGATAATGACATACGCTTTGATTTACCAAGCCATTGGAAATGGCATGAATCCTACTGAAAAAGCTTTATATCTTTCAGGTCCTTATCCATGTTCGTCTTAATCTATTCCTCCAGAGTAGACGAAGAAAACAGGAAATATAAAGCCTTAATTGAAGAAGCAAAGCAGTTTTTAACAAGATCTATAGTAAAAGCTGCTTAGTTTAAAACATGATCTTATCTTCTCCATTTTCGGCACAGAAAAGATGTTAATTTAAGTAATGAGATTAGAAAAAAATGTTTAAATTATTTATTACTATAATACTTATTGTGTTTTCACAGCATGTCTTTGCCGATGACAATGATAATAATAAAGTTTATCGAGCGGCTATGCAGTCTCCTGAAGAAGTAAAACGTGATGGCGGTTTCCTACCGCGAGGGATGGATGGAACACGGCCTAATCAACCTCCACCAGATATAAGTTTATGGAATCATGTACATGGAACTGCAACAGGAATGTCACGCTATAATTCTGGCTATGTATCTACAACAAGATACTACTCTATTGCAGCTAATTGGATATATGATTACCTTAATCATGATGGTTATATTTATCATATAAGAGTTACCCCTAATTTCATTGATGTTAATGCATCGTTAGGAAGATTTTCTCCATATGAACATGAGCGAGAAATCGCTGCATTGGGTGTAATTCACTGGGAACAAATTATTGGGTGGCAAAGATTGAGCGGGGGCGTTGTTGGTCCATTTATTCGGAATCCAGATTACAGAGAGCAATTATATGCGGGCCTTACATCAGGAGGAGCTCAACCGCAGCTAGCCGCTTTCCCTGTTGAACATCAAGCTTGGAATCTAATGCCATGGGTTACATATGCTCACTGCCAGTTAAGATCATCCTGTTCCCCCATAAAATCAGCACAGATTTTTGGAACGGAATGGTTTTGGAAATCCTATTACGCTATACTTGCAATACCATTTATTTATCTTGATTAAAATAATATTACAAACGTATCTACTTATACTGTAAATTATATATTTTATAATAACACATAAATAAAGAAAATAAACTTATTATTTATATTGTAAAGCCTCGTTCTTTAGAGCGTAAATATAAAAACAAATACTATAAACCATTGGATGTAGGACTTGCTGCCCATAGAACCGCCTATAAAATGGATTACATAAGCAATCAGCAGTAGGAACTTACCGAAAAAAGCCAATCCACTTATATATTAAACATCCCAGAAATCTTTATCCTTTAGGGTAAGGATGATATTAAATTCTACTAATTTAAATTTTAAAGGAGAAAACAATTATGAAAATTAAAGAAAAAATACTTCTACCCTTGATAATGATAATATCAATGATAAAACCCTCCATCGCTGGACCTTATTCAGAAGAGGGTCATATAACTTTGGTTGAAATGGATATGAGTACATATTACTGTACTTTACGAATTAATAACCAGTTAGGGAATTGGTACTGTAATAGCATTGCTGGAAAAGCCATGTTTGATTTGGCTAAAATAGCTCACATTCTGAATAAGCCAGCAAAAGTAACATTTATGAGCGGTTACGTTAAATCGAAAGATGTGTTATCCATTACTCTAGAATAACGTCAATATAATTTTACGTGTGCTGCTATCCTTGCAAATACTTTAGATATTATTTTCCTCTACTCTATAATAAAAAAATGAGGTTACAGGTAGAAACTATTTTTTCACAAACATAGTTTTTACTGCTTGACAATATGGCAACAATGTGTCTATCGTTGAGCTAGGTGCTTGAAAAACACCTTAAAGCAACTAGCGGATGGATTGCCGGAACAATCTCTTCTCCGCCAACTAAAAGTTTTGACTCATTGTATGTTGCACGCATATAATGGCATTGTCGGGTGTGGTTATGCTATACAATACCCTTATGGGAAAGGCATAACGACGGGCTAGTTGCCGTGTTTTTCAGCGCCCGGCACTCTCTTTAGAGTGTCAATGAAAAACATCTAACAACTAGGAGTTCATTATGAACACTCTTATAAAAATTAGAGAAAGCACTGCTAATAGTGCTACCACTCAGACTATGTCTAGTCGTGAGATTGCTGAGTTGTGCGGTAAAAGACATGACCATGTAATGCGTGACATTAAACAAATGTTAGGAGAATTAAACTCTGAAAGTACTGCCCCCAAATTTGGGGTGAGTGATTTTTCAGGATTATACAAAGACTCAACAGGGCGTACACTTCCTTGTTACAACCTTCCAAAGCGTGAATGTCTAATTCTTGTTTCTGGTTATAACACTACTTTACGAGCAAAGATTATTGACCGTTGGCAAGAATTGGAAAAGCAAATAGCAACACCACAAGTTGACTATTCTAAACCCGAAGCATTACTTGGTGTTTTGAATCACTTACAAAGTCAAATCGAGCAAAAAGACCATGTTATTGCTGAATTGACTCCAAAAGCAGAAGCTTTAGAAGGTTTAAAACGTTCTGATGGGTTGTTTGGTCTTATTGAAGCAGCGAAGATGTTGGAGGTGCGACCAAAGGATTTAACCGATTATTTGCGTAAACATGATTGGGTGTATCGACGGGCTCCAGGGGCGCCTCTGTTACCTTATCAGGATAAAATCAAGAAAGGCTTTATGGACTGCCCTGCTATCACCATTCAAAGACCAGATGGTACAGAAAAGGTGCTCCCTTCAACAAAAATCACATCCAGAGGATTGGCATGTTTGAGAGAACAAATCCATGGAGGTGTACAATGAAGATAGATACCAACTTCTTATGTGATTTATGGATAGCATTATCTCAATTTTCTAGACATGAAAATATGAATGATAAAGATTGTACTGCTCTGGTTGATACTATGACTGTCATAGAAAAAGCTTTGATTTCAAAACTTCAAGATGAGATGCCAAGTATACTTAAAATCTTAACAGTTCTCACAGATTTTGGCGATTCAGAGTTACCGCATAGCATGGATTCTTTGTTGCGCGTTTACAATCCAGATTTAGATAACCCCATTAGAAAAGTTGCTTAAGTAAATATATACTCCCTTCCCTCCTCGTTCTCAAAAATGGGGAGGGTTAATTGACATTACAGATTGAGCTGTGAATAAGAACCAAGACGCACTAAAACTAGCCTATCTTGACCAATCAAGCGATAGATCAAAACCAAATCAGGTCGAATATGACAATCCCGATAATCTTTCCAATTTCCAGTTAATGCATGGTCATGATATCGAAGTTCTAAAGGTTGATCATTTGCTAATGCCACAATGACTTGATGCAAATCTGTACTTAAAAGATGCCGATATCGTCCTTTCATTTCACGCTTGAAATCACGTTTGAAAATGGTGGTACGTTCAATCGTCCGCATAGAGATCATCAAATAATTCGTCTACGGAATGAAACTTTTTTAAGTTGC
>NZ_NJPP01000056.1 GCF_002778015.1 Bartonella tribocorum | reverse complement strand
GGGAGAGATTAGTGGACAATTGTGCACTAATACCAAGCCCACCTTCAAGGGAAGTCCCTGAGGGGTCACGTTTATAATCCTTATCAATATGGATTGCTTGATCATCACCAAAGGTTTTGATCAAGTTTACTTTTCCATAAAAAGACATAGGACGGTTGTTTTCTGTGGCAATGGTTTTGGTTAAACGTCCACCAACACGGATCAACCATTGAGAAGGATTTTGCATGTCAATGGTTAGATTATCAGCATTTTTAATGGTATCAAACATCAAATGTTGATAAGCAAGTTGTGCTTGTGGTTCAAATATTACGTCTTGAATACCTGTTGCAAATTGTTTTCCAACAGTCGTGGAGATCGACAACATTTTTGCATTTTTCAGTTATTCTAATATAGGCTAACAGAACGTTCTGTTTAGCCATATTTGTCAATCCCGTGTAGAAAAGGGCATTTAGCATTATCAAAGAGCTTTGTATTTATGGCACAACAGTTTTTACTGCTGAGTCACTATCAAGAAGTGTTGGTTGTAAGCGAAAATCCCAAAAGTTTTTATTTTTTTCTACAAGACTTTTTTTAGTACTTTTTTATTATGGTTTGATGTTGGCCCATAAGCTTTCAGTATATATTTATAAGGCGAACCATTTATTGTGATATAGCCATTTGCGAGTTTAAAAGAGTTCTGATTTGCTTTTCCAAAAACTTTGATTAGTGAAAGACCGTCCATGTTGCTAGGAGCAAAAGTATTTGTTTCAATATTGTTCTTTTCTAAATGTGCAGTGACATAAATCAATGTAGTGCCTGAAACATCACCATAAATCAGAAGACGATCGGTTTTTTTCTGCTGTTGGTGCACGATTACTCCACAAAGTATTAAAAGAAATCTGTGCATTGCCTTTTGCATTATAGACAGCTTTGGTATTTGGTTTTCCTGAACCTATATGCAGTGTGTGGTAATGATCTTCTATTGGTTTTGTATAAAAAATAGAGCTGTTTTCGAGATTTAGTACAGAAATATCAGAACGTGCTCTTTGAGCAATATCAAGGAGTTTCCCATCTGTATCTTTTTCTTGCTTGCTGGTTTTTAATATCCATTGTGTACTATTTTTCAGGTTAAAGTGTACGTTTCTCTTTGGTACAATGTTTGCTTTGCCTTCTAATATGGAATGATCAGCGTTTAATGTAAAAATAAAATTATTTTTTTTAGTTGAATCTTTAGTTGCTAATAAAACATCGGCATGAATTTCAGAATTTCTGAGATTAGCTTTGCCAATTGATGCATTTGAATTAATTCCAGTACCGTTTTTAATGTGAAGTTTTGTATTGGTTAAATTGATTTCGGATGTTTTATTATTCTTGGATTTTTCAAATATCATACCTATGTTTTCTGCTGTAGCAGACACATTTGTTAGATCAATACTCTATTATTGTTTACAACAAATGCATCTTTTTTAGCAATTATTGTTCCTCCACTCATTTTGGTTGTACTACCATTTTCTGCATAAAGTCCGATTTCAGCATTTTTAATTGTGGTATTCCCATATAACTCAACCAAACTACCCATATCTTGGCTTACTACACCGGTGGTTTCATTACTATCTATTGCTGTTAGAATGACATTCGTGGCTTTAATATGTCCACCCTTTTCTGCAAACAATGCTGTGTTCCCCGTCATTGTTCCTCCCGTTATGGTAATGGTAGATTTTGAGTCTTTTGCATATAGTCCACTGTTATCATATGATGTAATTTGAGCATTGTCAGTTAATATAATACTGCTGCCGTTTTGAGCACATATCGTTGCATAGCTTGAATCAAATGATTCTCCAGAAATTATTATTTTAGAATGATTATTTGCAATTATGCTGTTGCCTGTTTGAGTCACTTTTACATTTTTTAAAGTAACGGCACTTTCTTTCTCTAACCTTATCCCGTTGCCTGAATTTTTCTCTTTATCGGTCGATATTATTACGTTTTCCAGTTTATTTTCATCGCTCTTACTATTCACAAAGCCGACGCCAGTTGCAGAAGCCATAATAGTTCCTCAGACCATTTTAATTCTGCCACCGTTATTTGCCAAAAGTCCAGCTCTGGTATTGTTAATCGTTGTATTCTCATACAATTCAATCATACTATCAAAGCTATCGGCTGCTGCAGCGATCACATGGCCATTTGTTGTTAGAGAAACATCAGTGATCTTAATGTGTCCACCGTTTTCTGCAATTAATGCTGCTTCTCCAGATACTGTTCCTTCTGTCATTGTGATGCTAGAATGTAAACCATTTGTATAGAGCACTCTCCCATTTGATGATGACGTAATTTGGAGAGTGCCTTCTCTACTGCTGATTAAAGTAATTTTGCTGCCGCTTCCAGCATATACCCCTACGTTTTTTCCTTTATATGATCCTCCAGAGATCGTTATTTGAGATTGATTATATGCAACTACGCCGTGGTTTGCTTGTGTAACGGTTACATCTTCTAAAGTGACATTACTTTCTTTATCAGTAACTATTCCTGTAATAAGAGTTTTTTTATTTTTACTTCTTGATATTTTCACATTTTTTAGCTTGTTTTCATCACTCTTGCTGTTCGAGAAGTTAGCGCCTATGCGAGAAACTGTAATGTCTCCCCCGATCATTTTCAGTGTAGCACCATCTTTTGCTTCAAGACCAAAGAGAATGTCAAAAGTAGTTCCTTTAATTGTTGTGTTATCCAGTAATTCAATCGCAGTGTTAGAGCCTTCAGCTGTTATAGCGTATGCATTGTGACTTATGTTTGAGTGTGTTACTGTTTTTCCATCAGCAACTTTAAGGGATTTAGCGTATGCACTGAATTGAACATTAAACAGCACAATAGCTGCTGTCGCCATAGATGACAGAAGGAATTTTTTATACATAAACACTCTCCTTTTAAAGCCCCTAATATTTACTTCTCCGCGGACTTCAAAAGAAGAACAGAAAATAGATATCGCTTTTATTTTAATAACACATAGCTTTGATAATTTTTTTTGCTTTTTTTGTCAAAATTAAATTTGAATGTATATTAATATGTGTAATATTTAAGTTAGTTCATAGTGTATTTTTAGTTTATTATATTAAAAAATGATTTTTTAATATTTAATGTCATTTTATGAGAGGCAGATGGTTTCGTTCATTTTCAAAGCAGCAAAGCAGGGTATTTTTTTGAAACTCTTCATCAAAAAATCTTTTCTACTATTTTGCATATGATCAAAAAAGGTAAAGTTGCAAACCCTGTTACCCTTAAATCCTTTATTCCAGCCGAAGAAACAATTGGCGATATCACCATCTTCCATTACGTTGTCCGTTTAGCCAAAGAAGCGGTGACAATTATTAATACTGAAGATTATGGACRGGTYATCTATGATCTTTTTATYCGACGCTCCTTGATTAATCTTGGCAATCAAGTTGTCAATACAGCCTTTGAGGCTCCCTTAGAGTTTACACCAACACAACAAATTGAAAYGATTGAACATCAATTGTTTGAACTCGCCGACAAAGGCAAATATGGGGGTGGGTTTGAAAACTTTGATACAGCCATTGCAAAAGCACTGGACATGGCAAGTGYTGCCAAAAAGCGTTCCTCACAGCTTTCTGGGTTAGCGACCCGTATAAACACTTTGGATGAAAAAATGGGAGGGTTGCAGCCATCCGATTTGATTATTCTAGCGGGGGCGCCCTAGTATGGGAAAAACCGCACTAGCGACCAACATTGCCTTTAACATTGCCAATGCTTGCAAGCGTGATACCAATACACAACAAAATGAAGGGGGGATCATTGGCTTTTTCTCATTAGAAATGTCATCCGAACAGCTTGCAACCCGCATTATCTCTGAACAAACAGAGGTCTCTTCCTCTGATATTCGACGAGGAAATCTCTCAGAAGCGCAATTTGCAAAAATTATCCATACAACGTATCAGGTACAAACCGCACCCCTTTACATCGATCAAACAGGGGGGATATTCCTTGCCCAATTAGCCGCCCGTGCAAGGCGTCTCAAACGACAACATGGTCTAGATGTTTTGATTATCGATTATATCCAACTCATGACAAGCGGTTCAAAGCGTTCTTCAGAAAACCGCGTTCAAGAAATGACAGCGATTACCATGGGGCTTAAAGCTTTGGCCAAAGAACTTAATATTCCCATCATTGCTCTTTCACAATTATCACGCCAAGTTGAAAACCGAACAGATAAACGTCCACAGCTTGCAGATCTACGAGAATCAGGTTCCATTGAACAAGATGCCGATATTGTGCTTTTTGTTTATCGTGAAGAATATTATCTCAAAAAG
>NZ_NJPP01000055.1 GCF_002778015.1 Bartonella tribocorum | reverse complement strand
TGCATTTAAATCGACAAAAAGGTATCTTACAAAGCGATTTAAAGATTTTATGATAAAAACACATCTGCAATATAAAAAGCTCTGTACAGTCAAATTTAAGACAAATAGACCAATTAGTAAAATTAGGAATTAAAACATGGAAATTTTAAAACAACTGTTCTTAACAAATCATAAACAGCCAATGCAAAAAATGCAAAAAAAGTTTATCGCAACGGCTGTTGGGTATGTTCCTTGGGGAGACGGAGCGGCAGAGTATTTTTACAACCTCTACGAATATGAAGACGGCACAAGAGAGTGTAAAAAGTTTGACGGCGGTTAGTATTACACCATACCAGAAAATGCAGATTTTAGCACCAAGGCGCAAGTAAAAGCATGGGTTTACGATGGTGCTATTCTGAAAAGCGTGCTCAATTACGAGCCTCTTATAGACGAGATTAACAGAGAGATCAAAAAATTATATGAAGTTTCTTGATAACATGTCAACAATGTGTCTATTGTCGAATCAGGTGCCTCAAAAACACCTTAAAACAACTAGCGGATTAGTTGCCGAAATAACTAATCTTCCGCAATTTAAAAGCTTTGACTCATTGTATGCTACACGCATATAATGACTTTGTCGGGTGTGGTTATGCCATATAATACCCTTTTGGGGAAAGCATAACGACGGACTAGTTGCCGTGTTTTTGAGCACCCGGCACTCTTTAGAGTGTCAATCAAAAACGTCTAACAACTAGGAGTTCACAATGAACACTCTTATAAAAATTACGGAACAAACAATTGATCAGGAAGCTGTTCAAACTGTTAACGCACGTGAATTACATGCATTCATGGAAATAGGAAAACGTTTCGCTACTTGGATTACAGATCGTATTAATCAATATACATTTGAAGAAGGTAAAGACTTTATAAAAACACAAGATTTGCGGTTCCCAAAATTGGGAAGCGCAAAATCTAGAGCTGTCACAGTAATAGAATATTACCTCACATTAGACATGGCAAAAGAACTTTCCATGATTGAACGCAATGAGAAAGGCAGACAAGCTCGTCGTTACTTTATTGAGTGTGAGAAAAAGTTAAAAAGCCAATCTGTTGATTATGACCGTGATACACGCTTTGATTTTCCAAAAGATTGGGATAAAATGTCTCCAACTAAAAAAGCTGTTTACATTTATGGTCCTCTCCATATGCATCTTGTTAAAGCCTTTACATTGATAGAAGAAAGCAAACAGTATAAAATACTCATTGAAGAAGCAAAACAGGTTTTAGAAAAATCTGTTATAAAAGCTGCTTAGATTTAAAAACATGATTTTATCTTCTCGTCTTCAAAGGCGAGGAGATAGTTAAGCTGCATCTTTTATTGTAATAACGACTTGCTTGCCAAGAATGCTCAATGCTTGCTCTAAAGTTTGAAGCTTCGTTGGATAATTGGGGTCAAGAATGCGTCTTGCTTCGGTTTCTTTTTTACCCAAACGATGAGCCAATTCTGTTTTTGTAATATTCGCTTCATTAAAAGCTTCTACCACTGCGAGCTTAAGAGCATTCCACGCATCTACCGTAACCTCTACAAGACCTTTATATTGCTGTGGTACAGGTAAAGGTAGACCACGCATAGAATAGCTCCGTAATGCCAACCCTAAAGCTTCAACAGCATTCTCTAATGCTTCTGCTCTATTTTCTCCAGCTGTTATTGCTTCAGGTACATCTGGAAAAGTAACAACAAAACCACCATCCGGATCAGTTTCAAATTTTGCTTGATACATATATTCCATGTTTAGGTCTCCTCACTATGATCAAACTGCTTTTGAAACGAAAATTCAAAAGCGTTTGAATTATAAATTTCATATTCCCAATTGTTTTTTATTATTTTCACATAAAGTGGCGTTAATTCTCCCGATTTTATAACTGTTGTTTTGTCTCCAAAAGTTACCAAATAATGTGACCCCTTGCCTGCATCTGGAGCTTCACTGTAATGAAAACCTCTTTTTCTTGCTTCTTTGCGTAACTCTCTAAGCAGCGCTTCTCGTTTCATTTAACCTCCCCTTAATTTCATAAAATTAACATCGTACAAAAAAGTTCGACTGTCAATAATAATCAATAATAAATCGAACAAAAAAGCCGTGCCTTTTTATGACATAGTTATTGAGTGAGTTTATCAAATAAATTATAATTCAATACTTTAAAAAACTATTATTAATTAACTGAAATAATTGAAAAAATAATAAAATTATGATAGGATTTTGTACGTATTTAAATACAAATTTAAGGTAACAAAAAACATGCTAAACAAAGTGACATTAATCGGACGCCTTGGTGCTAACCTCGAAAGCAAAACCATGACTTTTGGAGCTGAAATAGTCAATTTTAGGTTGGCTACTTCTGAAAGCTATACGGATAAAAACACGCACCAAAAAGTAGAGAAAACTGAATGGCATTCCATTGTGGTTTTTAATCCACATTTGGCAAAAATTGCTCTTCAGTATCTCAGTAAAGGTTCAAAGGTTTATGTAGAAGGCAAATTACAAACCCGTAAATGGCAAGATAAAAACGGTCATGATCGTTACACAACAGAGATTGTCTTGTCACAATATAAAGGCGAGTTGCATTTGCTTGATGCCAAGAAAGAGCAATCTACCCCCTCACCCATTACTTCTCAAAATTATGCTATCGCCTCTGGTGCCTCCGATTATAGCGTATCTCTTAATGACAGTATGCCATTCTGATTGAAAAAATATGACAAAAAGAAAAAAACATGCAAAATGTGGACGCCCTCGTATTAAGGGATGTATCAGAGAACCCAATGGTCGTATCTCACGGACAAAAATGCCTCATGACCCCATTGAGAAATTAGCAATAGAAATGCGTGCCAAACGCTTTGGCTTGACCATAGAAGAAGCAAAAAATCCGCTTTCCGGTACCTATATCGGACGGCTTTATCTGCAAGGTGTGATTAACCAAGATCAGTATGATGCAGCACAAAAATACCTTGAAGTGAGAAATAATTACCTCTGTGCAAAAGCCTTACCAAATGCAATTTATGATGACTTTACTCCATCTTTAAATGAAGAGGCAAAAAAACAATGGATTGAAAAAACTACTCATTACTATGAAGCAATAAAAGAGGTGCTAAAAGAAGCACAATGCCTTTATAGACAGCACAACCTTTATGCCGCGCTACAGTATCTTGTTAGTGAAGATCAATCACTGCCACATCTTGTCGGTTCGCTGTATGTTGCTCTGAATGCACTTCATAAACATTTTACACAAAAACGCTGAATTTTAAGCAGCATTTTGAACATTGATAGTGATCTCTTTTCCAAGAGCAATGAGAGTGGATTCTAAAGCATCTAATTTTGTTGCGTGGTTTAAATCCAACAATCGGTCAATTTGTATTGGGTGAAGTTTTAAAAGACGCACGAGATCAGCTTTGCGTAAATTCTTTTCAACCATAGCGTTGTGTATTGCAATTTTTAAAATAACTAATGAAGATACCTCAACAAAAGGATAGGCAGCATCACGAGCTCCAAAAGGGACAACTTCTCGATCTTGGAAACGCCCCATAATAACTGTTAAAAGGGCATTTTTAGCGTGTTCCAAAGCCTCTTTTTCGTCGTTACCATAGGTAATAAATTCTTGAAAGTCTTTGGAAACGACAAGAAGAGTATCATTGTCATCTTTGATAAATTTAAGTGCATATTTCATTTACATCTCCATATTCAGACTTACCTTAGGTCAAGATCTTTAAGAATCTTTTGAACTAATCCCGTTCCTAATTCTTTCCGCGTACCATGCATAGGTAAAACCGTTTTTTTAGAACCACGTTTTACAAGCAAATGCCCGCCTTTCCCTGAGGTAAAACTGCAACCATGTTTTGTAAGATATCTTTTTAATTCTTGACTGTTCATAAATATAATATAACATCTAAAATGTTTAAATACAACATAAATGTTGTTATTTGTAGAAAATTAAAAAGCAGCTTTTAAAATACTAAGTTTTGATCAAAAAATAAAAAAATACAAAATATAGATTTTTTCTATTGACAATGCATGAAAAATCGTATTTAGTAACAGTACGGTAGTAGTTGTATTGCGTCTAAAATTCAAAAATATCCCTTAAAATTTGATAAAATCTTAAGCTTTCAAGAGGGCTTAAATTACTGTTTTTATTGATAAAACAGACTAATCTATTTTGCACATATCAAACGCCATTCAGTAACCAATGATGTCATTAATTCATTGCCTCAAAAGGAGCGAAGATGAAAGCAATCATCACCAAGCCAATGTGTGTTGTTGGCGATAATAAAAGCACTGTTCGTTTTGAAACTTCAACTCCCAATAATC
>NZ_NJPP01000054.1 GCF_002778015.1 Bartonella tribocorum | reverse complement strand
TTGGGAGGGCGCTTTGAGGGCGCTCTTGGGGGGGCTCTTAGGGGGGAGCTTGGGGATCTCATGCAAAAAAAAGGGGAATGCGTTGAGTCTCCGGATGAAAAGAAGATAAAGCCGTGCTTTTGAAAAGAGCGTTTTTCGTTAAATTATCCTAGGATCATTAAACTTGGCATCATCAAAAAAGTAAAGCTCAATTGTTTATCAGTAATGAAAATTTATAAATGACAACGGTTCAGAAAATTTCTCAAAAAATAGAGCAACAAACCGCTCAAGTGGCTCTTATTCCAAAGCTTATTCCTGTCTTTACCGGAAAAGCCGATGTACGCGCCGCTTGGGGGGGACGCGGATCTGGAAAAACACGTTCTTTTGCCTTGATGTCGGCTGTGGTGGGATATCGTCATGGAATGGCGGGAGAACGCGGTATTATCCTTTGTGCGCGACAGTTTCAAAATTCGCTCAATGAGAGCTCTTTGGAGGAAATTAAACGTGCTATCGAGTCTTATCCGTTTTTACAAGACTATTACGAAATCGGCGATAAATATATTAAGTCAAAAGATGGACGCATCGTTTATGTTTTCGCGGGGCTTGATCGAAATATTGCCAGTATTAAATCAATGGGGCGCGTTTTCCTCTGCTGGGTTGATGAGGCAGAGCCGGTAACCGAGACTGCTTGGCAAACGCTTATTCCAACTTTGCGCGAAGAGGGAAAAGATTGGAATGCAGAATTATGGGTTACATGGAACCCGTGTCATGAAAATGCCCCTGTGGAAAAACGTTTTCGAAATGTCGATAACCCCAATATCAAAGGGGCGGAAATTAATTGGCGCGATAATCCAAAATTTCCCGAAAAACTCAATCGTGATCGAATGGACGATTTGCAGCAAAGGCCAGAACAGTATAACCATATTTGGGAAGGCGAATATCTCCAAGCTGTCCAAGGCGCTTATTATCAAAAATGTCTGCTCGAAGCCGAAATGGAAGGGCGGATTACAACCGTTCCACGTGATCCTTTGATGCAGGTGAGAATCTTTTGGGATATCGGCGGAACAGGGGCAAAGGCTGATGCTACCGCTTTGTGGGTCGCGCAATTTGTTGGGCGGGAAATTCGCGTGCTCGATTATTATGAAGCCCAAGGGCAACCGCTTTCTGAGCATGTGGGTTGGGTCTTTCAAAGGGGATATGAAAAGGCGCTGATGGTTTTGCCCCATGATGGAGCGACAAAAGATCGTGTCTATAATGTCAGTTTTGAAAGTGCGCTTCAACAAGCGGGTTTTCAAACCAAAATCATTCCTAATCAAGGAACAGGCGCTGTGAAAATGCGGATCGAAGCCGTAAGGCGTTTGTTTCCTGCTTTATGGTTTAATCGTGAAACAACAGCTGCGGGGAGAAAAGCCCTTGCTTGGTATCATGAAAAGCGAGACGAACAGCGCAATATTGGTCTTGGCGCTGAACATGATTGGGCAAGCCATGGCGCGGATGCCTTCGGACTGATGTGTGTGGCTTATGAACAGCCCCATGCTCGATCGCGCAAAAAAAATACCTATCGCTCTTCTCACCATTCTCAAACTTCATGGATGGCTTTTTAATGAATATACTTACAGGTTCTTCTTTTTCTTCTTATGATCAAATCGAGACGCTTGAAAATCAAGCGCTCTTTAAAAAACTCGTGGGGTGGTATCAGGATGATATTGCTCATGTCGAAAAATGGCGAAAAAATGCCCAAGAAGACTACGATTTTTATAATGGGCGGCAGTGGAATGAGCAAGACTTGGCCGTCTTGAACGAACAAAATAGACCGGTCATGACTTTTAACCGTATTGCACCTTTGATTAATGCCGTCATTGGGACTGAGCGCAATAATAAAAGACAAGTCCAATTTATTCCACGACAAGAAGGGGCTGCCTTTGCAAACCAGATTCTAACAGGAGCAGCCGAATGGTTTCGCGATGAAGCTGATGGGGAATACGAAGATTCTGATGCTTTTCAAGATGCAATTATTTGCGGAATGGGATGGACAGATACACGTCTTGATTATGAAGAAGATCCGCAAGGAAAACCGATCATTGCGCGGCTTGACCCTATGAAAATGGTATGGGATGCGAGTGCTGTTAAGCCTAATCTTATTGATGCACAACGCTTATGGTATATTGATGAAAAACCTCTGGCTGTGGCTCAGCAAATGTTTCCCCATGTTCACTGGAGTGATCTTCATGCCGATTGGGTAAAACATCAGAGCTTTTTACATTCAACCAGCAATGGGATGACACAAAATTATCTGGGAGAGGGGGAAGAGGAAACAAGCTATCAACGCCCTAAAATGGTAACATTGGCTGAATGTCGCTGGTTTGAACGTGAGGTGGTTTATAAAGTACTTGATCAGCAAACCGGAAAATTTATCGATTATTCAGAGCAGAATTTCCAAAGTTTAAGGAAAGCCTTTCCGGATATTCAAGCAACACGGTTGATGAGAAAGATTGTCAAACGGGCATTTTTAGGCAGAAAATTGCTCGAAGCACCGGATAAGCCTTTGGTGCCCGCAGGTCAATTGGGATGGGAGTGTATTACCGGTACTTTTGATAAGTTAAGCCGACAATTTTACGGGATTGTGCGTCCTACAAAAGATCCGCAACGGTGGGCAAACAAATATTTTAGTCAAGTGATGCATTTGCTCAATAGCCAATCAAAAGGCGGTATTATGGCAGAACGTGATGCTTTTGATGATGATCGACAAGCAACCGAAAGTTGGGCTAGAGCCGATAGCATTACTTGGTTGAAAAGTGGGGCTGTATCTGGCGGAAGAATTCAGCCTAAACCCGTGGCGCAATTTCCACAAGGGTTTTTTCAGCTGTTTAATGAAGCAAAAAGTGCACTCGAGCAGGTGACGGGGTTGTCTTCTGAATTTATTGGGACGCGCGCTGTTAATCAGCCCGGTATTCTTGAACAACAACGACGCCAATCATCCCTTAATCTGTTGGCTTCCTTTTTTGATGGTTTGCGTCGATATCGGCAGCGACAGGGGAAAATTATTCTCTATCTTATTCAAAACTATCTGTCCGATGGGCGGTTGGTTCGTATTGCCGGTGATGAAAATGCGCAGTATGTTCCTTTGACACGCGAAATGGTGACAAGTTTGGAATATGATATTGTTGTGGATGATGCACCAACGAGTCTTAATGAAAAAGAGCGTACTTTTGCATTGATCATGCAATTGCTTCCTTTGATGCAAAATTTTGCAACGCCAGAGATTATGCTCGATCTCTTACGCTATTCACCTTTACCGGCTTCATTGATCCATAAAATTGCGATCAAGGCGCAAAATACTCTTCATGAAGAGCAAAATGCTGCAGCGCAGATGGAAAATAAGGTGAAAGAAGAGCAGATTATGCAAATGTTGCAGATCCTAAAGGCTCAACAATAAGGTGCTTTATGGTGTGAGATCTTTGATGATCTTTATCAATGGGCGGATGGATAAAATTTCCATAGGGTAATGTTGCTTCTAGAGCGCCATGTCATCTCTCTTTAGCTTAGAAGAGCTGTTTTATTGGACAATGGTTTTTGGTGTGGAGCAGGGGAGAGATGGCGTTTTGATGTTATGTGAGGTGAAACATGGGGGAATGGTGAAGCCCAAGTGATGAGAGGTGGGGGATAAAGGCTCTCAGGCTGTTGTATCTGAAAAATTTAATTTTATTGTTCAAAAAAAGAGAAGGCTAATGTCATGGATCAAGAACACTTAACGCCGGCAGAACAAAACCAATTGCAACAGGATTTTCTTGCCTCAACACAAGAGGGAGAAGACGGCGAAATTGGAAGAGGAGAAAAAGCAAAAACTTTGGAAGAAAATTTCCAAGGGCAAATGTCTCAACAACAGCTATCTTCGCAGCAAGAAGAGAAAGGGGAGCAAGGGAGAGAAAATGGTCCGCCAGATCCACAAAAAGACTTTATGGGTTATATGCAATGGTTGGGAAAAACACTCCAAAAACAAGGGCTCTTACATGAAAAACAACAACCTACCCCGGTTTGCGAAGCAGAACAGTTGCAGGCATTCTATCAGCAGTCTGTTGCAAGTGTTAAACAAAAGCATCATGATTTTGATCAAGCAGCCGATTTTATTTATGAAACACGTGCTAAACAGTTGGCAGCTTGTGCTTCGCTTTATCCCGAAATGGCAGATCCCCAAAATATTGATGCAAGGATTGGTGATGAGTTGAAGCAGATCTTGCGCGATTGTGCGCAAAAAAATCAAAATCCGGCTGAAGTGATTTATTCTATTGCACAAAAAATTGGCTACACAAATATTCCCAATAACATGGGGGAAAATTTACAGGAAAGACACAATTCTGCCCGTACTCTCGCGGCTTATAACGGTTTGACGCCAAATGGACCAATTTCTTTGGATATGCTTGATAAAATGTCAGAAACAGAATTTAGCACTTGGGTTGCTGATCCTAAAAATAAAGCGGCTTTTAATCGTTTAATGGGGGGAAGAGAATTTTGAAAAACAAGAATGTGACAAGCGTTTTTGCGGGGCGCGTGAGGGGCTTTTTGGCTGCATGAAATGCGGGAAAGGTTTTTGCGGGGCCTGGGAGGGGCTTTGGGTTTCGTGAGAGGGCGGATGTCTTTTGCGGGGTCCGTGAGGGGCTTTGGGTCTGCGTGAGGGGCTTTTGGGCTGCATAAAAT
>NZ_NJPP01000053.1 GCF_002778015.1 Bartonella tribocorum | reverse complement strand
GGGCTGTTGCGGGTGTGGGTTGTGGTGCGTGGGATATTGCGCTGTGGTGGTGAGAGCAGAGGGGGGGGGTGAGGCGTTTTGCGGTGTAAAGGATTTTTCCACGGGTGGTTGCAGTGCGCGTTGGTGTGCTCATAGTGGTTTTGCCTTTGGTGGTTTTGTTGATGGTTTTGAAACATTTGTGCCCCCCGTGTTGTTTGTTTGAAAAAATGGTTTCGTGGGTGATGTTAGCCATTGTCGGTATAGTTGATCAGACTGCGATAAAGATTCTCGTTGTTCTCAGAGGGAAAAGGTGAGGTTCGCTCCTGTTTTTGCTGTTTTTGCTGTTCACACCGCTCGATCTCACGGCGAAACCAGTTGCGCCATGTGGCTTGCCAATCCACTTTGAGAGCTTCTTTACCGCTCTGGGCAAGCCAATAGTCGCGAAACTTTTTAGCTTGCCAATGGGCTTGGCTCTCACTCAAACCTTCTGAAACAGCTGCCTTGATATCTGCTTGCCAAGCTTGAGGAAGACGGTGCCCTTTGGGAATGCTTGAGAGAGTGGTTTTGGAGAGAGTGGTTTTGGGGGGTGGTGCAAGGCATGTGCATAAAAGTGGCGTGGATTGTTGCGGGTGTGGGTTGTGATGTGTGTGTGGTGGTGTGGGTTGTTGCGGGTGCGGGTTGGGGCGCGTGTGTGGCGGCGTGGGYTGTTGCGGGYGCGGGTTGRGGCGCGTGTGTGGCGGCGTGGGCTGTTGCGGGTGTGGGTTGTGGTGCGTGGGATATTGCGCTGTGGTGGTGAGAGCAGAGGGGGGGGTGGTGAGGCGTTTTGCGGTGTAAAGGATTTTTCCACGGGTGGTTGCAGTGCGCGTTGGTGTGCTCATAGTGGTTTTGTCTTTGGTGGTTTTGTCTTTGGTGGTTTTGCCTTTGGTGGTTTTGTTGATGGTTTTGAAACATTTGTGCCCCCCGTGTTGTTTGTTTGAAAAAATGGTTTCGTGTGTGATGTTAGCCATTGTTGGTATAATTGATCAGACTGCGATAAAGATTCTCGTTGTTCTCAGAGGGCAAAGGTGAGGTTCGTTCCTGTTTTTGCTGTTCACACCATTCGATCTCACGGCGAAACCAGTTGCGCCATGTGGCTTGCCAATCCACTTTGAGGGCTTCTTTACCGCTCTTGGCTTGCCAATAGTCCCGAAACTTTTTAGCCTGCCAGTGGGCTTGGCTCTCACTCAAGCCTTCTGAAACAGCTGCCTTGATGTCTGCTTGCCAAGCTTGAGGAAGACGGTGCCCTTTGGGAATGCTTGAGAGGGTTTTGGGGGTGGTTTTGGGGGGGGCGCAAGTTTTTTGGGTGGTACAAGTTTTTTGGGTGGTACAGGGCGAAGGCGATGTTGTAAAGCTGGAGGGTGGAAGAGGATCGGGGCTTGTTGTCGCTTTGCGGGGGACAATTTGTGTGATAAAAGTACCAGAATCCCTTGCTTGGCAAGCGTTGCGAAAAGCGTTTTCACCTTCTGTTTCTTCTGGAGAGAGGCAGATAAGAGAGGAAGAAAAAGCCGAAGCGGGAAGTTGATCGCTTTGTTCAAAGCGCTCTTCGCAAGAAAGGGAAGATTCTAACTCATACGTTTTCTTTTCAAAAACACCCAAAGGTGTTTTCTTTTCTTCTGACTTTTGAGCTTCTGAGCTTTGTTTACCATCTTTGGTTCGCTCGTTAAGCAGTTGTTGAATCTCAGCATTGATTTCCTTGCGTTTTTTTGCCGAAGAACGTCCCGCAAAGGACTTTTGTTCAAGCAATTTTTTACGCTCTTGAAAAACATTTTCGCAACGCTGATTCCATAAGCCATTGGCTAAATTTAAAATCTTACCCTCGCTGATCAGCATTTCTAAAACATTAACAAAAGTTCGCTTGTCACAACCGCAAAGACGCGCTAAACGTTCTTCCGATATTTCTAGAGGACGACCGCGTGCATACATTTCATTGAGAAGAATCGTATAAATTCCAATCTCATGGGCGCGCATGCCACGAACGCCGCCTAGAAAGTCATTTTGATACCAACAAACATATGGAAGCCTAGACGATTCATAGTGAGGAGTTTCTTGTTGATCTGCTTGTTTCATACAGAAATCTTCTTTCTTCTTTCTGATACAGTTTCATGGACAATAAAAGCGCAAACAGAAATCTCGTTTGTGTTGCGTTTGGCTCTGTGCGATGACGATATTAAAGCGCTTCTTTATGACATTGATAAATGAGTGATGTGCTTAAAGAGCATGAAATCGACAATTTGAGAATGCGGTGATGAATAAAATAAACAGGACAACATATTCTCAAGGGGTTATTTTGGGGGTTAGCTTTTGGAGGGGGAATTTTGCTTTCTATGGTGTGGTTAAAGTGTTTTTATGAAGGATAAAATGATTTTTTATCTCTCCCTGAAAATTAAAATTTGTTTCCTTAATTTTATCCTTTTTAGAGGATATTGCAAGCCCGTTTTGTAAAAAGGACGTGTTTTTTTTAAAAGGCGCGCTATATGGTGAATTTATGAATATCGATGGTTGGCGGAAAAGATTAAGGACCGCTTTGGAAAAAAGTGGACGCTCAAAGAGATCTATCTCTCTGGCTGCCGGTAAAGGCGCGGGATATCTTCACTCTGTCCTGTCTGAAGGAAAAGAACCAACAATCGAATCCCTCTCGCGAATTTGTCACGAAATTGATATCAGTATGAATTATATTCTTTACGGTAGGGGAGCCAGTCCTGAAGATAAAGAATTTATAGAGCTTATTTCAAAACTCTCTCCGGAAGAGAGGCAGGCGATTTTAACTCTTTTGAGGCGACCTGTTGACGAAGCTTCAAAATAAGTTCTTTCTGTGTTTTTGAATTAAGACGACTCCAGTATTTTAGTAATATTATATCACTCATTTTACCTCTCCTGTGTGTTTATTATTGCAATTGAGTAAGAACAAATAGAGAACAAGAAAAGATCATGAGGGGTATAAGGGACAACAGATTTTTATTTATATATGTCATTTGAACCCCGCAAAGATTTAAAATATATCTTTTATGAAGGATAAAATGGTTGACATCTCTCCTATAGAGGATATAAGACTAACGCTATATTTGATCTTGTCAAGATGAAGCCATGCTTTATCAACTATCTAAAGGGGGAAAATCATGAAAAATATTCCATTCGTTAAAGAGGATGAAATCATCGTCATTCTTTGCGAAGATGAAAAGCCTGATACCTATGAAGGACCAATCGACGAAATCGAATCTGTGCTCGAACTGATTGAAGAATCGGAAACTGTTTATAAAGTTTTACGACTCGATCTTACAACTAATCATGCTGAAGATGTGACAGAACAAATCGCTGATTTTTATACCGAAAATTATGAAATAAATGAAGAAAATACACAATTGCAGCCCTTCATTTTGAATAGTGAAGCCTATCATGTGTGCTTAGATGAAAGAGCCGCGCGCGATTATGAAGATAATCTCTATGGCTCTTATGAAAAACAGCATCGTTTACGTCCCTGTGATGTCTTGACAGATTATTGGTGGTAATCATGTCACGTTATCTTAAGACTTTTTATCAAGGGTTTCCACTCTATTATGCTGGAAAAACGCAAAATTTAATCAGACTCGAGCCACAAAAACACAACGCTGTTCTTTTCATCTCGCAAGAAGTCGCTGAGACGGTGGCAAGAAACTTGGCGCAAGAATATTGCCGCTATGATTTTTCTGTCGTGCGATAGCAGGATGAAAAAAGAAATAGCAGGATGAAAAAAGGCGACGAAACAGCATGTTCGGGGGGGCACCCCGCCCCCCTAACACCAAGTTGGCAGCCCTAACACCAAGTTGGCAGAAAGATGATCAAGTTRGCAGAAAGATATTTTTTCACGCGTGARAAAATGGTGCTTCGTGCRCTGTTGTTCATTGRGGGRAGAATAGAGCCTGYCGTGCGCTCACTTATTGGGGCGGATGGTTTATGGGAGCTGTTTTGTGGGGGAGTGTTTTGTGGGGAAAGGCGTTTGGGGGCATTTTTTTGGGGGGTGGGCCCGTTTTTGAGGGCGTTAGCCAATATGCAGAAAAGAGAGGAATGGGAGAAAAAGAGTGCGCGCGCCCTTGTGGGGGATTGTGGGGTTTATGAGGAGGTGTCTTTTGCGTTTTCAGCAGCACAATAAGATGTTGCTCATGGAGAAGCTGTTCTCATGAGGCAAAGAGATGTTGCGCGGCTGGTAAAGACATAAAGTGTGTTGTTTCAAAGAGGTTATGCTGTGAAGCAGCATCAGATAAAGGAGAAAAGACTATGCCAATTATTATCGATTGTATTCAGGGAACAGAGGAATGGCAGAAAGCGCGTAATGGTTTGATTACGGCTTCTTTGTTTGAGATGGTTATGGCACAAAAAAAAACAGGGGCAAAAAACGTCACGATATCATGCTGTGATGATGAAATTGGCAGGAGAAAGAATTACTGGAAAAAATGTGGAAGAAGGAACAACCCTTGCTCAGAGACGCGGGACAGAATTAGAACCAAGCGCACGACAGCTTTATGGAAAACTAACACAGACAGAACCTAAATGTATTGGATTTGTTTTAGCAGATGATCAAAGAAAAGGATTTTCTCCCGATGCTTTTGTGGGAATAAATGGATTGTTGGAAATTAAAACAAAAAAACCTGAAATTTTAATTCCTCATTTCATGCAAAAAAATTTTCCACCAGAACATAAAGCACAATGTCAAGGAGGATTATGGATTTCTCAACGCGAATGGGTGGATTTAATGCTCTATTGGCCGGATATGCCCCCTTTGATTAAACGAGCTTATCGTGATGAAGCCTATATCAGCAAGCTTGAAAATGAAATTAGTCGTTTTAATGAGGCTTTAGAGAAAATGGTACAGAACATTAAGTGTTTCGAGACAGGATTTAGAATAAAAACAAACAGTGCTTTGAAGGAAAAGGCAGGACAAGCAAAGCGTCTGCGGGAGGGCAAAACAAAAATGAGGGGAAGAGGGGGATCTTGTACAGCGCTGATGAGAGGCAAGCTTTAGGCACAAGAGCAATGCGGAAAAGCCAAGTGGATATTGGAGGTGGCAAAACGCTTAGTGTCATAAGCATTGCTTGCGAAAATGGTGGGTGGCTTGGGGGCGGTTTAAGCTCAAGGATGGG
>NZ_NJPP01000052.1 GCF_002778015.1 Bartonella tribocorum | reverse complement strand
AAAATTCTGTCGCTAGCGATAGTTCGCGCTAGCCTGCCCCGCAACGAAGCCAACCCGCTGGGAAGTACCTTTTGCATTGATTTTATTTACTTTTTTATGGAAAAAACAAAGCATAAATGATGATCTTTTTTTAAAATTGCAATAAGAATAGGGAATGCTTAAACTCATAAAGATATGTAATATAGAGATAAAACTTGAGAACATGATCTAGCCTTTCTTGTTGGCAGCGTATTCTTGACGAGCAAGTTGTCTCTGTATATTTTTGGTTAATCTTTCATTGGCATATTGTGCAATAGCGCTTGCAATCTCTGGCTTGGACATCACTTTAGCAATTGAWGGTCCTTCTTGTTTTGCAATAGGGAATTGGTCTCCATCATCTCTTTGAAACACATTCCCTCCCATTTTTAATTCAACACGTTTTGGAAAACTGCCTCCCATGATAAAACCATGGGGCAAGATTTCTTTCTTTTTAAACAGTGTGTAAGTCACTCCGCGTTTTGTTTCGTTTACTTTAAAAAATTTAAGAGGTATTGGTGTTCCAGAACCAATGATATCTRTYTCAAGAAACTGTGCGGTAGCCTTGTCTTTAATATAAACACCTTTTTTAACGCGCTTTRKTTGGGYTGATGAGATGTCTGCAACTTGCTTTTCAGTAAAGCGTTCAACTTGTTTTGCTGCAGTGTTTAGAGCATTACGCAGAGCCCAATTAAGGCGAGGGGCTTGAAGGTTTGTGAAGGTATCTTTTACCTGTTGAAGATACCATTTTTGGTGGATAATTAATTTCAACTTCTAAGCCTTTTTGGGGGTAGATATTGATGGCTTGGAAGCTTTAGATTCTTTTGGTTTTTCGAGAGAGGTTTCCTCTGTTACTGTTTCAGATGATRTTTGGTTGGGTTCTTTTTYTACCTGCTTAATSWGTTCAATTGTCTTGTCGGGTTTTATTTTTGTTTTGACATCAACAAAAGGTTTAGCGGCATTTGCACGCTTGAGACGTGCGTAGACTTGATTAGAAATCTCCACAAATGGATTATTGGGAGTTGAAGTTTCAAAACGAACAGTGCTTTTATTATCGCCAACAACACACATTGGCTTGGTGATGATTGCTTTCATCTTCGCTCCTTTTGAGGCAATGAATTAATGACATCATTGGTTACTGAATGGCGTTTGATATGTGCAAAATAGATTAGTCTGTTTTATCAATAAAAACAGTAATTTAAGCCCTCTTGAAAGCTTAAGATTTTATCAAATTTTAAGGGATAGTTTTGAATTTTAGACGCAATACACCTAGAGACAGTACGACCATTAAATAAAAATTTTTACACATTGTCAAGAGAAAAAATCTATATTTTGTATTTTTTATCTAAATATTTATAAATATTGAGCAGTATAGGAGAGAAAGGAAATGACAGGTCCAGAAATATTAGATGCCGTGTATATGATATCAATGATAGCTATATCACTCTTAACTGTAGCGTTGTGTTTGCCTGCTGCCTTTTGATTTTCATTAATATTTTGCAAATCATATGCAATTATACGCTTTTGCAAAAAAATCTAGAGTGAGAAATTTCTCCATATTGATGGGCTAAATATTAAGCTCGTGACGGGCTGCTGTTGCCAAAAAAGCAGATCTTGTTAAGCCTCTCTCTTGTGCACAATTATCAATTGCACGCAAAAGCCCTCGTTCAATTGATATATTTGTACGTACGACTTCTGAATCATTTTCAATAAAAGGAACTTGTATTAAAAAAGCTCCTTCTGACAAGGCTTTTTTGACAGCTTTCTGTTGTATCACTTCTTCAAATTTTAAAGGAACAGGCACTGTATCCATATCTTCACAGTAAAGTTGCAAAGCTTCGGTTGCATTTATGATAAGATTTTCTTCTTCATCAGAAGCAGAGAATAGACCTTCAAAATCAGGAAATTGAACACCAAAAGCAGAATCCTCATCTTTATGAACAAGAGCAAAAAATCTTTTCATTCTTCTTCTCCTTTTTTAAACCAGCCTGCTTGTTGTGCAATAGAACGCGCTGTACCAATTGGAAGATTTTTTTTAGGATGTGGAATAATAACAACCTTACCGTCTTTTTTAAATTTATGGTGCGAACCTTTTACTTTTACAAGTTCAAAGCCATCGCGTTTTAATTTTGCAATTATTTTTCGGCTGTTTTGTTCCATTCCCTAATCTCATAATGTGTATATATTTACACACTATACTTTTTCTTATTTTAAGTCAAGGTTTTTAATAACCACAATGTTTCTGGAGAGCGTTAAGGATTATCCGCAATGAAGGTACAAGGTACGGTAATTCTTGATCTTCACTAACAAGATACTGTAGCGCAGCATAAAAATTATGCTGTCTATATAGGTTTTGTGTTTCTTTTATTACCTCTTGCATATTCAAAAATTGTTTTGTTGCAAATTCAACCCATTTTTTTCTAGCTGCTTCATCAGAAGATGAGGGCATTTTATCATAAATTGCACTAGGCAATGTTTTTGCACATAGATAATCATTTCTCACTTCAAGGTATTTTTGTGCTGCATCATACTGATCTGGGTTAATCACACCTTGCAGATAAAGCCGTCCGATATAGGTACCGGAAAGCGGATTTTTTGCTTCTTCTATGGTCAAGCCAAAGCGTTTGGCACGCATTTCTATTGCTAATTTCTCAATGGGGTCATGAGGCATTTTTGTCCGTGAGATACGACCGTTGGGTTCTCTGATACATCCCTTAATCCGTGGACGCCCACGTTTTGCATGTTTTTTTCTTTTAGCCATATTTTTTCAATCAGAATGGGACGCCATCATTAAGAGATGCACCATAATCATCAGCACCTGAAGCGATAGCATAACTTTGAGAAATGACAGATGAAGAGGACGCAGATTGCTCTTTCTTTGCATCAAGCAAATGCAATTCACCTTTATATTGTGGTAAAATAATCTCTGTTGTGTAACGGTCATGACCATTTTTATCTTGCCATTTACGGGTTTGTAATTTGCCTTCTATGTAAACCTTTGAACCTTTATGGAGGTATTGAAGAGCAATTTTTGCCAAATGTGGATTAAAAACCACAATGGAATGCCATTCGGTTTTATCTACTTTTTGATTGGTCTTTTTATCAGTATAGCTTTCAGAAGTTGCCATACGAAAATTGACTATTTCTACTCCAGAAGTCATGGTTTTGCTTTCGGGATCACCCCCTAAATAGCCAATTAACATTACTTTATTTAGCATGTTTTTTGTTACCTTAAATTCGTATTTAAATATGTGAAAAATCTTAGCATAAGTTTATTATTTTTTCAAGTTTTTCAATGAGATAATATTATTTATTTAAAGTATAAAATTAATATTTTAAAATAGTGGCATCATGACATCTGTATTGTTAAGTGCAACTATTGAATACGCATTAAAATGTGTTATATTGTAATTACATTGTAACATATTAATGGTGATAATAATGTCTGAAACAACGTTTACCTTTCGCGTTGATGATGTATTAAAAAATGAATTCTCTCAAGCTGCAAAAGCATGTGATCGATCCGGTGCGCAGCTCTTACGAGATTATATGCGTGATATTGTAAGAGAACAAAAAGAAAAGATAGCGCATGAATTATGGTTTCAAGAACAAGTCCAACTTGGGTTAAATTCTGCTAATACAGGTGATGTAATATCTTCTGAAGAAATAGAAGCAGAAGCGGAAGCGTGGCGTTTTGAAACACAACGTAAGATGAAAACATCAGCGTCATGAAACTCGTTTGGACACAGATCGCGCACTATGATCGTCAAAAGATACGTGAATATATCGCACAAGAAAATCCCTCTGCCGCATTAGCATTTGACAAGTTTTTGTCTGAAAAAGTGAAACAACTTGTTAGGTTTCCTACTCTTGGTCGTGTTGGTCGTATTATAAACACTCGCGAACTTATCGTACGTAAAAAATATATCATGATTTATGATGTTTTAAATGGCACAGTGCGAATTTTGCGCATACTTCATGCAAAACAAAAGTGGCCATAAATCAGTTGTATTTTGGGTTGTTCATATGCCGTAGATCTACTCCCCACCCTAGAAAAGCGAGAGGATAAAATCATGTTTTTAAATCTAAACAGCTTTGATTAATGTTTTGTATTTTGTTTTCCATTTTTGTATCTACTCAACTGAATATCAAGTGCTTTTTCTAGCTCACGGTCCATTTCATCACAAGACAATGGGTACCCTATCTCACCATCATCTGTAATCTCACAAATCAGTGTATCTTGACCACACCTTTCTATCTTCTTATTTGCACTGTCTATCAACGCTTCATAACTCAATATACTTTTCGGAACAGCACCCCCATAAACCCATGCTTTTACTTGCGCCTTGGTGCTAAAATCTGCATTTTCTGGTATGGTGTAATACTGACCACTGTCAAACTTTTCACACTCTCTTGTGCCGTCTTCATATTCGTAGAGGTTGTAAAAATACTCTGCCGCTCCGTCTCCTCAAGGAACATACCCAACAGCCGTTGCGATAAACTTTTTTTGCATTTTTTGCATTGGCTGTTTATGATTTGTTAAGAACAGTTGTTTTAAAATTTCCATGTTTTAATTCCTAATTTTACTAATTGGTCTATTTGTCTTAAATTTGACTGTACAGAGCTTTTTATATTGCAGATGTGTTTTTATCATAAAATCTTTAAATCGCTTTGTAAGATACCTTTTTGTCGATTTAAATGCATATCTAATTACAAAACCATCAGCTCTTTTCACTGAAAAGGATTTAAACCAATCTCCGTTTTTTCAAGCATTTGCATCAATTTATCCCATTTTTCAGCAGAAATAGGTTCTCCTTTCGGCTTAATCTCTGGTCTATCGAGTGAGGTAAATATCCCTTTAACAGTAGTTCGAATATCGTTTTCAAGCTTTTCACAGTAAAGCAGAAGATCAGCAGAAGCGGGCATAAATGTCGTCGACAAGCCTTTAGCTTTACCTTTCATCACATCCCTTGTTGCAGTTTTTATTGCCCAACGGCTTAAGCCATTGAGAGAAAAGAGATAAGCAACGGCTGTAGCTTTTTC
Source organism: Bartonella tribocorum (assembly GCF_002778015.1). GTDB lineage: Bacteria > Pseudomonadota > Alphaproteobacteria > Rhizobiales > Rhizobiaceae > Bartonella > Bartonella tribocorum_B. The sequence goes on along the minus strand of NZ_NJPP01000052.1, from coordinate 264 downwards.
GTCTTCTCCGGGTTGGCTTTTAAGCCCACCAGAAAGTATGAGAAACATCGCTTTTATTTCTTCCTCAGAAGCTTTTTCATCAAGCATTTGCAAAGCTTCATTACCCAACGAGATAATTCTCTCCGCTTCTGCAGGTGATGGCTTTTTGCCCGCTAACCAATGGAATGGAGGATTTTGCATCATCCTCGAACAAAAATTTGTACGGACTGTCTGCATTTTTGAAATCGGACATATGTTGTGTAATTCTATAGGCACGACCGCGCT
>NZ_NJPP01000051.1 GCF_002778015.1 Bartonella tribocorum | reverse complement strand
GCCCCAATTTACGGGATTAGCGTATCAAATAAAAAATGATGAGTAGAAAATTGTTTTTTATCTTTAAGCTTCTTCATTTAAGCGTCTCAAATGGCGTTCCCACTTTCAAAAATTATCCCAACAGAAGAGAGATAAGACCGGCTCATCAAAATTATCGAACTCTACACATCGATACAAAAGCTATTTAACAAAGCAAAGATTGATTTTTTATGCAAAAGCTTGAAAGAGCAGCATCTTATTCATCAAAAATAAATCCCATCACACTGTAAAGCTCTCTTGCCAATGCTCTCTTTCCAGCGCAATGGGGCCTCACTCTTACATATTGCGTTGGTTTATAAAACTCATTTCCTCCCACTGAAAGCACAGAGGCTTTTTTATGATGAATGCGTTAGCTTAAAATGAAAAAACAAAATGGAGGAAATTAAAACTTTTAAGGAAAAAACTTATCAATCAAAGCTGTTGTCTTTTTATCAGCAATATATTTTCAAAGGCCATCACGCCCCCATAAAAATATTTCATCCATGCAAGAGAAAAAAACCATAAATCAACCATGAAATCTCTTCACGCAATAACAATATATTGATATACAATGATAATTTAGCATTATTTAACTTGAATGAGAGTCCCCAATAACGTAAGATTCTCTCATTTAAAATCTGTCTATTTTGAATCAATCAAAACCATGTCTCTTGCACATCACAAGCAGGGTAAGTCTGTGGATCAAACTGTATACGATAAGGACTAAAAATGGTTCTTATGAACGCTCTCAAGTACCAAGGGTTGGTCCGCAACACTCACGAGCTGGCAAAGTATGTGATGGATGCCGGCTTTTTTCTTCACAAACGTAAAGATGAGGGTGCTCAATGGATTTACCATTATACCATTCATGGATACCGCTCATGAAATAAGCTTGGGTGCTTTGAGAGATGTTTCTTCAAAACAAGCCCGTGAATGTGCAATGACGATACATCAATCAGCAAAAAATAAGAACACCCCTATAAGATAGCTATATCATAAAAGGGAGTTTTATGAAACATAAAAAATAGACAAAAAAAACGGGCCGAAAAGACCCGTTTCTTAATTATCTTTAGGGAAAAGAGCTTAGAAATCCATTCCGCCCATTCCACCCATTCCACCAGCCGGAATTGGAGGCATTGGAGCATCTTTCTTTGGCATTTCAGCAACCATTGCTTCTGTTGTAATCAGAAGGCTGGCAATTGAAGCTGCATTTTGAAGAGCAGAACGCACCACCTTCACAGGATCAACAATTCCCAAAGCAATCAAATCACCAAATTCACCCGTTGCGGTATTGTAACCAAATGTGTCAGCATTATTTTCAAGCACTTTGCCCACAATAATCGCCGCTTCTTCACCAGCATTGGTTGCAATTTGGCGTGCTGGAGCTTGCAGAGCACGACGAACGATATTAATACCCGCTTCTTGGTCAGGATTACTTCCCTTAACGGTCAACGCATTTGCAGCACGCAACAATGCAGTACCACCACCAGCAACAATACCTTCTTCCACAGCAGCGCGTGTTGCATTCAACGCATCATCCACACGATCCTTCTTTTCTTTTACTTCAACTTCTGTTGCACCACCCACACGGATAACAGCAACACCACCAGCGAGTTTAGCAAGTCTTTCTTGCAATTTTTCACGATCATAGTCAGAAGTTGTTTCTTCAATCTGCGCTTTAATCTGATTAACGCGTGCGCTAATTTCAGCCTTTTGTCCTGCACCATCAATAATGGTGGTGTTTTCTTTAGAAATATTCACTTTCTTTGCACGTCCAAGCATATCCAAAGTGACATTTTCAAGCTTAATGCCTACATCTTCAGAAATCACCTGTCCAGATGTCAAGATAGCGATATCTTCAAGCATTGCTTTACGACGATCACCAAACCCTGGTGCTTTTACAGCCGCAATTTTCAAGCCACCGCGCAATTTGTTCACCACGAGCGTTGCCAAAGCTTCACCTTCCACATCTTCAGCAATGATAAGAAGTGGTTTGCCAGACTGAACAACTGCTTCCAAAACTGGAAGTAAAGATTGCAAATTAGACAATTTCTTTTCGTGAATGAGAATGTAAGGATCATCAAGATCTGCGACCATTTTCTCAGCATTTGTGACAAAGTAAGGGGAAAGATAGCCACGGTCAAATTGCATTCCTTCCACGACTTCCAATTCGGTTTCAGCTGTTTTCGCTTCTTCCACGGTAATGACGCCTTCATTGCCCACTTTTTCCATGGCATCAGCGATCATTTTACCGATTTCAGCAGCGCCATTGGCCGAAATGGTTCCAACTTGCGCAATTTCTGCTGAAGTTTGGATTTTTTTAGCTTTTTTGAAAAGATTAGCCACCACTTCATCCACAGCAGCATCAATTCCGCGTTTAAGATCCATAGGGTTCATACCGGCAGCAACAGCTTTCACGCCTTCTTGCACGATAGCTTGTCCCAAAACAGTTGCTGTTGTTGTTCCATCTCCAGCAATATCATTGGTTTTAGAAGCAACTTCGCGCAACATTTGCGCACCCATATTTTCGAACTTATCTTCCAGTTCGATTTCCTTTGCAACGGATACACCATCTTTTGTAATACGTGGTGCACCGAATGATTTATCAATCACCACATTGCGCCCTTTAGGACCGAGTGTCACCTTAACCGCATTAGCAAGGATATCGACACCGCGCAACAAACGCTCACGCGCTTCACGGCCAAATTTGACTTCTTTAGCAGCCATTTAATTTCTCCTTGGAGTTTTTTCAAAATAGTACACAATGAAAAATTGAGCGCGTCTTAGCCCATAATTCCCATAATGTCAGATTCTTTCATGATTAAAAGGTCCTCCCCATTAATCTTGACTTCAGTTCCAGACCATTTTCCAAACAAAATACGGTCCCCTGTTTTGACTTCTAAAGGCACACGCTTTCCGTTATCGTCGAGAGCGCCATTGCCAACAGCAATAACTTCACCTTCTTGTGGTTTTTCTTTTGCTGTATCAGGAATGATAATCCCACCAGCGGTTTTATTTTCAGATTCAACCCGACGAACAACGACACGGTCGTGAAGTGGGCGGAATTGTATATTAGCCATGTTTTAAATCCTTAAAACTGAACATAATTGAATTAATCTTAGAAAGTTCTTGCTAGCACTCTTAAGGTATGAGTGCTAACGCTATCCAAGATATAAAATCGGTTTTTCTCAATGTCAAGGATAACCATAAAATAATTTCTCCAAATGAAGCTTCAACGTCTTGCTTCTTTTTGCCATTTGGCGTTATTAAGCTTTTTAAAGAACCCGTGAACAAAAAAGGATCTTATCATGGTTGAAACACGTCAGGAAACGGATAGCTTTGGAACGATTTCGGTACGCCAAGATCGTTATTGGGGTGCACAAACTGAACGTTCTCTGCATAATTTTAATATTGGCACTGAGAAGCAGCCTCTTACCATTATTTACGCCTTAAGCCTTATCAAAAAAGCGGCTGCTCTTGTTAATATGGACAAAGGCAAACTTTCTCAAAAGATTGGAAAAGCGATTGTCACTGCTGCCGATGAAGTTCTCTCTGGTGCCTTCGATACGCATTTTCCCCTTTCTGTTTGGCAAACAGGCTCTGGGACACAAAGCAATATGAATGTTAATGAAGTGATTGCCAACCATGCCAGCATGCTTTTGGGGGGCAAACTGGGAAGCAAAAAGCCTGTTCATCCCAATGACCATGTCAATATGAGTCAATCATCCAACGATTCCTTTCCCACAGCGCTGCACATTGCCACCACGCTGGAAACGCGCCAACATCTTTTTCCCATTCTTGAAGCCCTTATTACCACTTTCAAGAAAAAAGAAGAAGAATTTTCCGACATTATCAAAATCGGGCGCACCCATACGCAAGATGCCACCCCGCTAACGCTTGCACAAGAATTTTCAGGTTATCGCGTAGCACTGGAAGCCAATCTTCATCGTATTGAAACAGCCCTTGCTGATGTTCAAATGCTTGCCCAAGGGGGAACAGCTGTTGGAACGGGTCTCAACGCCCCGAAAGGTTTTGATGTTGCCTTTGCAGAAACGATCAGCACCCTCACAGGGATACCCTTTAAGACAGCGCACAATAAATTTGAAGCCCTTGCCCATCATGGTGCTCTTGCACATTTTCACGGCAGCTTGAATGCCTTAGCTGCTGATCTCTTTAAAATTGCCAATGACATTCGGTTTTTAGGCTCCGGCCCCCGTTCTGGTTTAGGGGAACTCACCTTACCTGAAAATGAACCCGGCTCTTCTATTATGCCTGGCAAGGTTAACCCCACCCAATGTGAAGCCATGACCATGGTTGCAGCCCAAGTTTTTGGCAATCATACCAGCGTAACCTTTGCCGCAAGCCAAGGGCATTTTGAACTCAATGTCTATAAACCTGTTATTGGCTACAACGTTTTACAATCCATCACCCTTCTTGGTGATTGCATGCGTTCTTTTGATATGCATTGCATTCAAGGATTACGGGCCAATCGTGTTCATATTCACGCGCTCATGGAACGCTCACTCATGTTAGTCACAGCTCTTACTCCAGAAATTGGCTATGAAAAAGCCGCTGAAATTGCCAAAGCAGCGCATAAAAATGATACAACGCTGCGCACTGAAGCTCTCAAAGCAGGCGTTTCTGGCGAAGATTATGACCGGCTGGTTGATCCCAAAAAGATGATCGCTCCCCAATAAAGCGCCCAATAAAGAAGATTCAGACTTTTAAATTTGATCCATCAAAACCATCGGGGCGTAAACGCCCCGATTACAGCGTCCCACAGCCTTTTAGTCTCTCATCCTCGTGTCTAGCTTTTATCCCAAGCGGGCTTTTGGCCCAAGCCGCCTTTTACCCCAACACGGCTCTTGGTTCAAAGTAATAATCAAAGCGATAATGTAGCATTATCCAAAACGCTCTCATTCATTTTCCACGCAAGCTTAAATGCCCTATACTCTCTTTAAAATTGCCAATAACTTTCGATCTTTAAGCCCCTCTCCCCCTTTCAGCTCTTAGCCCAAGCCGGATCTTGACCCAAAGCAATTATGTAGCATCATCCAACTTAAATAAATACCCCCGAATACTGTAGAATTTTTTCATTTTAACTCTCTTTATATTGAATCAATCAAAATCACGTACTTGCACATCACAAGCCAATGGGATCTCGCGGGACGTAAAATTGTATAAAAAAGCATGTTTCTTTTGAACCGTCTCAAGTACCAAGGGGGCCACAACATTTTAGGGCTTTTTAAAACCGTCCCCCCAAATATGTACCAAATATATACCAAGCGTGTAATAGTGCCGGCTTATTTCTTCATGAACACACAAAAATGAGGAAAACACAATAGATTTTATATTATTTCCAAATTATATATTATTTTTATGAGGGCTTTACTATTTTATACCCTTCATCATTACCAAAATGGGCTTTGTCTCTTTAAAAACAAGTCCGCAAATAAGCAATACAAGGCTATTGAGGGAAAAAGTATAGCATTTTTTGCATAAGGAAACGCCCCCATTAAAACGCCAAATAATAAAATAGAAGCATCATTTTCACTCTTTAAAAGAGATGGATAGTTTTGAAAATCATCAAGTAAAAAGGGAATGGCAAGGCGAATGATGACACACCTTTAGCTTCACATCCACTCCCCCGCATCCTCCTCCACATCCACACCCGCCTCTTCATCCCAACCAGCCCCTCATTCACAAGACTTATTCTCCCAAATTCCTCTCACGCCATTTCATGCCATGATAAAAGCCCAAAACACCCCAAAGCCTCCATAATACATAAAGCCTCTACGACCTTCCTATTCTTGTTTTACAGATCACCATTTTTACGCTTTTACATTTTTACAGAAAAAAACAAACACCCCCTGCACTGCTCTATAAACAATGCTTTCCCCCACAGCTTCGTGAGAGCCACAGCCACACGCCTCTATCCAAATCCCTCACATCCACCCTCCATATCCACCCCCTCGCATTCACTCCCTCATATCTCAACCCCTTTCATAGCAAAGAAAGATCACTTGAAGGAAATRACACCCCATAGCTCAAAAATAYGWAARGAARCCATRATGCRACAACAAGCTTTCGCRGGGCCTTTATCATCAAAAACATAATTCTAAAACAAGCGCGCTTGCCATCCGATCTACAAAAGCTGGTATCGCTCACACGCTCCTTTACCTCATCGTAGGGTTCACCACCTTAATCTTTGTCTCAAACCATATGCGATTACATTGGAATTTTATATTGAGTGATAAACACGAGAAAAGACACGCACATCTCTTAAGAAAACAAGAAGATTACAAACATAATAGATTGAAGAAAAGCACAAGCTTTTTATCAAACACGCTGCACTAAAACACCCATAATCCCTTGTCTGCCTCCCCCTTATCTGCCTCCCCTTGTCTGCCTCCCCTTGTCTGCCTCCCCTTGTCTGCCTCCCCCTTGTCTGCCTCCCCTTGTCTGCCTCCCCT
>NZ_NJPP01000050.1 GCF_002778015.1 Bartonella tribocorum | reverse complement strand
GGTGATTGTGGGCATTTGACTTCAACTAAACCGTCATCACCAACAAACCCATCAGGACTAGCCCCCGCCATTTGGATTGTGGGGTGTTGGATAAAACCGCATTGAGAGACTTCAGTATCATAAATGAATGCATATTCTTTCAAGGCATCTTCTTCATGTTCAATGCCCCATTGCATAGCAGGTGTTGTATAAAATTGGCTTATTTCTCCTGTTAAACGCTCTGTCATAAGCTTAATTTTATAGTCTTAATATTTGCTTGTAGGGGTTCCCTTTACTGTTTTACTGAGTACGTTGTAAACGTTTGAAGCAGTGACTTTACCTAAACGGGCTTGAAACCACTCTGCTGTTCTTTGTTCCATTTCACACCGCCGTTTGTTGAGTTGGTACATATTTTTGTACCGACGCGTCTATCTGCTTTTGTTGTGGAAGTGATTGTCCTTTTGGAGCCTTTTGTTTGTTTTGTGTATCTTTCAAAAGATGCAAAACGATTTGGGCTTGTCCCTCAGACATATCCGTAAGATTTGTGACTTTAACATAATCAAGTACCTTTGCTTCTTCTGATTGGGTTTGCACTATGAGTCTTCTGATTTCATTGATTTGCTGCGGAAATGCCTTTTTGATAGGGGCGTTTCCATCTGTATCATCATCTTCACTCACAATATTAAGAAGCATACCTAAGAGATATCTACGTGCGTAAGTGATTGTAGAACCAACTGCTTGTACGTTGTTTTTACTCCCTGTACTATCAAAAGGAAATGTTCCTTGTGTTGATATTTCATTGCCTGATATATGCTTTAAAGTCATTTCTACAGTTATACCATTTGAATTCTGCTCTTTGATACGAGAGAACAAGGCAAAGCGATATTTTGAAAGACTATCCTTTATGGCATCAAGATATTTATCAAGCGTAGCATATTGGCTATTTGTATGGGTGTTTGTAGCATTTTTATGTATTTTTTGATATTCCATTTGCATAGCGGAAAGATCACAGACAAAGTTTTGGCGCTCTTGTCGTTGTATCTCCTTTTCTCGTAATTCGAGAAGGCTCTTGAGACAGTCCAGATCAACATCATTTTCTAAAGCTCTTTCTAAAATAAGCTCCATGGCTGTAGATTTGACTTCACAATCGTTTGTTTTGTTTACTTCTGTTAAGTTTGTGTTTTGTTCATTCATTATTGTTTCCTCCATTGCGCGCAACTCACCCGTGGCGTGAATCACGCTTGTGTTAAAAGTTGTTTGGTTTGGTTGTTAGAAAGAGATTTATAGAGGTCCTATAAGATCAGTCAGTTCGTATTTCTTCACCATGCTTTTTCTCCAGTGGACATGACGTTATCGCCATCAATATCCGCATCACGATAAATTTTTGCGTTACCATAAATACGTGCATTACCGGAAACTGTTGCCATTCCATAAACTTCGGCATCATCATAAACTTGTGCATTATCGTAAACGCAAGCACAAGATAAGACGAATGCATTACCACCTACCCAGCAATTGCCATGATGCGATAGGTTGTTTTCATGTTCTATAAAGCCGCCTAAATTACCTTTTTTAATAACTCCAAAGTCTCTTAAGGCGCGGATACGGTGTAGAGTTACCCCTTTAAACTCAGCTGTCTCATAAGTAAATTCGTATTTCTTTTCCATAAAATGATTACCTCTTAATGCATGCTTTGTCGTTTAAGTTCTTGAGACAACACACCAATGCCTTTTGCTGTGATTTTTGCGCAAGGAATGACTTTTTCTATTCCACTCGCGGTTTGAAGTGTGATGGTTGGACAATCCATAAGTTGCTTTTGGATTTTGTCTTGATACGGTAGCAAATTTCCACCCGCTGCACGTCTGTAAATCCACCCTTTTTGCTGTAAGAATTGAATGAATTGTTTTGGTTGCATCTCGAGTATTTTAGCAGCTTCAGTAAGACCGAAGAGTCCATTATGACGCTGTAAACTTTCAAGAGCCATGGCTTTTGGTGTTAAATCTTCAATGATGGTGTCTTTTTGATCTATTTGACCTTGTAGGTAATTCAAAAAGCCAATCATAGCTTTTGGACTTGAATAGTCGATTTGTGGGGTTACTGCTTGCTTTGCACGCCGTTCACATTCGAGAAAGTATTCTCTTGCTTGCTTTCCTTTTTTATTCCGTTCAACCATGGCAAGTTCTTTTGCCATATCTAAGGTCAGATAGTATTCGACTGCTATGGCATTGTTCGCCTCCATTTTTTTGTGGAAGCGAATAAAGTCCTTTCTATCAAGGAAAGCATAGGTCATAATACGCTTTTTTATCCACGTAGAAAAATCTTGTTTACTTTCCAAAAAGGCATGCAATTCACGTGTATTGACGGTTTGAACGCTTTCTTCGTTAATGGTGTTATTTGTAATAGCGATAGGATTATCCATTTTTATGATCTCCTCCAATTACCAATAAGGACGCAATATTTGTTTTAAGATGACCACTTGGTTTCGATGCGGTTCTGCTTCGAGAATTTCTTTTGCTGCATAAATTTTTAAGTGATGGCTCTCTGTATCATCAGGGTCGATTTCATATTTTGGACAAACCTTTTTTCGCTTTCCTTCTTTTTTTTGTGAAGACAAAATGCACGCCCTTTTTCAATTCCAGCTTTTCAACATGATCATTAAACCAAGTGTCAAAATCTTGTTGCAATTGTAAGTGCCTATGCATTACATGGGCTTTGACCATTTTGGCATAACCGATTTTGTTGTCTACCTTGTTTTCAGGTATGAGATATCCTTCACTATCATTATCATGTGTGTTCATAAGATTACTCTAATCAATTATTGATGGGAAAAGGGGGCGCTTTTTCAAACGCCCTTAAGAATTTTAAAGTACATCACAAGGACGCAAACGATGTTGTTGTTCGTAAGTACCGTAGACCTCATCATTATATTTTTCTTCTACTAACTCAGATAAAAGATCGTGGTAAGCATTACTTTCACCTACAAAGTAATGAACCTCACTATCCTCATAGAGATCTTCAATATTTGCTTCTACATATGCTTCTGCAATATCTTCAGAGATATCTTCACAACTCTTCTCAGAAGGATTGATGCGAAAGATTTGGATTGCATCATCTACCTCATCAACAATGCTTAAAACTTGGCTTGCATCAAGTGGTCCAGACTCTGCAATGTATTGCTCTTTATCGTAGGCAACTAATAAAATTTCATTGGAATGAATGAGAATTGGCTTATCCATAATTTCCCCTCCCTAACGCCTCTTGGCGATTGTTCGTGTTAATTTATGGATACCAATGTAGCGATTTTAAAAACAAAGTCAATAGAAAAATGTAGCGATTTTAAAAATTTTTTAAAAGTAATAAACTAAAGACCTGCTGGAAAAAATATAAAAATATTAATTTATATTCTGGCTGGCTTAATCCAGTCGATAGGTGCACACCATTCTAACTCTACATCTACGATATCGGCATACTTTCCATTTATACTGGATAAAACCCATTTCCCTTTTTCTTTTCCGAGACGTAATACTTTGATATAAACTTTTCCACATTTAGTTTTTATGATAGCGCGGTTGTTAATAAGATTCCCTGGTGGCAGATGATAGGAATAAAAAAGAAGGCTTCCTTCTTCAATGGCTGGAAACATAGAATCACCTACCACGCGAACAGCAACAGTTCCTTTAGGAGCAGATGGCGGGGCTTCTACTTCTTCTAGACAACCAGAATCTATTGCGATTATTTCTCCGCCGGCTCCTACAGATCCAATCAAAGGAACTAAGTGATTAGTGGGAATAGAAGCACCTGTAAGTTTTGATATTTCTAATAATTCTCGAGCAGAAATATCTCTTGTTCCTTTTAGCATTTTATTGACGGCAGCACGATCTATCGAGCGACCTAAAGAAGCGGTTAGCTGTCTTGAAAGCTCTGATTGGCTTAATCCAGCTTCAGATAAGGCATTTTGTAACCATTGAGAGATACTTATTGTCATATCTTTATTGTAGGTACGTTGTATACAACCGTCATTTTCTAATTTAGAAACATGTAACTTCATTATCAATTTTCCTTCTTGACATTGTTTTTATAATCGCTACATAATGTGCTATGAAACAATTTTATGAAATAATAAATCTGTTAGGTGGGGTTCGTAAGGTATCTCAGTTGCTTGGGGTTCATAGAACACGTGTGTATGTCTGGCTCCGTCCTGTATCAAAAGGTGGAACTGGTGGAAGAATTCCGATAAAACATATCCCAATCCTTTTAAATGAAGCTAAAAGAATTGGAGCACCAATTAAGGCAGAAGACTTTTTCTCGTTTTTTTATGGGGCGCAATCATTTATGGGGCGCAATTATATGACACTATATCACCTCAAATATCTTCTTTTACTACTGCTCCTACGGATGATAACGAGCACCAGCAGCACAATTTTTAAAAGCTTAATCACACACGCTCTGTCATAGCACACATATAAATACGCAACAGCAGGGGGGATTATGATCACTAATGCACAAACTATTCTTTGTCTTGATCTAGTCACCAAGACTGGCTGGGCTATATGCGGTGCTGATGGTTTTATCACAAGTGATACAGAACATTTTCAATCACGCCGTTTTGAAGGCGGTGGTATGCGTTATCTGCGCTTTAAGAAATGGCTTACTAAACTAAAAAGGTCTGTTGATGAAATTGATGCGGTGTATTTCGAAGAGGTACGTCGGCATGTGGGTACAGACGCTTCTCATGTTTATGGGGGCTTTCTAGCAACTTTGACGGCTTGGTGTGAACATCATCAGATACCGTATGAAGGCATTCCAGTTGGCACAATTAAGAAAGCGACAACAGGCAAAGGGAATGCGTCAAAAGAAGAAATGATTAAGGCAATGCGTGCAAAAGGTCACGCACCTTGTGATGACAATGAAGCAGATGCTTTGGCAATTTTATATTTAACGAAAGAAGGGGGTGCACATGTCTAATGCAATGCCATGGATCAGATTCCATTTGGATGACTGGATAAGTAGTACAGATGGAATGACATTGGAACAACGGGGCGTTTATATAACGCTTCTTGTTCGTATGTATGACAAAAAAGCACCAATTAGAGAAGACTTTGGAACACTTGCACGTGTTTGCAACTGTTCGCAAAAAAAGTTTGTAACTGTTGTCGAATATCTCATGAGGAATGATAAAGTTATTCAAACAGACGACGGATTGTGGAATACGCGCGTTGAAGAAGAGCTAAAAGATTTTTCTGATAAAAAAGATCATATATCACAAGTTCGTAGTGAAGCTGGTAAAAAAGGTGCACAAGCAAAAAACAATACAAAACAACATGTTAATAATTTTGCTGAAGCAAACGTTAAGCAAAATCAAGCTATAAAGAATAAGAATATAGATATATATAAAAAAAATAAAACTATCGTTTTATCAAAAAAAGAAATTGGTTCTGAAAATTCAGAAACGACCGATTTGGTTCAAGAGCCAATCGAGGTTGATGCTGTTGAGAGCAAATCGAAACGGTAGCAGATAACCAACCATCCCTTCACGAGCAAGAAAACGTTCTCAAAAAAGCCAAGCGGTCAAAAGCTAATCGGGGTTGTCGATTGCCTGAAGACTTTGAACCCGATTACGATTTTGCACTTGCAGAGGGCTTGCCTCCAGAGCGTGTGAAAGTCGAAATCGCAAAGTTTCGAGATTACTGGCGTTCAAAAGCTGGAGCAAATGCAACCAAAATCGATTGGCAAGCAACGTGGCGTAACTGAGTGCGAAATTCAAAAAATTACAAACAAGGAGAAAATTATGGAAAACAAACAAATTCCCAAACAGGACAACAGCGCGGTCGTGCCTATAGAATTACACAACATATGTCCGATTTCAAAAATGCAGACAGTCCGTACAAATTTTTGTTCGAGGATGATGCAAAATCCTCCATTCCATTGGTTAGCGGGCAAAAAGCCATCACCTGCAGAAGCGGAGAGAATTATCTCGTTGGGTAATGAAGCTTTGCAAATGCTTGATGAAAAAGCTTCTGAGGAAGAAATAAAAGCGATGTTTCTCATACTTTCTGGTGGGCTTAAAAGCGC
>NZ_NJPP01000005.1 GCF_002778015.1 Bartonella tribocorum | reverse complement strand
AGCCTTTCAATCCGATTTTACACGCTTTAGCGATCTAGCAGACAATAGGAGCGTCTCAGAGAATACGTGTGATTATCATGCTTTGTAGGATAAAAAATGTAGAGGAGCAAAATCCAATAGATTCACATTCAAAATTACGAATCTTAAAACAGCCTTTGAAAGGTCTTTGAAGACCCTTTGAGACCCCCTTAAAAACCCTTCGAAAAAAAATAAATTGATGCAAAATATGCTGTCAAATTGTGCAAAACCTGATGTCAAGCTACACAAGCTACAGATGGCAAGCTACAAACAAGCTAAAAATACAAAATCTAATGGAGCGGGTGATGGGATTCGAACCCACGACCCCAACCTTGGCAAGGTTGTGCTCTACCCCTGAGCTACACCCGCTCATCGATTCGATATATGCCTTGTCTGTATGGCGTAGGCTTCTACGAATTGCAACAAAAAAATATCATTTTAGTTTGATTTATTTTGTCTATAATTTCAATAAAGTGAAATAAAGATTGATTTTAGAAAATTCTTCAGTAATAAACTGTTCCTTTTTTAATTTTTCCATGCAGAGGGGTGGAGTATAATGTCGAAGAAAATAAATATATTGGGGATTGTTATTGCAGCTGTTTTTATGATGAGCAGTGTTGCAAAAGCAGATGATAAAGTTAAACAGGTTAAAGTTGCAATAACACAAATTATGGTTCATCCTGCTGCAGATGCCGTTCGTAAAGGTGTGGAAGATGTTCTTGCAGAAAATGGTTATAAGCAAGGTGAAAATTTTCAACTTACTTTTTTATCAGCGCAGGGCAATATTTCAACAGCAACGCAAATTGCACGTAAATTTGTTGGTGATAAACCTGATGTTATTGTGGCAATTACCACGCCTTCAGCACAAACGATGTTTGCGGCAACGAAAACAATTCCTATCGTTTTTGCAGCGATTTCTGATCCTATCGGAGCTAAAATCGTTTCTTCGCTGACTAAACCTGGCAGGAATGTAACGGGAAGCTCTGATCGTATCGATGTTGCAGAAAGTGTTAGACTTTTGCAAGAAGTAAAACCAGATCTGAAAAAAATTGGTTATCTTTATAATGCTTCTGAGGCAAATTCTGTTTCAATACTTAAAACGTTAAAGGATGTAGTAAAAAAAGCTGGAATTGAAATTATTCCTTCATCGGCACCAAAGTCTTCAGATGTTCAGGCAGCAACACGCGCTTTAATCGGTAAGGTTGATATCATTTTTATTCCCGCTGATAATACGGTTCTTTCTGTTTTAGAGGGTGCAATAAAGGTCACACAGGAAGCAAATATGCCTGTGTTTACTGTCGATGCTAATTCTATTGGACGCGGTCCTTTTATGACGCAAGGTGTGAATTTCTATGATGTGGGGGTTGATGCTGGAAAATTGGTCGTGCGTATTCTAAAGGGTGAAAAGCCTGGTGATATTGATGTTGTGCAGGCGGCTAATAATGACATTCGAATTGATATGAAAGCAGCCCAAAAAACAGGGATTGTTATTCCGCAGGCGGTTATTGATCGTGCAACAAAAGTGATTCAATGACTTTTATTAATAAGGTGTTGATACAATAAAAACCGTTAAGTTTTCGTGGGGATGGTCTTTACATGAATATATTTGCCTTTTCTGGCGCTGTGGAATTAGGCCTTATTTATGCATTTGTTTCTATCGGGGTTTATCTCTCATTTCGCGTTTTGGACTTTCCTGATTTAACAGTTGATGGCTCGTTTCTTCTTGGGTCCTGTGTTTGTGGTATTTTGATCCTTTTAGGTTTTAATGCGTGGACAGCTATGGCATGCGCTTTTTGTGCAGGTATGGCGGCTGGTTTGTTAACAGCTCTATTGAATTTGCGTTTTGGCATTTTGAATCTTTTGGCTTCCATTTTAACGATGTCAGCGCTTTATACGGTTAACCTTCGTATTATGGGAATTATGGGAGGGTCTAATGTTAATTTGGGGATTTCTGATACAGCGTTGACGCCCTTTTATAATCTTTTTGGGTTACCTGATATCTTTGTGCGTCCTCTTTTCGTTGGGATTGTATTGCTGGTTGTGGCATTTTTTATTTGGCGCTTTTTGGAAAGTGAAATGGGGCTTGCTATGCGCGCAATGGGCGCTAATCCACGCATGGCAACGGCGCAAGGTGTTCATACATCAGCATTGATTTATTTTGGTATGGGGCTTTCAAATGCCTGTGTTGCACTTGGTGGGTCTCTTTATATTCAAACTGCAATCGCAACGGATATTACGGGTGGAATTGGTACAATTGTTTTTGGGTTGGCGGCTGTGATTATCGGTGAAACTCTCTTTCGTACACGTAATATTTTTTGGATTATAATCAGCTGTATTGTGGGGTCTGTACTTTATCGTGTAGCGGTGCAATTTGCATTTGAAGCCAATGGAATTGGTATTGATACATCGACAGATCTTCAGTTGATTACTTCACTGTTGGTTGTGTTAACTCTTATTGTGCCACGCTATTGGAGGAGGCGTAAACGTGATTGAGCTTTTTCATGTTGGGGTTATATTTAAACCGCAAACGCCTTTGGAAAAACAGGCTTTAATTGATATTAACCTCAAAATTGATCAGGGTAGTTTTGTTACGGTGATCGGTTCAAATGGTGCGGGTAAATCAACATTGCTCAGTGTTTTAGCGGGGGCAACGCTTCCCTCGACAGGAAAAGTGGTTATTAATGGACAAAATGTTTCTAGGCAATCAGTTAGCGAACGCGCAGGAAAGGTTGCGTGTGTTTTTCAAGATTCGTTAGAGGGAAGTTGTGGTTCTTTAACAATCGAAGAAAATTTGGCTCTTGCTGCTCTTCGGGGAAATCGTCGTAGTTTGCGTTCAGCTTTAAACCATGAAAAAAGGCAATTTTTTCGAGAGAAAATTGCTCAATTGGGCATTGGTCTTGAATCCTATATTCAAAATCCTATGGACAGTTTATCCGGTGGACAACGCCAGGCCGTTTGTCTTGTGATGGCAACGTTAGCTCATGCAGATGTTTTATTACTTGATGAACATACTTCAGCCCTTGATCCTGGAATGGCTGATTTTGTAATGCGGTTGACTGAAAAAATCGTTGAAGAGAAAAAATTAACGACTATTATGGTAACCCATTCTATGCGTCAGGCTCTTGATTATGGCGATCGCACATTGATGTTGCATGGTGGAAAAGTGATTTTGGATGTCTGTCATGAAGAGCGTAAGGGATTAGATGTTAATGATTTAATTGGTATGTTTCAGAAAGTGCGCGGGGAAGTTCTTGATAATGATGAACTGTTAATGGATTAATAGTGTGGCTCAGAAAAAAGCATATGAAGTTGATCAATTTCTAATGCGTTTCTCACGTGCTTTTCCTATTGTTCTCATTTATGGGCCAGATCGTGGTCTTATTTGTGAACGTGCCCAACGTTTTGCGAAGCTCACAAAGGTTGCTATAGAAGACCCTTTTTCAACAATTCGTTTGGATGCTGCTGAAATTGATAAAGACCCTGCACGTTTGGACAATGAAGCGCGTACTTTCTCGCTTTTTGGGGGAGATCGTTTGATATGGATCTCTAATGCTGCTAACCAAAAAGGTTTTCTTGCAGCCTTGAAATTTTTAATTGAGAAACCACCAGAGAAAAGTTTTATTCTCATTGAGGCAGGGGATTTGAAAAAAGGAACAGGGTTACGCAATGCTGTTGAAACGGCAGCAAATGCAATGGCTTTGCCTTGTTTTGCTGATGATATGCGTTCTCTTGATGGTTTGATTGATGAAGTTTTAGGCCAGTTTAAGAAGACTCTTTCTTTGGATGCACGTAGATGGTTGCATGAAAGTTTAGGGGCAGATCGTCTTGTATCACGCGGTGAATTAGAGAAGCTTTGTCTTTATGCTTCAAATGTTCATATTACTCTTGAAGATGTAAAAGCTGTTGTAAGCGATGTAAGTGCGCTTTCTCAAGATGAAGTTGTTGATGCTCTCTTATTGGGCGATATATCAGGCTTTGAAGCGCATTTTAACCGACATGCAGCATTGCAGGGGGCGCTTTTTTTTGTTTTAAGTGCGGCCCAAAGACATTTTCAGCAATTACATCTCTTGCGTTACCAGGTAGAGGTTGAAGGAAAATCGCCTTTTACGGTGGTTTCTCAGGCGCGTCCTCCCATTTTTTACCAACGGCAAAAAACGGTTGAACAAGCTTTGAAATACTGGAAGTTAGAACAGATTTCTTACGCAATGGAAAGAATTCAGCGTGCTGTTTTAGACAGTCGTAAAAATCCGCTGTTGGGGGAAGCTATCATTCGTCAAGCTTTGTTAGGACTCACCATTATTGCACGACGCCAAATGGCAGCTTAACATATTTAGAAATATGATGATTTTTTATTTTAAATGCGGCCCAAAGACATTTTCAGCAATTACATCTCTTGCGTTATCAGGTAGAGATTGAAGGAAAATCACCTTTTATGGTGGTTTCTCAGGCGCGTCCTCCTATTTTTGCCAACAGCAAAAAATGGTTGAACAAGCTTTAACATATTGGAAATTAGAACAGATTTCTTACGCAATGGATAAGAATTCAACGTGCTGTTTTAGACAGCCATAAAAATCCGCTTTTGGGAGAAGTTCTTATTCTCTAGGTTTTGCTTACTTTTATAATTTTTGTATGATGTTTATATGAGGTTAGATGATTAAAGTAGAGTATTCTATTTTTGAGGGCGTGTGTTGGAAGTTTAAAATTTTATACGGTTGTCGTAAGATATTGTTTATTGGGTATGTGATGATATAAGGCGTATGCGTTTTCTTGGTGCGTTGGGTGTTTTTAAAGTGCATGCTGAATATTATTTATAAAACCTTTAGTGAAGTGAATCACATGAGTGGTTAGAAAGCGGAAGGTGTGCAACAAGAATCCGAACTGTTTGCAGACGAGCGTGGATTAAGAATCTTTGTCTTTTGGGGGCAGAGAGGAAGACAAGGCGTTTTTCTTCGAAGGGATATTTTGACCTAATTTTATTGTCTTGTTGTGTCCTAATACATTGTTCGTGAGTGCCTATAAGAGCTCAGGTAAAATTTACGCATTCGGTATTTTTTATGAGAGTATGTGGTGAATACTAGGCTTTCTCATAGAGTTGTTTTAAGGGGAGCGTGCTCTTCATGTACAACATAATATTACAAAATATATTTATTTTATAAATTCACGCATTTTCTTAAAAACATTTTTCAATGACGGTTGTACTTATTTCGTAACGGTGTTTAAATGGTACAACGGTAAAGCTTTTTAATACAATTTATTGAACATTCCCGTCTTTACGCTTAACAAAAGTGTAAACTAGCATTTCATTGCATACTTTGCTAGCCTCTAATGTTGCAATAATCCTTGGTCCTAGAGAGCATGAGGCTTTTTTTCCTTCTTTTAAGTGTTTTTATTCATGTGCTATTCCTCTTGTGAGGTGCAAAAGACATGATTTTGATTAAATTCAACATAAGAAGATTTAAAATGAAATAGTCCTGCAGTATTTCAGAGATATTATTAATATAGGTAAAATAATATAATTATCATGATGAATTAATGTTTTGTATGCGGTTAAGCAGTAAAAGGAAAGTGTTAAAGTTTAGAATTACATTTTTCGTTATTCATTTTTTATATGTTTCAGAGATAAAAATGATCTGCTATTCGTTTGCGCAGGTGAAGATTGGTAGACTGCGTTATTCGTTATTCTCTCGTTGTCGTTTTTTAATATTTTACGCATAACTCTTAAATGAATAAATAGGAAAATTATGATTTTTACAATTGTCTTTGTTGCCATTTGCAAAAAATCTTTAAAGGTGAAAGATGTCTCATATTCAATTTGAAAAAATAGCGCTCATAGGGATCGGTTTGATTGGATCTTCTTTAGCAAGAGTAATTAAAAAGAAAAATCTTTCAGCTCAGATTTCTATTGCAACGCGTCGTCAAGAAACACTGGAAAGAGCGCGTGAATTGGAACTTGGAGACTCTTATACAACAGATAACGCAGAAGCTGTTGAAGGTGCTGATCTCGTTATTATTTCTGTTCCTGTTGGGGCGAGTGCAGAGGTGGCAAAAAATATTCATGATCATTTAAAGCCGGGGGCTATTGTGAGTGATGTTGGTTCTACAAAAGAATTGGTTATTACAGAAATGGCGCCTTTGTTGCCAAAAACGGTTCATTTTATTCCGGGGCATCCTATTGCTGGAACGGAATATTCGGGCCCAGATGCTGGTTTTGCTGATTTATTTATGAATCGCTGGTGTATTTTAACGCCTTTTGCGGATAGTGATGTGGCAGCTGTCGCTCGATTGACAGAATTTTGGGAAGCTTGTGGGGCGCGGGTCGAAAAAATGGAGCCTAAGCATCATGATCTTGTTTTAGCCATTGTTTCGCATTTGCCACATTTGATTGCGTATAATACTGTTGGGACAGCGAGTGATTTAGAAAAAGTAACAAATTCGGAAGTGATTGCTTATTCTGCTTCCGGCTTTCGTGATTTTACGCGTTTGGCATCTTCTGATCCTGTTATGTGGCGGGATATTTGTTTGCATAATAAAGAGGCTATTTTAGAGATGTTGGGTCGTTTTAGCAAAGGGCTTGCTTTTTTAGAACAGGCAATTCGTTTGGGCGATGGTGAAACACTGTTTAATTTTTTTACGCGTACACGTGCTGTGCGGCGTAATATCATTGCGGCGGGACAGGAAATTGATGCCCCTGATTTTGGGCGTCATAGCGTTTCTCAAAGAGGAGATGTAAAATAAGAGGTTTTTGCATTTTGCGCTGTTGTTTTTCTTATTCTTATCATGTCCCTTCAGATATTTCTTCTTTTAAATGGTTTGTTGAGATGAAGATATGGTGCTGTTTTCAGTCGTTTGTACGACTTCATAAGGGGTGGGGCGCTTGTTTTTTGGATTAACAAATTTTGCATAAATGAACGCGAAAAGAGATATGCTTCAAGTTTAATTTATTTTCTCTCAATAAACATGCAATTCTTAATTAAATGGATCTCGACTATAAAAAGAAAGGCTTTGTTCAATAATCTTTCGTATTGATAATGGTAAAGATTTATAAAATTTCTTTTATAGTATAACTCTTCATATTATAAAGCCGAGAATTATATTTTCATCGATTTTATTTCATGAATATAACCTAAGGGATTTGCGAAGGGTTTTTCAGAAAGAGGGATTTTATGAGTTTCTGTAAATTAATACGAAGCTGGATGTTTATAAGTGTTGTCTCGCAAAGGGTTTTATAAAAAACAGAAAGGTATTCTCCAATCGGTGGCTGGTATATTTTTCATTTTATGATGTGGTTTTCTTCATAAAGTTTGTACAATTTCTGTCAATTGTGCACGAATATTCAAATCTCATGCTGCAACATGTTTAAGAAAAATATTATGATGCTTTAGTGTGTTGGTTTTTTTAGCTTTTGTATGCCTAGTTTGGGGTGGGAATATTCTCTCTGTTTTATTGATCTTTTGAAGCTGGAAAGCAGCTTTATTTGAGAACAATATGTAAAGATATAAAGGTAGCAATCCATTTCCGTCTATTCTCTTTTAGTTTAAGTGCTAAAATATGAGAAAGCATGCATGGAAATATCTTTGCATCACGATTTTATTTTTTGCATTATTTAATGGAGTGCGAGGGCAGCTCTCATGTAAAATAAAACGCTTTAAACACAATACACTTCATTGATGATATTTGTTGGCTTTTCAGTTTTTGGATAGGGTGAGGCTTGACCACATGGATTATTGCCCTTTATATTAAAAAGTGTTTGTTTTTAACGTGTTGATCGTTTTTTTATAAAGCATGAGATAACTGAAAAAGGGTATTGCCAGAAAGTATTGAGGTTTGTTAAAAAACATCTTTTGGTATAGCTATCGTGTTTTTGGTGACGCAATAAGTCATTATTGGCGTGATAATGGGAGTGCTTTTGCAAGCCATGTTGCGCTATCAGGGCTTTTAGCATTTTTCCCTTTTTTTATTTTTTGGGCATCTTTTGCTCGTTTTTTTGGGGCTTTTACCTATACACCGCAAAAAATTAAAGCGCTGGTACAATTATTACCTGATGTCATTGCTGAACCTTTATCTCAGGAAATTGTCAATGTTTTAACCTTTCATCAAAGAGGTGTGTTGACGATTTCTGTCATTGGAGCGGCTTATTTTGCTTCTAATGGAATAGAAGCTTTGCGTACGGCTTTGAATAAAGCTTATCGTGTGAGCGATCGACGGACTTTGTTATTTTGTCGTTTTCAAAGTTTGTTTTTTGTCATCCTTGGAGCTTTTGGTCTTGTTGTGATGAGCTTTTTATTGATTTTAGCGCCTTTGCTGATCAAAATTATGCAGGATCATTCTTTTTTTATCACTGAATATATTGGGGTTATTCGTTTATGGCGTTATACAATTGCAGTTATTATTTTGTTTATCAGTCTTCTGATTGTTCATAAATGGCTTCCAGCAGGGCAGCGGAAATTTATAGATATTTTACCAGGAATCGTGATGACAATATTTGTATGGTTTATGGCTTCTCTTGCTTTTGCACAATATTTAACGATGTTTGATTATAGTTCGACTTATGCGGGGTTAGCATCTATTATGGTTGCCATTATTTTTCTTTACATATTAAGCGCAATTTTTATTTTAGGGGGTGAAATAAACGCCGCAATAATGTTTTATCGCAATTATGGGCAATCTCTTAGAGGAATGAAAAAATCTGTAGATCGTATGAAAGTCAAAAGATGGGGCAAGGAATAAGACAAGCTATTACTTTGTTGGTTGATGCGGATGCCTGTCCTGTTAAAACTGAAATTTATCGCATTATGAATCGTTATCAGCTTAAGACATTTATTGTCGCGAACCGTTTTCTTTCTCTTCCCCACGAAGAACTTATTGAAAGAATCGTTGTTTCTGATGGGTTTGATTGTGCTGATGATTGGATTGTAGAACATGTCCATGAGGCAAGTATCGTTATTACCAGTGATATCCTTTTAGCGGCACGGGTTTTACGGTCTGGGGGGCTTTGTCTTTCGCCAACGGGGCGTATTTTTGATGCCAATTCAATTGGTCAAGCTTTAGTTATGCGCAATTTGATGGAAAATTTGCGAGATCAGGGGCATACCACAGGAGGACCACGCCCTTTTTGTGCTAAAGATCGTTCTGCTTTTTTGTCAGCATTGGATGTGACAATCCAACGTTTAAAAAGGTGTGGTTATTAGGTTATTGTGCTTCTTTCATGACAGCTTTTATAAGTGTTTTGGCATCGTCATTGGCCCATGGTGCTGCCCCATTATAGGAAGCAATGAGATAACCATTTTTATCAATGAGAAGTGTGACGGGGAGTCCTAAAGCAATTCCTTGTTTTCTCATGTCGTTGAAGATATTCATGGTTTCATCGCGATAGTAGACTAAATTATCAGCATGAATATCTTGTAAAAATTGCTGAATTTTTTCAGAAGAGGCTGCTTTATCAATATTGATCGCTATGACATCGAAGTTTTCTCCACCCAATTCGCGTTTTAATTGCGCCAGATCGGGCATTTCTGTGCGGCAGGGCATGCACCAGATAGCCCATAGATTGATGAGTATCGGTTTTCCGTTAAATTCAGCGAGTGTGTGGTCTTTTCCTTGAATATCCTTAAAAGAGAGAGTATTCATATCTAAGGGTGTATCAGTAAATCGCATGTGAGCAAAAAAGCCTGTTGCTGCTTTTTGGATTGTCGTCATTTTTTTTTCTTGTATTTTTTCGGTATTTTCTTTTGAAATAAAATAGGTAGAAAAAAAGCTATTCTTGTTATGATGACTTTTTATTGCGTATAAACTGACACAAACTAAGATGATGGCAACAAAAAAGAATGCTACGAAGATTTGCCACTTTTTGTTTTTCTTCTTTGAGCTCTTAAAATTTTGAGGAATCATGATTTTATCCTTTTTATGGGTGTTTTTAAAATATGATAGACGAGAAGATAAAAAACCAAATGTGGGGAGGATGGTTTATCGAAGGACCTGCTGCAGTTATGGAATAAATTAATGCTTCAATTGATGTTGATCAAAAACTCTATCGGTCAAGATATTAAAGGTTCGCTCTCTCATGCTATAATGTTAGCGCAAACAAAGATTGTTTTACAGTCTGATTATGAAAAAATTTTTCATGATTTAAAAATTATTTTACAAGAAATTGAAGAGGATAAATTTGTTTTTTCACGAAAGCTTGAAGATATTTATATGAATATTGAAGCGCAATTGAGCGTGTTGATTGATTCTGCTGTTGGGAATTTGCGGGCAAAACATTGATTTATAATAATAAATCAATGTTTTGCATATTGAATGAGAGTCCCGAATATCATAAGATTCTCTCATTTCAAATCTGTGTATGTTGAATCAATCAAAACCGCTTTCTTGTATGTCATAAGCGGGTTGGCGTAAGGCTAAAAACTGTATAAGAAAGGATTAAAAAATAGCTCTTATGAACGCTCTCAAATGCCAAGGGTTGGGTTCACAACACCCACGGGCTGGCAAAGTGTGTGAGGGTGCCTGCTTGCTTCTCCATGAGCGTAAAGATGGGGGTGCTCAATGGCTTTATCGTTAACCCTTCACAGATGTTGTCATGAAATGGGATTGGGTGCGTTGCGAAACGTTCTTTTAAAAAAAGCACGTGAATTAGCAGCTGGATTTGTTTTGCATGAGGGGTGTGCCTCCATTAAACAGTGTGAGAAACAAAAACGTGAGACAATAAGCAATCTCCATTATTTAAAAGATATTGCTCTAGACGCTTTTGAAAGTCGTAAAGCTGAATTAAAAGGGGATAATAAAAATGGAAACTGGTTTTTACCTTTACGCCTTCATATTCTCCCTAAATTAGGCTGTCACCTCGTTTTAGAGATTACACAAACAGAGATACGCAATACACTTGCCCCTATCTGGCATTCAAAGGCTGGAACAGCAGAAAAGCACTCGTCCGTCTTAATGTTTGTCTCAAACATGCGGCTGCTTTGGGTTTGAATGTTGATTTACAAGCAGTAGAAAAAGCATGCGCTCTCTTAAGTATACGGTGCGTTCATACAATGATAAAGCGGCTATTGATTTTCGGTTGTGGATATTTGAGGTATTGCAGAAAATAGCACAAGCCTTCAAGGAGCTGATAAAGCAATGCGCTTTCTCTTGCAAAAAAACATGTTAATATCTTTACGTATGCTAAGCTTTACACATTTACAATTGGCACAACCCGTAACATTGGGACATTAGATGGTGGCTTATACTGAAATGTTTGGTCGAGATTTATCGCGGGTGTGGGAGGCCATTGAACGAATGAATGAATCGCTTTTGGGGGTTGCGGTTTTAGCAGGAATAAGTTTTCCGATTGATCGCTTTATGACGGCACAGGCTTTAAATTTTCGGGTGCTTACACGCAATTCAATTGATTGAGTTATTGACGTGACTTGGCATTGGAATTTTTAAGTGCTGGTGCTCTTTGTTGCCATGCACCTTTCGTGTTTAGCAGAAGAAATTATTCTTTGGTCAAGTGAATTTTATTTTATTCGTCTGTTAGATGCCTTTTCAATGGGTTTATTGGGTTATACCACAAAGGAGAAATCATGATGTGTAGCAGAAGTTGGTAAGGGCGAAAGCAGGTTGATTGAATGGTGTGCTTATAGAATTGTTGACGATGATGAAAGGATTATTACTTGCTTATTTATTTTATTCGTTTGTCAAATGCCTTTTCAATGAGTTTATCGGATTATACCACAAAGGAGAAACCCTGATGTGTATCAGAAGTTGGTAAGGGCGAAAGCAGGTTAATTGAATGGTGCGCCTATAGAATTGTTGACGGTGATGGAAGGATTATTACTTGCTTATTCAAAGGATATGTAAGAAAATAAAGTATATGTGTTTGATGGGGCTTTGAATTTGGAATCATCATTGGCAGCAATGACAAGAATGATTTCTGATTTAGAAGTGAATAAGAAAGCTATGAAACAAGCAGCGGATTTAGGGTATGAAACAGTTACGGATTTTACTTATTGGCTTGTCTGTGAATTAGGGGTTCTTTTTCGTGAAGCACCTCATATGGCAGGATGTGGTGTGGCATTAGCAGAAAGAAAGTGGTGTTACTTTCAGGATTTATCATTAGATGAACTTCAAGCAATTGATTTGTCCTAGTATCAATCCAACACTTTTTGATGTTTTGACCATTGAAAAATCTGTTGAAAGTCGCAAAAGCTTTAGGGGGAACAGCACCTTTGGAGATTCTTCGGCAAATTGCATATTATAAAAAGCATCTTGTGAGCGCTTGAGTGATCGTATTTTAAAGCTAAAAAGAAATCGAGATGAGGAAAGAGGGCAGATGAAAGTTATCGTAAAAGGGTTGGTGATTGTCCTTTTGGGGGGCGTGGGTGTTGTTGGGTGTGGGCGTAAAGGATCATTGGAAGCGCCTCTTACAAATGTGGAAAAGTCTATTCAGGGAACATCTTCTGCTAAAAGTGAAGATGATCAACCTTTTATTCTTGATCGTTTGATAAAGTAGGAGGGAAATGTGAAATTTTTCCCCTACCATCAAGGTATGCTTCATGTTGAAGGATGTTCGCTTTCTACTCTTGCGCAGGAGGTGGAGACGCCTTTTTATTGTTATTCGGCCAATGCATTGGTCACATATTTTAAGGAGTATCAAAAGGCATTTGAAGGAATGCCCAGTCTGACTGCTTATGCGGTTAAAGCTAATTCTAATCAAGCAATTTTAAAGCTCCTATCGGCAAATGGGGCAGGAGCTGATGTGGTTTCAGAAGGCGAATTACGGCGCGCCCTTGCGGTTGGTATTCCTGCGCATCGTATTGTTTATTCTGGTGTTGGTAAAACTGTAAGAGAGATAGATTTTGCTCTTTCTCAGAATATTTATTGTTTTAATGTTGAATCAGAACCGGAACTTGAACAGTTGTCACAACGTGCGGTTGCGTTGTCAAAAACAGCACGTGTTTCATTGCGCATTAATCCGGATGTTGATGCAAAAACTCATAAGAAAATTACAACAGGAAAAGCTGAAAATAAGTTTGGTATTCCATTGTTGTTGGCAAGAGAGGCTTACAAAAAGGCTGTCTCTTTGCCTGGATTGCAGGTTTGCGGTATCGATATGCATATTGGCAGTCAAATTTGTGATTTAAAACCGTTTGAGAAGGCATTTCTGATTATTGCAGATTGTGTGCGTCAATTGTGGAGCGATGGTTATGCAATAACGCATATAGATATTGGTGGCGGACTTGGTATTGCCTATGGTTGTGAACAAAATACTGTGCCTTCTCCTTTTGATTATGCTGCGCTGGTAAAGAAGCATATTGCTCCTTTAGGGATTAATATTGTTGTGGAGCCGGGGCGGAGCATTGTGGGTCAAGCCGGTGTGTTGGTAACCTCTGTTCTTTATTTAAAAAAGGGGCAGGGGCGGAATTTTGTTATTGTAGATGCGGCGATGAATGATCTGATGCGTCCAACGCTTTATGATGCTTGGCAGAATGTTGTTCTTGTAAAACAAGCTCCAAAAGATGCTCCCCTTATTCGTGCAGATATTGTGGGTTCCGTTTGTGAGACTGGTGATTATTTAGCATTAGATCGCTGCTTACCGATTTTGGCACCCGGTGATCTTTTGGCAATTACGCAAGCTGGGGCTTACGGTGCTGTAATGGCGAGCACTTATAATAGTCGACTTTTGATCCCGGAAGTTCTCGTGCAAGATACGCGTTATGCGGTTATTCGTCCGCGTCTTGATTATGCGCAATTGATAGAAAGTGACCATATTCCTTATTGGGTTGAGCATTCTTAAATGTTTTTGGTCTTATTTTTACTAAACTTTGATGAAACAATTTATTTTCTGGAAATTGTCTTGTATGGATTTTATGATCTTAATACACCACGGTAAAAGGGGAAGAATGCTTGTTTATAGAAAATAAAAACATCAAGAGCTTTGCAAGAAAGCTTTTGTGTGTGCGCATTTTGATGTGGGGGATTCTTTTATTTGAACGGATATGGGTACGGTTGTTGCCATTTTTCCTTGTTCTTAGTCTCTTTTGTTCGTTTAGCTGGTTGGGGCTTTTTAGCCTTTTAGGGTATTGGTCCTATTGGCTCTTACTTGGGGTTATGCTTGTTTGTGCTGGGGTGAGTTTATTTTTTCTGATCCGTTTTCGGTTTCCCACAATGCGGGAAGTGGACCACCGCCTTGAACGTGTTAATGATCTTAAACACCAGCCTTTGAATATTCAGACAGATCACGCATGTTCTGAAAATGAGGAAGATGTTTGTGCTGTTATTTGGCGTGAGCATCAACGCCGAATGGCAAAAAAATTAGACCATTTAAAAACTGGGTTTATCTCTCTTAATAGTGCGGCTTATGATCCTTTGGCTTTGAGGGCTTTGTGTGTTCTCCTTTTCGTGTGTGCTTTTAGTTTTTCTTTTGGTTCACGAGGGGGGCGTTTGGCTGATGCTTTTGATTTTCGTCCTGTTGTTGATGAAAAATTCATGCGGATTGATGCTTGGGTAACACCCCCTGCTTATACCGGTATGGCACCGATTTATTTGACAAAAGATGAGAAGACACAACTGGAAATTCCTAAAGGGAGTGATGTGGTTGTGCGTGTTGTCAATGGGGCTGGCATTACAGTCAAAGCAAAAACTGTAGAAGATGGGCAGAGAGTTTTGTTTTCAGAAAAAAATGAAAAAACAGCCTTGGATGATCCAATCGTTCATTTTGAAACCCATTTAGAGCATTCAATGGATTTGTTTGTATCATCACGTCGTAAAAAACAGCAATGGCGTTTGCAGATGATCAAAGATGCGTTTCCAACAATTGATTGGCTAGAAAAACCAGGGCGGATTTTAACGGGATCATTAGAGTTGCGGTATGTGTTGGATGATGATTATGGTGTGACAAAGGCTTTTGTTGAAATAGAACCTCTTTTTCAGAATAAAAATGCTTCTTCTCTTTATAAAGCGCCGGAAATAAAGCTTCTTCTTCCACGGGGTGGAAAAGGCAAAATGCGGACGGTATATGATGTATCAGCGCATCCATGGGCCGGTTCACAAGTCAAAATTACTTTGGTGGCAGAAGATGGCGCAGGGCAGAAAGGACGTAGCAAAACTTTTGTTATGATATTACCGCAGCGTGTTTTCTCAAATCCTGTCGCGCGTGCTGTGGGTGAATTGCGTCGTTTACTTGCTCTTGATGCTTCTAAAAGAGAGCGTGTATTGGATATGCTTTCTGCTTTGCTGGTGCGTCCAGAAAAGGGGCTTCAAAATGCAGCGCATTTTCTCGTTCTACAAAGTGCGTGGACAAGGCTTTCTTTGGCACAAACAGAAGAAGATTTGCGCGATGTGGTAGATTATTTATGGCAGATTGCTTTGGGGATTGAAGGAAATCAGCTTGAATCCGTGCAGAAAAATTTAAAACAAGCACAAGCTGCTTTACGGGATGCATTGCGATACGGTGCTCCAGCGGCAGAAATTGAACGGCTTATGGCAGATTTACGTCAAGCTATGGATGCGTATATTCAGGCTTTGGCTGAAAAAGCACCAGATAGTCAAGTTTCTAAAAATTCTAAAAGCTTAAAAAGCCCTAATCTTTCTGAAGATACATTACAAGAAAAGTTGAATCTCATTGAGGAAATGGCTAAAACCGGCTCCTCTTTAGCAGCGGAACAACTCTTGGCGGAAATTGAACAGACACTTGACCATTTGCATGTGCAAAAAGGTAATCAAAATGAGGGAAAAAAAAGCCAATCTGCACAAATGAAAGAAAAAATGGACCAACTTGGAGATTTAATGCGTCGTCAGCAAGAAATCCTCAATGAAACACATCAATTGGAGATGGAACAAAGGCGTGGGAAAAATGTACCGGAAAAACAAAAAAAATCTTTAAAAAAACGCCAAGCTGAATTGCAGTCTGAATTATCAACATTAGAAAAAGAATTATCAGAACAGGGATTTGAAACAGGCGATGCCTTGAAAAAGGCGGAAGAAAAAATGAATTCTGCAGAAGATGCTCTTGATCATGGAGATCATCAGGCATCTATACAAAATCAATCTGATGCTTTGGAAGCTTTGCGGCAAGGTGCCCAAAGTGCTTTGAAAAAAATGCGTGAAGCACTCAAAGAAACAGGAAATGAGCAAAATGCTGATTCTGGTCCGAAAGATCCGTTAGGACGTCCACTTTCTTCAAAAACAGAGGAAGGACAAGAAGGTAAGGCTCTCCCACAAGAAAGTGATCAAATGCGTACGCGGCAAATTTTGGATGAAATTCGCAAACGCCTTAGTAAGGAACATATTCAAGAAGCAGAAAAAAACTATCTTGAAAGATTGCTTCGTTTTAATTAATCGATGTTGGTTTTTTTCTTAATTGATGTCAGAAACAGTCTATGAAAATCTCTATGGGTTCACCTCAAAAGAAAATTGATTAAAGCACTTGTAATGCAATAATCATTTCGTTGTACTGATTTTGGGGTCATTTAAGTTTACAATGTGAAATATTAAAATGTTCGCTATTGTGGAGAAAGAGCAAAAGCCCATATAGGTTGAGTATGTGAAAATCTGTAATACTTGAAATTTGTTTCTACATGGTATGTTGAGTTGGATATCGTTACACTGAAAAATTTTTATGCTTCTGCACTTGGACTGCGTGTGCAAAAGACGCTGTGTGACCAATTGAATTTATGGTGGCCCGATCTTGCGGATAAACGGGTTATGGGGTTGGGTTATACACTTCCTTATCTTTCTGCATTGTGTGAACGTACTCAACAATGTTTTGCTTTTATGCCGGCTCGACAAGGTGCTTCATCTTGGCCTTGTGCTGAGCAAGTTGCTACAGCGCTTGTTTTTGAAGAGGATTTGCCCCTTCCGGATGCATCAGTTGATTGTATTTTATTGGTCCATGCATTAGAATATACAGAGAATTCATTTGAAACGTTGAATGAAATATGGCGTGTTTTAGCCCCCAATGGTCACTTGATTGTCATTGTTCCTAATCGCTCTGGATTTTGGGCGCGCAATATTACCACGCCCTTTGGTTATGGCGAACCCTATAGTCGGCAACAGATTACGCGTTTGTTTGAAAAAACAAATTTTGTTGCAGGGAAAATACAAGGAATTGTCCATTATATGCCTTCGACAGGTTATGTTTCGCGATTGTTTTCATTCTTTTATGAGCCATTTGCGCGCCATCTTTTTCCTTATTTTGGTGGACTCTTAATATGCCAAGCACAAAAACGTGTTTATCAGGGATTGCTTGTACAGCGTCGTCAGTCGCGACGTGTTTTTATTCCTGCTTTATCTCCACAGACAAGAAATATCTTAATTTATAAAGATTATTAATCCCTTTTCTATTGGCATAAGAATCGCAAATGTATGAGACTTCTCTTATTTTAAATTTTTGAATTTACAGTCAAAAAATATCCGTTTGCACATTATATGTGAGATTAGCCAATGAATATAGCTCCTTCTCTCACTCCAAATTACTCTCATGTTGAATCAAACAAAATCATTTGCTTGTATGCCACAAGTGAGGAGAGCTCGTGTGGGTAAAAATTGGATAAGAAAGAATATGTTTCTTATGGTTTGTCTCAAGAGTTGTAGGATTGTCGCAACATTGGAGCAGGCCCAAAGTGTGTGATGGTGCTGGATTTCCCTTTTATTAATAAGCATAAAGATGGTGGTGCTCAATGGTTTTCTTTGTCAATAGGATAGATATATCATATAGTTAATTATCCTGTTTCTTAAGAGGAGATAAGTAAAGGATGGAGCAAAAATATAAGAAATATCTCTTAACTTAGGCGAGTAAATGTGAGGTAAAACAGTGCCTTTAAAAAATAATCATCAATATCAATATGCTAAAGAAAATGGTTATGATAAAGAATGTTGCGACAAGATATTACGATTATTTGTATGCGAAATATATTTAAAATTTTAAAGAGAGCAAAAACATATGAAGCAGCAGCTGCCAAGTATATCGTAAGAAGCATTTCTATTGGGGGTTTTCGTGTTGGAATATTTTCATAATAGATTTTTTTATATTTTGTCATAAAAGTGCTGTTAAGGGAAACTTTATACAGCACTACTCAAATAGCATGTAAGCATTTTTTTCATCTCATTTTTGTTTTAATGCAAAGGAAGATTGAAAATATTAAAATTATTTTTGAAACGATCAATATCAAATTAGAGGTTTAAACGGTACCCATTTTGATCTGTTATGAGAATTTGTGCATTGGAGGGATCATTTTCGATTTTTTGTCGCAAACGATAAATATGTGTCTCCAAAGTATGGGTGATAACGTTTTCATTATACCCCCAAACTTGTTCTAACAATGTTTCACGGCTGACAATTTTATCATTGGCATAATAGAGGCATTTGAGAATCGCTGCTTCTTTTTCTGTGAGATAGATTTCATTATTGCATGGATCAAGAAGGAGTTTTTGTCTTAGTTTAAAAGTATAGGAGCCAATATGCAAGGTTGCGTCTTCATTTTGTTCATATTGGCGCAACTGTGCTCTAATTCGCGCTAATAACACCGCAAAGCGAAAGGGTTTTGTCACATAGTCATTGGCACCTATTTCAAGGTCTAAAAGGGTATCGCAGTCTGTATCATCATTCGTTATCATGATAATGGGAGCACGAAATCCTTGGGTGCGTAATTGTTTAACGGCTTTTCGACCATCAAAATCAGGAAGTTCAAGTCCCAAAATAGCAAGATCAATATTTTCTTCTTGGACTACTTTTATTCCCTCTTCAGCTGTTTTTGCTTGGAAAATTTCAAACTCTTGATGCATTTGCAATTGTTCTACTAAAATGGGGCGTAGATCATCATCTTCAATGATTAAAAGAGTATAGTTGTTCATATTTTTCCTTATAAGCATGTTAAGGCACTGATTGGTAAAGAGTAGTTTCATAAAAAATGAGATTTGATGCAAGAAAAATTAAAAAAGAAAGTCTCTAAAAAATGAATTTTTATGATTTTATGGTTGCTTGTTAAAGAGAAGATGGAACGTTGTGCGTGGAATATTTATACATTGATTGGAAGCGTTGTGTTATACTTTGAGGTGTATTTGTGTCATTGGATACCACCTCTTTACGCTTGTATTAGAGAGAAACAAGCCGGCACCATCATATTTTCGGTCTTCTCAATGTTGAGCTCCTTGGTGTTTGAGATTCTTTATAAGAGGCATGTTTGTGATCCATGCAGGCTTTTCTGTTTTTAACGTGCAAAGGACATGATTTTGATTGTTTCAACATGAAACATGTTTGGAATGAGAGAAATCCTACGGTATGAAGGAACTCTCATTTAATATGAAAACAATGAACACTTTTTAAAATCAATACGATATGTTTTTAAACGTGAAGAGAACAGTGCAATATCGAGCACATAACACTGTGTAGGAGAATTTCACGGTCATTTTTATTGTTTGTTATCCACGTTCAGTTTTGTTTTTTCGTTGCATTTGTATGCGAAGAGGTGTTGTTCGTTATAATCCCCATTATAATCATTGAGTCAGTCTTTCCTTGAGCCATGTTGAAAAGATGCATCATGAAGAAAGTGTTTGCGCAATTTTGGCGGGCTGTATTGAAAAAGGGAGGAAAATAAAAAATAGCAAGGAAAAATATATTAGAACATGAGAGTACGTAAAGGAGGCGTTGTACTTGTTGTTTTGCGCCATAAAGCACTTTTTCATATGATGAGATGAATTTATTGTTTTAAGATAAAAGCATTTCTTTCTTAAGGTTGCCCATTAAACACACTTCTTTCCATTCATCTTCTGTCACGGGTTGTACTGATAAGCGGCTGGCATTGACCAGCACCATATTTGCAAGTTTGGGATTGGCTTTGATTTGTTTTAATGAAACAGGTGTTGGCATGTCACAAAGTGCACGGATATCCACACACTCCCAGCGTGGATCAGAGCTTGTAGAATCAGGGTGTGCTTCAGCACATATTTCGACAATGCCTACAATTTCTAAACCTTTATTTGAGTGATAAAAAAAGCCTTTGTCACCATATTTCATGGCGCGCATATTATTACGGGCTTGATAATTGCGGACACCATCCCATTGTTCGCCATCCGCTCCTTTTTTCTTTTGCATCTCCCATGACCATTTATGAGGTTCAGATTTAAAAAGCCAATAAGCCATGTGTTCACCTTTTTCATAGACTGTTATGCGTTCATCATGTCCAATTTTTTATAAGCATCTTTGTAATATCATCAATGATGATTTTTAAAATGAAGTAAAGAGCAGCTATTATCTGTTTTTTCTTGTTTTAAAATAATTTGTAATAGAGAAACGCGTTCCATTGATTTTTCATGTTGTATAAAGTTGTTTTCTTAATTTTTTAGCAAAAAATTGTATCAATGTATTAAAAAAATAAACTTAAAATTTCTCAGCCACGTGGAGGCTTGATTATCTTTTCAGCTACGGTTTGAAATTCAGTCACTAGAGGCACATTACATTGGAAAAAATTTAGACATGGGAAAAAATTTAGCAAAAAAAATTAGTTTTGAAAAGTTACTACAATGGTTGTGAGACAAATAGATGATTAAAGGTAAGGATGTCAAAGGATGGCTATGTTTTGGTATGGTAGGGTGCGCCTTATGGTGCCGTAAATATTGTCATTTGAAGTGTGGTGATATAAGGTAGTTTTTTTGAAACATGAAGTGTTTTTAAAATATATGATGAATATTTAAGTTTGCCTATCGCGCTTTGAGTTAACTGAAGCCTGTGAAATGAGAAGCAAACAAAATTGTTTGCAGGTGGAAAATTGATTTAATAACCATCTGGATGTTTACAGACTGGATTGAGTGAAAATCTTTGTTCTTTGAAAGGTAAGGGAAATCAATTTTCTTATGCTTTTGTTCCACGGCGTCCCATTCCGATCAAGGGCGTGGCTTTTTCATCTAATGGCCAGCGTGAGCGAGGGGCAATGTCAAGAGGGCTTGTTTCTCCTCGTGCGAGTTTGTGTGCACCGGCAAAAGCAATCATTGCTGCATTATCGGTACACAAGGAAAGAGGAGGGGCTATAAATTCAAAACCATGTTGGTGGGCAAGTTCTTGCAATGTAGAGCGAAGTGCTTGGTTTGCAGCAACGCCGCCTGCAACAACTAAAGCAGGAGAATGCTTTCTTGGATCATGAGAGAGAGGATATTGGTTGGTAAAATGTTGTAGAGCCAAATGAACACGATCATGCACCGTATCGGTCACGGCGGCTTGAAAACTTGCTGCAATGTCTGCAACATCATTTTCTGTAAGAGGCGCTATGGCTGTTGCGGCTTGTCGAACAGCCGTTTTGAGTCCTGAAAAGGAAAAATCTAACCTTTTTTCACCTTTTAAAGGTCGTGGAAGAGGGAAGCGATTTTTATCACCCAATAAAGCTGCTTTTTCAAGTGCTGGTCCACCAGGATAAGGAAGACCTAAAAGTTTGGCAGTTTTATCAAAGGCTTCTCCTAATGCATCATCAATGGTGGTTCCTAAACGCTGATAGTTACCTATTCCATGAACAAGGATTGTTTGTGTATGACCTCCTGAAACTAAAAGTAATAAATAAGGAAATTTGATATTGTGCGTTAATACAGCTGTTAAAGCATGTCCCTCTAAGTGATTTACAGCAATAAATGGTTTTCCAGTGGCAAGAGAGAGTGCTTTTGCGCTCATAATGCCTACCAATAGCCCCCCTATCAAACCAGGTCCACTGGTGGCTGCAATGCCATCAATATCTTTTAATTTTATGTTTGCTTCTGTGAGGGCTTGAAGAATTAAATGATCAAGAATTTCAACATGGGCACGAGCGGCAATTTCAGGAACAACACCGCCGTAAGGTGCATGATGATCAATTTGACTCCAAACAATATTAGAAAGAATTCGGCTGTTTGATTCATTGTTGTATTCAATGACAGCTGCGGCTGTTTCATCACAACTTGTTTCTATTCCCAGCAGACGCATTTTAAATAAAACCTTATATTGAAGATCCTTTTCTGTCTGCGTACCATGAACAGAACAAGACGCAAAGGATTTCTCTTAAGAATTGGGACTTTTATGAGAGAATGCATTGTAGTCCTTTCTTTGAATTTTATGGCATTCTTGATTAAAAAATGAAGCTATATTTTTTCGTGTAAGATTCAGATGTGCTTTTAAAAACTTGTCTATTAAAGTTTATCATTGTAAATATTATTGGGACATTAGAAATTTTCTATAAAATTATATTCTTTGTAAAAAGAATGTAAAGCAAACAAAAATATTTGAAAAAAGCTTCATCTTTAAAACTTTTTTCATTTTATTATTTTATCATTGGAAAGAAGTGTACACAAAAAGTGACAGAGATGGTCGATTCTTCAAAATCAAAAACTAAATCACATTATGCTGGTACGCGCTGTAAGAAGCCCGTTATTGAACATGAAGCTATTTCCCATGATTCAGAGGAAAAAATACAAGATTCTGTAGAATCTCATGTAATAGAAGAACAAAATATACAAGATCAGGATAAAAGTACTTCTGATGCGGCTTGGTTTTGGTTGCTCCTTTCAGGGATTTTCGGGGGAATCATTTCTTTGGGAATTTTTTGGGGACTTCAATGGGCGGGTTTGTTTTCTTCTCCTTTTGTGGAAAATTCTGTTGGAGGCAAAAACGTTTTGCAGATTGCTAAAGCTGCAAAAAGCCAAGGTGAAGAAACAAGAAAACAATTGGAGCGTGTGCTTCAAGAAATTGATGCATTAAAAACAAAGTTTTCTTCTATAGAAAATTCTGTTGGAGAGGAAAAAGTTTTGCAAATTGCTGAAGCTGCAAAAAGCCAAGGTGAAGAAACAAGAAAACAATTGGAGCAGGTATTTCAAGAAATTGATGCGTTAAAAACAGCGTTTTCTTCTTTTTCATCACAACAGTTTAAAACAACGACAAATAATGAACTATCGAAGGAAGAAAGTAGAAAAGCTTTTGCGATTTTAGAGGAAAAAGTAAAAGCTCTTGAAGAGGCTGTACAAACTTTTGTTGGCGAGTCAAAAGAGATAAAGGCGGCTTTGTCTATTGGACAGAGCAATGCAAATGACCTTACTGCGTTAAAAAAACAGTTGGAAGCATTCCAAGAAGAAATTACTGTTAAAAATAGTGAGACAAAAGAAATAAATACGGAGCTTTTTACAGCAATCAGTTCGTTGAAAAATGCTGTAGAACGTGGTGGATCTTATAGCAATGAATTAAAGCTGTTACAGCAATTATCGCCTTCGATTGATGGACTTGATGTGTTGCAAAAGACAGCTACTGTAGGTCTTCCAAATTTAGCACAACTTTCAGTTGATTTTGCTCATGTTGCCGATGCAATTGTTGGTACGCAAAATATTGTTGCGTCAGATGCTGGTTTTTTTGATCGAATTTTAGCGTGGATAAAAGGGCTCGTTGTTTCACGACCGATTGGAAATGTTGAAGGGACAACGCTGGGGGCGATTGCTGCGCGTATGGAAGTTGCTATTCAAACAGGCGATTACGAAAAGGCTTTGAGCGAATGGCAATCATTGCCCCAAAGTGCAAAAGATGTTTCAATGGATTTTGTTCAGCAGCTTGAAAGACATATTGCTATTCAACAGTTGCTGCAGAAATTGCTGTTGTCGGTTCAACAAGGGTCTTTTAAGGCAACAAAGATGTAAATAGGCTCCAGATGATACGTGTTTTTATTTATATTTTTGTTGTTTGTATCCTTGGTCTTGCTTTTGGGTGGGTTGCAAATCACAATGACGTTTTTGTCCTCACATTTTTGCATTTCAGATTTTCCGCTTCATTGCTTACAGTGTTAAGTGTGCTTATTTTGCTTTTTGCAACGCTGGTGTTTTTATGGTGGTTGTTGTCTTTCTTTTTGTCCATACCGCGCGTTCTTTCCAATTATTTTTATAAACGCCATAAAAAGCGTGGTTATGAAGCTCTCTCAAAGGGGATTCTTGCAACTTTTGCTGGTGATAGTATTGCAGCGCAGAAGATGGAAGCAAGAGTTGTCAAATATCTTGCAGGAAAACAAGAACCGCTGGTAAAACTCTTAAAAGCGCAGACCTTGTCTTTACAAAATAATTCTGTTCGTGCCATCAGTCTTTTTGAGGAAATGAGAAAGGAAGATCCAACAAAATTAGTTGGGCTTTACGGTTTGTTTCGTGAAGCGATGAAGAGTAAGGCTTATGAGGCAGCACAACAATATGCAGAAGAGGCACTCACTTTATCGCCGGCACTTTTATGGGCGCATCAGGCGGTGCTTGATCGGTTGGGTGCTGAGGGTAAATGGGATAAGGCACTTACTGTTTTTGAAAAGGCGCAAAAAGCTCTCCCGCGTTCTGTTCGCTCAACTCCAGAGCGATTGCATACACAGGTTTTACTGTTAAGTGGGCAAGCACTTCATTTGTTTGATACATATCCTGTAAAAGCCCGTGAAGCCATTTTGAAAGCCCATAAATTGGCGCCTGATTTTATTCCAATAACAATTATTGCTGCTGATATTCTTTATAAATTAAATGAAACGCGTAAAGCAGATAAAATGGTTATAGCGGCTTGGCAAAAAGATCCTCATCCTGATTTGGGGAGGCTTTATCTTGAAAGAGAAGAAGGAGCTGTTAGGCGATTAAAAAGGGCGAAAACACTTGCTTCTTATCATAAAGATGCTTTTGAGTCAGCTTTCCTTATTGCCAAAGCAGCTTTGGATGCTGGTGAAACAGTATTAGCAAGAGAGCAGGCACAAAAAGCATTGCAGTATCATCCACGGGAAAGTGTTTATTTATTATTGGCAGATATTGAAGAGGCACAGGGGAACAATCAAGGTGCTGTGCGTCAATGGCTTTCTTTGGCACTTCGTGCTGAACGTGATCCAGTATGGATGTGTGAGGGATCCATTTTTTCTTCTTGGTCAGCTGTTTCTCCAATCAGTGGACGTTTGGGCTGTTTTGAATGGAAAGCACCTCCCCATGTACCTTCTCTTACATTAGAGGCAGTCAATATTGTGCCAAAAATTCAAGATGAAGAGGATGTTGCGGAAAAAAATGATAGTGTTGAAGATCAGAGGCTTGAAAAATTAACGCCTATAGATGATTCCTTTTTGCATAATGTGCAGGTGGAAAAACAAGATATAACAGACCAAGATGTAAAAACATTCAGCAAAACTCACTTAAATGTTGATGATCCAGGGGTTAAAACAGAAGAAGAAGGGACATCTTTATCGAGGAAGAAGTTTCGTTTATTTTAAATTGCGTCAATAGGGGGATTTGAATGTTTTTTTCAGAAGAAACAATAAATATAGAAGAAAAAAATTATTATTAATCTTGCACAATAAAATTATTCTCTTATGCTTGAAAAAAACGAAGTTTTACTTCGGTACAGAGGTGATTGGTTAGAAAATGTTTTTAAATCAGAGATGTCTTGGTAAAAAGCAAAAAAATAGCAAACCAAGAATTGCAGTCGTTATTCATCGGCGGTCTACTTATACTGGTCGCTTGGGGAAATTTTTACAACAAAATGGTTTTGTTCTTGATGTTTATCGTCCTATTTTTGGACAAAAACTTCCTGATACATTAGAGCATTATGCTGGTGTTGTTATGTTAGGGGGGCCAATGAGTGTGAATGACAGTGAAGCCTATATTGGTGAGGAAATTGATTGGGTTTCGTTATCGCTAAAGGAAAATAAGCCTTTTTTGGGTATTTGTTTGGGAGCACAAATGTTAGCGCGAAATTTAGGCGCGCGGGTTGGTACAAGCAGTGATGGGACTGTTGAAGTGGGTTGGTATCCACTGGAAGTGACCCCACAAGGGAAGGAATTGATGAATTGGCCGGAAATGGTCTACCATTTTCATGATGAAGGTATTTATGATTTACCAAAAGAGGCAGTGCTTTTGGCAACAGGGAATACATATCCTACGCAAGCGTTCCGTTATGGAAACAATGCATGGGGTTTGCAATTTCATGCTGAATTTACACGCGCTATGGTGCGGCGTTTGTTGGTGCGTTCGGCACATAAATTGACGGAAAAAGGTGCTCAACCTGCTTGTGAACATTTAAAGGGGCGTTTAATCTACGATAAGGCTTTAAGCCAATGGTTTGAAGGTGCATTACGGCAGATTTTTTGTACATCGCCCGCACTTGTGTGAGTAGGCACTGTTTATTATCATTCTTATCGTGTTGTAAAATAGTGTGTTTTTTAAGGTTAAAGATAGAAAAATCATGTAAGCCTTTACATATAAGGTGTTTTTTGTTAAAGGTCTTTCTTAAGAAAGTCTTGCTTTTTGAGTTTATGAGATGTTGTATTTTGGGACGGTAGATTATGAACTCCATGAAGTGGTCAGCATATAAAGCCTGATAGATTAAGAAGCTGGATTATTTATAGATTGTTGAATGTTGAGAATCTTTGTCCTTTTTAGGGTGGGGTGAAAATCAAAAGATAAAGAAAGTTTTAAAGTTGTCTACATCCTCTCAAATACCATCATCACAAAAAAGTTTTTCTTTGCGCTATTTATTTTTTGGGCTGTTTTGTCTTGCTCTGATCCTTATTTATAGTGCTTTCTGGTTTTTTTTTCACGTAAAATAGAAAACTATGTTTCTGATATATCAGTAAAAGCATCTCTCGGTACTAGGGTGGCGGTGTGCGAGAATATGCGCAAGGGTGGTTATCCTTTACGTATCGGTATTGTTTGTGACAAGTTTCAATTTTCTTGGCCTTTATATGGGGTTTCTTTATCGACGGGGCGTTTGACGGCTGGTGCACCAATTTATGCTCCTCATTTGGTCGAGTTTAATGTTGATTCTCCTGCATCAATTGTTTTTTCTGAAAACACTTCCATAGTATCCCGTTGGCGCAATTTGGTGATTGAAACGGAACCTTATTGGAAAACAGGTCAGACATTGAAGTTTATAGCTGAAGGGCTTGAACTGTCTCCTTCGCTTGAGAATCAAAAGCTTCAAGGAACATTGGGATTACAAACGACAGATAAAAAGAAAACACAACAAAATGTTGAAGATCAGACATCTTTGCAAGATAATTCTGATGTGGCTGTTCAGAAGTTAGAGCCAAAAGATATCTCACAAAAAATAACGGCAGAATTTTTACGTCTTGATCTTAAACGTGAAAAGAATCATTTCTCAGGAAATATAACTTTTAACGGTTTTGATGTTTCTCCAATTTTTATATCTTCTTTTGTTGAAGTTCCAAAAATTGATGGCAATTTGAAATGGATTTTAAATGATGTTTCCCTTCTATCTGAAGATGAAGGAAAAAATTGGAGACAGAATCTCCATGGAAAAAGTGGCATCTTAAAGAATGGTAAATTGGCTTTTCATACAGGTGGAGGGGTGCATATCAGTGGACCTTTTTCTTTTGATGATGAAGGATATTTGACAGCAACATTTGAACTTGTCTGTATACAGCACATGAAGTTTCTTGAGACTTTGCAAAATTTGTTTCCTGAAGAAGCGGATAATTTTAAAGCGTTATTTTTTATTTTGAGTACACTTCCTAAAAATGCAGATGGCGCTCCCGTTCTTCCCTTAACTATTAGCCATGGTTTGGTAAAACTGGGGATTTTAAAGCTTGGTCGTCTTGATCCACTTTAGGTTTGAGAGGAAATTGATAAGAGCGTGTCTGTATGGCAAGGTATTGATTTATAAAAAGTGTTCATTGTTTTGCATATTGGATGAGAGTTGCAATATCTTGGGTTTTTCTTATTTAAAATCTGTTTATATTGAATCAATCAAAATCGTCCTGCCTTGCATATTACAAATGGGAAAGTCATGTGGATTACTCATTAAGAAAGAACTAAAAATGCCTCTTATAAATTATCTTGATAATTTAAAGGCTTATTCACAACATTAGGGGCTGCAAAAGGGTGTAATGGTGCAAGCTTACTCTTTCACAAGTGTAAAGAGGGTGCTGCTCAATGGATTTACCATTATACTCTTCATGGGCGTCTTCACGGGCGCTGCCGTGAAATGATCTTGCGTGCGCTTTGAAAGATGTTTCCTTAAAACAAGCTGGTGAATTGGCAAGTGGGTGGCACGCTGTTTGATGTATGGGTCATGATCACATTAAAGAACGCAATAAACAAAAGCATGAGGCAATAAGCAATCTCCAT
The DNA here is from genome assembly GCF_002778015.1 of Bartonella tribocorum. Lineage (GTDB taxonomy): Bacteria > Pseudomonadota > Alphaproteobacteria > Rhizobiales > Rhizobiaceae > Bartonella > Bartonella tribocorum_B. The sequence goes on along the minus strand of NZ_NJPP01000005.1, from coordinate 43,794 downwards.
TATTTAAAAGATATTGCCTTGGATACTTTTTGAAACTCGGAAAGTTGAATTAAAAGGAGAGGGGAAAGACGGTAAATAGTTTATACATTTACGGCTTTACATTCACCCTAAATTAGGCTGTCTGTCCGTTTCAGAAATTACGAAAACAGAAATACGCAAACACTTGCCCCTATCTGGCATACAAAAGCTGGAGCTGCTCGAACAGCATTGGACCGTTTCAAACATACGGCTGCATTAGGTTTAGATGTTGACTTACAAGCAACAACAAAAGCACGTGCTCTTTTAGGTAAACAACACCATAAAATCACTAATAGATCAGCCATGGATTGGAAAGATGTGCCGGCTTTTTATCACATGCTTTGTCAAAAAACAACGATGACACATTTTGCTTTGCGTTTACTTATCCTTACAGGGGTTCGTACATGCCCTTTATGTCCATACTCATAAAGATCAAGTTGATGGCGATATATGGACTACCCCAAGCTCGAGAATATGAAAGGAAAGCGAGATGCTACAACAGAATTTCGTGTTTCCTTATCAACAGAGGCATTAGACATTTTAAAACAAGCACGCCTGCTCTCTCGCAATGATTTCTTTTTTTCTGCAACCGGTTGGGGGCTCTTACGCAGAAGTGATCCCCATGGCTTGCTTATTCGCAACATGCAAGGGTGGAGAATTTTGATTGATTTAATATAAGCAAGATCGAGATGAGAGAAACTTGGGATACTATGACTCTGCTTCAATATACAAAATATAAATTTTATTATTATAAATCAAGGCATTATGTTTTTATAATGAGGGATATTTGAAAGAAAAATTTGCATTTGTTTTTTGTTTCATCCGCAGGAATTCTTGATACTTTGCAATGTTTATTTGCTGCCAAGCCTATAGTTTTTAAGTGTTATTTTTTATTTTTGATGCTTTGTTTAAAAATGCGGGATAGCGTCCTGTTCTTCTCTTGTTACCCGTTTTTTTCTTGTTGCCCATTTTTTTTTATTGATTGTAGCTTGTTGGCAAATTTTGTATATTTTAACTTCAAGTTTGTACCAATTCATTTTATTTTTAAATGATTTTTAAGGGGCTTTAAAGAATTCTAAAAGTCCATCACCCTCTTTTTGATACCAAATTTCGATTTTTGCCATTTTTTACATTTTTACGATTTTTAGATGTCAAAATCCATTTTTACAAAATGCACATTGAATGGTAAAAAATAATCACAAAAACAATAAATTAATCAATGTTCCTTTCTCGTTCCACTTGCTATGAAATGTATTGTCATATTACATTGATATGAGCAAAGGGTGGATAGAGCAGGGATAAAAGCTTAGCCGTTTTGTTCTGCTTTTAAGTCTGAAAGTTGATGTTTTTACGTTGAGAAATCAATTTTGTTGTCGTTTTGAAATTCTTTACAAGTAATTCTATTGTGATAAGGAGCGGGAGTTTTATTTTGGGTGCTTTACCTCAAAATGAAAAACTCCTGCTCTATTTTTGCATGTTCACTATGGTGGAATAGAATAGAAGTTTTTAATTGGGCTGTTTTATGCTCATTTTAAGTTTGAAAGCCAATATTTTGAAGTTGAGAAATCAATCCTGCTGCAAAAGTAAAACGAGAAATATTGAGATCATTTTCAATAAGGGCACTAATGCGGTTTGTGATATTGTGAATATCATCTTCTTTTGTTTTTTTCCAAGTGGCAAAAGGATTCTTTTTATTTCCATAATTTTTAAGGATTTTTATAACGATTTGCCGTAAGCTTTCAGAAACATTTTCTTTGGCTTGATTTAAAGCCATACTATCATAGTAATCGAGGATAGGAATTGTCCGCTTGGCTTCATTAATGCGGTTTATACGAATGATTTGCGCAAGTGAGAAATAGATCCCTGCGGTTTTAATAAGATCGCTGTTGCTTTGTTTTGCAATTAAAGAAATATCACAGATGGTTGGAGCTGCTTCCAAAAGAGCTAATTGTTTTGCTAATGCTTTTGGTGCTCCTTCTTCATTGTAGTGTCGTGCTTTTTCTTCAATTTTTTGCTTAATATCGTTATTGTGAGAATGCATAAGCTCTTCTTCAATAACACTACGGGCTTGTTTTATTGTTTTTACAATTTCTTCTAATGGACGAGAGAGATCTATGTTGTGCAGACCCCAATTGGTTGTTTCAAAGAGCATTGGAGTCATTGCTGCATAGAATTTGTTTTGGACAAGACCAGGTACTTTGTTATCAAGTTTATCAATTTTATCAGACAATTGAGGAATTTCAAAACTATCACGGATGGCAACAAAAACGCGAATAATATTTTCAGTCTTTTGTTCTGTTGCATCGTATAGTTGATTAACAAAAGTAGGACCTCCACGATTGACAACATCGTTGGCAATGAGCGTTGCAATAATATTACGACGCAATTGATGGTTAATGACTTCTTTCTCAAAATTTTCTTGAATTTGGGTTGGAAAATAATTCAGCAAAGCTGCGTTGAAATAATGATCATCAATAATGGGGCTATTGGCAATTTCTTCTTTGAGCGTTAATTTAGCATAGGCAAAAATAACGGCGAGTTCTGGACGGATAAGACCTTTGCCTTGGGTTGTTCTTTGTCGTAAAACTTGCTCATCAGGGAGTACTTCAACTCTGCGATCTAGAAGCTTTTTTTGTTCCAAATCGTGCATAAAGCGTATTTGATAGGGTAAATCAGTCGTGCTTTGGCTTTCTGATAAAGAAAGAGCAAGGGGTTGTAGATAATTGTTGCGCAAAACGAGTTGTTCGACTTGCGGAGTCATTTTTTTCAAAAGTTTATTGCGCTCTTCGCGGGAGAGTGTTTTAGCACGAAGTGCCGATGCAAGAACAATTTTGAGATTGACTTCAATATCAGAACAATTCACACCAGCAGAATTGTCAATGGCATCCGTATTGCAACGACCACCATTTGAGACATATTCAATCCGTCCACGTTGTGTAACACCAAGATTAGCGCCTTCGCCAATAATTTTTGCACGCACTTGTTCTCCGGTAATGCGTATTGCATCATTTGCACGATCACCTACTTGGGCATCACTTTCTGTTGTGGCGCGGATGTAAGTACCAATGCCACCAAACCATAAAAGATCAACAGGGGCTTTGAGAAGAGCAGAGATAATTTCAAAGGGGGTTCCTGTTTGTCTTTCGAAACCAATGGCTTTTGTTGCTTCAGGTGAGAGCGTAATGGTTTTTTCTTTTCGTGAGAAGATACCACCGCCCTTTGATAATTTGCTTTGGTCGTAATCCTGCCAGCTTGAGCGAGGCAGTTTGAAGAGACGCATACGCTCTGCATGGCTTTCCTCTGCGTTTGGATTTGGATCAATAAAAATATCGCGGTGATCAAAAGCAGCAATCAATTTTGTTTGTTTGGAAAGGAGCATTCCATTGCCAAAGACATCACCAGACATATCCCCAACACCAACACAGGTGAAGGGTGTTGTTTGAATATCGTGATTAAATGATTCTCGAAAATGTCTTTTGACAGCTTCCCATGCACCTTTGGCTGTGATCCCAATTTCTTTGTGGTCATAGCCTGCTGAGCCACCAGAGGCGAAAGCATCATCAAGCCAAAAATGGTTTGCTTGGCTGATGGCGTTGGCTGTATCAGAAAAGGTTGCTGTCCCTTTGTCTGCTGCGACAACAAAATAGGGGTCAGGATCATCATGACAGATGACATCGTGGGGCGCACTGATTTTGCCATTAACCAAATTGTCTGTAATGGAGAGCAAAGCCGTGATAAAGTCCGTATAAGCTTGCCGTGCTGCTTCTATGATGAGAGCACGGTCACTTGTTTGAGGAAGGCGATGGGGATAGAATCCACCTTTTGCACCGGCAGGAACGATAACTGCATTTTTGACTTGCTGGGCTTTGACTAAGCTAAGCACTTCGGTGCGATAATCTAACGCGCGGTCAGACCACCGAATTCCGCCACGAGCGATAGGTCCAAAACGTAAATGGACCCCTTCAACTTCTGGTCCATAAACAAAAATCTCTCGATAAGGGCGTGGTTCAGGTAAACCTTCAATTTGGCGCGGATTTAATTTGGTGGCTAAAATACGCCGTGGACTACCATCGCTAAGAGGTGTAAAGGCATTCGTTCGTAAACTCGTATCGATAAGGTTACAATAACGGCGTAAGATAAGATCATCATCCAAACCAGATACTTTCTGTAATTTTTCTTCAATGCGCTTTTGAATAATCTGTTGGTTTTTTTCTCGTTCTTTTTCTGTGTGACTTTGATGAAATTTTAAATGAAATAAAGCATAAAGCTCTTTGGTAATGTCAGGATAAGTATTTAAAGTTTGGGCGACGCGGTCTTGCGAATAAGGAATGCCAGCTTGTTGGAGATAGCGCCCGTAATGACGCAAAATAACAATTTCGTGCCAATCAAGCTCAGCTGTTTGAGTGAGGGCATTAAAGGCGTCATTGTCCGCATTTTGTGCCCAAATGGCTTCAAAGGTTTCAGCAAGCTTTTGAGCGTCTTTTTCAAAATCGATACAGCGTTGGAAAGTACTTTCTAGTTGCATATCATGAAGATATACGGATTGTCCGTTGCCATCTGGTAATTCAAGCGTTTGTTCTGCAATAACGCGAAACCCCATATTTTCAAGCAGAGGTACACGTTTGGAAAGAGCAAGGGCTTCATGGCGGTGAAAGAGACGAAGAGAAATGTTTTGTTTTTCTTTGTTTCGCGCGTGATAAAAGGTCACGAAAAGGGGCTTCTCATTATGAAGACATAGAATATGTCCGGCATCTTTAATGGCATCTTCCGCTGAGAATAAATCACGATAGCTGTTGGGAAATTCACGAGCTAGAAGGGTTTGTGGCTCTGTTGTTTTGTGGGTAAGAGCGATGGCTTGAACACTATCTTCCCAACTTTGTGCGATTGAACGCACATGTTGTTCAAGTGTGGTGCGCTCATGAAGCGGAACAGTTTCGCTGCCTTTGCGATGGATAATATAATAAACACGGATAAGGGTGCTTTCTAAAAATAGCGGATAGGATTCAAAAAAGTCGCCTTTATAAAGCTCAACAAAATGTTCGCCAACTTTTTCACGGAGGCTGCTGCTATATTGGTCACGTGGTACATAGACAAGGATAGAAACAAAGCGCCCAAAAGAATCAGTGTGGGCTAAAACCCGCAAACGTGGGCGTTCGTCTAGTTGCAGGATAAGTTTGGCATTTTCTGTTAGTGTATCAACATCCGTACGAAACATTTCATCTCTTGGATAGGTTTCTAAAACACTGATAAGCGCTTTTCCAGAATAGTCAGCACGATTGTATCCAAGGCGTTGAATGATGGTTTGGGCTTTTTCTTTTAAGAAAGGAATTTGCAAAACAGAGCGTGTATAAGCTGAAGAGGTAAAAAGTCCTACAATGCGTAATTCTCCGCAGAGTTTGTCTTCTTTATCAAAGATTTTAAGACCAATATAATCGAGCCAAACAGAACGGTGAATTTTGGAGCGGCTATTTGCTTTTGTCACAATAAATAGGTTATCACTTTCCATAAAGGATAAGACTTCTTGAGGAGGTTCTTTCATACTTTCATCATCGACAATATGAATAGAAGCATCTGCAAGTATACCAAGTTCAATATTACTTGCTGTGAAGGATTTTATAGGTTTTTGATCTTTGATGAAGTTGTAAGTGCGCATGCCAAGAAAGATGAAATTATCATTTGTGAGCCAGTGAAGAAATTCAATAGCTTTTTCACCTTCTTGTTTATAGTGTGCAGGAAGGTTTGTTTGATAGGCATGAATATGCTTTTCAACTTCTTCAAGCATAGGTTTCCAGTCTTGTACAGCAGCATTAACCTGCTCAAGAACTAAGGTGAGCTCATTTTCAAGTTTTTGTATCTGTTGTTTGTTTAACGATTCGATGTGAATTTGCATCAGACTGATGCGTTTTCCAGAAGCACAATCAAGAATGGGGTGTGCAATTAAATAAATATGGTTTTTATGTTGATTGAAGACATTTAAAATAGAATCGAGAAGAAAGGGTTTGTTATCATTGACGAGGCTGATAACAGTTATAGGCTTGTTATTGCGGGTCAGATTTTGTTCAAAGTAGATGGTGTTTTTTCCTGCCTGATGGAGATTAAAAGCTTTTACTGCGGTGGCTGCGGCTTTTTGAAGCTCTTTATTTTCGTAATAAACAATATCTTCTTTATCGGTTTGAGCAAAAAGGATTTTTTCTATTTTATCTGGTGTGTTTTTTGTTGCTGATACTTTTTGTTTTAACACATTCATTCTCCCTTTTTGCTTTTTGCTCTTGGGGTCTTTTCTTGTTTTTATTATTTTAAGAGAAGACCGTTATACTTTCTTACACTGTAACATCTTCTCCCTAAAGAAAACAGCTCTTTATTTGAAAAGAATGACTGTGTTTTTGTTATTTTTTAGTAATAATTTGCACTTTAAAGAGATATTTTGCATCAATAAAAGGGACTTTTTATTATTTTTGTATGTTAATCGTTTTTTTTCTAATTATATGAAATGAAAGTAACGAGAAAATTAGAAGTAAAGAGAGAATGACCCGTTTACCAGAAAGACTTTTAAGTGGTTACCAAAACTTTATAAATAATCATTTTTCAGATAAAATAGAACATTATCAGCAATTGGCGATTGAGGGGCAAAAACCGGAAGTTTTGGTTATTGCTTGTTGTGATTCGCGCGCTATCCCAGAAATGATTTTTGATGCTAAGCCTGGGGAAATTTTCACTTTACGCAACGTGGCAAATGTGGTTCCTCCTTTTTCTCCTGATAACAAATATCATGCAACATCGGCTGCTCTTGAATATGCTGTGCAATTGCTTGAGGTGAAACATATTGTTGTTTTTGGTCATGCCCATTGTGGAGGCGTTCATACGGCTCTTAAGGAGACGTATAAATCTTTATCATCAAATGATTTTATTGGCCAATGGATTAGTCTTTTAGCACCAGCTACAGAAATCGTTTTGAATAATAAGTCGCTGTCTTGGCCAGAAAAACAAACAGCTTTAGAGCAGCTTTCTATTCGCCATTCATTAAGAAATTTAGAGACGTTTCCGTGGATAAAGTTCCGCAAAGGTCAGGGTGTTTTAACATTGCATGGGGTGTGGTTTGACATCTCTAGCGGGCAATTATGGAATATGGAACAGGAAACAGGTTGTTTTATGTGTGTTGAAGTTGAAAGTTTTAAAGTGTAGCATTTTCTGTTTTTATTTCTTCGTATAAAAAGGCATTTTATGATAAAACTTGACAAAGCTAGGGTTTTATTGTTTGAAGAGGTAAGCTTTCAGTGACAAAATTAACTTGGAGCCACCGACTGAGACCCCAATGCAAGGGTATGAAGAGATCTCAGAGGTCAGCATTCGACGGCGCGATGCGTTCTCGGGTGCTGTTTTGGTTTGTTCGTTATGTAACTTTGTTATGCAACAATGAGGTAAATGATGTTTGAATCTTTGCAAGAGCGACTTGGTTCTATCCTGTCTCGTTTAACGGGGCGTGGTGCTTTGTCGGATCAGGATGTTGCAGAGGCACTGCGTGAAATTCGGCGCGCTTTATTGGAAGCTGATGTTGCTCTTGATGTTGTCCGTTCTTTTACCGATAGGGTTCGGGAAAAAGCTGTTGGAACTGAGATTGTTAAATCAATTAAACCAGGCCAAATGGTGGTTAAAATTGTTCATGACGAATTGGTTCATATTCTTGGAAATGAAAACGTTCTGAGTGATTTGAATGCACCAGCGCCCGTTGTTATCATGATGATTGGTTTGCAAGGTTCCGGAAAAACAACCACAACAGCAAAGCTTGCAAAACGTTTCACTGATAAGCACAATAAAAAAGTTCTCATGGCGTCATTAGATACACGTCGTCCCGCTGCACAGGAGCAGTTGCGCCAGCTGGGAGAACAAGCAAAACTTGCAAGTTTGCCTATTATTGCGGGACAACAGCCTGTTGATATTGCATCACGTGCTGTGCAAGCTGCTAAATTGGGCGGTTATGATGTGCTTCTTCTTGATACTGCAGGACGTAATCATATTGATGAAGCTTTGATGCTTGAATTGGCTGAAATTAAAGCGTGTTCTCTTCCACATGAGATTATGTTGGTTGCTGATAGTTTGACAGGGCAAGATGCCGTTCATCTTGCACGTTCTTTTGATGAGCGTGTAGGGATTACAGGAATTATTTTAACACGGATGGATAGTGATGGGCGTGGGGGTGCTGCTCTTTCTATGCGTGCTGTGACAGGCAAACCCATTAAAGCAATTGGAACCGGTGAAAAAATAGAGGCTTTGGAAGAGTTTCATCCCAGTCGTATTGCTGATCGTATTCTCGGAATGGGGGATATTGTTTCTTTGGTTGAAAAAGCTGCTGAAACAATGGATTATGAGAAAGCTGCTGCTTTTGCAAAAAAAATGCAAGCCGGAAAATTTGATTTGAATGATCTTGCAGAACAGTTGCAAAAAATGAAAAAACTTGGCGGAATGGGCGGTATTATGGGCATGTTGCCAGGATTTGGCAAAGTCAAAGAGCAGATTGCGGCTGCGGGGCTTGATGATCGTTTGTTTAATCGTCAATTGGCTATTATTTCGTCCATGACACCACAAGAACGTGCGAATCCAGAGCTTTTAAAACATAGCCGAAAACAGCGAATTGCTAAGGGGTCTGGAACAACGGCGGCTGATATTAATAAACTTTTGAAGATGTATCGCCAAATGGCGGATATGATGAAAGCCATGGGTGGTAAGGGCAAAAGTGGTTTGATGGGAAAAATGTTAGGAGGCCTTGGTTCCAAAATGGGATTGGGAGGAATGGGAGGTGCAGATTCTCCAGCTATGCCTGATTTATCGGGATTGGATCTCAAGCAAATCTCAACGCTTCAAAAGCAAATTGAAAATGGTAATGAGGGAAAACTCTTTCCTGGACTTCCTGGACGTGGTCCTACATTTCCTGGTCTTACCAATGGCATTGTTGATAGAGGAAAACTTCCTCAGCATCTTAAGAAAAAATAAGATGCAAAATAAGGAAAGGACTATGATGCAGGAAACAGTATTAAACGAATTGGCACATTTGCGCGCATCTATTGATAATTTTGATGCAACTTTGATCCATATTTTAGCAGAACGTTTTCGTTGTACGAAAGCGGTTGGGCATTTAAAAGCGCGTTATGATTTGCCTAAAGTCGATGCTCTGCGTGAGCAACAGCAAATAGCGCGTTTGCGACAATTGGCGATAGAGAGTCATCTTGATCCTGATTTTGCTGAAAGATTTTTAAAGTTTATTATTAAAGAAGTTGTGCATCATCATCAAGTTATTGCTGAAGAGCAAAAAACAAAAAAAGTCAATTTAAACGAAAGCCAGAGCTGACAATAGGAGATAAAATATGGCATTGAAAATTCGTTTGTCCCGTGGAGGTTCAAAGAAACGTCCTTACTATCATATCGTCGTTGCAGATGTTCGTAGTCCGCGCGATGGGCGATTTCTTGAACGTGTTGGTGCATGGGATCCTATGTTGCCTAAAGATGGAGCGAGGGTGAAACTTAGTGAAGAACGTATCCAATATTGGCTTGGGCAAGGAGCTCAACCAACAGATCGCGTTTTACGGTTTTTAGATGCAGCTGGCTTAAAAAAGCGTCCAGTCCGCAATAATCCACGTAAAGGTGAACCGGGCAAAAAAGCACAAGAACGTATAGCAGCAGCAAAGCAAGCGGCAGAGGATGCAGCAGCTGCTTCAGCATAAAAAAAAGCATGATTGTTGAATAAACGCCTCTTTAAAAGGGTGTTTATTTAAAATAGCATTGGTTTTTAAAGTTCAATTTCAGAAATCTATGGCTTTAAAAGTATGACTTTAAAAATCAATGGCGCGGCCCTTAATTTCCCAATCTCCGTAGCGAGAAGGGTCTTTTCCGCCGCGCCCACCGTTTTCCAACGGTTGTTCTTTTGTTGTTTTAGCTTTTCGCCTTTCTTCAGCTTCTTTAAGGGCGCGTTTTGCTGCGGGAGAAAGAGATGGCTGTTTAACGACAGTTGTATTTGTTTTGCTTATTTTTTCATCTTTTTTATTCATTTTATACCTATTCCATTGAAGAAGCAGAGAGAAAACACCATCATATAGTATTAGTGAACTTTTATCATGGAGTTTTTGAGTAATGAATATAATGCGTACAGCCATGCTTTTGGCTTTTATGACGGCTCTCTTTATGGGGGTTGGTTATCTTGTTGGAGGGGGCGGTGGCATGGTCATTGCTCTTTTGATGGCAAGTGGTTTAAACTTTTTTTCTTATTGGAATTCAGATAAAATCGTTTTACGTATGTATGGGGCGCGTGAAGTTGATCAGCATTCTTCGCCTGTTTATTATAAGATTGTAAGCGATTTAGCTAAAAATGCTTCTCTTCCTCAACCAAAGGTTTATGTGATTGACAATGCACAGCCAAATGCTTTTGCAACGGGACGTAATCCGCAAAATGCCGCTGTTGCTGCAAGTCGCGGCTTGTTAGAGCGGTTAAGCGCAGAGGAAATTGCTGGCGTTATGGCGCATGAGCTCGCACATATTGAGCATCGTGATACCTTAACCATGACTCTAACAGCAACGATTGCAGGGGCAATTTCAATGCTTGGTAATTTTGCTTTTTTTATGGGGGGACAGCGCGGCTCTTCAGAAGGTTCTCATGGTTCTGGAGCAATTGGAGGATTTATTGCACTGCTCGTGGCACCTTTTGCTGCAATGCTTGTGCAAATGGCCATTAGCCGTACGCGTGAATATGCTGCGGATCGTAGGGGGGCTGAAATATGTGGTAATCCTTTATGGTTGGCTTCGGCATTGCGTAAAATTGCTGATGGAGGGCGTGGGGTTTACAATGAAGAAGCAGAGCATAATCCAGCAACAGCCCATCTATTTATTATCAATCCTTTGAGCGGTCATGGAGCAGATAGTCTTTTTTCGACACATCCTGCAACGGCAAATCGTATTGCTGCTCTTTATCGGCAAGCAGAAGAGATGAAAGGGGCTCTTGCTGAAAATGGGAGATGGAATGAAGAAGGCAGTATGAATAAAAAAAGCAATGAAATGAATTATGGAAATTTTCACAATGGTCAAGCTCATGCATCAGGAGAGCAAGAAGACAATACTTTTCAGCGGGTTACCAAACGTCCTTCTTGGCTTCGTTATGAAAATTCAAAAAGATCTCGTTCATAGAGTTTTTTAGGAGAATTTTGGGGAATCTCTTGAGGAAGCAGTGATATAAGTGATATAAAGGTGTTATTTTGAAACACAAAAAAGCGGGGCATGTGTCTGAAAAAGATGTTCCAGGATTGGCTGTTCGGCAGGTGTGTGTGCGCCTTTTAGGGGCGGTGGTTGATAAGTATACGCCTCTTTCTGGTTTGACGGATAATGAACACGGACACCCACAATATTTAAAGCTTTCACAACGAGATCGTTTATTGTGTCGGGCTATTTTGACAACGTCATTGCGTCATCGCGGGCAGATTACGGCGGCTCTCTCACGCTTTTTAGCGCGCCCTTTGCCTCCACAAGCACTTTCACTTCAGCATCTTCTGCATATCAGTGTGGCGCAAATTCTTTATCTTGATGTTCCGGATCATGCGGCCATTGATTTGGCTGTGCGTGTGGCAAAATTTGATCCGCGTATGCGCCGTTTTTCAGGGGTGGTGAATGCTCTTTTACGCAATGTTGCGCGTGAGGCGGTACCTTTACGCCAACAGGTTCCAACCATTGAAAATGTTCCAGCGTGGTTTAGCCAGCTTTTAGTATCAGCTTATGGAACAGAAAAAGCACACCAGATTATAGAAATTCAAAGTGTGGAACCTTCTCTCGATTTGACAGTGAAATCTGATAGTGTTGGATGGGCTGAGAGACTTGGCGGTGTGGTGTTGCCTAATGGTTCTGTTCGATTGAATCGTTTGGAGTGTTCTGTTTCTGATTTACCAGGCTATCGTGAAGGGGCTTGGTGGGTTCAAGATTTTGCTGCAGCGTTGCCTGCTTGTTTACTAGGAGAAATTCGGAGTAAACGTGTTGCTGATCTTTGTGCAAGCCCTGGGGGAAAAACAGCACAATTGGCTTTGCAGGGGGCAGAGGTGACAGCCATTGAGCTTTCTGCTAACCGCGTAAAGCGTTTAAAAGAAAATATGGAACGGCTTCATTTTTCCGTTCACATTTGGCAGGAGGACGTGAAAAATTTTCATCCCACACAGCTTTTTGATGCAGTTCTTCTTGATGCTCCTTGTTCTTCTATAGGAACGATCCGTCGTCATCCAGATATTGTATGGACGAAATCAAGAGCTGATGTCGTTAAATTAGCAGAATTACAATATGATTTGCTTGTCGCTGCAATTGCCTTGGTCAAGGAGGGGGGACGAATCGTTTTTTCCAATTGTTCATTGGCTCGAGAAGAAGGTGAAGAGCTTATTGAAAAAATTTTATCGGCACGCAATGATATTATTTTAGATCCTATTTATCCAGAGGAAATGGGAGCACTGGCACATTTGCTTTGTGAGGGGATGTTGCGCACGACGCCGGCAGATTTTTGTCATAAAAATTTTGATTCTGAGAAAACTGCGCCTTTAGGAATGGATGGTTTTTTTGCTGCGCGCTTACGAAAAATTGTTTAATTAATACTTCATTTACAAAAATGGTCGAAATTGTGTCTGATTCAGCATAGATGGAGATGAAATTTTGACGGTTGCGGTAAAAGCTCCTCAGGTAAAAGTGGCAGCCTGTGTCGATACGCTACAGCGTGTTGTGCGGCGTTTATGGGTTGGACCCTTATTTCGTTGGCGGTTTTCAGGGTTTCGTCCTCATAAAATTTTAGCGCATCCTATTGATTTGCATATGGCTGATCCGATGATGGCGCATGAGTTTTATCATGGACGTTTTGCTTTTGCTGGCCATATTGTTCATTCTGGTGCTGTTTCACCATTTTCATTGGTTGCGCCAACGCTGGAATGGGAAGCGGCTCTGCATGATTTTCATTGGTTGCGCCATATGGAAGCAGCAGAAAGTGATTTAGCTGCGGCGCATGCGCGCTCTCTTTTAGAAGATTGGCTTGACCATGCTGGAAAGAAAGTAAAGGGGGGTGCGTGGAGTGCGCCTGTTGTGGCACGGCGTTTAATTTCGTGGATTTGTCACTCAAAAATGTTGCTAAAAGGGGCAAGTGAGCGGTTTGAAAAACGCTTTTTACGTGCGCTTGGTTTGCAGTTTCGCTATTTGCGCGTAACAATTTGTAATATGGATCATGATGAACAACGTTTACAAGCAGCAACAGCTTTAACGTTCGCATCTCTTGCTTTGCCTGTTTCTGTGGCTGTGAAAAAAAAGGTACAAACCACGCTTATAGAAGAGCTTTCGCGTCAGATTTTGGTTGATGGTGGGCATATTTCTCGTAGTCCTATTATCTTATTTAATTTATTATCAGATTTATTATCTTTGCGTCATCTTTTTATGCGCAGCAATGAAACAGCACCACGTATTTTGATTGATTCTGTTGAGCGTATGTTGCCAGCTTTACGATTCTTTATCCATGAGGATCAAACATTGGCGCGTTTTAATGGGGTTGGTCCTTTGGTACCGGAACGGTTATTGGCACTTTTAAAGCTTGATGAAACAGGAGGGCATCCTTTTAGTTATGCTCGTTATTCAGGGTTTCAGCGCTTAAAAGCCAATCAAACAACAGTGCTTGCAGATACAGGAAAATTTCCACCACGCTTTGTCGCACAGCAGGCTTGTTCGGGGTGTTTGTCTTTTGAAATGTCCTCACAAGGACATCGTTTTATTATCAATACCGGTGTTAACCCCGATGGTCGGCAAGATTATCGACATTTAGGGCGTGTTACTGCGGCCCATTCAACAGCTACGCTTAATGATTGTTCGGTGGGCACTTTTTATAAAAAAAAGAAAAATAGCGCTTCCTTTTTGTTTGATGGACCAACAGATGTTCAAGTGCACCGTATAGAGGATTTAGGAAAAACAGGTTTTATTGCGAGCCATAACGGTTATGTGCGACCCTTTAATCTTATTCATGAGCGTGGTCTTATTTTAGCGACAAGTGGAGATATGATCGAAGGTTTTGATCGCTTTTTTATACCAAATAAGGGAGGAAAGAGACATAAGAGGGTGCAAAGTGAACAAGATCATGTTGCAGTTCGGTTTCATCTTCATCCACAAGTTGAAGTTAACTATGATGGTGAGCGTGTGTGTTTAGCGGTAAAGAACGAGCACGTAGAGGATGAGCAAGTATGGTATTTTATGTCGCCTGATGCGGATATTTGTCTTGAAGATTCGATTGATTTTGCGGCATTAGAAGGTCCACAACGGACACAGCAGATCGTTTTATATTTCCGCCCTGCATTTCAGGAAAAAGTTCGCTGGCGTTTTATCCGTAAAGCGTTTGATAAAAAATCAGAACATTGTTCTAACCTATAGACTATAGTATTTATCTTTGTGTCCTAACATATAATCGTTTATTGCTGTAACATCCTATTTAAGGATCATGTAAAAATTTTATGCGTTAAGTATTTTTTGTGAGACTATGGGATGGGTATTTTTAGGCAAAGTTTACCTATAACATCTCGTGAGGTAATGCTGAAAGGGGGCTCTGGTGGCAATTGGGTTGTTGACAAACCCTTATTTACTACAGATCGGTTTTGGTTAAGAGCTCTCATTCTTTAAAGATGTGGAGAGAAAATTAAGCTGTTGCTTATCTTTAAAAAGTTTTTGATTACACTATTGTGATTAATATTTCGCTCTAAGGGAGCAGCATGTTTAAGACAATCAAATATTTTTGCAAATTTACGCTTTTGTTTTAAAAAACATTTCTTTTATTATTCTCATTTAACAATGGTGCGCGTATAGAGTATAATGCTGCATTCTCGGCAAGTAGTGTAGAATTATTACACCTTCAACCTTCTCTTTTTATTTGAGTTTATGGCTTGCAAAAGTCTCTAGAAGGGTATTTTTAAAAATAAGGTGGATCATACTTTATTTTTTATCGTTTTAAGAAGTTAGCATATTGATTTATATCATTTATTTTTTGAAGATTAAGTGAAAAATCGGAAAATGGTAAGATTCTCTTTCTGCGAATTTGTTATGATAAAGCGATGCATATATTTCTACGCTATAAGGAGAGGTGGTGTATAAATTCACTAGAAGAAAGAAATAAAAATAGCTCTTCTGAATATTTTCAAATGCCAAGGGTTGTTATAACTATTGGAGGCTAATGCTATAACATTTTAGTTTACGTCTTTATTAAGCATAAAGGAAAGAATGCTTAGAGGATTCTCCCCATAAATGTTACCATGAGAAGAGAATGGTGGGCATTGAGAAATATTTCTTTAAAACAAAATTATGTGAAGGTGTACCATACGGTGATTTAGTTTTGGGTCTTTTGTTTTATAAAACAGCGACAAGCCGGCACCATAACACACTTTGCCAGCCGTCAATGTTGACCAACAACCCTTGGCACTTGAGATTCTTTATAAGAGCCATTTTTACTCTTTTCTTTTCTCATTTTTATTCACAAGGCTCTCTTCGCTTGTGATGTGCAAGTAAGTGATTTTGGTTGATTCAACATAAACAGGTTTGAAGTAAGAGAATCTTACGATATTTGGGGCTCTCATTTAACATGCAAAACAGTGAACTATCTTTATAAACCAATATGTTGCTCTTTGCGTTGGGGATACGATTTTATTAAAGAGCGAGAGAAAAAAGTAAGGGATTGCAGCCCATTTTTTAAAAGATATAGATGTTTTTGAAAGTTTTAAAACTGAATGAAAAAATGATGGTAAAGATGTGAATAGTTTTTTATCTTTGAGATTTCATATTTTTGCTAAATGAGGTCGTTTTCCATTTCAGAAACAAACTCTATCATATTCTTTTTCCCATCTTGCATATAAAAGCGGATAGAAAAAAGCTCTAAACCATCTTAATCTTTTATTTTTATCCCATTATTGCTGCATATAGAGCAAAAAGCTGGAATCATCACACATTTTTTCAGCTTTCAATGTTGTGATAATGCTTGGCGTTTGAGATGGTTTTATTATAGGCATTTTTAGTCCTTTTTTTGTAAAGTTTTATTCCACGCAGATACTCCTCGCTTGTAATGTGCAAGAAACATGGCTTTAGTTGATTCAATATAAACTATATGTGGAATAAGAGAATCCATACAGTAGAGCTTCTCATCCGATGCGTTAAATAATGGACACACTTGATCAATCAAAAGTTATTCATCATAAAAACATTGAGAATTCAAAAAACAGCATTGCAACAAAGCCTCAGGGAAAAATTCCTTCTCCTTTGTATTATCATAATAACAATGAAGTAATAACAAGCAGCCTCAAACTGTTTGCTTCTTTACAGCAAAGCACTTCTTCAAATCTTCAAAGGTTCTTTAAACAACTTTTAGGAAGATTTACGCGAATAATATCGTGCAACTGAATCAATGTTACCACGACAAATGCCAAGATCATTAAGTTCATATGTCGAAAGACGGCTCAACGCGTTAATGGTCCGACGATAACGGCGCCAATTACTATAAGAACGTAAAATATTCATATTCTCTACTCAAACTTTGTTACACTCTTTAGTTTAAGTATAGAGCATATTACTAATAAAGAGTTGTGCTATAATGTCATAGCAGGTATGCATCTACATACAAGAAAAATCCCTTTAACATTTGTCTCATGTGAAAGGGCAACCATTAAAGCCATTGTCATTTTATCCCTAAAACAATGGCTAAATTATGTGCATTTTCTGCAGTGATCACTTCTTCATCACGCATGGAGCTTTCTGGTTGAATAACGGCTGTTGCTCTTGCTGCAGCTGCTAATATACCATCTGCAAAAGGAAAAAATGCATCGGATGCAATCGCTGCTCCTTTTGTGAGCGCTTCTGTGATTGTCTGGATTGAATAACTGCTTCCATTTCAACGATTATCAATCGACATAATGATTTATGCAAAATCCCTTGAAACGGTTATCTCATATGAAGAGGAAATCACCCAAATTATATTAATGACGGAAATGTCGTATTCCTGTAAAAACCATAGCTAAATCTTGCTTGTCCGCAGCAGTGATCACTTCTTCATCACGCATGGAGCCTCCTGGTTGAATGACGGCTGTTGCACCTGCTGCAGCTGCTGCTAATAAACCATCTGCAAAAGGAAAAAATGCATCGGATGCAACCACTGATCCTTTTGTGAGCGCTTCTTTTAAGCCTGCTCTTTTTGCACTCTCTGCTGCTTTAGTTGCAGCAATTTTTGCTGAATCGATACGGCTCATTTGTCCTGCACCAATACCAACTGTTGCGCTATTTTTTGCGTAAACAATAGCATTTGATTTAACGTGTTTTGCAACACGAAAAGCAAATTGAAGATCACGCATTTCATCTTGAGTTGGTGCGCGCTTTGTCACCACTTGTAATTTAAGATCATCAACCACCACATTATCCCGTGATTGCACTAAAATGCCTCCTGCAAGTGTTTTCGCAAGAAGTCCTTCACAACGTGGATTAGGAATACCACCTGTAATGAGCAAACGAAGATTTTTTTTCTTGGCAATAATTTCACGTGCCGCCATTGTTGCATCAGGAGCAATAATCACTTCCGTAAAAATTTTAACAATCTCTTCCGCACATTCTTCATCAAGGGTTTGATTTAAAGCAACAATTCCACCAAATGCCGATACATTATCACACATAAGAGATTTTAAATAAGCTTCTTTCAAATTTTCTCCTTCCGCAACACCACAAGGATTGGCATGTTTAATAAGAGCAACAGCAGCGGTTTTTTGCGGATCAAATTCTGCCACAAGCTCAAAGGCTGCATCTGTATCATTCAGATTGTTATAAGAGAGTGCTTTGCCTTGTAAAAGTTTTGCTGTTGCGATACCAAAACGTTTTTCATTATTGCGATAAAATGCCGCCTGTTGATGCGGATTTTCCCCATAGCGCATAACACTTTCAAGATGACCAGAAAAACTTTGCCATGAGGGTGTTTCAATTTTTAAATCTCGTGCAAACCATGCTGCTATTGCCGTGTCATAAGCTGCGGTGTGTGCATAGGCATGCATTGCTAACTGGTGACGCATGGATAAGCTTAAACATCCATTATGCTGTTTTAATTCGGCTAGAATCGAATCATAGTTATTTATCGCTGTTACAACACCGGTATAAGCATAATTTTTTGCCGCAGCACGAATCATCGCCGGTCCGCCGATATCAATGTTTTCAAGAATTGTTTGGGCATCGGCTCCCGATTGGATCGTTTCTTCAAAAGGATAAAGATTCACCACCAAAAGATCAATTCCATGAATGCTGTTCTTTTCCATAGCTTCCCTATGGGTAGGATTTTCTCTTACCCCTAACAAAGCACCATGAATCAAAGGATGGAGTGTTTTTACACGCCCATCCATTATTTCAGGAAATCCAGTAACTTCAGAAACATCTTTTACGGGTAAACCAGCCGCTATGAGGGTTTTGGCTGTTCCTCCTGTTGAAATCAATTCAACATTGTAAGTCGCATGAAGGGCTTGTGCAAATGCAACCACTCCCGTTTTATCAGATACAGAAAGAAGAACACGACGAACCCGATGAAGATCAGGTATGGGAAAATTTTTGGCAACAACACCCATAACAGAAACCTTAAAAATGAAAGAGTTAAAATTCCAACAAAACAAGCTTACACGCTTATAGCAAAAGCCTTTAGCAAAATACACTGAAAGGATAAACTGTCTTTTTTAAAATATACGATGACTCACCTTTTTTATTATCTCGTTAAAATACCCTCATTTGAGGTGTGGTGATAGGTATAAAAGCCTCATTGACACATTCAATGTTTTTTGCTGTTTATAACTCAATTTCTCATCTTCATAGCGGGTTTGAAACATAAAACGCATCCGTATATTAGCTTTTGTATGTAAGATGAAGGCTAGAATATTGCATATATCCATTTAAGTTATCTCTGAAACGGGAAATAATCAGCAAAAATATGAAAAAATATGAAATTGTAACGGTAGAAATGTCCGCTTATTTTTCCTGCCATTTTTCTTTTATGTTTTTCAAAAGTATTTATGATAATGCTTTTAATAGAATGGTTTTTTAGAGTAGAAATAACATATTAGCCAACATTTTTGTACATGACATTTTTGATGAGATTACGCTCTTCATGCAAAATAAAATGCTATCATAGTGTGAATTTGCGCGCATTTATTTTAAAGAAAAAATTTTTAATGGATCAACTGCTACTTTATGGTGGTTTTGTAAAGAGTGTCGTGTAAATTTTTCGTAAATGGTCTAACAGATCCATTGTATCTATACTTAAAGATGCAAGACAGGGGCGTTATTCTCTTTATCTGTTTTCAATATTTTAATAACTCTTGTTTTAATAATATTGAGCATTTGAGATGGAAAAGGTGTTGATTTTTTTATTTTAATAACTTTATCCCTATGGTTTCTGGGGGCCTCAAAAGAATGATTTTGCCGGTTTTTAGTCAGAAAATTTGAAGTAAAAGAGTCTTACGAATATGTGAAGCAGATATCTGAGGTTTTAATTTTAAGGTATCAAATGATAGAAGTATTATTATAAATCAAATAATTGCTTTTTAAAAAATTGTTATGTGTAAACTCTCAATATAATAGTGTTAAGATCTGCTTCATTGTGAAATGTATGTTTTTAAAGGCCAAACGGTTTAATGACCCTATTGGGGGTGGATATTTTGTTTGTTATTTTTTTAGTTCTTTTTGCTTTAGCAGAAAAAGAAAAGCGCCCAGTACACCAACAGCTAAAATAAACCATGTGATTGCGTAAACAAGATGATTATTTCGAAAGTGGATAATCGTAAGACCAGCGACGGGAAGTTTTGCTTGTGGAGATGTTGTTCTGGCATCAATGAAATAAGGGGCAACAGTGGACAGACCAAGTTTTTCTGCCATAGCGGGAAGATCACGCGTATACCACACATTCTTATCAGGATTATTTTTGCGTGGAAAAAATCCATTTTTTTCACTCATCCGTAATAAGCCGATGATTGTTGTTTGTTCTGTGTTTGTGGTAGAATCTTGCTGAGATGAGGTATGTGTACTGGATTGCTCTGAGTGTTGAAAATTGCTCCGTTCGTCCATGGGAACAAAGCCACGGTTGATAAAGGTTAGTGTGTTGTCAGCGGTTTGCAAAGGAGTCAAAACCCAGTAGCCCGTAGTGTTTTGAGCAGCAGCAGTAACTAAAATGTTTTTGTCTGTTAAAAGTTTTCCTGTGATAACAACAGGTTGATATTCGTTTTTTTCAAAAGTAACATTTGCCCATTGATCTTTCTGGGGGGCTTTTATGGGGGCTAAGTGAACACGCTGATTGGCATTGGCGATAAGATTTGTTTTCCAATTTAATCGTTGTACTTGCCATATGCCTAATGCACTGAAGAGAAGAAAAAAACAAATACATAAAGTTCCAAACAAAAAAGAAGAAAAACAGCAAGAATTTCCTTGAAGCTTTGTCACGGCGGGCTCTTTTTTGTTCATGATTTATGCTTCCTTTCAGGATAATAAGCCTTTATTCTAACACGGTATGCCTTTAAAAGAAGCATTTTGTACACTTTTTGGTGGAATTTGTACGCCTTTATTGCAGAAAAAGATGAAGACTGCGCCAGCAAGAGATGAAAAAGGTTTGATAAAAGACTTGACCTTTTGTTGTCGACCCCCTATTAGAAAGAAAATTCCCGATGATGCCTGTTCAAGGCCGCATTGTGTGTTATGTCCTTTGGGTATAGGGATTTGAAAGTTTCTTAGAGTTTAAGGGTGAAGTTTATGTCTCGTGCATGTGAATTGACAGGGAAAACGGTTCTGTATGGTAATAATGTTAGCCATGCGAATAACAAAACTCGACGTCGTTTTTTACCAAATCTTTGCAATGTGACGTTGATTTCAGAGGTGTTACAGCAAAGCTATCGCTTGCGCATTTCAGCAAATGCATTGCGTTCTGTTGAGCACCGTGGTGGTCTTGATAGCTTTTTGGTTAAAGCGGATGACAAAGAGTTATCGCAACGTGCGCGTTTGTTAAAACGCCAAATCGTTAAGAAAAAAGCTGAGCAAGAAAGTGAGAAAAAGGCTGAACAAGCAGCGTGATTATTGCAATGTGATTGTTCGTGTCGTTGTTTTTGGTGAATTGACGCTTTGATCACGGATTTTAGTCTTAAGGAGTGCACCTTTTAGGTTTTTTGCTCTTTGATCGCTTTATTATTGTATTGGTTCCATACCCCAGGTTAAAAAAATGTTTTCAAGCGGTCTTTTATTAGAACGGCAAAAGAGAAAGTATGTCGTTTTTTCTATTTTAGCAATGTGTTTTGCTGTCACGGCTTCTAATATTTTGGTTCAATATCCCGTCTATTGGTTTGATTTGAATGAGCTGTTGACTTATGGGGCTTTTACCTATCCATTTGCCTTTTTAATCAACGATTTAACCAATCGTTTTTATGGCCCATCTGTTGCGCGGCGTGTGGTTTATGCTGGTTTTTTTGCCGGTGTTTTTGTTTCTTGGATATTGGCGACCCCGCGGCTTGCAATTGCTTCTAGCTTGGCATTTTTATTTGGGCAACTCCTTGATATTGTTGTTTTTACGCCTTTGCGACGGAAAACATGGTGGAAAGCACCTTTAGCAGCTGCGTTGGTTGGTTCGGCGTTGGATACAGTGTTGTTTTTTTCTCTTGCTTTTTCGAGTTCTTTTGCCATTCTTGATAAAATAACAGGGTATGCTGATAGTTCACTGGTGGAGAATACTGTTTGGGGAGGGATAGGCATGCCGGTTTGGCTTTCACTTGCTTTTGGCGATTTTTCCATAAAAATTATTATGAGCTTGTTGATGTTGATTCCTTATGGAACAATCCTTAACATTGTAAAGCTTCCTCTTTATCAAAGTCATTCAAAGGACGATTCCTCTTTGGCTTGTAACAAATAATAATCTTTGATTTTTTGTTTTGGCTAAAGGAAAGTGGTGCTCTGTGTTCTGTAAGGCAGTACTGGAGAGGATTTGTTCATAAGAGGCATTTTTTGATCATTCCTCAAATGGTATTTATCTAATACATTATCTTTTTTTATGATGCGTAAGAAATTGGTTTTTACTGATTCAATATAAGATGATGTGAGATAAGAATATCTTGTTAGTCTTAAAAATAGAGATTACAGCTCTTGTAGAAACTAAAAAATGTCTTTTTAGGAGTTGAGGTTTCTTACAGATGATTATTTAAACTATAAGAAGCTTTGTTCTTATAAAGATAAAAACGATTTAATACACACTTTGTGTGGTATATAAATAGAAAAGTAAATACCTATTGTATTAAAATCCCTTTTGGCAGTTTTAAAGTGTGATTATACTGGTATTTATCGTGATTTTAGTCACAAATGCTTGCGTAGGTATCTGAATAAATTTAAAATTTTTTATAATGTGGTCTTTATAAAACTTGGCAAACGCTTCGAGTTTTTATTTCAGATAATTGTCAGTTGAAAAATGTGATACTTGGAGTGGATCGTATGAAAAAAATGATAAATCAAATAGATCATAGAGAGATTTTATTTGATAATTTTGTATTAACTTCTTTGAAAAAAAAAGAAAGCTTATTGAGCTACCTATTGTAAAATCACCTCTTCGTTATCCGGGAGGGAAAAGCCGTGCCGTTCCTATGATTATTAATAACTACATAAGGAAACAAAAAAACTTTATGTTCTCCTTTTGTAGGAGGAGGTTCAATTGAATTAGCCTTAGCAAAAAGAGGAACAAAGGTTTATGCTTATGATGCTTTTAAGCCACTTGTTATTTTTTGGCAAATGCTTTTGAGAGATGCTCCAGCTCTTGCAGAAAAAGTGAGAGAATATGAAGATATGACTCCTGCAATGTTTTATAATCTCCAAAAAACTTTTCGCGAATATAAAAAATCAATTAGAGATTGCTGCTGTTTTTTTGCTCTTAATCGCTTTTCTTTTTTCCGGAACAACACTTTCTGGCGGTATGTCTCTAAGACATCCTTGATTCAATTATCGTTCTATTGAACGGCTTAAAGATTTTAAGATTGAAAATTTCACAGTGGAACACAGAGATTTTACAGAAAATATTCCTAAACACTTTAATGATTTTCTTTATTGTGATCCTCCGTATCTTATTAATAAAAAACTTTACGGTCACAGAGGCAATAAACATAATTCTTTTGATCATCAAGCTCTTGCTGAATTTCTGATAAAGCGTCAAGGATGGGTTTTATTTTATAATGATTGTGTGGATGTTAGAAACCTTTATAAAGGCCATACAATATTCAATCTTTAATGGACTTACGGTATGGGAAGCCATAAAAATTATTTATTTGCGCTTTCATAAAAAAACGGGTGAATAAACGCTATTTGAAAGAGGTTAAAAACACCTCCTTATAAACTACATTGATGTAAAAGAAACTTCAGTTATGTGTTACTAACTTATTGAATTTGTGATGATAATTCATCATTTTGCAACGTAAGAAAGCTGCATATAATCATCTTCGCGTATTGTAAATTTTCTTATATTAAATTTAATCAAAGCCATTCTTTGTGTTTCATAAGAAAGGGCGGCATGCGGGTAAATGCCCTTTGAAAGGATGCAAAATACGTTTTTATGAGTAGTTTTAATATAAAAGAAATTGTCGTGTGTGGCTATCAATGTGTTGATTTATGTCAAAATATTAAGAGCTGGAGAATAAAGCTATTTGCATAGATAAAGGTGATTGTGTTGGATTATATTTTATGTAACACATTAATTTAATAAGAATATTTCATTTTTTATATGTTGAATGAAAGCCTTATATCGTAAAGACCTTTCGTTTTAATCTCTTTATATATTGCCTCAATCAAAAGTATTTCTCTTGCATATGACAACTGGGGAAGATCGTGTCGATGAAAAAACATAAACATTAAAGAAAAGACAAAAATGCCTCTTAAATGAATCATCTCAAATGCTAAGGTTTGTTGCGATATCGGGAGAAACAAGCATAATGATTGTATCGGTTTTCTTTTTTATGAAGCGTAAAGATGGTGATACTTAATGGATTTTACACCTAATATCGTTTATGGGTGCTTTGGCGTTTTTGTGAAATAAGCTTGGAAATAAGCTGAAATGTTTCTTTAAAATAGGATTATGTTTTCCAGTATCGCTTGCCATGTGCAAAAAAGTAGTTTTGATTGATTCAACGGGGGATAGATTTAAAACGAAGGAATCTTATGGTGTGCAGGGACCTCATTTAAGTTGAAAAACACTAGATTATCATTATAAATTAATGTACTGCTGGTCTAAGGCGGGTTTTTTTCTTATAAATTTGAGGTATTTTATCACTAAAAAGTGCTTCTAATTGTTTTGTTATGGCGTCGGCGAGTTCTTCAGCATTCATAATGGTTACAGCACGTTGATAATAACGTGTGACGTCATGACCAATTCCAATGGCAATGAGCTCAACAGGGGAATGTGTTTGGATTTCCTGAATCACTGCACGTAGATGTTTTTCTAGATAATTGCTAGAGTTGACCGATAGTGTGGAATCGTCAACAGGGGCACCATCCGAAATGACCATGAGAATACGACGTTGTTCACACCGTGATAAAAGGCGTTGATGCGCCCAAATTAAAGCTTCTGCGTCGATATTTTCTTTTAATAATCCTTCTTGCATCATCAAACCTAGATTGCGCCGTGCTCGACGCCATGGCATATCGGCACTTTTATAGATGATATGACATAAATCATTAAGGCGGCCAGGATGATGAGGCTTATGTTGCTCGAGCCATTTTTCGCGTGATTTCCCTCCTTTCCAAGTTTTGGTGGTAAAACCTAAAATTTCAACTTTGACACCGCAACGTTCAAGCGTTTGTGCCAAAATATCAGCACAACTTGCGGCAACGCTAATGGGGCGTCCGCGCATTGAACCAGAATTATCAATAAGGAGTGAAACAACTGTGTCCCGAAATTGGGTGTTGCTTTCCATTTTAAAAGAAAGGGGTTGCATGGGATCAATAATCAGACGTGGAAGCCGTGCTGTATCAAGATATCCTTCTTCAAGGTCAAAGGTCCAGTTGCGATTTTGTTGTGCCATAAGGCGGCGTTGGAGACGGTTGGCTAAACGTCCAACAATGTTTTGAAGATGATTGGTTTGCTTATCAAGATAACGGCGTAAGTGATCTAACTCGTTTTCAGAACAAAAATCAGTTGCTTCCAAAATTTCATCAAATTGACGCGTAAATATTTTATAATTCCCAAGTTTTTCCATTTGTTCCGAATCGGCAAAAAGACGTTTGGGTTTGCTCGGCTTTTCTTGCCAAGGTTCATTTTTTTGCTCGCCGTCAGCTTGATCATTGTCGTTTGTTTGTGTTGCTTGTGTTTTTCCTTCGTCTTGCACATCACTTTCTTGTTCAGTGCTCGTTTGTTCTTCACTTTGAGTATGTTTTTTGTTTTTACTTTCTTCTTCGGCTGCTTGGTCTTGAGGTTCACAGGCGTTTTTTAATTTTTTATTGTTTTCACTGTCGTAAGGTTCATTCTGTTGCACTGTCATTTTGAGTGTCGCAAGCATTTGGCGAACGATCTGTGCAAAAGCTTGTTGATTGTAAATATGATGTGTGAGTTCATCAAGCCCTGTTGCAGCTTTTTGTTCAAGTTCTTTGCGCCATAATTCTAAGACGGGACCTGCTTCTTTTGGGGTTGCGCGCTTTGTTATTTTTTCACGCAATAAAAGTGCTATCGCTTCTTGGATAGGGGCTTCGCTTTGATTGCTTATTTTTTCATAATGGGCTCTTTTGTATTTATCGGCGAGCATGACATCAAGGTTTTTCGCAATCCCCTCCATGGCTAAAGTACCGATTGCTTCAACACGTGTTTGTTCAAGAGCATCAAAGACAGCACGTGCTTCTGATTCTGGCGGAGCAAATTGCATGTGAATGCGGTTATCATGCCATGCTTTGCGCAGAGCCATGGAATCCCCTAATCCGCGGGTAATCGTGATATCTTGATCTGTTGCGCGTTGTGGTAATTCTGGTAGACGTGCATAATTTTCGCTCAAAGATGGTCTGTTGGGACTAAAGGAAACTTCTAGCTTAGATGTACCAGCAATGGCACGCATACAGGTGGAAAGAGCTTTCTTAAACGCTTCATGATTAAGCGTATTGGGGGGAGGATTATTTGTTTGATTTTTGCTGTTGTCGTCAGGGTCGATCGCCATAATTGACATATTCCTTTAAGACAAGACACCCTGTATGAGTGATTCTGGAAGCTCTTGTTCAAAGGCGCGTTGATAAAATTCTGCGACAGTGGGACGTTCAAGTTCATCACATTTATTGAGAAAGGTTAACCGGAAGGCAAGGCCAACATCTTGAAAAATTGTGGTGTTTTCTGCCCAAGTAATAACAGTCCGCGGGCTCATGACTGTTGAAAGGTCCCCATTAATAAAGGCTTGGCGAACCATATCAGCAACGTGAACCATTTGTGAAATTGTCTTTTTTCCCTCAGCCGTTTGAAAAGATTTGACCTTTGAACAAACAATATCAACCTCTTTATCATGGGGTAAATAATTGAGTATCGTAACAATAGACCAGCGGTCCATTTGAGCTTGATTGATCTGTTGGGTGCCATGATAAAGCCCTGTTGTATCGCCAAGACCAATGGTATTGGCTGTTGCAAAAAGACGAAATGCTGGATGAGGAGAGATAACACGGCTTTGATCAAGTAAGCTTAGTTTTCCAGAAGTTTCAAGAACACGTTGGATGACGAACATAACATCGGGACGCCCCGCATCATATTCATCGAAAACAAGAGCAATATTATTTTGATAAGCCCACGGCAAAATACCCTCTTTAAATTCAGTGATTTGCAAGCCATCTTTTAAAACGATAGCATCTTTTCCTACAAGATCGATACGGCTTACATGACTATCGAGATTAATGCGAAGACAAGGCCAGTTAAGACGGGCTGCAACTTGTTCGATATGTGTTGATTTCCCTGTTCCGTGATAGCCGGAAATCATTACTCGGCGGTTAAAGGTAAAGCCTGCGAGAATCGCTAAAGTTGTTTGCGTATCAAAAAGATAATCGGGATCGATATCCGGAACATGGGGGCTTTTTGTGCTAAAAGCAGGGATTTTCATATCTGTTTCAATATGAAATAGATCGCGAGCGCAAAGTGTAATATCGGGCAAATTTTCAACGGTAAGATTTGTCATGATGTTTCTGGAAGGGAAAGGACGCTATTTATCTCATGAGAAAACGATACAAGAGTTAGAGCATTTATGCAATGCTCTATAACGAGAACCTTAGAGAAGAAGAAAGATCGTTTTCACGTATTCTATACTATTTTACAAAAAAATATTCTATGCAAAGAGTAATGGTCTCAATGAGAATGGATTCATATAAGCGTGCGTTTTTAGCACAAACCAGATTTTTTGAGCAAATTATAAGCATGCAAAACATCGCGAAAGCGCTCTTCTGAAGCGCGATTACCCCCATTGGAATCAGGATGGTGTTTTTTTACCAACTCTTTATATTTCATTTTGATATCTTCTGCTGAAGCATTTGCTTGTAATCCCAGTGTATCAAAAGCTTTTGCTTCTAAGGGCTTTAATTTTCGTGAGAAATTATTTTTTGAATGCCGCTCAGTAAAAAGTGTAAAAGGATCACGCATACGATTTTGATAGGTCGCTGTTCCAGAGCGAATCTTTGCATAGTTAGAGGCTGTTTTTTTCGATGTACCATTGCTAAGATCTGTCGGCCACGTTGGGCGGTGTCCTGTGATAGCATCCTTTTGGAATTTTGCGATATCTTGATTGCTAAGACCAGAGAAGTAATTAAAATTCTTATTATAAGCACGCACATGCTCAATACAAAAATGTAGATATTGTCCTTCGTGATTTCGACCTGCGGGCGCCCTATGAGTTCCTGTCTTTTCACAGCCTTCCCACTGACACTGTTGCGCCTCTGGCTCAGATTTTTGTTTTTTATTTGAGCTTATGCGAATTGAATCGAATAATTTAGATGTGATTGTCATATTCTTGATTTTATGCAAAATTGATTAATTTTACAAGAATTGACTTTTGAAAAATTTGTTTTCACATTGAATTTGATGATGAAAAAGGTGTATTTTTGCACTTTTATTTTGTTAAGGAATGAAAAATGTCTATAGAAACAATAATCAAGAGAAAGCTTCAAGATGCTTTTCATCCCCAAAAACTTAAAGTGATTAACGAGAGTCATCTTCATGAGGGGCACCCGCATAATGAACATGCTTTTGATGGTAAAGGAGAAACACATTTTCGAGTGAAAATTTTATCTTCTTCTTTTTCTAATATGACGCGCGTAGAAATTCATCGAGCGATTTATCAAGTTTTACAAGAAGAGCTGGCTACTTGTGTCCATGCTTTGGCACTTGAGGTTGAAAAACTTTAATTTTTGTGATGAGACGTTTTTAAGAACGAGGATGGGCTTTTTGATAAATTTCCAACAAACGATCTGTATCGACATGGGTATAGGTTTGTGTGGTGGAGAGACTAGCGTGCCCAAGAAGCTCTTGAATTGTTCGCAAATCTCCCCCCCGTGATAAAAGATGGGTGGCAAAAGAATGGCGTAGTGTATGAGGGGTGGCCGTTTCTGGTAACCCGAGACTTGTCCGTAAGTTGCGGACAGTTTTCTGAATAATAGCGGGCTGTAAGGGCCCCCCTCGTGCACCACGAAAGAGAGGTTGTTTTTCTATTAAAGGATATGGGCAACATTTGAGATAATTTTGGACAGCTTCGTAAACAATTTTAATAAGAGGAACAAGGCGTGTTTTTCCCCCTTTTCCTGTTATGAATAAACTTGTTTGTTCCGGATTAGAAAATTGTTCTGGGGTGAGGCTTAAGGCTTCAGATATTCGCATTCCACAGCCATAGAGAAGCATAAGGACAGCCGCATTACGAGCGTTAATCCAAAGTTCGTTTTCCAGCTGATTTTCTTGTTTAACGACGTGGAGGGCCGATTTTATCGCTAAAGGCTTTGGGAGCGATTTTGGATGTTTGGGGCTTTTGATCAGTTGAGCCGCCGGAATATTGACGATTCCTTCGCGAGATAGGTATTTGAAAAAAGAACGAATGCCCGCTATACCGCGGCTTAAAGAGCGTGCACTGACATTGTTTGTACGCCGATAAGCAAGATAAGCACGCAAGTCACTGACGCGTAAATGAGCAAGATCTTTAAGGGTTGGGGCTTTATTGAAGTGTTGACAGAGAAAAGACAAAAATTGCCGCGTATCACGCTCATAGGCTTGCGCTGTTTGTGCGGACATACGACGTGTTTTTACGAGACACTCTAACCAGTTTTTCCTTGCGGTTAAAACCGCATGGTCTGCTGGAATAAGCGGACTATTTTCATCTTTTCTCTTATCATTTTTTATAGGCATTATTTAGTTGAGGGTTTCTTTCTTTTTAGATTTTTCATCGCTAGAGTAAGTATTCTTTTTTTCGGATTGCTCTTCACGATTGATAAGTTGCTTTTCACCTTTGAGAGAGAGTATTTTTAAAAGATTATGCGTTGACATCAAATGCGCAAAAATTAATCCTAAAAAACCATTTTTATGAAGCTTGGCAAGTTGGCTTGCTGAGAGTTTATTCAAATTTTCTTCGTCAACAACCCAAAAATTTTCTAATTGTGCTGAGAGACCTTGATCATTTTTCACATTGATTGATTTTTGACTGAGAAGATCCATTTCCACAAGAGCATCAATAAATTCAGAGGTTTTCTCCATAGCGATTTTAAAACTTTCAAGAAAACGAATACGTTCTTCCATAAAAGGAGAAATAGAGCCATCGGAATTAAAAAGTTCTGTTCCTGAAACTTCATTAAACATTCCAGACTGCTGATCAAAGCAAACAGAAAGTTCTTTTTCATTGCTAATTTGTGCCAAAACAAAAGGGTAGCGGCGGACAAAAGCTGGAACATAAGTATTGTTTTTCCAACTTTTATCAGAGGTGATATAGTCATTTTCATCGTTAGAAAGACCAACAAGAGCGGCGGATGTATAGTGCCGCTTTTTTTGTTCATCTTCTGCGCACATAAACAAAATAGGATAGTCTAGTGCCGCTTGAAAATATTCAGTACTTGCTAAGGGAACCCAGTGCGTATCTTTAGCAAAAGACATATCACTTGGCGGCGCAAATTTTAGACTTTTATGGGAAACTTTGTTGATGGGTGTGACATCTTTGTAAAATAGCATAATATTTGCCATAAGACTTTCTCCTTTATTAATTTGTTTTTGTTACCAAGAAAGGTCTTTTGGGAAGATTGTTTCATATGGCAACAAGATTGAATAGAAATGATTAAGATTGAAGGTTCATTTTTGAGAGATAATGTTTTTGCATGAAGTATAATAAAGAAAAGCTTAAAAATAAAGTCTATCTTGCCATTATTGGTATGCCCCATGGTATACGAGGAGATGTTTTTGTTAAAATTTTAAGTGCCAAGCCACAGCGTTTCAAGTCTTATGTGACCCTTTATGATGATATGGGGCGTTCTTATGAAATTGTAACTCTTCGCACACAAAAAAATAATGCAATTGTCCATTTTAAAGGAATAGAAGATCGTAATGCTGCTCAGTCTTTAAAAGGGATTCGTCTTTATGTAATGCGTGATCAATTGATTGATGATTTGATGGAGGATGAGTTTTATCAAGTTGATTTAATAGGGTTGCATGTTCAAGAATGTGGGGGAAAAATCTTGGGTGAAGTGTGTGGTTTTTATAATTTCGGAGCTGGTGATTTGCTTGAAATACGTTTGAATACAAGCAAGAGAGTGCTGATTCCCTTTAGTAAGGTGGCGGTACCAGAAATTTGTATCGATTCTGGTTTTCTTATTGTTAATCCCATAGCTGCTGGCCTTAGCGATGAGGAAGAAAATGATCTATAAGGAAATGGCTTAAATTTAAAAATACAAGGTGAAGGTAAAAAATAACCACTGAATTTCATCAATAATAAAGTGGAAAATATAAAAAAATACGCTTTTGAGAAGATGTGATAGCATTTTATTTCGAGATATTCCCAAATTTTTAGAGGGGGCGTGCAAGTGATGGTTTGTATTTTAAAGTGTAAGTATTGAAGAGAGGGATCGTATCGAATAGGGCTGCAGTGAGCAGATAAGAAGAGATCTACATTTAACGCTATAGCGTTATAAGATCTGGTTTGCGCTATTTTTGCTAAAAGTCTGTTTAAGAATTTGGCTAAAAGTTTGTTGAATAAAATGAGGATGAAAAATAAAAATGAAGTTTCAGGCACGTGTTTTAACTCTTTATCCTGAAATGTTTCCTGGTTTTTTAGGGTATTCTTTAGCAGGGCAAGCTTTAGAACGCGGAGTTTGGTCACTGGAGACAGTGCAGATTAGAGATTTTGCTTTGGATAAACACCATAGCGTTGATGATACACCCGCTGGTGGGGGGGCTGGTATGGTGATGCGGGCCGATGTATTGGCAGCTGCGCTTGATCATTGTCCACAGGATTCGCCAAGATTATTGATGAGTCCACGGGGGCGCCCTTTTGATCAAGCTTATGCGCGTCGTTTGGCTGATGATCCAGGCATAACATTGGTTTGTGGACGTTTTGAAGGCGTTGATGAGCGTATCATAGAAGCACGGGAATTAGAAGAGGTTTCTATTGGTGATTATATTCTTTCAGGGGGTGAAACCGCTGCACTGGTTATTTTAGATGCTATTATACGTCTTCTCCCTGGTGTGATGGGCAATAAAGCTTCTGCAAAGTGTGAAAGTTTTGAAAATGGTTTACTGGAATATCCGCAATACACGCGCCCTTCTCTTTTCGAAGGACGAGAGATTCCGTCTGTGTTAACCTCAGGTCATCACAAAGCGATTGCAGATTGGCGTCAAAGCCAAGCCGAGTTGTTAACACGTCAACGCCGCCCTGATCTTTATGCGCGTTATGATAAAAATCGTCAGAAAACTTGATTCATAGGATAAGGTGGTGTATTGCATGGTTCTCTTTGATTGAGAGAGTTTTTAATAAAAGGTTTTCTGTGATTCCAAAATTAAAATGAAGGAATGGTGTATTCGCTCCTGTGTAAGGCATAGCCTAAAGAGCATCTTATTCGTAGTACAAGGCTTTTTGAGGCAAGAGTTGAGCGCTCTGACTGTTCGATAAAGAACATGAAGGATAAAAAGATGAATATTATCGCACAGCTTGAAGCTGAACAATGTGCAAAAATTGAAGAAAAGCGCCAATTTCCAGCCTTTCAACCAGGAGATACAGTCCGCGTCATGGTGCGTGTGACGGAAGGTACGCGGACGCGTGTTCAGGCTTATGAAGGGGTTTGCATTGCGCGTTCAGGTGGTGGATTGAATGAAACCTTTACAGTCCGCAAGATTTCTTATGGTGAAGGGGTCGAGCGGGTCTTTCCTGTTTATTCCCCTTTGATTGAAGCTGTTGAGCTGGTGCGCCGTGGTAAAGTGCGTCGGGCAAAGCTCTATTATCTTCGTGGTTTGAGGGGTAAAGCTGCCCGTATTGCTGAAAAGAGAGATTATCGAAAAAAGAGTGAAAATGGTATTGAAAAAGTAGAAACCACCGCTGTAAGCGCAGATGTTGAAACGCAAGTTGCTGAGCAAAAATTGTAGCGGTTAAACTTTATGTAAAAGCGGCTTTTATGCCCTTTCGTGATTCATTTTGCCCTTTAAAAGGCTTGGAGGGGGCATAAAAATGTTTAACCTCTCCAAATTTTTCTCTTTTTTATTCTTAATAATGGGTAAAGTGCAGGATATCATTGTACATATCGTAGGTACTCACACGGAATAAGTATCGTCTGAAAAAATGTCTGTTTATATTTGAGAAAAGATGTTAGATCTTTGACGTGAAGATAAAAGTGTATTAGATTAAGGCGAGTTTGCGGATCATATCCGTAGAGTAATCGGTTTTTTTATGCGTGACCTTTAATCCGTTATTTGAGACAACCGACCTGTGATATCGGTATCTTGAGATGCCAAACAAGTGAAAACGAGATGGTGTATTGAGTCGTTTTGTGCGAACTTTCTCGTTTATTGCGGTTGCAAAAACCAGGTCAGGATATTTTATGACAGAGACAATTAGGATAAAAGAGCGCCCTCGTTCCCCTCATATAAGTATTTATCGTTGGACAATTACGATGGCCATGTCCATTGCGCACCGCATTACGGGTATGGCCCTTTATGTTGGAACGGCTTTTCTTGCTGTTTGGTTAATTGCTATTGCGTGTGGAGAGGAGACATTTAGAACAGTTCACGAGATTTATAGTTCTTGGTTTGGATTGTGTATTTTGTTTCTTTATACTTTGGCAGGGGTTCATCACATGGTTGGTGGTGTTCGCCACATTGTTTGGGATTTAAAGCCTTGCCTTTTGGCGAAAGAAAAGGCAACAGTTACTGCTTGGGCGACAGTGTTTATTTCTCTCATTGTTACTTTTGCAATTTGGATTATTGGATATACCGTTGTGTAACTGGGGGTGAAAAGAGATATGGAAAAAGATTTTCGAACGGAACTTGGTAAAGTACGGGGGCGTGGGAGTGCTCATGAAGGAACAGAACATTTTTGGCGAGAGCGTTTGACAGGGTTTATCAATCTACCGCTTTTGATATTTTTTATTGTGCTTATTCTTTCACTTGTGGGAAAGGACTATAGTATTGTGCGTGCAAGACTCGCACATCCTATTGTTGCTATTTTGATGGGGTTGATGACTCTTTCAGTCCTTTATCATATGAAACTTGGTATGCAGGTAGTGATTGAAGATTATATTCCACGTGAAGGTTTCCGGTTATTCTTTTTGGTATTAAATATTTTATTTTGTTTTTTCATAGGCGGTGTCATTATTTTTTCTCTTTTGAAAATTGCATTAGGGGGGTAAACAAATATGGCGGGTACAAGATCATCTTTGAGCACTAAAGCAGGTAATACTCCTTATCGCACTGTAGATCATAAATTTGATGTCGTTGTTGTTGGGGCAGGTGGAGCAGGATTACGTGCAACATTGGGTATGGCAGAACAGGGATTAAAGACAGCTTGTATCACAAAAGTATTTCCAACGCGCTCACACACGGTCGCAGCACAAGGGGGAATTGCCGCATCGCTTTCAAATATGGGACCCGACAATTGGCAATGGCATTTATATGATACCGTGAAAGGTTCTGATTGGTTGGGGGATACCGATGCAATGGAATATTTGGTGCGTAATGCACCTGCTGCTGTGTATGAATTAGAACATTATGGCGTTCCTTTTTCACGGACACAAGAAGGAAAAATTTATCAACGTCCTTTTGGTGGACATACGACACAATTTGGTGAAGGCCCCCCTGTTCAACGGACTTGTGCAGCCGCTGATCGTACAGGCCATGCTATTTTGCATACGCTTTATGGACAAAGCTTAAAGCATAACGCGCAATTTTTTATTGAATATTTTGCTCTCGATCTTATCATGACAGATGGGGTGTGTACGGGGGTTGTGGCATGGAATCTCGATGATGGTACCATACACCGTTTTTCTGCCAAAATGGTGGTTCTTGCAACCGGTGGTTATGGACGTGCTTATTTTTCTGCGACATCGGCCCATACTTGTACGGGTGATGGGGGTGGAATGATCGCACGGGCTGGATTGCCACTTCAGGATATGGAATTTGTGCAATTCCATCCGACAGGAATTTATGGCTCTGGTTGTCTCATTACAGAGGGCGCTCGGGGTGAGGGGGGCTATTTAATCAATTCTGAAGGTGAACGCTTTATGGAGCGCTATGCACCTTCCTTTAAGGATTTGGCTTCACGCGATTTGGTTTCACGTTGTATCACGCTGGAAATTCGTGAAGGGCGTGGCGTTGGACCTAAGAAGGATCATATTCATTTGGTTCTCAATCATATTGATCCTGCAATCTTGCACGAGCGTTTACCAGGAATATCAGAATCAGCACGGATATTTGCGGGGGTGGATGTAACAAAAGAACCTATTCCCATCTTGCCAACGGTGCATTATAACATGGGCGGGATTCCTACCAACTACTACGGGGAAGTTCTCAACCCAACAGCTGATTCGCCTGATCAAATTCAACCAGGATTAATGGCGGTAGGAGAAGCAGGATGTGCTTCTGTCCATGGTGCTAACCGCTTGGGATCAAATTCATTGATTGATCTTGTGGTGTTTGGGCGTGCTGCTGCCATTCGTGCGGGTGAAGTGATTGATCGAAATGCTGAAATTCCACCTTTGAATGAAGAAGCGGTTGACCAAATTATGGCGCGTTTTGATCGTTTGCGTTTTGCGCAAGGAGCCATACCAACAGCCGTGTTGCGTGAAAAAATGCAACGCACGATGCAAGAAGATGCTGCTGTCTTCCGTACAGAAGATTCTTTGCAACAGGGTTGTCAACGGATGAATAAAATCTGGGGGGAATTGTCTGATCTTAAAGTTACAGATCGTTCTCTGATATGGAATTCTGATTTGGTTGAAACATTAGAGCTTGAAAATCTTATGGCGAATGCAATCATGACTGTTCATTCTGCACAAGCACGTTTAGAAAGCCGTGGTGCTCACGCTCGTGAAGATTATCCAGAGCGTGATGATAAAAATTGGCGAAAACATACCCTTTCACATTTGTCAAAAGAAGGTAAAGTTACTTTATCCTATCGACCTGTCCATGTGGATCCATTAACATCTGAAGCTGATGGTGGGATCGATTTAAAGCGCATTGCACCTAAAAAACGAGTTTATTAAGGGGAGAATGAAATATGGTACAAATTAAACTTCCCAAAAATTCTCAATTAAAACCGGGTAAGGTTTGGCCTAAACCTGAAGGTGCGACAAAACTAACAGAATTTCACGTGTATCGTTGGTCGCCTGATGATGAAGAAAATCCTCATCTAGATACTTATTATGTGGATCGTTCTGCTTGTGGTCCTATGATTCTTGATGGGCTTTTGTTTATTAAAAACCATATTGACCCAACTTTGACACTTCGCCGATCATGCCGTGAAGGCATCTGTGGTTCATGTGCGATGAATATTGATGGGGCGAATACATTGGCTTGTACCAAAGGTATGGATGATGTAAAACATCCCATTAAGGTCTATCCTTTGCCTTCCATGCCGGTTGTGAAAGATTTGGTTCCTGACTTGAAACGCTTTTATGCACAACATCGAGTTATTGAGCCGTGGTTGCAAACAGTTTCTCCTGAACCTGCAAAAGAGTGGTTACAAAGTCACTCAGACCGCCAGAAAATCGATGGTCTTTATGAGTGTATTTTGTGTGCGTGTTGTCAGACATCATGTCCAAGTTATTGGTGGAATGGTGATCGTTATTTGGGTCCTGCTGTTTTGCTCCAAGCTTATCGCTGGATTGCGGATTCGCGTGATGAGATGTGTGGTGAACGTCTTGATAATTTAGAAGATCCTTTCCGTCTTTATCGCTGTCATACGATTATGAATTGTGCGCAGACTTGTCCAAAGGGATTAAATCCAGCCAAAGCGATTGCTGAAATTAAAAAACTCATGGTTGAACGCCGCCTTTAAAGAATGATCCATTAATGAAAGTAAAGGTCAAAGCCAAAAATGGTATGTACCTTTAAAAACTTAATCTTTAAAAGCACATTAGCCTCTTATGAAGGGGAGGTAGTGACTAGAATCTTTCTAATCGAGTTGCGGCCTTCACGTAAAACAGAGCGCCATTGGTTTGCCACTTCACGGACTTGTTTTAAAGAAACATGTCTCAAAGCGCACCCAATCTCATTTCGCGGCGGTGCCCATGAATTGTATAATGGTAAATCCATTGCGCACCTCCATCTTTATGCTTATGAAGAAGCAAGCCGTCACCATCACACACTTTGCCAGCACGTGGGTTGCGATAAGCCCTTGGCACTCGAGAGCGTTCATAAGAACCATTTTTACTCCTTCCTTATACAAATTTTATCCACACATTCATCCCGCTTTTAACGTGCAAGCGAATGATTTTGATTGATGCAATAAAGAGATTTGAAATGAGAGAATCTTACGATATTCGGGACTCTCATTCAACATACGAAACAGTGAATTATCATTATAAATCAAAATTTTATATAAAAGCGAAGTGCCCCTTAAAAATGAAGTCATTCTTGTAGAAAAAATCCTTGCAATGGTATGAGCTTAAGAAAGTTCATGATTGAATACTATTGTGGAAAATTGATTAATTCATGAACTGTAAAGTGAAACACGGAAAATAATGTTTTTTGTGCTTCTTAAGACTTAATCTCTAAAAGTTTATTGGTTTCTGTAAGATGGTCAACATAATTACTCCTGCCTTAAAAAGGTATGTGTCTTGTGGGTAACATAAATACTTAAAACAGCATTCTATATAAAAACAATATGCCATGTATTTTCATTAAATGCGTATCAAAACTCTTATTTTAATGCATGATTCAATTGATCGTTTTTTATAAAAATTACCTAATCTCGATAGAGTATAACAAATAATACAAACATTATAACGCATGTAAATTATTCAACTGAAATACAAAAGAGTGATGACAGTTCGTAATTTTACGATACGTTTATTATAATATCACAAACACTGCTGATATTTAGTGATTGGGCGCTTTTGATACTATCATCACATATATTTGAAGATCATGTTTACTTTAGGGATTCGATTGTTCGTCGCATTAAAAAATAAAACTTATAGTTCTCAAAATTGGAGAACGTAAAACCACTCTCTATTATTATTGTGATAAATCATATAATTAAAGGGGGAAGTCGTTTAAAACTGTTATAACGTCAAACGATTTAAATTGATTAGAGAGCCCATAAAAGGTTTTTGAGAAAATATCAAATTTATAGGTTTTTCTAAAAGTTTAGAAAACGGTCATAGAGATTTTAGAAATATGGGTTGTGAATGTAAAATAAGCGGTATCTGTAAATTAATTCAAGCCGAATGAACGCGATTATCAAAGATAAGTGTATTTTATTTTTATGAAATTTGTAGGATTTGATTTTGTAGGTTTTTATCCATAAAAAATATAGAGATTTATAAATTTTATTTTTTCTTGCACATATGCTTAAACGAATCTGTTTAAGCAGTGAAGGTGCTTTTTTATTATTCGGTATAAGGGATATTTTTTAACATGAAAGAAAGCTCCCTAAGTATTACCGGTATAATCAGTAATTGTTTGGGTATTTATTCTGTTGTTTGATAAAACACTATCATTTGAGATGTGGTGATTAAACTATTTAGAAAATGAAACCTGCTAGGCAAAGAGATACAGATCGGCGCGGGTGAAGAAATTTTATCCTTTGAGGTAGTGATCGGTAGAGTCTGCTAGCCAATCACGTAAATTAGAACGAAATCCATGTGGACAGCCTTTTAATCGCATTGCTCTTATATATTGTTATATGGAATGCACATTAAGAGGGCTATGTACCGGTTGCAAAAAAAAAGAAATCATTGTGAAAAATCAAGCCTGGGTGTTTCTCACGTTTTTTAAGAGAAGCGCGGCATCGTGTAATACAGAATGCTCCAAAAGAAATATATTTGTGTTGCCAATTGATAGGCTTTTTTAAAGCAAACATTTCTTAATGTTCGTTATCCCCATTTTGCGACGGTGCCCGTGAATGGTGTAACGATAAAGTTTTCATGGAAATAATATAAAACTCTGTAGCGCAGCACTATCTTTACGCTCGTGAAGGGGAAATTGGCACCCATCACACACTTTGTTAGCTCCCAATTGAACCAAGTCCTTAGTGTTTGAAATGGTTCATAAGAGGCATTTCTAGTGCTTTCTTATATAGTTTATCTATGCAGGCCTCCTTGCTTGTAACATGCAAGCAAGTTGTTTTGGTTAATTCAATATAAACAGATTTGGAATGAAATAATACGACAATGTTAAGGTCTTTTATCTAACATGCAAGACAAT
Source organism: Bartonella tribocorum (assembly GCF_002778015.1). Lineage (GTDB taxonomy): Bacteria > Pseudomonadota > Alphaproteobacteria > Rhizobiales > Rhizobiaceae > Bartonella > Bartonella tribocorum_B. The sequence goes on along the minus strand of NZ_NJPP01000005.1, from coordinate 4,892 downwards.
GAACATTCTTTATAAATCAATGTGATGCGTCTTAAAAAGTGGAATTATCGATTTGTGCTTGTCAAAACTTTCGCTTTTTGAAATCTTGAGAAGAGGGCGGTCATATCTATGGGTAGGATTTGCCTATATGGTTTATGGATATCGTCTTTGAAGGTGGCGATATGAGCCCCACGTGATATGGCTAGAAAAGATTTTTTTAGAGAAATTTGATTGTTTACAAGTTGGTGTAGAATAAGAAGCTTTTCTCGCCCAAGAAGAAATCGATGGGTGACTGTATGTTCTATTCTTAAATAGAATGTGATTTATAGATGTTAAATCAAAAAAGTGTATTTATACGAGTTTCTCTCTATCTGAAGATTATTTGGATAATAAATATCTTTATTGATCACTCAAAATAAGCTTTTGACTTTATGATGATAATTATTGGTGATAATCGGTACCTGTTTCACGAAGCTTTTATTGATAGCGAAATTTATTCTTTTCTTTTTGTTAAAATATTCATTTTTTCTCTTTTGCATAAAATATGCACTTTAAAAAATAAATAGAGAAAATGATTAAAGGTAAAAGTATCGAACCTCCTATGTGATTTTGTTTTCTTGTGAAGTTGTTGTCTGTTTATTTTTTGATTTTTTTATTCATGAAGAGTGTAGAAAATGCATTAGAGAAGCAAAGAGAAAAGGAGGGGATGCCGAATAAAAAAGCCGCAACAACTGGTTACGGCTCTTTTAGTCTGTGTGCCATTACCGAGAGAGCATGCCTTTTAAGTGATTTTTGATTTTGCAAAAATAGGGTCGTAAAAGACTTCAGAAAGTTTCCTATTTTTAAAGAACAATACGACATCAACTGTTGTGTAAAGAACGATCTTTATCATTTCTAGCTCAAGTTGGCGACCAACTTCTGATCTTTTAATCAAGGTGGCACATCGTTCAAATGTCTGCAAAGCACTGTTGGCATGTGTTGTTGTAATCGACCCGGGATGACCCGTGTTGAGTGAATTGAGATATTCCCATGCTTCATTACCTCGCAATTCAGCAAGAAAAATTCGATCAGGTGATTGACGCATACATGCATCTAGGCATTCTTCAGCTGAAACACGCCCCGCATTTTCACCATAAATCATATTTACGTGATTAGGATGATTGGGTAGAAAAAGCTCATGAACATCTTCAATCGTAATAATACGCTCTTCTACAGGGACTTTTTCAATGAGCGAGCGGGCAAATGTTGTTTTACCAGATCCTGTCTTGCCTGCAACGATAATGTTGCGTTTGTTCAGGACACATTCTTTCAAAAATTCAAGAATTTTTCCCTCACGTTTGTGTTGTAAGAGTTTAACTTCAAATGGTTCCAACCGTGTGAAGTCATGCTTCGATAACAAGCTATCGGCTTCTTTTGCTGAAGGCTTATTAAAACTTACATCAAAAACATCATCAAATGCTCCTTCTTCTTTGAGTTCTTCTAACGTCTTAACTATAAGAGAATGTTTACGAATTACAAAGGAAAGAGTCCCATCAACAACAGCTGGCGTTTGTATAATTGTACCACGTTGCCCACCAGGCAAGCGCACATAATTAATACTTCTAGGAGCCATACCGTTATAAACGATAATAGCTGTAATGAGCGTTTGCAAAAAAGCTGTTGTTAACTCTGGTACGCTATGGACTTGCCACCCGTTGAAGCTTTTTGTCCATACTTCACAGGGGCGGCAGATTGATAATTCAGTGATTTTCGGATCTTCCAAGAAATGATCAAGCGGTTGCAGAAGTTGAGAAACTGCTTGATCTTTTTGTATCGGATTAACGTGTGACAAGACTGTAGACATCGCTGAAATCCAGATCACGAGCAACAAAAATATTCACCCGTTCGCCTTGGTTTTTGTAAAGTGTTGGTGTTATATTAATCGAATTTTGAAGAACATCGTTTACTACCAATTCAGCACCATGAGGCCCTTGATGTTGTGCGTTTTCTTTACTGTTTCTATTAACTTTACTTTTTGCCCATTCTCCTAAATCACCGATGATACTTACCATAATTGCGCTACCAAATCGCTCCCAAAAATGCCTATCAACCCAGCCACCGATACCAGCCTGACCAAGAGGGCCTGTACCAGGTGAGTCAAGATTGACAACAACACCAGAAGGTGTTTCAATGCGCGACCATTGCACGAACACACGTGTTTGCCCTTGTTGCATGCCACTTTGATAAAAACCAACGACTTTAGAACCACGATCGAGCAAGACAACACGACCACTTGTAGAATAAACATCACGTGTTAAATGACATGTCGTCATTCCTGGTTGCGATGTGATGATCTTTGTTTCCAATGCACAATCTATTTGCGTCCCTTGCGTAATCAAGAGGTCACGGTTATGAAGTTGCATCGCATGCGATTGACCTAAACGTACAGGTTGGAGATTGTCGAATAATACACCACTATTTTTATCATCACTCGATGCTTTTTTGTTTGTCTCCGTAGATCCTTCACTCCCACCACTGTTAAGACTAGAACTTAACATACGTTTGCGTGCTAATTCTTCAGAATCTTGGAGCATATGTGGAGGAACGGCTGTTTGAAGAAGCCTAGCCAAGGCCGGTGGAATATCTAGGCTTGATTCTTCTGTTTCTGTTGATTCTTTTGATTCTTCTAAAGGTTCTGGCTCTTTTATAATCCTCGGGGTATAGGTTGGTATAATTTTCTGTACCGTTTGTTGCGGTTTCTCTTCCTCAACTTCTAGGGTATCACGCATTTTAAAAGCTTTCCAAGTCAGAGCAATCGGTACCGCTATTATGACAATAAGCCCTACCATTAACAATGCACGGGCCCCTGGAATTCTTGGACGGTACTCAGAACCTAGTTCGGAGTTTCCATAGGCATCTTCAGTATGTTCTTGCTCTATATCGTCCAATTTTCTATTTTTTTCGTCTCCTTCCTTATTATCAAACATTATTTTTCTCCTTTATTGATACGATAAACCACCGAAGACACTGTTCTCGTTGTGTTTGGTATACCATGGGGATCATAGGCTTCATTAAAAACAGCTAGAGCGCGTTTACCAAGTCGTATGAGCCATTTAGGATTAACCCTATGAACGGCGATAATATCATTAGAACTGCCAACAACAGTGCGTGCTATTAAGCTTTCATTTCCTTCAGCATCTACGATATAAACCGATGGCATATCTATGTTAGCAGGAAATTTGAAGTAAGTAATACGTCCATTGTCCCAAGCATTTATCGGAGCAATATCTTGATGACCGCTCATGGTGTAACTAAGATTATAGCCTTTTACACTTTGGTGAAAACCATTTTCGATCGCAAGTCGTTGGCTGTTTTGTTCTGATTTCCTTTGTTCTGATTTCCCATCATATGAATCGGGATAATGGAAAGCTAATTCATATGTTGATCCTGCACGGTCGTTTCGAAATTGTAGTCGGAATTTGTAACTGCGTTTGTCAGTTACAACAATAAGATTGGTATTAGCAAGTTCTGCTTTTGGTTTAATAAAAATATGTCGCCCTTTGTGAGCAAAGGCATAGGCTTCTGAATCGCCAAAGGCATGAGTAATATACTGTTCACCTTCTTCAAGAATAATATGTGTTGCCACACCAAGAACTGTTTCAATTTGAACTACATCGGCTTCGTTATATGTTATATAGCGAATGCGGTGATCATATTGTGAATTTGATGGACTTTTGAGTGCCTGCACAGGTACCGTATAAAAAGAAGAAAATGAAGACAATAGAACAACGAATACAAGTTTTTTCATAACAATCAATCCCTTAATCATTCAACAGTATTTCTGGATCAGAACGGTAACTTGTTACTTGAAAGCCAAGGGGGTTAAGCAATCGATCAGATAATTTCATGGGCGTACCGACATAGGTGTAACCAATTGTTGCAATATGGTGCTGTTTTGGTCCAATAGCAGCACCGTTCTTATCAAGTTGTCGAGTCGTAAAACGTACAGTTGCTTGACCAAGCCCATTGGGCTGGATTGATCGCACTTTAACTGTGATCCGTGCTTTGTTGGAAAGCACTCTATCCCGTGCATTTTCCCCATCATAGATTTTATAATATTCTTGTTGAACAGTTGCTGCACTTAAAAGCGCTGTTGTGTCATAATTCAGTTGAATGGTATCGTAGTCATAAGCTTCACGATTAAGCACATATTGGTTAAGCCAATATCTATCTACAACTTCACCATAGCTTGTTTCATGCTCACGCATGATCGAAACAACATCAACTGCGCCCGTTGTATTATCAACACGCAACACTAAAGGTGTCGGTGCTGGTTGAGAGAAACCAACAACACCACATATCATACCCAATAGGCCCAAAATACCAATAGCACTGGCCACACGCCATGCCATCTTGCGCGATCTTATAAATTCGTCTATGAGATCCCGTTCTAGACCACGGCTTTCTTCGTAATAACTGCTAAGTCGTTCAGCTTTCACTGGTTTTGCTTGTTTTTTTTTCATATTGCTCCTCGCTGAATTTCGGCAGGGATTGTTTTATTAATAGGCACACGGTCCCTATCATTGGGTTGTTTTAGCTTTGGTGCTAATGTACAAGCCGACAAAATGTTTGTAATCAAAATTATAAAAATGATATTTTTCATTTTATACTCCTCTTTAATGCAACCACAATTTGTTCCTCTAGCATTTTTTTATCATTATTTCAATTTTGAATGTAAAATATATTTATTAATTTTCACTTTTATTTTCTTGCATTTCTATTACGGGAAGTGGTGCTACCTGTTCCACCTAATCTCCATAAATGTCCGAATGTAACGCCTTTTGCGAGAGCATTGGCGATACTTGTTATTTTGATCAACAGCACAATAGAGATAATGGACAAGATGAGCGCACCACCCAGCGAATATACCATCG
>NZ_NJPP01000049.1 GCF_002778015.1 Bartonella tribocorum | reverse complement strand
CCCCACCCTCATAGCGCTTTATCTGCGCTCGCTAGATGAGGGATAAAAACTTTATGATTTTAAAATGAAGAGAAATAAGTTTTATCTCTGCCCTCAAACGATTAAGTTCTTGCCCATGCATAAAACGATTTTCGAAAATTGTCTCTGTAATATGGGCGGGTTCCTTCAGCCCGCGTTATGGAGCGCCATAAAAAACCCCACACATGATCCCCCAAAAAACATCTCCTGCCCTCAGAAAAAGGTTATAGAATAATTTATTATTGAGCAAAAAACTCTTTTAACTTTTAATTCTCATGAGAAATTAAACAAAAGATTGCATTTTGTTTTTTTATGAGAGCCCCCTCGAACTCTTATACGCGCTCTCCAAATCCATGAGACAAACTCTGCATTGATTGAAATGATGAATACACCTTGATTTTTTTACCTCAAAGAGAAAGCTTAAAAAATAGCTTTGAAAGGAATTAAACTGTGAGACATTGAAGTTTTGCACCACATCGCACTCATTTTTCATCTCAACTCTAAAAACACATCCCCCTCTCCAAGAACACTTATCCTCTCACCCTTAAAAAGCAGGATCTTAAAGGGTGCTCTAGAAAACCATCCCCCACCCTAAATTCTTCACACAAGCCCCCAATTTTTCACACGAAAAAGCAAACCATTTAAAAGAGCACAGGTCTAGTCCTTCCCCAAAGCACAGCCCTAAAAATCAACCTCTCTCAAGCAATCTCTCCCCCAAAGCAACCTCTCTCAAACAATTTCTCTCACCCCACCTCCAAAGCGTCTTTAAAGCACATCCACAACATTCCGCACATGCCCCCCCCCCAAACAACCACTCCTAAGCAACCTCTCTCAGGCAATTACCCAAACGATAAGCACATCTTTGACAAGATTCACGCCGTCAACCGTTGAATTTTTGCATCGTACCGCATTAATTTTTCTTCCAACCGCTCAAATCCACGATCAAGATGATAGCGCTTATTTCTCCCTTTGCTGCCAATGAAAGCCAGTGGAACAAGATAAGAGCGCCGCAATCACCAAAGAAATAAAAATACAAGAGAAACAAAAAGCGCGCAAACTTGTCACCATCACGCCCCCTTGCAAAGGCTCTGTTTTCCATGCCCTATCCCATGAACAATGCCTTAATCCCTAGCCCATGACGCTTTATCTGCGCGCCTCATGAACAATACTCTCTTCCTCAACTTTTAAAGGAAGCGCCCAAGATCATTGAGTGGTAACACAATCCTCACTGCTACCTTTTAGCGTGTGTCAACTTGGAAGCTTTTCAAGCAATCTTCAAATTTTAGACACACAAAACCACCCTCATGGTCATCCCAACATTGAAAAAATGGGATTTTTGAAGCATCAGGCTGCGTGCCTGCAATCGTTTGAGAACAATAACCTTGATAAAACCCAACCATAACCAATAGAGTATACAATAATTTCAAAGATTTTTTCATTTCGTTCTCCTTGAATAATGATAAACACTATAAAAATATAATAACTACTTTATACCATATTTTTATATTAAGGCGCGCAAACTTGTCACCATCACGCCCCCTTGCAAAGGCTCTGTTTTCCATGCCCTATCCCATGAACAATGCCTTAACCCCTAGCCCATGACGCTTTATCTGCGCGCCTCATGAACAATACTCTCTTCCTCAATTTTTAAAGGAAGCGCCCAAGATCATTGAGTGGTAACACAATCCTCACTGCTACCTTCTAGCGTGTGTCAACTTGAAATCTTGCTCATGTCTATACATTGTCGTCCATACTTGGGGTCATCCCAACATCCATCAAATTTGACATGTTTAGCAGCAGACCGCGCGCCTGCAAGCGTTTGAGAACAATAACCTTGATAAAACCCAACCATAACCAATAGAGTACTTAATAATTTCAAAGATTTTTTCATTTCGTTCTCCTTGAATAATGATAAACAGTGTAAAAATACACAAATTATTTTATACCATATTTTTATATTAAAAAAACAATAAATATTATGAATACTTCATATTTGTTTTGATATGAATGTTTTTAATACTTTACTGATGAAGAATAATACAAAAAACACAAATAAGAAGATCGCATTATCGTTCTGATAGCAAAGCTGTTCTCTTATCTTCTCATTTTATTATAAGATCCTACTTGTATCAGACCTTTTTCAATTGGAGCACTTGCATTTATTGGCAGCGTTCACACGCATACTGAAACCCTTTATACCCCAAAATCCATATCATACACGTATTATCCCACCTTCCAACGCGCGCCCTAAAGCGGCCCCTCAAACAAGCCTTAAACAGCACGCCACCCTTAACAACCTCCCCCTCTCCAAGAACACTTATCCTCTCACCCTTAAAAAGCAGGATCTTGAAGGGCGCTCTAAAAAGTCATCCCCCCCAATTCTCCACACAAGCCCCCAATTTTTCACACGAAAAAGCAAACCATTTAAAAGAGCACAGGTCTAGTCCTTCCCCAAAGCACAGCCCTAAAAATCAACCTCTCTCAAGCAATCTCTCCCCCAAAGCAACCTCTCTCAAACAATTTCTCTCACCCCACCTCCAAAGCGTCTTTAAAGCACATCCACAACATTCTGCACATGCCCCCTCAAACAACCAAACTCCTAAGCACCCTCTCTCAGGCAACTGCCCCAAACGATAAGCACATCTTTGACAAGATTCACGCCGTCAATCGTTGAATTTTTGCATCGCACCGCATTAATTTTTCTTCCAACCGCTCAAATCCACGATCAAGATGATAGCGCTTATTTCTCCCTTTGCTGCCAATGAAAGCCAGTGGAACAAGATAAGAGCGCCGCAATCACCAAAAAAATAAAAATACAAGAGAAACAAAAAGCGCACAAACTTGTCACCATCACGCCCCCCTTGCAAAGGCTCTGTTCCCAATGCTCTTTTTCATGAGATGCATTGCCCTCTCACCCACCTCACTACCCCACACCTCTCAACTACCTCTGCCCCACCTCACCCTCATAGCGCTTTATCTACACCCCCTAGATGAAGGATAAAAACTTTATGATTTTTAAAATGAAGAAAAATAAGTTTTATCTCTGCCCTCAAACGATTAAGTTCTTGCCCATGCATAAAACGACTTTCGAAAATCGTCTCAGTAATATGGGCGTGTTCCTTCAGCCCGTGTCATGGAGCGCCATAAAAGACACACACATGATCCCCCCAAGAAACCTCAAGAGAACGCAGATCAAAGTTCTAAAGAAAAAATCTTTCCCCAAAAAACAGTAAAAAAAGTCATACCCTTGAAAGGTGAAAAGGGCGCTCTAGAAAACCGTCCCCAATTCTCCACATAAGCCCTCAATTTTTCACACAAAAAAGCAAACCATTTAAAAGAACAAACATTGTCCCAACCCCGCCTCCAAAGCATCTTTAAATCACTTCCACAACATTCCGCGCATGGCCACCCCCAAACCACTTCTCTCAAGCAACCTCTCTCAAACGATTTCTCTCACCCCGCCTCCAAAGCATCTTTAAAGCGCATCCACAACATTCTACGCATGGCCCGCTCCAACCATCCTTCCCCAAACCACTTCCCCCTCAAACAATCACTTCCAAACAACCTTTCTTAGGCAACTACCCCCGAGCAGCCTCCCCACAAGTAATCTCTCTCTCATAATCTCTCTCTCAGGCAATCACCCAAACGATAAGCACATCTTTGACAATTCACGCCGTCAACCGTTGAATTTTTGCACCACATCGCGCTAATTTTTCTTCCAACCGCTCAAATCCACGATCAAGATGATAGACACGATTGACGATTGTTTCTCCCTTTGCTGCCAATGCCGCAATCACCAAAGAAACAGAAGCACGCAAATCTGTCGCCATGACGGGGGCTCCTTGCAAATTCTCTTTTCCATAGACAGTGGCTGTCTGTCCATCGAGTTTTATCTCTGCCCCTAAACGATTAAGTTCTTGCACATGCATAAAACGATTTTCGAAAATCGTCTCAGTAATATGGGCAATTCCTTCAGCCCGTGTCATAAGCGCCATAAACTGTGCTTGGAGATCCGTTGGAAAAGCAGGATAAGGTCCTGTTTGAATATCAACGGGCATAATTTTTGTGTTTCGTGGATTTCGTTTAACGTGAATTCCTTGAGGTTCTATTTGAATCTCAAGTCCTGTTTTTTGAAGAACCTTAAGCACTTTTGTGAGATGATTAGGATTGGCATTTTTAAGAAAGACATCACCGCCCGCCATAGCCACCGCCATTGCATATGTCCCTGCTTCGATTCGATCCGCAATGACTCGTATTCTTGTTCCTTTGAGTTTTTTCACCCCTTCAATAGTGAGCGTTGTTGTTCCTTCACCAATTATTTGAGCGCCCATAGCATTTAAGGTTCGAATAAGATTTGTGACTTCTGGTTCACAAGCTGCATTCTCAAGAATGGTTGTTCCCTTTGCCATTGTTGCTGCCATCAGCAGCACATGGGTTCCCCCGACCGTGACTTTAGGAAAACGGTAGTGAGCCCCTTTTAATCCCTTTGGTGCTTTTGCATGAACATATCCATTTTCAATTGCAATATGAGCGCCTAAAGTTTTCAGTCCTTCGAGGATAAAATCAACAGGTCTTGTTCCGATAGCACACCCTCCAGGGAGCGAAACATAAGCCTCTAAGCATCGTGCAAGCAGAGGTCCGATAACCCAAAAGCTTGCGCGCATTTTTTTCACCAATTCGTATGGTGCACGTATAGTGGCGATTTTTTGCGCAGTAAAATGGATGGTTCTTGAATTAGCACCCTCATCATTAAACTCTTGTCCATCAACAGCATATCCAACACCATGATTATTCAGAATGCGGATGAGCAACTCAACATCAGCAAGATGGGGAATATTTTCTAAAGTGAGGGTTTCTTCTGTCAACAGCGCCGCAATCATCAGAGGCAATGCAGCATTTTTTGCCCCTGAGATAGAAATTGTTCCTTGAAGTTTTTCCCCACCAACAATTTGAATAGAATCCATAGTGTTTCCCTCTTTTACTTGATAAATACCTTGCCCAAAAGTTTCTTGCTCTTTGGAAAGTCATGCTTTATTGATCGTTTTTTTAAAAACGCATTCCAACTCTGAGAACAAATTATTGAGAAGTTTGGTTGCAAAAATGCACTAAAAAACATTTTTTTTTGCATTTTAGAGCTCTGATTGCGCTCTTTTTCGACTTTGCTCTTTTCGACGTTTGAGATTTTGCCGCAATTGTTGCGCTAATCTTTCTTGACGTCGTTTTTCTTTTTGGTCTTGATGATTCATTTCATCTTTCTTTTGTTTTTGATGCATTTGTTTCATTGCGCAACCTTTTGAGCAGTGTCAAGCTTTTATCCAAGCAACTCATTGCCTTAATACCCAGGGACTTAAATATTAAGAATATAAGAAAACGTATCTTATGTCATGACATAAGATACGTTTTCTTTCAAGAATATACAAATGTTCTCTTGCCTATTTTCTGACAATATGGCACAAGACAGCGCAAAGATTGGAAACGGCTGCGGTAGCTCAGTGGTAGAGCACTCCCTTGGTAAGGGAGAGGTCGAGAGTTCAATCCTCTCTCGCAGCACCATTTTATTTTTCCTTTGCCTTTCTCTTCCCGATACGCATCAATTTTTTCCCCCAGTTTTGATCAGTTTCCCAGTTTTCACCAGCTTCATTGAATCCTCCCCCTTTAAACCGTGCATTTTAATGGCTTCCAACGCAATGCCCTCCTATGACGCGCTTAATTTCCATAAATCTCCTCTCAACTTAATTTTTCCCTATTTCTCTTTGTCCTTTGTAAGGAGCACAACAAGCATCCACCAAAACCTTCAATAAGTCGCAAAACAATCCCATAAGCCAAACAACCCCATGAGCCAAAAAATTGACAACCCACCTTTTCAAAGAAGATTTTTCATTGCTAATTTTATGCTCAACATTCTTTGACGCGCTCTCATCCGCCCCTTTTTGCAATCCGCACTCTTTTAAGACGAGTAGTTTGATTTTATTTATACGCACCTTTGATACATTCTGAGAGCGTTGTTTTGTTTTCATAAGAATCCGAAGAGCAAAAAATTCTCTCCCCCTCTTGTCCTTCACATAAGATGCCCTCCCCTTATGCCAAGCCTCACTATTGCACCCCTAAACCCCATCAACCCCTAAGTCCCATAAAACTCTGCCCCCCCCAACAA
>NZ_NJPP01000048.1 GCF_002778015.1 Bartonella tribocorum | reverse complement strand
CACCGTCCCTAGAGAATTGCCAATGCGATGGCTTGCATCCTGCAATAATATTTCAACCCGTTGGCGTTCTTTTTCAGCGTGATTGCGTGCTCTTTCTAATTCTTGTGTTCGTTCTTTTACACGAGCTTCTAGAGCAATATTTTCGCTATGAAGCAGCAATTGATACAATTTTAAAGAGCGCACATCACGATGAAAACGATTAATAACAAAATAGGCAGAAATAAAAGTACTCACAACAGAAACAATAGCCGCTAATGTTAAAGCAGCCCGCATCAATGCGATGCCCTCACGTTGTTTTTGTCGCACCACATCATCCCCATTAATAAAGCTTGTCATCAATTGCGCTAAACGGGCGACAGGAATTCTCGAGACATCCAGCGACGCAGAAGGTTGAGAAGATTGATCAGGCAGTCCATCAAGGGCGCGCATATGGTCATGCATAAAGGCCTTTCGTGCTTCAACCTCTTTTTTAAAAGCCGTAAACCATTCATCCCATTGCGGATGCGCATAAACAATAAGTGCGATATAATCAAGAATATCCCCCAACTCCCTCTCTGCATTTTCAAAGCGGATCTTATCTTCTGGCTTTCGGGTTTTTGCGTAGCTACGATCAGCAACAGCCATATCGATTAAACTAATAAGCACCAAATCAGCCTGTTCGCGCAATTCTGAACTTGTATTCAACTGTGCAACTTCTCGATCAACGGCATTGGAAAGCAACATAATAAAAACCGATGCTAAAAAAGCCATAACAAGAGAAACAACAATCGCTGCCCATCGCCAGCGTGATATCGTTGCATCAGAAGAAGGCATTTGAGGCAGCAAATTTGTCTTTGTTGTCATAGAATTTCCATTGGCGAACTTGAAAGTCGTCATTTTTCAGCACAAAGGAAGGCAACCTTATGAAACAAACACAAAAAGCCCATGAGAGCATTTCATATAGGCTTTTCTTGTGTTCCCAAGGATACACGCCAAACATTCTGAATTTCCTCAGATACTGACTTTACTGTAATAGCTATAACGAGAATAAAAAAAACAAGGCTATCCATCATAATTATTATGCTTTTTTAGCCGTTAAATGAACACAATGTACTCCCCGCTGAATAGGAATCAGGCCCATAATCGGATTCACCATCGACATTAAGAAGCTCCTGCAATCGATGCCGTGCCCTGCTCACACGGCTTTTAATAGTTCCAACAGCACAGCCACAAATAGCTGCCGCATCTTCATAAGAAAACCCCGATGCCCCAATAAGAATAATGGCTTCTCTTTGATCAGCAGAAAGCAGATTTAAGGCTTTTTTAAAATCTTGCAAATCAAGCGTTCCATATTGAGGAGGATGAACCGCGACATTTTGGGTAAATACGCCGTCGGTATCTTGAACTTCCCGCCCCTTTTTGCGCATTTGACTATAAAATTCATTACGCAAAATCGTAAAAAGCCAAGCTTTAAGATTAGTTCCCATCTCAAAACTATCTTGCTTAGCCCATGCTTTCATCACCGTGTCTTGGACCAAATCTTCAGCTTTATCGTGCTTGCCACTTAAAGAAACAGCAAAAGCACGTAAAGCCGGCAACACCAACAAGAGTTCTTGTTTAAAATTTTTTGCGCATTTTGACATAAAGAATTCAAACCTTTTCCACATTGTTTAAGCCAAATTGCTCTGCACGCTCCAACTTTTCTAAAAGCTCGAGCAAACGCCGTGGTAGCGCTTCTTCTTGAATTTCCATGTAAAATTGGCGTAATTTCCGTGCTATTTCGCTGTTGGTCCCGAGAAGATCATCTCCAAATTTAAACTGTGTGGTGAGATTTTTTTCATCACGGTCATTCATTTTTCATTCCCCTAATCCATATAATATCAGTAGCGCCGCGAAGATTTTTTCGCCCTATGGTTGTAAATATAACTCTCGGTAAAAAGTTCCATATAAATCAAGGAACTTTTTTATCTGTTGAGAATTTCAACCAACAAAATGCTTGAAAGGTCAAAGGAGTTATAAATTATGTCATTATCAACGCGCATTGCCCCGCATCTTCCCTATCTTCGGCGTTTTGCTCGCTCTGTCACCGGAAGCCAATCCTCTGGCGATACTTATGTATCAGCGATGTTGGAAGCTCTTATTGCCGACATTTCGATTTTTCCCAAAGCATCCAGTGACCGAATTGGGACCTATTGGCTTTTTTGCCATCTTTTTGACCAAACCACCCCGAATATTCCTGAACCCCTACCACAATTTGGGCTTGAACAAAAAACCAGTGCCAAATTATCGTATCTCACGCCCCGTGCACGCCAAGCATTTTTGCTCATTGCCGTTGAAGGTTTTAATGAACAAGAAGCCAGCGAAATCATGAATCTAGATACGAAAGCATTTCGCAAGCTTCTCAATCAAGCATCGAGTGATATTTCTCAACAAATTGCCACAGAAGTGATGATTATCGAAGATGAGCCTCTTATTGCACTTGATATTGAACAAATGGTCGAAAGCCTAGGTCATCACGTTGTAGGAATAGCGCGAACACGTGATGAAGCTGTCATCATGTATCATAAGAAAAAGCCACGGTTGATTTTGGCTGATATTCAATTAGCCGATAACAGCTCCGGCATTGATGCAGTCAACAAAATTTTGCAAAACGACCGTATACCGGTGATTTTCATCACAGCTTTTCCCGAAAGATTGCTGACCGGCGAGCGTCCAGAACCGACTTTTTTAGTAACCAAACCTTTTAACCCTGATATGGTAAAAGCGCTTATTTCCCAAGCTTTATTTTTTCAAGAGAACGCTTCTAAAGCGGCTTAGAACAGAGTCAACCTCTTTAATTATGCTCGTTACACCTCTTTCAAAGCCTCCTATAGACAGATCTCATATGAGCGCGCTCATGCAAGCAATTCGTGGTGCTGATATTTTTGTTCTCTATCAGGCAACAAATTTGGTTTATTTATGGGCTGAAAACTTGCCGCATCATTTGCACCACAAATGGTGCGTTGGGTGTCGCGACAACGACTTTTTTTCGCTTGACCTTGCAGACAATATGGAAACCATCAAACTGCAAGTTTTAGCCAGTGGCAAAATGCAAACCATTGAAGCACGTTTTGAAGATACAAGCAAACAAGAGATTTGGTACAAATTTTCGATTGATTGCCACCGCAATGATAACGGAGACATTATCGGTATTATCACCACCGGTGTTAATATTTCCGGCTTACGCCGCCGTGAACAAGTGCTTAAAATCCTCCTTCGAGAAGTCAGCCACCGTTCCAAAAATCTTCTAGCCATCATTCAAAGCATTGCCAGCCAAACCGCCCGCTATACGGAATCCCTTCAGGTTTTCTTACGCAAATTTCAAGGCCGTCTTCATTCTCTTTCTCATTCTCAAGATCTGATCACTGATTCCGATTGGCGTGGCGCCCAATTTCGTGAATTGGTCCAAACGCAAGCTTTAGGCTATTTAATGAAAGAAACAGAACGTTTTTCGCTTGAGGGCGTTGATCCTTATCTTTTTCCCAATGCCGCTTTGCATATTGGTTTGGCTTTTCATGAATTGATTGTCAATTCTCTTTCTTTTGGAGCCCTTTTCCAAGAAAAGGGCCGCGTCTGTGTACGCTGTGAAATCGAAACAAGACTAAATGGTAAAACACAACTGATCATCACTTGGAACGAACATTTTGAATCAGGCGCCCCTCCTACAAACAATAAAAAAGCTTGTTTTGGCAGTGCTGTTCTCGAAAAAATTGTTCCCATTTCTGTCAATGGATCAGCTTCCTTCAACTGGACAAAAGAAGGAATTGTTTATTGCCTTTCTGTTCCGGATACTTATTTCGATATTTTTTCTTAAAAAAACCTTTCAAACCATAAATTTCTCTTTTCAGAAAAATCTCTAGTCTATTCAGCACTATTTTTGTTCTACACAAAGACATTTTCCAATCTCTCACGAACCTTAACCATGAAAATTACTGCAATAAAACCCCTTCGCGTTGTCAATCAGCTTCCATCGCTCATACGCCTATTCTAAGACAAAAAACGCAACAATGAAGAGCAAACCGCCTTAAGCTTTTATATGTCTAATCAAAGCGAACCTATTCCCTTCTCTTTTTGGGGCATTTTTGCAATGCGCATATCTTTTCATTTTCGAAGAAAATGAAATTTCAAGGGGGAAAAACCAACGTCTATCGTCACTTTTCAACTTTACGATCTTAAAGCATCCCCGACAACGTCCATAAACGGATAAAATTACACATTTTATCCGTTTATTTATCGTATTTTATTTATTGCGTTCTAGATTATCTCGCGCAAAAGAAAACATCCAAAACAGAAGATCCTTTTCCCTTCACATACTTTTTTAATATTTTCCAGTGCCTCTAAGCGTATTTTCAAACAGTATCGAGGCTCCTCATAAAGTAAGCCATTAAGCACACCTATCGTTTGACAATAGGTTTTATAGGAAGTAAAAAAAGGTGAAATTAGAGAGGGACACGTGATAACATGTTGTTTTCATGACTATTTTTTACCATTAAACGCGTAAATGCACGTTTTGCCAAAAAGAGCAAAAAAATATCGAGAATCGGAATTTGATAGTAAAAATCAGAAAAGGCTTTGAAAACAATCTGATAAATTATAAACCTCTCTCCCTCATAAGCCCCAAATAACCCAAAAAGCAAAAAAGATTTTCATATCGATTTTTCATTTTAGAGAAGCATCGTATCTTGTGTCGTTTCGAGATGTGAACTTTCAGCCTTAACACTTTAAATTTAATTTTAGAAGAGGCAAAGTAAAGCCGACTTTTTCCATATCCTTGATGTTTTAAACAAGCTCTTGTAACTTTATACAAAACAGAGCTGCAAGTTTCGCTATATCATCTTCAAGAGGAGAGTTTTATATTTGCATCGCGATAGGTTGTATAAGCCATACCGACCGAGTTTTTCATCAATCCACTAGGAAGGGTGGGTGCTTTAAAACCTGCTGCTTTTGCTATGTCACTAAATACTTCATCTTCACTGATAACAAGCCAAGGATGGTCCATGTTACAGATGCTATGATAAGTGTTACCTGCTGAGGATATTAGCGCATGCGTGCCGATTTCCTAATTGGCAAGAATAGTGCTTTGTAAATTAAGGCATTGCGCAAAAATATCCCGTTGTTTATTTCCCAGTATTGGCCGTATTTTAGGCCATCATTTTGCGAATTCTGTTTGTGGTTCTTTTTCAAGACGTGCCCCCTAAAAAATCACTTCAAATAATATGTGAATATTTATAAAAACCTATCTAGGCTATGTCTCTCTCATTACCGCCCGTTATGAAGAGAATTTATTATCCATCTAACCCCACAAAAAACGGATGGTTTGCGCACCCATTTGAAGCAATAAAAAAGTTATGACAACCACACAAAATGGGATCGCCATAGTATTTTGAGTATTTTAGCCGAGCGACACCGCCATAACATGACCTTGGCAGAGCGCGCAAAAGCATACCAACGCGCCTCATCGAACGTTTAACACATCTAGACACGGTCTCATAAAAAAGCCGAGCGTGCTATTGCCGATTTTATAGGCTTGCCCGTTGAGCAGAATTTCTTTGAGCGCTACCTAAAAATCGCTGTTGCATTTTAAAGCAGCAAAACACGCTCATACGGATTTCTGTTATTTTTTCCTATCACGCGGTAGTGCTGCTTAAAACTGTGTTGGCTCTGCCTGTTAGCACATTTGCCATGAATTTAATTTTCATAAGATAAAAACGGTTTCTCAATGTCTAAAGATCAATACACAATAGGCCAGATAAATTGCATAGCGTTGCATCATGGAGCAACCATTTTTGTGGTTTTGTTTTCCATAGGGGGCGATCAAGGTGTCTTTATCGGGGGTGGTTATGGTTACAGCTTATAATTTATAGACTCGCAATGCACAAAGAGAAATTCTCAATCCTCATTCAGAAACTGAACGATGACAACACCCCTTTTACTTTCAACCCCCTCTTTACTCCATAAAAGTACCCGTTGAACATTATTATATCCCCATACAACAAACCGCTGACATTAGAGAGTATTCACAAAAGACATTTTTAGTGTTTTTTTAAATATTTTTCACCCCCATAAATTCTCCGCACAAGCCTATTTTTTATACTGTGCAAGCCCCCTTGGAACCCCTTGGAACCCCTTGGAACCCCTTGGAACCCCTTGGAACCCCTTGGAACCCCTTGGAACCCCTTGGAACCCCTTGGAACCCC
>NZ_NJPP01000047.1 GCF_002778015.1 Bartonella tribocorum | reverse complement strand
GGAATTATCCTTGGTGAATTGTTGACCAATTCTTTAAAACATGCCTTTCCTGATCAACGAGAAGGGCATATTTATATCTCCTTTGGCCCTGAGCCGAATGGACAATTGATGCTTATTGTCGAAGATGATGGGGTGGGCATGAAAAGCCAAACCCCAGAACAAAAAGCAGGACTTGGTCATGTGGTTGTAGAACAGCTTTGTATGCAATTTGGTGAAAAACCTCTGTTTGAAACTTCTGCTTTAGGAGGCACAAATATTGTCATTCCGGTGCCAAAACTCAATATAGATGGAGAAAAAGACAGATGGAGCAAAAGCCCCATCTCATTCATAAAGCTCTTTTTGAGAGAGTCACTTTTGTTTGTTAAACTTGAAAAAAACGCCTTTATAATAAAAGGCTACAAGTGTTGGAACTGAATATTTTTTCTCCATTTTTTCCTAAATCTTTGAGCAAAACGGGGGTGCCTGTTTTGCCATTATAAGCTTTGACGTGAATGTTTTTTCCTTGTACATCGACAAGATAGTAGTCTCCTTTAAAGAGTGCTCCTGCCGTGTAGATAGGAATATTTCCGAAGACCTTATCATCTTGTACACGGCAATAATCTTGCCGATGTTGGTGCCCTACAAAGATTGCTTTGACATTGTAACGCATAATAATTGATTTAAAGGCAGCGAGGTTTTTCATATTTTGGGGGGTAATAAAATGTGAATCCTTATCTCTAAAATAGGGACGCGCATCATGAAAATTGAGAATGATTTCTTTTCCTCTTTTACGTGCTGCTGCTAAATCTTTTTTCAGCCAACCTAAAGCACTCGTTATGTTTACTTTCGTGTGACCATCAAATAAACGCGCCGTATAGGTTGGATAATTTTGTAGCTGTACATAGTGAATATCTCCATAATCCCATGAATAGCTTAAACTTCCAGTTATGAGGTAATGAGCCGTTTCCATGTGAAGAAATGGACGATAAGTCACATGTTGATTGAAATGGGGGAGAGAACCCTTATATCTGTCTATTTCTTTTAGCATTCTTTTAACAGCACTTACTGCACAGGCATCCTTTGAAAGATTTGATAACGGTATTATACAATCACTAAGATTGTTGTAGTAATCGTGATTGCCTAGTCCTTCATAGACAGAATAAACTCCCCTTTTATAGACATTTGCATAATCTTGATAGGTCTGGGGGCGGCCATACTCGGTTAAGTCGCCATTGATGATATAAAATGCAGCTGCGTGAGATTCTAATGCTTTTGCAACTTTCCTATTGACATTGAGCCAAGGTTCTCTGTTGCTGTTCGCATTAGGATTGCCTGAGTCCAAACGCCATGGTTGCGGATCGGCTGCTATGACAACCTTATAATTTTTGGGTGCTTTTCTTTTTACGTACCAAATTGTTCTTGCGTTATCACCCAGCCCTTCCATTCGTTCAAAATAATAGTTTTTATTGGTTGAAGTAACGGAATATTTATTGGCACCACTATAGGGATTATACCATCGGAATTTTAATATCGTTCCGTCATCTGCTACTTTATATTTAACCCATCCTCCAGAACCAAAAAGCCAAGCATTTGACGTTGTTGCGGCTTTTCCCACAAAGCCTGCTGCAATTGTTTTTGAGGGCCCTTTGTTTCCCCAATATTCACCGGTTTTCCATTTTCCACGCTCGATAGCTTTATCAATTAACACCATAGAAGTTGGCGGGTCGGTCAACTCATTTACAATGTATACATCCGTTGAACGATCATCAAAGGCCATTCGTTCAGGTTTTGGTAATTTTTCGACAAAGCTTTTTCTTGTTTCGTGGGTCACAGAAAGACCTTGACTGTGAGATGCACAAGGCTTTAACAAAACGAAGAGGGTAAAAGAAAGAGCTGTAATAATCCTCTTTTTGTCTTTCATAAAATTCTCATCCAAAACTAAAAAAACTCTAGGAAATAATTGGTAGGGGAGATATCAGAAGAGGCGTTATATTTACTTTTTCATGAATCACGCTCCTCTTTTTGAAAGGATGTAACCCGTCTGAAAGATCAATTGAACTTGAAAACAATGCGATCAATTTATGGATGAACTATTGCACTAATTTACACATTTTTTACAATCACTCTCTTGCTTCTTCTGCCGCAAATTACAGCAAAAAAGCCTTCAGAGAACAAAACTTTATGGCTTTTGTATGATATATTTTAAAAAGTGATCAACCAAGAGTAGATTTGATTATTAATCATGGGGTTTGTGTAAAGTTTGAGGGCGGTTTCTTCTGCATTTTGGTAAAATAATCGTCTCTTTTTTAAAATAGTTTTGCTCTTTCCGTATAAAATGTTGCTGAAGAATTTGTCATTTTGCTCTGAGCCAAGTGGACAATTGACCAAATGGATAATTGATGCTTATTGTTGAAGATAAAGGGGTGGGCATGAAAAGCTAAGCGTTAGAGCAAAACTAGAGTCTTGTTCGTTGAATAGTTTTGTATACAGTTTGGTGAGAAGTTTCCTTTTTGAACCTGCGTTTTGCGGACACAAAGATCATCATTTTTTATCATAAACTCAATATGAAGCGGGTAAAAGAAACAGTATTTCTCTTATGAAGGTGGCTTAAACCCTTTATTTATTGACCAAGATTAACATCGAGAAAAATACCTTTATAAATTACTACAATTTTCAAAGAATTCTGTATCGGACCCTATTGGTCCCAAATCCTCGATCAAAGTAGGTTTTCCTGTTATACCATTATAAGCTTGAACACGGACATTTTTTCCTTGCACTTTGATGAGGTAGTAGTCTCCTCTAAAGAGTGCTCCTGCCGTGTAGACAGGTATATTTCCGAAAACTTTATCATCTTGTACACGACAATAACTCTGATAATGCGTATGACCAGCAAAGATTGCTTTAACATTATGAGAGGTAATGATTGATTTAAAGACTGATAGATCGTGAGCATTTTCGGGGTTAATAAAATGTGAAGAACTATTCGGAAAAAATGCATTCGCATCGTGGAAGTTTATAAGAGTGATTTTCCCTCTTGCATCAGCAGCAGCTAAATCTTTTTTTAGCCAATCCAAAGCGCTCTTAATATGGACAACTTTATCACTTTGTTTTAGATGAACTGTATAAATTGGATAATTGTGAAGTTGTACGTAATGAATATCTCCATAATCCCAAGAGTAGCCCAAGCTTCCTTCTATAGAACAAACAGATTTATTAGAAGTGTCGGTTGACTCTGTGACGTCTTGATTGAAATGGGAGAGTTCATCTTTGTATTTTTTCATTTCTTTGATCTGTCTGACGATGGCCTCTATTGCACATGCATCACCTGAAGCGTTCTGTTCTTCAGGAATCATACAATGACCAACATTATTTGCATAGTCGTGATTGCCAAGCCCTTCATAAACAGGAGAGCCAAGTTTTTTATATGTCTTGCTATAATCTTCATAGGTTTCTCTGCGACCAAATTCAGTTAAGTCACCATTGACGATATAAAAGTCTGCTTTTTGTGATTTTATAGCTTTTGCAATTTTCTCATTTCTTTTCAGCCATAGGGTTTGGTTTATTTTCGCATTAGGATCACCATAATCTAAATGCCAAGCTTGCGGATCAGCCATGATAATAGCAGTATAGTTTTTTGTAGAAATGTTCTTCTGATTTTTTGAAGATATTTGGGAGCTGTTAGGAGGCTCAATTTTGTAAGCTAACGGATGCTTTAAATCTCTAAATTGGTTTTTGGCTTCCTTTATATCATGAGGTATATTTTGAATTACTTTTTCACCTCCAATAACACAACTTGTATGATTAAATATTGCTAAAAAAATAATACTGATTGTTGTATATTTCATAATTTAACTCCTAACTTTTTGAATATTTTTTATATTATAAATATAGTATAGAATATTTTATAAATAAATTTTATATTAAAAATAACGACTATTGTATTATTTAAAATAATATAACTTCAACCCATCTTGGATAGACTTCATTCTTCAGAGATCTTTATTTTAATTGTTTTGAAATTTGCATTTGTCTTTTGATTTTACTTTTTTCTCTGTTACGCGTCTTATTTTTTACGTTGAGTTGTTGAAAAGAGGGTTAAGCTTTTTCATGATTGATGAGATTGGAAAAAGGGACGCAATGGGAATGATATGAGCAATGATGGGGCTTATAGGGTTGGGTTATTAGATAGAATGCTTAAGAAGAATTATATTCTTTTTTTGGTTTTCTCTTTCTTAATTGTTCAAACTTTCTATTGTGAACGAGAATTTGAAAGAGTATTTTAGGAAGCTTCATCAGAGGGGTCTATTGGGCTGTTTAGCAAAGCATCAATATTATTTTTTTCTTGCAGAAATGCTTGTAGATCTTGATTGGTTAAGGCTTTGCTATCGGGTATACGAATGCGCATAGGATCAACTTTTACACCATTGACAATGATTTCAAAGTGACAATGGGGGCCAGTTGCCATTCCTGTTGTTCCAATATATCCGATAACTTGTCCTTGACGTACTTTTACGCCTGGTTTGATGTCTGGAGCATAACGGCTTTGGTGTGAATAACTGCTGACATACCCATTGGCATGTTGAATTTCCGTATGATTTCCATAACCACCCGTTACGCCTACTTTGGTGACAATACCATCTCCTATAGCAATAATGGGTGATCCTTTAGGCGCTACCCAATCAACACCTGTGTGCATGCGAATATAGCCTAAAATAGGATGTTTGCGTGGACCAAAGGGGGAACCAAAAACGCCATTTGGTGTGGGTTTGCGCAGCAAGAAAGGCTTTGAATTTTTCCCTTCAGAATCATAGTAATCAACGCTTCCGTCTTTTAATTGATAACGGTAATATTTATAAGTTGTATTGCCAAAAGTTGCACTAATATAACGAATTTCCGGATCAGTATTCTTGGGTGATTCTTTTACTTTTGAATTCTTTTTGCCATTTTTGGTTTCTTTATCACTCTGCGGTAAGGCATAAAATATTTCGATCTGATCACTGGGTGTTATCCGGCTTTTCATATCAATATTAGTGGCAAGCAGACGAATAAGACGATGAGAAAGAGATTGTGATATATTATGGCTGAGCAATGCATTATAGAGTGCATCATACGCCGTTGGTAATTGCGCGCTATTGAGATAAGAATGTGGAATACCATTTTGAAAAGCCGTTTTAAGTGCTTTAGACATTTTAGGCTCTGCGCTTTCAATGAATTGGCCTTTGTCATTTAGGGCAATGGTGAGAACATGATACATCCCTTGGTAAATGCTTACGCGTACGAGATGGTCTTCTTCACCAGCTTGTGTCACGATACCAATGCGTAAAAGACTTCCCTCTTTAAGGGTATCAGAAAGGTTAAATTTTTCTAGAGTGCTGACAATCTGTTCAACTTGATCTTTTGTGTAACTGGTTTTTTTGAAAGCATCGGCTATCTTTTGTTTTTTACGAATAGGAATAATATCTTCAACATAGTTTTTGGTTAAATCAATACGATTACTTTGAGGAGAAACGGTTACATTTTCTTGAACGATACGCACTTCAGGGGACTCTGTCCCTTGGGAGTCTGAGGATATCTCTTCTAACTTTAAAGGATCAATCAGTGTGAGAACTGAAAGGAGTTCGGTGCTTTTTTCTAAAGTAAATCCAGCTTTTTGTACTTCTTGTTGTGCTTCTTCATCTGTTAGCGTATCGGTGTTCTCAAAGTTGAGTTGATTGATATCAAAATCATAGCTGCGTAAGGTAAGTCTTGTTTCGATTTTTGCCCCGTAAATCTGTCCTGAATCTTGTTGTTTGGTGCTTTTATTTTCCGAATCACTTGCCATAATGCTTAAAGAATCAAATTTGGGATAGCTATATTTTTTTTGGCGATTTTCGGCTAAAGCCATGCGAACCCATGCGAAATGTTGTGTTTGAATGACTTTTTCATCCCCTTTTTTTTGCAGAATTGATAGTTCAAATTTGCGTTTACTATCAAAGCTTTGCCGTGCATGGGTGGGAGAAATACGATCCCCTTTATACCCATTGGCTTCAGGGTCTTGTGTTTGTGAGAGGTTTTCGTTTGTAAACCATTGTGGTGGTGTTACCAATCGCTGTTGTTCATCAAGAGCCGTAAAAAGGGCAATCCCCATAAGAATGCAGGAAGTGATTCCTGTCAGCACTGTTCCTGTAAGCCAACGGGCTGAGACCTGGCGGCGCTCAGGTCGCAAGCGTTTAATGACAAGAGCAGGGTCCTGTCCGGGATCGTTTTTTTGTTGTGTATTATCCCACATAGATTCTAAGCGTACTTTTCAATATTAAACGAGGAAAGCTAACATAGCTTAGCACATTTCTACAAGAATTTGATTTACAGATTACAGGTTATGCAAACCCTTTTTATACCGCAATGTCTTTATAAAACATAGCGGTACAGAGAACACTCTTTGAATCAATGTTAAAGTAACGTAAAAAAGCGCTATCGTATTTCACCAATTCATATGCATTTCCTCGTTTTTATCCATTACGGGTAGGGCGCTATCCTTTCTTTAAAGGCGCCATGCTCTTTTTGAACGCCTTTTGTTTATACGATTTATTATGAGGAGTTATAATTTTATTTCTCTATATTTGGATAGCGTTTTTTTGTTTTTCTCTATTAAATTTTCAAAAAAGGAAAAAATGATATTGACTCTTTTGTTGAAAGAGTACTATATACGTCGAGTAACGAGAGCGGTTTCTGCTTGCGATGGTTGGTTTTTGCTCTTGTTTTGAGAACTAAGATTTATCATATATGCATTGTTTTGCCTTTTAGGTTTTTATTTTGCACTATTTAGTGTATGATATTTTTTGGTTTTAAAACGGTTTATTGACTGTTTGTTCTTTGACAAGAGAAGA
>NZ_NJPP01000046.1 GCF_002778015.1 Bartonella tribocorum | reverse complement strand
TTATAAACTTTTAAATTTATTTTTTAAAATTTATACTTATTATATTCAATAAAAAGAAACATAATGATAAATATTATATAACATTATTCTTTGCAATGTATAACTCTTCATTAAAACGATATAGAATATTCATTATTTTTTATGATATAGGTTAAAAGTTTTAGATATATTTATATTGTTTCAAAAAAATCAATTCTTCCTCTCATAACTTAATTGTCTTACCAGCCATTTCCATTATAAAAGTGGTATTCTATCCTTAGAAAACAATAGCTATGACAGCTAATGAATAGAAGGATATGAATGGTAAAGACTTATCACGATGCTATTTTTGCCAGTGTATAAAATTTATATTTTTACACTTGCATCAATGTTTGTGATTCTAACACACAAACAGAGCGATTAACATATTCTAACATAGGATTGTGTATGACCCACACTTTTACAACGCCTCCCAAAGCATCTAGAATCACTCATAAGGAAGTCTATTATGGTATTTTTCGTGATGATCCCTATCATTGGCTACGTGCATCTAACTGGCAAGATGTTTTTAAAAATCCTAACTGTCTTGATCTTAATATTCGAGATCATCTTGAAAAAGAAAATGCTTATCAAGCGGCTCAAATGGCTGATACCAAGCCATTACAAGATTTGCTTTTTACTGAAATGAAAGGCAGGATCCAAGAGAATGATAGTTCAGTTCCTATAAAAAATGGACCTTTTGCTTACGGATTTTCTTATGTTACTGGGGGGCAACAGCCACATTATTTTCGAACGCCAAGGAATGGTGGAGAAAGACATGTTTATCTTAATGGTGATCTTTTGGCTGAAGGTAAAAAATATTTCAATTTTGGTTCAGTTCAAGAATCTCCTGATCATAGATATGTTATATGGACCTATGACGATAAAGGATCAGAATTCTATACAGCTAAAATTCGTAATTTAGAAACATTGTCTGATTTTACGGACACCATAATTAACACATCTGGACAAATTGTGTGGGACGCTCAATCTGAAGGTTTTTTCTATACAAAGGTGGATGAAAACCACCGACCTTCAGAGCTCTATTACCATCGCTTAAATACGGATCAGTCACAGGATAAGCTTATTTTTCGTGAAGATAATCCAGGTTTTTTCTTAAATGTAAGCGGTTCTAAGCTTCATGATGTTATTTATATTAATATTCATGATCATGAAACATCAGAGATCTGGTTAATTCCTGCTGAAGCGCCTCTTAGCGTTCCTCAATGTGTACGAAAACGGCAAAAAGGTGTTGAATATTCACTTACAAAAGGTGGTGATGTCTTTTATATTCTTACCAATTTAGATAATGCAAAGGACTTTAAAATAATGGTTGCGCCGCATGAAGCGCCGCAATCAGAAAATTGGTCCGAACTGGTGTCCCATCAGCTTGGACGTTTGATCCTATCCCATGATGCCTATCAAGACTTTCTTATTTGGCTCGAACGCTTTGAAGGTCTTCCTCGTATAAAAATTATGGAGCGTACGACGAAACAAATCCATTCCATTGCTTTTGATGAAGAGGCTTATTCTTTAGGTCTCCAAGGTGCAGCCGAATATAATAGTCAGTCCATTCGTTTTTCTTATTCATCTATGACAACGCCTGATCAAGTATTTGAGTATGAGATGAAAAGTCGCAAACGAGTATTATTAAAGATGCAAGTAATTCCCTCTGGCCATAATAAAGATGACTATATAACGCGACGTATTATGGCCACGGCAGAGGATGGTGAGAAAATTCCCATCTCACTTTTTTATCATAAAACAACACCCCTTAATGGTTGTGCACCTTGTCTGCTTTACGGTTATGGTGCTTATGGTATCTCTATACCAGCCAGTTTCAATAGTAATATCCTTTCTCTGGTAAATAGAGGTTTTATTTATGCTATTGCCCATATTCGTGGAGGCAAAGAAAAAGGGGTTGAATGGTATGAGAAAGGAAAACATCTTTTTAAATATAACACATTTACCGACTTTATTGCTTGTGGGCGTTATCTTGTAAACAATAAATTCACAGCGCATGATCGGCTTATTGCGCATGGTGGTTCGGCAGGAGGAATGTTGATGGGAGCTATTGCCAATATAGCGCCACAGGATTTTGCTGGGATTATAGCCAATGTCCCTTTTGTTGATGTTTTAACCACGATGTTAGATGCTTCTTTACCTCTAACGCCTCCTGAATGGCCTGAATGGGGAAATCCTCTTGAATCACAAGAAGATTATAATCTTATAGCTTCCTATTCTCCCTATGATAATATCAAGGCGCAAAAGTACCCCCCTATGCTTGTGATAGCAGGATTAACAGATCCTCGTGTAACTTATTGGGAACCTGCAAAATGGGTAGCAAAATTGCGTGCGTTAAAAACAGATGATAATGCAATCTTATTGCGTATTAATATGGATGCAGGGCACGCTGGTGCGGCTGGACGTTTTTCAAAGTTAGAAGAAGTTGCTTATATCTATGCATATATTCTAAAGGTAGCAGGAAAAGATTGCTGCTAATCTATAATCTCTTTGCTTGTCAGTTCCTATAATTTACTGAATGATAGGGACTGACAGATATTAAAAAATTATCTAGATGGTTTACAATCCGCAATCTTCATAAAGTTTTAAAACATAATCCCAATTGATCAAATGATCCACGAAAGCTTCGAGATATTTCGGACGAGCATTGCGATAGTCAATATAATAGGAATGTTCCCACACATCCACACCTAGAATAGGTTGAGCATCATGAACCAAAGGATTTTCACCATTAGGCGTTTTCATAATTTCAAGCTTGCCATTTTTAACAGCAACCCAAGCCCATCCAGAGCCAAATTGGGCACCACCAGCAGCAATAAAGTCAGCACGGAATTTGTCATAGCCACCTAGATCAGATTCGATAACTTTTGCTAGTTTTTCAGGCAGCTTTTGACCACCACTATCTTTTTTCATCCAATGCCAAAAATGGTTATGATTGTAATATTGCGCTGCATTATTAAACAAACCAATATTTTTTCCAAAACTTTTTTTAACAATCTCTTCAAGGCTTTCATTTTCCAAGCCTGCGTCTTTTATAAGGTTGTTGGTATTGGTAAGATAAGCGAGGTGGTGCTTATCATGATGATATTCAAGCGTTTCGCGTGACATATAGGGCGAAAGAGCATCGTAATCATAAGGCAATGCAGCCAATTCAAAAGCCATTTAAAAATCTCCTCGATTCTAATTGTTAAGCTTATTTTAAAAGTCTAATTTGCCATTTGCAGCATCTAAAAGCAAATGTTGAATGCTTATATATGTTAATTAATTTTAATGTCTCTCTTTTTGTAAAATGAGTTTTTAGGAAATGTATGCTCATCCATCAAAAAAGGACACGGGTCTCTATAGATAGTACTTCTGAGGATTTTTTTACATCTATGAACGAATAAAAATATCATGATCTTTTAAAGGGAAAAAATGGAGATAGTTCTTATTTCTTGTTCTTATACCTCAAAAACTTTTTCAAGTTACTGATATTTTATGGTGTTTACAACAGAATCTTAAGTCATATTGTTAAGAGATATTTTTCAACGCGCTTGATTTCATTTTATGGGGCTATCCATGAATAATATGACATATAAAACCATTAGATTTTACCATCTTTACACTTAATGAAAGGGCACAGCGGTCTATCCTATATTTTGCTAGTTCTAATGCGGTGCTAACTTTTGTTTTAATTGAGCAAAATGAGATTTGAAGATATCAAGGAAAGTATATGCTAATTTCTTTAAAGACACGCGTAGACGATAAGATTTTTATTTTTTGTTTTTAGAAAATCAATAAAAGAGCAAAATAATTTATGGATAAGTGGTTATGATTTGTGTTAGAAGGACAGCTGTATATTATTTTGCTGCGAATGTGTATCGCTGCAGTTATTGTACAAGGCATGGGAACTTTATAATCGTGGGAACTTTATCATAAAGTAGAGACTTTATGATAAAAAAGTAAGGTCTTTTACTTTCAGATATTGCGTCCAATCACAGGAATCGCTATAAGGTGCAAAAGTAATTATAAAGTGTATTTTTTGGGGTATAGCCAAGCGGTAAGGCACCGGTTTTTGGTACCGGCATTCCCTGGTTCGAATCCAGGTACCCCAGCCAATATTGAATCGAATCAATAATTTATATAAAGGTAAGGGAATTTTAATTCCGTTGACTTTATTAACTTATTTCTCTGTCTATCCCGAACCTTTTTGTAGCTTATTCTCAATCATTTTATCCAAATATGTAACCAGATTTTCCAGTACCTTACTTGACTCTTATTTTTATTAATCGTATAGTGCTGGTATGCGATAAGGGGTGCTAATGGCAATTGTGAGTTTCAAACATAAGGGCTTAAAATTATTTTACACAACAGGTTCTACAAAAGTTATTCGACCAGATCATGTAAAGAAATTACGCGTTATCTTAACGGCTTTAACAAGTGCGACGACGCCCGAAATGTTAAGAGCACCTGCCTTTAAAATGCATCCTCTTAAAGGTGAACTTACAGGATACTATTCTATATGGGTGAATGGAAATTGGCGCGTTACTTTTCACTTTATAGGAACAGATGTGGAGCTTGTTGATTATCAAGATTACCATTGATGAAAGGAACGAAAACAAATGATGCATAACCCCGCACATCCGGGCGAAGTTCTAAAAGTAGCTTTCTTAAAAGAAATGGGGATAACGATACAAAAGTTAGCGGATCATCTCCATATGACAAGAGCTTCTCTATCAAGAGTGATTAACGGTCATGCTTCTATGAGTACTGAACTTGCAATTAAATTAGAATTAGCTGGTTTTAGTAAAGCAAAATTTTGGTTGGATATGCAAACGAATTATAATTTATGGCAAACAATGCAACAGACACAACCACCTATTTCTCCTCTGGTTTCTGATGCACCTCAAACGTCGCTTTGATTTCGTTTATAATTTTGACGAGGCTTTGGTTTGTTTTTTAGCTGCCGCACATTGCTCTAACCTTTTTGAAGTTTTTTTATGGCTTCTATTGCAAGGCGTTTTCTATCGGCTGTTTTGGTATAAAGGGATGCCATTTTATCTTCTGACCAGCCAAAAAGCGCTTTCATTTGCGAAACTGTAGCACCAGCATTAGCGGCGCGTGTTGCTGCTAATTTTCGCAAGCCGTGTGCCGATTTTTTAATTCCTGCTGTATTACATGCTTCACGAAAAAGGTTACCAAAACTTTCTTTTACGAGCTTATTTCCACCTTTTCCGCAAATGAATGTTTCATCACCTACGGGACCAGCTTCAAGCATTTTGGCTAATTCTGGTAAAATAGGGAGAAAAACATCTGTTTTAAATTGGCTCTTTTCTGTTTTGAGATGAATGATATTATCTTTTACATCTTTCCAACCGATACGAACGGCATCACCACGGCGTAAGCCCGTATATAAAAGAACATCAACCCATACGCGTTCATGGGTACCGATAGCCCATTGTTTATAATATTTATCGATATCCTCTTCTAGCCATGGCGCTAATCCTACGCTGTTAAGAGATTTTGGTGCTTTTATATTAAAAGCAGGATTTCTATTTAAAAGGGCATTATCAACCGCCCAATTAAAGAGACCATTTAAAGAAGTCAAAAAGTGTCTTGCTGCTGCGGGGGTAGCACGCCTTCTTTCCACGGCGTCAAGGATATGATGTTTTTCTATGCTTTTATATGCGCGCTCACCAATATGTTTAGAAACATTGTTTAGAATTCGATACTTAACTTTTTTAGTAGATTCTGATTGATTATGCCATTGCATGCTTTGTAAATATTGATGCAACAACCAATCGAAAGAGCCCTCTACAAGTCTGGTTTGTTTTCTTTTTTGGGAGGTGCCATTTTGCGCTTGCTTAAGAGCAAGCGTATAATTATCGACAAACTCTTGCGTTCCATAGGTTCCTTCAATCCGAAATCGTGTTCCATGACCAATACGTACATACCATATGATTTTACCATGGCGTGTGCGTTCACAAACAAGATATGGTGGACGACGTTTTGGCATGGCTAAAACTTTATACCGTCGACAGAACGACAAATTTTACTGGTATCGTAGTCTTCTTGTTCATTTTCAAGCGGTGGAAAATCGTCAATGTTATAAGTATTATCTGTCGCTCTGGGTGTTACGATTTTATTGATATGAATTAATAATTCACCAGTAGGCTTGATTTCTACCACCTCTGCTCCTTGTTTTTTAGCTTCTCGTAAAGCCCGTGCAATGGCTGGTTGCGTGATAGTAGGTGGGCGGTGTGCCATATCTGTTCCCCTTGATTTTAGCTACAATTCACCCGTGTTGTGAATCATATATTTGTTGAAAGTTGTGGTAAGAGGGTGGGGATGCTGGGAGGAGAGAGCACCCCCATAACGTCAAGCGGCTTTTGTCAAAATCTTTTGCATCTCTTGTTCTATTTCTGCTAAAAAGACCTCGACCGCTTGATTAATCTGTTCAATGTGTTCTTCATCACGGTGAATGCGTTTGATTTTCATGCGCAGGTATGTTGATTGCCTCGTAAAACGTGGATCATAACTAATAAAATCACACCATTTTCACCCGGTACAAGCCATTTGGAATTGCATTTGCGCGCGATATTCARGCTTTATATGGTCATCTATAAAAAAACGTAGATGATTTGGTGATTGTGGGCATTTGACTTCAACTAAACCGTCATCACCAACAAACCCATCAGGACTAGCCCCCGCCATTTGGATTGTGGGGTGTTGGATAAAACCGCATTGAGAGACTTCAGTATCATAAATGAATGCATATTCTTTCAAGGCATCTTCTTCATGTTCAATGCCCCATTGCATAGCAGGTGTTGTATAAAATTGGCTTATTTCTCCTGTTAAACGCTCTGTCATAAGCTTAATTTTATAGTCTT
>NZ_NJPP01000045.1 GCF_002778015.1 Bartonella tribocorum | reverse complement strand
TCTCTCCTACCATTGCGCCCTCCTAGCACTTCATCCCTCCCCTCACTCTGTTCCGCCATGCAGCGCATTGGCGCGTGCCCGTTGCAAAGCATGGGCAACCGCACGACCAGTAGCCATAGGTTCACGCGCCCCATTGACATGCACTGTGACATTTTGATTGTGGGTGATGGGGGAGTGGTCTTTGTCTCTTTGTTCTCTGGCAGATGAATTGACAGGAGAACCCCCCGCAAATTGCACGATGGGTTGGATCGACGTTTTGCCCCCCAAAAAACTTGGCAAAAAATCTCTAACATCAATGGATCCAATCCACCCTTTAATGCGGCTTGGCAACGATTTACAATAATCCATCAATTGTGAGATAGACGATATAAAGCCATCAATAATCGAATTAGCCAGATCTTCGCCTGCTTGTTCCATACCAGCCTTGGCACTCTCTGTGAGCTTTTCTTGTGTAAAAAAACCCTTCAACCACCCCCAAAAGTTGGAAAAGCTTTGTTTAACGCCCTCCCACAAATTGCCAAACCACTCGACAACAGAGGAAAGCCCTTGTTTGAACTTTTGCCAATGGGAAGARAAGTCGAAAGCAGCAGCAATGATGTTTTTCCATTTGGTGATGGTGGTGGTATCAGCACCAAAAAAACGCATGACGGCTTCAAAGGCACGCTCAAAAGCCCGTATGATCCCCCGTGCGAAGCCTTTGACAAAAG
Source organism: Bartonella tribocorum (assembly GCF_002778015.1). Lineage (GTDB taxonomy): Bacteria > Pseudomonadota > Alphaproteobacteria > Rhizobiales > Rhizobiaceae > Bartonella > Bartonella tribocorum_B. The sequence continues at coordinate 7,350 of NZ_NJPP01000045.1, read as the reverse complement.
AAGAAAAACGATCCCAATATTTCCATAAAGCAAAACCAACAACAAGAATGGTAGCCACAACAGCAGCAATCACAGCCCCTATTGGGGTAAAAATACCCCCCACAACAGAAGAAAGAGCTGCCCCAACCACTCGGATGACTGTCCCCATAAAGCCAAAAGAGGAAGAAAATGCCGCACCTGAAACGGCTATCCCTCGTAAAGCCCCCACCAGTAAAGTCATGGGGCGAAGAAGACGCAGCGCACTTCCACCAAAGCTTGCTGCCATTAAACTCAGTGTGCGCCATGAAGCGGCTAAGCCCCGCCAACTTGCTTTTAGCGTGCGGCTAACAGCCCTCATCTTGATAAAAGAGCCCATCAATTGAAGAAGCCCAAGGCGGGTTCCCGCCATAGTAAAACGTACAACCCGCAGAGCAATATTAAAAGCCATCAGAGCGGCAATGGTCTTGATGATCACACCAGTTAAAACAGGATGTGCATTGGCCCATGCCATCAGTCCATTGACAAATCCCCCAACAGTTTCCATGAGACTGTTGAGAGGAGGCAGGAGCACTTCACCAATGGTGATCCCTAAAGCCACAATACGGTTTTGCAACAGTTCAAATTGCCGCATGGCACCGGTTGCTTGTTTATTGGCTTCTTGTTCTACAGAGCCTTTAAAGACTTGTGGATCTTTCACATAATCTAAAGCTTGCCCTAACAATTGAGGATTGCCCACCAATTTGGCAAAATCACCGGTAAAATCGCGCCCTGCAATGGCAATCAGAGAGCGCATTCCTTGTTCTGATTTGCCCAACACATTAAAAAAGCGCACCAAGGTACCGGTAGCATCTTTTTCCAAATCTTCCATGAATTTCTGGCGTGAGAGCCCAATATTGCTAAAAGCATCTTCAATATGTTTGCCTCCTGCTTGAATGCGCGCACTCATCGCATTAAACCCACGCGCCGCACTTTCTGGTACAATCCCAGCAGAAATCATCGCTGTACCAAAGGCTGCGGTTTCGCGCGCGGTCAACTTAAACATGGTTGCCGCACCGGTGGCACGATTGGTAAAATCAGACACCTCACTGGCCTTTGCTGCCATGTGGTTAGAGAGATGGTTGATCCCATCCCCTAGATCTTCAATACCTTCCTGATTAAGCTTAAAGACATTGCGCAATTTGGCAAAGCGTTCCCCAATCTGATCCCCGCTCATATCAAAAGCAACGGCCGCTTTGGCCGCATAAATGCTAAAAGCCTCGAGATCTTGTTCACCAATACCTGCTTGGCTGGCACTGGTCATCAATTCTAAGACTTCACGCGCTGCCAAAGGGATTTTTGTAGACGTCTCAAGGGCAAAACGGCGCAATTGTTTTAAACGATCAAGGGGGGCATCCAGAACCTTTTCCAAACCCTTCATTGATTGGTCAAATTGCATGGCTTTATAAAGAGGGGCAATTAGGCTAGCGGTTTGCGCAATCGCCCCAACCATGCGCCCACGCGCATGGTGAAAAGCATTTTCTGCATGGGCTGTGGCTTCGCTCAAATGCTCAGGGTCAAACCACCCTTTTAAATGTTTTCGTGTCTGGCTTTGGAAATGCGCAACATCTAAACTAAAGGCTCTTAAGTCTCGTTTGGCAGAAGCGATCCCCTCTTGCAGATGATTAACAAAACGTACAACAAGAGAAACATCCATGATCGCATATTATCCTAACATTTGGCTTTCATATTCTTGAGCTTTAAGGCGCGCGAGTTCTTCTCGATAGGAAATCACATCAAGCCAATCCATCTGGTTAATCTCTGAAGGCGCCCAATGATAATAAAGGGCTAGTTCTGCCCCAAATTGTCCAGCTGAGAGGATTGGCGTGTGGGAAAAAAACCAAAAAAAGCCTTAAACACTGCAACAATATCGATAACATCAAGACGATTAATGAGTTCAACAGATTCATGAGACATATCGGCTAAAAGCATGGCTATTCCTTCCATAGCCTCATGGGTAAGCAATGCCTCACAAACTTTAAGAATGAGAACATCATTGCTCAAGGATGTTTTATCCTCTTCTAAAGCAGGCAGAACAAGCTTTGCAAACTGCGGTCCAATCAACACGGCGAATTGGCGTGCTTGCTTGAAGTTTGGGCGATAAAAGGTCAATTTGTGCCGTGTCAATTCTTTGCCATCACTCTCCTTATAAACAAGGGGAACTTGGAGCTCTACATCAAGGCTGGTTTGTAAACTTGTCATGATCAATTCCTATAAATTGAGAATAGAGCGGCGGCGTAAACCGATCTCTTGTCCATTGCGCACAAGCCAACCGCCCCGTTTAAAGGAAAAGCGGTGTAAAACAGAACCATCCCAAAATTCCGTATAGTCCCAAATATTTTTGATCTCGCAATCATAGCCTGTGGCTTTTCCAGCCGTTAAGCCTTCGCTATCTACCTTAACCAAGCGCCCCGTCACATCAATGGAATGTTCATGCTCGCGTCCATCTTCTTCAGACACCACATGCTTTTTGCCAGTAAATTTATGACGAAGACCAGGAGGACCACCAAAAATACCGATGACCTCAGGCGTGTGGCTGCGGATTTTCATTTGCAAATTTAATGCTTTGACACCAAGACCGCTCACATCAATTTGCATATCAGAGCCCCCCGGTTGATAGGTTTCGGTAATTTCTTCTAACGTAGGCAATTTGAGGGTTTCAAGATCAAGATGGAGATTGACATCATCATCAACAATTAGGGTATACCCGCGAACAATTCTTAAAGTCATACGTCACTCCTTGCTGCTTTGCGATAACCCTCTAACGTATCACCAAAGGCATATGTCATTTTCTTTTGGATATCTTGTGCCAGCCGATTAAAGTAAGCACCATTGCGCCGGCTGCCAAAGCTTAAATCTTCTAGAGGGGGCACTTCTTCTGCATCAAATTCCACCCGCAATTTGCCAAGTTGTAAATTGCTGTTTGAATTTAAATCACGATCAAACCAAACCCGCCCACCAAGCAGTGCACCGCGCGCAATCATATCATCAAGAAAGCTGGTCAAAGAGCGGGTAATGGCAATAACATGTTGACCGGTGAGATTCTCATCATTGGCAAAAGGGCGTAAATTATTGATGATGGTTTTTTCCAGTGCCCCACGGGTGCGCACCACATTGACAAAACGCCAAAGCGGATCACTAGAGGTGGTATGGTTGCCCCATAAAATGCGCCCATTGGAAGCTATTTGTCCCTGCGCATTTTGGCTAAGGCGCGCGGGAATAAAGGTCGCAATATCAGCTTTATTGAGACGGTTAGCCTCATGATCAATTTCCCCATCAAAGTAGCTAATGGGGCGTGCGGTGCCTAAAATACCATGCACATCTTGGTTGGAGGGAGACCAAAAAACACCGCCCCTTTGCTTGTCCCGTTTGATAAACATGGCTGCTGCAAAAGGACTTGCCGGTTTTATACTCACACCTCCCTCACGATTTGCCACCCGTACAAAGGGATCAATCAGATAACAAAAGCGTGAGGAAAAATCTGCACGATATGCAAGGCTTTCTTGCGTATTTTTACCCCCCGTATCAAACACGGCAATAGCTTTTAGCTTTTCTGCCACTTGTTCCAAAGCGTCTGCCACAGGGTTTTTGCCATTATCAATCCGCCCTGCACTATAAGCCGGTGCAAGTAAAATTCCAGGTTCCACACCCAAATGCCCCCGCGCATGAGCCAAGGCATGCACACCAGTCAACGCCGTATTGGATCCCACCATTTCAGCTTGTGTCTCAGCAATGGTTGACTTTTCTTCCACCCGCACAAGGATCACTTGTGCCTCGATCCCTTGCGCACGCACGGCATCAATCACATCAAGGGCTGTGCCCCGTATCCCAAGCTTTTGGATTTTGTCTGTCTCATGGGTGAAGACCAACACCGGCTCGTTAAGGGGATAAATTTGTGCATCCGCATCAGGGGCTGTAACAACCGCCCCAAGGGCGGTTTGGCTAAACATCTCTAAGGGGCGAGATGCTTGACCATCCTCAATGAGGCGGATACCATGATTAAATTCTATTGCCATTTTGCTCTCCAAATCAATGAAGAGACAATAACAACAAGAGCTCCCTTTCATAAGCCTGACACTGTCAGTCAAAAAGCCCTTTAAAAGGGCTTTGAAAGAGCTTTAAAGGGGACTTTAAAGAAAAAAAATCATACAAACCTGCTTATACAACAAGCACCATTTGAATTGTGCTCTCTTTGGTTATGTAATTAATCTTTCCATAATCTTATAAGGACAGCGCCATCAGCTCCAGCACCACTTGGAGAAGAATCTCCATGAGAACCGGCACCGCCCCCCCCAAAACCACGCCCTGCTTTTCCTGAAGTATAGGAACCTAGTCCTATCCCTCCAGAGCCTCCCCTTGATGTATCGCCCCCAGCATCACCTCCGTTACCACTTATACCGCTTCTTCCACTCGTTCCAGCATAACCGTTTCCGCCTTTGGCAATTCCTGGATGTTCGTCTGTTGCCAAGCCAAAGTTTCCGCCATCTCCCCCAGTACCACCAGAGCCTGAGTAACCCGTTCTTGATGATGTGTTATAATAAGCAGCAGTTCCATTACGCCCTCCTGTAGCGGTAATAAAATTCTTTCCAACGATTGTTGTTCCTCCAGAATTACCTGTTGCACGGCGTGATGCAACAGAAGCTCCTCCTTTACCAATGATGATATTCTCATGCCCATTTAAACTGGCTTTATAGCCATACCATACCGTGCAACCGCCACCGCCGCCCCCGCCGCCTAAATATGGAGTATCCGATCCACCACCACTGCCACCACCACCCCAGGCTGTAATCTCAACTTTTGTGTTATCCGTCACCCAGTCTGGCCATTCAATTTTCCCATCTTGCGTATAGAGCAATTCAGCATCAGCAAGAGCCGGCCAATTCGTGATTTTATCAGTCAAATCTTTTTTAAGCCTCTTTATTCCTGCTAAGATGGCTGCATCCACTTGCGCTTTTGTATAAACAACATCTCCATCGACCCTCAAAGGTCCTTTCAACGTGCTTCCATTTGTGCTTAAGCTTGTGATGACTTCATTGTTATGGGTGAGGTTAAATGGAGAATTGCCTAAAAGCTCTAAGCCACCACTCATTGTGACTTTGCTGGTAAATTTATTGTAATTTTTCCATTCATTGGGGCTTGTGAGGCGCCCATAGCTGGTCATATCTTGATTAATCTTAGCTCTAAAATCATCAAGCCCCACGATATCTTCGGTTTTATGTTGGTGCGCACCTAACAGGGAGACAGCACTACCAAAGGTAAAATTATTGTTGCTTGATTTGTAGAGAACATAATTGTTGGCGGCATCTTTGGCCCCTTCGATATCGCTTAAATCAGCAAAAGTGAAGGTTTTATCCGCTGCCATCTTGCCATTAAGGGCACTTTCTAGATCTGTGATTTCACTTATGGTATGCGTGTGGTGTAAAGGGGCCTTTTCGTCTATCTTTTCCTCAACAGCCACAAGTGCTTGATCAAGTTTATTGAGGTTCTCACGCAAGATGGGGAATTCAGAACTGATAAAACGCCCCTCTTTAGGCAATTCCATGTCGAGTTTTTTGGTTTTAGTCATCTCTCATTCTCCCCTCATAATATGCCAGCGCCAAAATCACGCACCATGGATCGCGCCGCCGGTCCACCGGTAAGCGTGAGTTTAAGGCGTGCTTGTTTGGCGCCTTTATCACCGCTAATGAATTTTCGTTCTGTCCAAAGTGGTTCAGCAAGTTGTTCTGTGTCATCGAGTTTTAAAGGGGTGAAACGACCATCATCCAGTTGCATCTCGAGTGTAAAGGTTGCACCACCCGGTAAAAAGGTTTTGATATAGCTGGTTAGTCTCGCCTTTTCCCCAAAGGCAAAAGCCCGCGTGACATAGGTAGCTTCCTTATGAATCTTTCCTGCAATCAATTGAATAGGCGCAAATAAGACCGGTGAGAGTTTCTCTGTGCCTTTGAGAATAGCGTGAAGCTTGACCTTTTCGCTGATATATTCAGTAAGGCTTAATAATTGAAAGGGCAGCAACTGATAAACCGTGCCGTTATTGCGTTCAATTTCAAAGATGACAGAACACGCGCTTGAAGGCAGCTCAACCGCTGCACGCACTTGCAAATCAGAACAATCCACAAGGTCAAATTCTCCTAAATCAACCCTCTTTTCTGTTTGCCTGTAGCGGGCAGCGAGCACCCGAAAAGCTAAAGCTTCATCTTGATGGGCGCTCCAGCTCTTGGCATTGACAGAAGAAAAGCGTGGTCCCGTCACGTAAGGGTGGCTTGAAACATATCTTTGGTTGTCTTTATCAAAATCCCCAAGTTTAGCCAAGGAGACAGAATGATCCGCATCATCGGTTTTAAGCACAAAGGCGGTAAGACGGTCATCAGGAACGGTTAAGGGGACATCATAGCGTGCGCCAGCCCAGCCGGTTTTTGCACCTTTCATGGAATAGGAGGTTTGGGCTTGAATATCAGAGGTAGGATAACCGTTTTCGGTGGTGACCAAATCAATCACCAGATCATGGTTTTGATTGCCAATTTTACAAAGGTGAAAATCAATTCCCGTGATTTGCCGTGTTTCATCGGGGGTAAAGACTTGGGCTTGCGGGTCATAGGCTGTCCATATTTTCACCGTGGTGGTRCGCCGCATCACCTTTACATCAATCACCCCTTGACCCGTAAAAAGCCCTGTTGCTGTTGTTCCACCTTTCCCTCGTGCSACAACATTTTTTGTACCAGCCGTGATATTGGCAGGAATCTTGAAACTCCCTTCAAGGGTGCCTTTGCTATCGGCAACAAGGCGGCTTGTTGGCAAGACATTGACGCCATCAAAGGTAAGGCTTTCTAAGATTTCTTGCACACCAAAACCTTCAATTTTAAAGTTTAGCTTAATTTGTCTTAAAAAATCGATCTGCTCTCGAGTCTCATTGATGAGGTCATCMCGYACTTCYGTGTTACGGATMGTTCTCCCGCGRTTCCAGCCCATATTGAGTTGATTGGTGACACTTGAAAGCCAATCGGTGCGCTGTTCATGCCAAAAATCTGTTGCGGGGTTCAAGGTAACAGTCCCGGGCAAAGGCGCAAAATTTTGATAGGGGTTGATCTTTTCGCAAGCCGTTGTCAATTCTTGTGCAATGATCACTTCATTTGTCCAGTCAAGGGTGATGGGTGCGGTCAGGTGAGCGGTGTAAAAGGTTGGATCAATGGCAAGCTGTAAAATGCCATGACCAATAGCCCCTGTTTGGGGAAAACCTTCATCGCGATAACTGTCATCGAGAAAAGGGTCTGCAAACATGCCTTTTTTGGCAACGGGTTCTTTAGAGTCAACATTACTTTTAATACGCTCTAATTGCAT
>NZ_NJPP01000044.1 GCF_002778015.1 Bartonella tribocorum | reverse complement strand
AGTTACGGCTATACAATTGACCGAACAGAAATTTACTATCGCGACCCAGTAAACGTTCAGCTTCCACAATTGTCTGCTCGTTGTAAATATCAAAGAATTTGCTGAAAAAAAACAAAGCAAATGCTTGCTTATCAATTTTTTGAGCAGTTGCTACAGATTCTGGGAAGAGAACAATGCAATTGCCTTCTAAAAATCCCTTTGATGCTATTCCCATTTTTATACATTGAAACGGTGATACATAATTATTTGCCATTCTCGCATTGTTTTCCATAAGTTGGTTATTATCTAAAAATTTGGTGAGCAATATACCAGTAATGCATGCGGTTGGACTGAGGTTGTTTGCCACTGCTGTCACTTTATGGTTGATTGCAGCCATTCGTGAGAAAGCTATTTTCAGATCCCTACCATTGCTTTTTATGATACCTCCTTTTTTCATTCTATCAGTATTAGGATTCTCGCTGTACTTTGTATGCAGCTTTGGTGCATTAAAATCACTCAACGCCAGTGATTTAACCATGGTTCTCGCCATTATTCCAGGGATTACCTATATATTAGGGATACTGACGAATAGTCTTATGTTTTCATGGTTCAAGCTTATCGGTATGATCATTGTCAGTGTAGCTGCTATAGCATTCAATATAGACAGTGCAGAGGGGGGATATTACAACCTCATAGGAATAGCTCTTGCTTTAACAGCAGCACTTTCTTACTCTGCTTATGGCTTATTATCTAAACGTTATCTTAAAAATTTACCTTTGCTCACCTCACTAGCTTGGATCACGACAATTGCTGCAACGTCATTTATGCCATTATTCATTTTTGATCCTGCTCCACTCTTCTATCTTACTTTAGAAGATATATTTAAGATATTGATTTTAGGAACTGTTTGCTCAGCGCCAGTTTACGTTTTGTACCAAAAAGTTTTAGCTGAGGGAGGCGTATTATATGCCAACACTATTGGCGTATTATCTCCTTTTGCAGTCGTTGCATGTGAATGGATAATCGGCTCAAGCACCTCTCTCAATATTATCAAAATAATTGCTATGATGATGGCTGTTATAGGAATGACACTCTTATTTATAGATGCATCAAAGGTATCTGGATGGCAACAGAAACATCGTGCCCAAAATTCCAAATTTAATGAGGAAACAAAATGAAAAAACTCGCGTTAGTTTGCCAACGCAATGCAAAACTACCCTTTATATTTGAAGCAGCACAAGCCGCTAATATCGAATTAGTAATGATCTATGATACCGCTGAAAGCGCTCCTACTCAACACCCCGCAGCAGTAACTTCAACTTGGCAACTTCCTGTCTTTGATAACCCAGAAGCAGCTCTAGATGCTTTTGCAAAAGGCGTAAAAGAACGCAATATTGCTGGGGTTATGACCCTTCGCGAAGAAGCAATTCTATGGACAGCTTTGGCTGCAAAAAAAATCAACACTCCAAGTATTGCACCAGAAGTAGCAGCATTAACCAGAAATAAATATCTCATGCGTCAAGCTTTTACTAAAGCAGGCTTAAAAACACCAAAATTTCTTTATATAGACAATCCAGAAGAGCTCTCACAAATACAAGCCTTGGATTATCCTCTCGTCATTAAACCCGTCTCTGGATGGGCTAGTACAGGCGTAATGTTAGCTAAAAATTCTGCCGAACTTCCGGATCTCATTAAAGCCGTATGGAATGTTCAGCATAAAGACATGGCACGTTTTAATGATAAAAATAAATCTATAGGTTTAATCGTAGAACAGTATTTGCCAGGAAAAGAATTTGTCGTAGAATGTTTTGTTGATACAGCAGGTGTGCATGTTTTAGCCGTTGGCGACAAAGGACAACCTGAAGGACCATGGTTTGAGGAAACAATTTATCGTCAACGCTGTGATATAGATGATCCTTTAATTGTTGCTTTATGTGAGGTTGCATGCTCTGGTGTTAAAAGCTCTTGGTATAAACATGGGTGCTGCCCATGTAGAACTACGCCTCGATGCTCATAATTTACCTTATATCATTGAGATCGGCGCTCGTATAGGTGGATCGGGTGTCTCCCATTTTATTGTGGAACAAGGAACAGGGGTTTCATTTGCAAAACTCTGTATGAAAGCGGCTTTAGCTGAACAAACCCCAAACCTTCCCGATGTACTCACTGCTGAAAAAGTGGCTGCAAATTACATTATTCCTCTTCATGGTTATGGACGCTTCTGCGAATTTTCAGGTCTAGAGAAGGTTGCACAGCATCCTCAAACCGCCAGAACTATAATTTTCTTTGAACCTGATCATATCTCACCACCTCCACCAGCATTTGGTGGATATCCTGGTTTTATTTTCTCTGTTCATGCCTCAGATCAAGAAGCGTGCGATTATCATAAATGGCTTGATGATACCTTAAGCATTCTATGGAAGCACCATGTTGATCAATAACCTAATCAAGATATTTCCACTCAGTCTCAACGTTGATATAAATTCCATCGATACAGACGAAATCACAAGGCGATTTTCTAAAATTTTGCAAACACTTTTTTACTAAAGATGCATATTTCAAAATCTAAAAGATTGAGAAAGCTATAATCTGCTTTTTTGACATGAACAACCTCTTCTCTCCACGCCTCAAAGAAGGAAAAAGATCTTACCAACCCCACTCTGATTTAAGAATTATATTTCTTATCTGCTTAACAAACAAAACAATGGTCTTATTCATATATTCAAAAACCACTGCTAGAACAGTTTTTTAAAAAAATTATCCCAATTTAAAAACTAGATATATTGAATTCGATAGTAATAATTTACCCATAACCTTGCCCACTCCCCATCTAAAAGAAAGGTATTTACACGCACTCACATGTTTTTAAAATGCTACTTACAGAATATAAAGTAGAAAAATGCGCATCACAAAAATATGAAGCGATGCATTTTACGCATTATCCATATTTTCTTAACAGTAAAATCCCCCAATCACAAATCAATATCCTCTTGCCTTTTATACTTAATATCAGTCCCCTCAAACAACAGTATTTTACAGCATATAGAACAACAATGCTGCTATTTTAAAAAGCTGATAACAAATGCATCTCATATATTTGCAGCCAAAACAACACAAACAGATTTAGAGTTGCATTGACAAATTTTCTTCGAAGCACTGAGCCCCTTATCAACGAGACAAAAAATTTATTAAAAATGATAACGCAATCCACCCGAAAAACGCACTCCAGAAAAACCTGCCTTGGTTAGCTTATGCTGGTAGCTAAGGTCACTGTAAAGTGTAACTTTAGAGGAAAATTGCGCATTAACACCCAAACCTGTTTCTAAAGAAGAACCAAAAGCGCCTAACTGGAAAACATCTTTTAGATGAACAAATTGTGTTTTACCAAAACAATGTGCAAAATGAATATTGCCCTTAAAAGAAATTATCCAATCCTTTTCAGATGCCGTAAATGTTTTACTTAAAGCCCCTCCAATACGCATCAACCATTGATTTCCTTTTTTCATCTCAACATCAAACCCATCAATATCACGGAACTTATCAAATTGAAGATATTGATAAATAAGCTGAATCTGCGGATCAAAAATAAGACTCTCATTTCCTGTCATAAACACTTTACCAGCAGACAACGAAACATTCAGAGGATTTGCTTTTAATGTCGCCGTCTTACCCCAAGCATGAGTAAGAACATCCCCTTTAAAAAAACCATAAGATAAGAGACCGTCTACATAAAAACCAGTATTGTGTTCCACACTACCGTATGCCGTAAATGACCATTTATTAAATGAACTCTTTTGACTTTGTTCCACATCACGAGGTTGTAAGGAAAGCTTTCCATAGGTTCCCATAATTCCCCAAAATGCACGACCATGTGCCCTCTCTATCGTTTTGAGTAAAATGTCTGTTTCTATCGTTTTATAATCAACATTACCATCGTACCCATATTCAAGTGCAGAAAGATCTGACACATAACGATAACTTCCACCGGAACCATGAACAGCTAAAGCAAAATTTCTTTCAATTTTTAATAAGTTACGAGGAATAGATCGCGTAGCTTGCAACTGCTTTTGTTGATGACTAATATCCATGATCCCCACATGAAACAAAGCATTTTGTATGAGAAGATAGGTCGGTACTTGTGGAACAACTTCCCTGATCTTTAACTCAGAATGAGGAATAACAGACATCCCTAAAGCAGGCTGAATATATTTACTCTCAAGGCGGAAATCCCAAAAATCTCCCTCTCCTTCAACCAATCTATGAGAAGTTTGTGCTGGTCCAAATGAAGAAGCAGGACCATATGCATGAAGATAATATTGGTAAGGCAATCCCTCTAATGCAATATAAGCACGATCTAACTGAAAAGAATCCTCTGCTGCTTTTCCAGAAACCTGAATAAGTGAAATACTATGAGCATTTTCGCCCGTTTCTTCTATCTTACCCTGATCTTCTACAATAAATTGCACATAAACTGTCGTTTTTCCAGAAACATCACCCTGGATCAAAAGCCGATCAGTTTTTTTATGATCGAGCAAACCATCACTCCTGAGATGTGTATTGAGATAAATATCCACTCTATCTTGCGCAGTATAAACTTCTTTTTCTCCCTTCCCAACATAAAGTGTCTGATATTCTTGAAACATTGGAGTTTCAAAAGCAATAAAACTATCAGAAAGTTTTACAAATGAAATAAACGAACTTGTACGATTTGTAACGTGCGAATCTATCTCTCTTCTTCTCGTCAAAAACCACTTTGATCCTCTTGTCAAATAAAGCTCAGCAATAGAATCCTCGTCAACACGCGTTCCTCCTATCAATGAAGAAGCATCAGCCAAAATCGCTACAGTCCCTCCTTTTTCAGCTGTTAGTAATAAATCACCATAAATTTTTGTACCTTCTGTGACCCCAATATAACTCTGACTGTTATGACTATGAATAGCTGTTCCAGCTGGAATCTCAAAAACTGTCTTTTTCAAAAAAACAAATCCCTGTTTGTATACATTATTTTCCTCTCCCATTTCAAAATGCACACCATGTTTATTACCTGTTGCCTTAATTGTTGAATCTTCAATATTAACCCGCGAAATTAAAATATTTTCTTCCAAACCGCCCCCAGATTGAGTGTTAAAATCTTGTCCAACTGTTAAAACATGAACATCCGTAGAAACAATATTCGTATTTTTTAAATCAAGAGAACCCTGCTGTTTTAAATTTAAAACTGTATGTGCAATTTTTTCATTTGTATTTTCTCTATTTTTTGTTTTTTGGCCCTTTGAAGTAATGGTAACATTATCTAAAGTTGCACGCCCCCCTCTCCCCACATAAAGCGCAGCGGCATCATTCACATCAATAAAACCTCCTTTCATCTGAATATTTGCACCAGTCCTAACGAAAAGAGCACTCTCTTGACCAATACCCTGACCTTCCACTTTAATTTTTGTATTCGTTAATGTCACAGATGCTCCTCCATTCTCTGCATAAGCAGCAACCTGAGACGCTTCAATTGTTCCACGATTAGCCTCAATTACTCCACCATCCGCTTTAAAACCTATTGGCACATTTTTAAAAGCTGAATCGCTCAAGACAATTTTTCCTCCTCGTGATACAACAACACCATAAATATCTTTTATACCTGCAGGTGCTTCAACCTCTATACGCATTGCCTGAATAACTGTATTTTTCTCCTTTGCCCCTATAGCAGCAGGCAAAGCGAGTCTCTCCCCCTTCTCATTTTTTGATTTAACAGGTGCCGTGAACGTATATCTTTTATCACTAATTGTATGCTTTGCACCATCACTGCATTCATAAGGTAATTTATTTTCATTACACGATTGTGATGCAAATGAGCGAGAATGCGCCTCAACATTTATGTTTAACAAAAAAGAAAAAATAGCTACTGTAAAAACGCATAAATACAAGCAATTACTAAATACCTTGATGATCATTGCTTTTCAAAACTTTCTTTTTTAACAAAAATAAAAAATGCTGGCAAAACAATAAACTGAAAATTAAGCACAATAAGAATTAAATAAATAAAGATATTTTATTGTTTTTGTAAAAAATATATTGCCTTATAATATGCTTTGTATTTTATGTAAAGAAAGAACAAAAAATTTAAATATCACTAAGGATGAAAAGCTTTTTAAAGACTCATCCCTCTACTAAATGCTGAGAACTGTAATATAAAGCGCCAGAAAATTTAGTCTCAAAAAAGACACGGAGAAATATGGATTTTGAAAAGATATAATCTTCAATTTATCTCATTTCCCAAAAATAAAATAAAACAAAATGAGAATAATTTTTAAGATTAAAATGACCCAAATATGCTGATACAAACATTACACAACGAGATATCGTAAAATTTATAACCGCATCATTTCTTCAACCACAACAAAACCCCGAAGAAAAACTTACTGAAATATAAGCTAAATGTAAAAAAAGCCTACATTAAAGGTGCCAGCTATCTAGCAAAAAAATTAAATAAACAAACAAAATTTCTCTTAATACACTATCAATGGGTTTGAATGAATCAATTGTAGCTTGTCATCGGATTTTGCATAATTTGATAGCAATTTTTGCATCAATTTATTTTTTTGAAGGGTTTTTAAAGGGGGGCTCAAAGGACTTTCAAAAACCTTTCCAAAGCCTTTTCTCATTCTTGCTACAAAATCGTAATTTTTAGCATTTTTCGCGTTATTTTCCAATTTTAGGTGTTAAAATCTATTTTTATAAAACGTGCATTTACGCATTTAATGGTAAAAATTGTGCATAAAAACAACAAATAACCACGTATTTCTAACTAATCCTACCTGTTCCCACATAATGCAAAACCTACTGTCAAACGACATTAATGAAATATTTTAAAAATATCATCTCAAAACAGATCATAAAATGAAAAGCTCTTTACCTGAAAACCACTTGCATAACATTTTGAATCTTCAGATAAAAACTAAAATAAAGCGAAACATTCACTATCTTAAAATTGAAAAGCATCAAAATTAGTTCTATGAAAGCAATCTACTTCTCATCGTTAAAGCAGATATTTTAGTTAAGCGATTTGGATCCCCTTTTTATATTGAATAAATTTCTAAATATTTCCAGATATCACCATCTAGCGATAACACTATTACAATATCAGAGCTGATGAATACCACTCTACCAAGAGGGAAAAGAGCTGTACTTCTCTCTCTTTTCTCCATAATATTTTTCATTCAATTATTGCTTTAAAGATAAATATTTCATTTTTTCAAAGCTTTTTTTATTTTTTGGCGTTTTTTATCGTTCTCAAGTCGCAACATCAAATCTCGCTCTTGTTTTGTCGAATTAGTTACACCAAAAGTGTCGTTGTCCATAACCTGCTGATACCCTGCTACCATTAAGTTAACTAAAAATGAATCACTCCGCGGCGTTAATGAAAAATAAATTCCCTTTGAATCTTGTAATTTGTATCGATAACCCGCTTTAGTCATGCATTCATAAACTGCTGCAAACTCACTTACACGCGAATCCATATTTTCAGAAGAAGCGTAGATTGGTTTCCAACCACATTTTGACAGTGCTTGTTGGACTATAGACTTATTAACACCGGGCTTTTCCCATAATGCTAAGGTAGATGGAGGAGGTTTGCTGACACACCCAGCAGAGCTTAGTAAAACTATAGCACTCAATAATTTCAATATTTTTTTCATTTCTCCCCCCCTCAATATTTACGATAGCAAAGATTGATAAGCTGCTAATATTTATCGTATATAAGGTTCCTCTTATTAGCATATAAACATTGAAAAAACAATCCAGACTCCTATGCAAAAACAAGAATGTTAAGGATTTTTGACTACAGCAATCTCAATACTTAAGGTTGACATTCAGGTTGTTCTTTATGCTCTTCACAATGAGGACTATTCAAACGCCTTTCCACACTTCGCTTAGGGATAACAGCATCAGGCTGACAAATTGGAAGATTTTCATATTTCTCACACCACTTCACCATTTCCCATTTCTCTTGGAAACCTGCTTGTCTCATGCATACACTCTCAGACTCCTCTGCATTGAATTTCTCTTCGAGAGTTTTGTCTATATTAAGACGACCATCAAGATACTGCACTCCACATTCCAACAGAGCTTTTTTGATTTCAAGTTGATCTGCACCGGGCTTTTCCCACGCATCTACAATTGTCTTAGAAGGCTGTTCTGGATAACATCCAGCCATAAAAAATAGGGCTATCCCACTTAATAACTTCAAACTCTGCCTCATTTTCCCATCCTTGAATGATTTCGATATTACAAAAAATCTATAAATTATTTACATGTTACCCTTTATCTTTCTTAATGATTTTCCGTTTAATATTGTATAAAAATAAGGCAAAATTACTATTAAAATAGATATTTTATCAATTGTTGCGTCTACATTTGTAATCTCCATAGATAAATAGCGTTGGGATAGTTAGTTGAGGGAACAATCCCACACAAGCATGGGAACMCAYGAATGTGRRRATTGTACTTTCCACAAAYAACAATACTTAAGGTTGGCATTCAGGTTGTAYTGGACTYCTTTTACAAAAARGGCTRTTTAAGCGCTTCTCAACACTTCGCTGAGGCATGACAGCACCAGGACGACATATGGGAAGATTGTCCGATTTATGGTTCTCACACCATTCTTGTATTGTAAAGCTAGGGCGAAAACCTGATTGCCCCATACAAATTTCAATACTGGCGAATTGATTCAAATCTAGCGCAACAACCTTATTAAGATCCGGTACGCCTTTTACAAAAAGGGCTGTTTAAGCGCTTCTTGACACTTCTCTGTGGGATGACAGCGCCAGGTTGGCAAATAGGAAGGTCTCTACCGGTAAAAGGAGAACACCAGTTAGCTCTCCCTTTATCACGAAATCCTGCTTGGATCATACAAGCATCAATGGTTGCATTCTCATTGTTGCTTAGCTTTTGAACTTCATTCTCAAGATAATTAAGATGCGGCATGCCACATTCTAATAATGCTTTTCCTACTTCTGTAAAATCTGCTCCTGGCTTCTTCCACCCTGCTACTTCTCCTGGAGGAGGTTTGTCAATATTTTCAATGTCACATCCAGTGACCGTTAATAAAATGAGCAGGCTTAATAAATTAAATAATATTTTCATTTTTTGTTTCCTGTTATCGTTGAATAAAGTTTTTTAAAACCAAATGAACCATAATTAGTTTTACACTTACGACTTGCATCACCATAACACTTATGGGTGGTGCTAGGATTATGGCCAATGATCGCTTTCCCTTGCTCTATCATTGGAGTGGCTGGTAGAAATAATACATAGGGGAACTTCAAGGGTACCTTATAAGCAGTAGGTCGATTGTAACCAATCACTGTACTAATGGGRTCTAATATATGGCTTTGTACGTAGACATATTTCTTTTCGCCATCGCTTAGATAATCTAATCTATTAGCTATCGATTGCAGGTGAGCAGCCGCTCCAACAAGATAGATATCTGTTTTCTTAGCTATACCGTGGATACCATCATCTTTCAAGTTATTCTCTCCATTGAGCACTGTTAGGGTACCACGGCTATGCGCACTAACAATCGCCCCATCATTGCCATAACGCAAGAGAAAATCTTGGAATTTCTTCGTCGAATTGGTCACCCCCCCAGTGCTCCCTTCAAAAAACTTCTGATAAAACGCTATCCCTAATTCTACTAGCATATCGTCAGCTTGGGGGAAGTATGTAAAATAAAGGGGTCCTTTTTTATTATCAGACATTTGAACAGCATTACCCGCTGCATCATCTGGTGAATTAAAAATGCCATTGTAGAACATATAAACAGCACCGTCAGGGCCTTTTTGTAAATGATCTTCTTCCTCTGGATTTAAAAAGTGATACAAAACAATATTTTTTCCATCACTGTCTTTCATATACTCTCCATTTTCATCAGTTAAATAGAGGGTATTGCCATTTTCATCATACGCAACCTCACCCACTGGGTGGTCTTTGACATTTGTGATTTTATAAATTTTATCAAAGTATCCCAATCCTTCATCAGATAAATCATTGATCATGTCTAAGCGATTATGCACTGCTCCCTCAAGCGATGTGGCGTCTATTGGTGCGACAGCTTGGTGGGCTGCTGCGGTATTGCGGTTGAGAGAGCCAATGATTTCTCCAGCATCTTGCCCCATCACCCTCTGATTGCTTTCACCGGTTAAGATGATGGC
>NZ_NJPP01000043.1 GCF_002778015.1 Bartonella tribocorum | reverse complement strand
TTGGTGATTGTGGGCATTTGACTTCAACTAAACCGTCATCACCAACAAACCCATCAGGACTAGCCCCCGCCATTTGGATTGTGGGGTGTTGGATAAAACCGCATTGAGAGACTTCAGTATCATAAATGAATGCATATTCTTTCAAGGCATCTTCTTCATGTTCAATGCCCCATTGCATAGCAGGTGTTGTATAAAATTGGCTTATTTCTCCTGTTAAACGCTCTGTCATAAGCTTAATTTTATAGTCTTCATATTTGCTTGTAGGGGTTCCCTTTACTGTTTTACTGAGTACGTTGTAAACGTTTGAAGCAGTGACTTTACCTAAACGGGCTTGAAACCACTCTGCTGTTCTTTGTTCCATTTCACACCGTTTTAGAATAAGCGCGTATAAATGTGAAAATTGATGCGCAGTTTGCTGACTTTAGAGCCCACACCATTGATATAGCGCGTGCTGCGGGGGGCTTTGCTGCTGCCCTTGCTGGTGGCAATGTTGATGCCGGCGCTGATGCCGCAGGTAATGCCGCGGAGAATAATTTTATTCCTGCGGTAGCAGCATTTGCAGCTTTCATTGTATCGCTTACACCAGAAGAGTTGGCAGCTTTGTCTCTTTTTATGGCTGGTGGAGCAACTATTGTTCAGTCTCCTAAAAATGGGACCGCTATAGCTGATTTCCTTGCCTATTGGTTTGCATCGAAAAATGCAGAAGAAGATAGTGAAAAAACAAATCAAAAATCATAAGAAGAAAAAAATAAAAATTCTCAAAAGGAAAGTAAAAATAAGAAAAAAATGGAAACAATAAAAAACCACAAAACAATAATGATGGAAAGGGTAACATACTAGCACAAGTCAGGAAGCATCATGATAAAAAGCGCGATGAAAAAAAACAAGAATTAAAGGATGAAGGATGTAGAACATGCAAAACAGAAATAGTATTCAAAACTAAGACGGATAAAGGTACAGTGAGGTCTCGTGCGGATATTGTTTATATAAAAGATGGTAAACTGTTTGTTGGCGAAGTAAAAACGGGGAAGAATGCTAAATTAAGTGAACAACAAAAGATTTTGAAAGAAGCATATAAAAAAGAAATGCAGAGCCCACAAAAGGCAAATTTACGGAATTTGTTAAAGAGAACAAAGAGTTCTTAGAAAAATATCAAAAAAATTTTAAAAATTTTAAAGGAAGTCAAGATCAATTGGAAAAAGCCAATGAAAAATGGATTCAGCAACAATTGGATAAGGGACTAGGGAAACTTGGCTTTAAGCTTTTTCGTTATCTAGGACTTTTTGAATGAAGGTGAATAATGATGAAAACCAAAGATGTAACAGAAATTTTAAAAGGACTTGGGTGGGAACCTTATCGTGCTGAAGATGGTAGTATGTTTGCGCATTATCATTTTCCCGATCGCATTGTAGGCATTAGTTATGATGTTGTAGATTATAGAGAGGATGGGGAAAAGTTTCAATTATCAGCTGATCTTACCACTGCTGCTTATTGCCTTGGTTGGGAATATGATGATGGTGAAGAATCGGAAGACAAATATGAAGATACACTGTTTTCTGCGAAAGAGGATTTCGATGTTACAGCTTCAAATCTTTCAGAAAGCCATGTTAAGGAATCTTTAAATAGGGTTATCGCTTGGGCGCAAGCACAGGATATTGAACAAAAATTGCGTGAGAAAGCCGCTGATCACTCTCTTGTTGCAAAGGCTTTGCTTGGTGATATAGAGAGTTTAAAAGGTTACAAATCTACATCTCAATTACATATACCAGAATTTTCTGATTATCAAATAACGACGCGGTATGATCGTGTTCTTCTTTTTGCGCAAGCCTATAAAAACGGGGAATTGGATGATGTTTTGGCGCGTAAAAAACCTAGAAAAAGGCTGATGAGCATCACTGCGGCAAGCCGTATTTTCAAAACTCAAGGATGGTTCGCCATGGATCCTGGAAAAATGTGGTTGGCTTTGCCTGACCGCTTTGTTGTGCTTAATTTTGGCTTAGGATATCTTAAGGATAAGCACAATGTCCATATTGAGGCAGATACATCTACAGAAGCGATTTCTCTGGCCTGCAATTATATCCACTATGATAGAGAAGATAAACCCAGATCGTTTAGAACTATTTATAAGCCTTTTCAGACGATTGGAAGAGGCATTTATAGTGGCATTGATAATTGTATTGATGTTTGTGTAGAAATGATTAATGAAGAAGAGCTTATCAAAATTTCTGAGCGGGTGATACAGTGGGCACGTGCTCAAGATTTAGAAACGGCGGTAGAAAACAAAACGCTTTTTCAAGAATATAGCTATTATCCAGATATTCCTTGGCATTTAGCTTGTTTAGCGTTAACAGGTAAAATTGATGTGCTGAAATCTTATCAAAATTTTCTGGAAACTGGTACGATTTCTGAACATTTGGATGATAATGACGTAGAAAAATATGTTAACCATGCCGTTGAATTTGCTGAAGGATATCTAACGGTTTTGAAAGAGCGAGAGGTAACAGATGAGCGGCTTGGTTCTCAATTTTTAGTTGTTTTTAATAAAATCGCTGAGCAACTAGAATCAATGGGTTGGACAGTTTATCGGGATAAAAACTACGAACGTAATGCTTATTGTATGGGAAAAGACTGTCTCATCAACATAGTATACAGTTTTGACATGGGAGGAAAAGCACCTAGTCTCACGTTCAAGGCTTCATTCTCAACGCTTGGTTTTTCAACTGCTTATAGGTATACTTTCTCCCAAATGCCTCAATATATAGCCCTAAAAAAATCAGAAGATGTGTATACTGTGTCTAGTGCTGAATTGGATGAAGGCAAGCTAAAGCAGATTTGTACAGATATACTTGAGTGGGCTGAGCAGCAAAATGTCAATCAAATTATCTATGATTATGCTGCTTTGTCTCCAGACGGTAATCTTGATCTTATGAGGTGACACCTAGTTGCCCTTATTCTGGTTGGAGATGTTGAAAAACTCAAATTTTATAAGGAGAGTTTTAAGGCAAAGAATCGCTTAGGCTTTGCAGAAGAAATCACAAAAGATGTTATTGAGGAAGTTCTTTGGTCTACTAGATGTTATCGAATGGGTTTTCCCAAAAACGCTCCGATTTTAAGTTTGGATCCGCAAACGGCATCTGATGCTTCCAAAACTGTTGCAGGTGAGCCGACAGAGGAGGCAGCTGAAACAGATGATAAAGATGCTCCATTGACCATGGAAAGTGCTCATGAACTTTTAAAAAGCTTAGGTTGGTCAACTGAGAAAATCAATGAAGATGATTATATGGCAAGCTATCAATTGGCTGATCGTGAAGTAGATATTCTGTATAACGATGAAGTTGCTAAAGATTGTCCGCAATTTGATAGCGCCTTTTTGATTAGCACGGGCATTTTGGCTTCAGCTTGCAAATTCATTAATCCTACCCACACGGAAGATATCCCAGATATACAACTTAATTTTGAAGCTAAGGGACTGGAAATCTTTGAACCAGAAGTCACTGCGGATCGTTTAACACAAGCGCTTGATGATGCGCTAGAATGGTCAGTAACGGCTATTGATCTTTCTGAAAGGCTCCGCTCTGATTATGGTATAGCTCCTTGGGAAAAGGGTGCAACGGATAAGGGAGATGATACGGATTATGCTTTTCTTCATCTTGGCACTCTTGCTTTGTTGGGTGATGTTGAGACCTTGCATTCTTATCAGCAAAGTTTTGCAACAGGAGATCATCTAGGCTTTGACGACAGCATCAACGAAACTCACCTTGAACGGGCAATAGCTTTAGCCAAAGAAGTGGCAAAATCAAAGCAAGTGAGTTACGCTTTGATTGAACGGGGTGCAAAGGATTTTGACAATCACTCAGAGTTTTCTAGTGAGGAATAACCTCGCTCTCTTGGAAGGAGAGTTTATTAAGCTGATTTAGAACAAAGAATACATTGATTATTTTGAAAAAAATCCGAGGGGCTTATGAATCATGAAATGGATAAAGAAAAACAGTATGGGGGCAGCTGAATCTGTGGAATTTAAAGGTCAAAAAGTTTATCAGGAAGATGAACTGTTTGAGCCTGAAACAGTTTCTTCTTGGAAAGAAAAGGGACAGATAGTAACAGGTACAAATTTGGAAAGAATGGCATCAGGAAGAGCTCCTATTGGAGTCGATTGTAGGCCTATTATGTTACATCCTATGACACAAGAACAAGATAGTCCTATCGCTGAGGTTCTCTACTCATTTTATCAAGGCAAAAGTTTTGTTGCTGATATGAAGCCAAAGACAAATTTTATCAGAAAAGTTATTTGTTGGATTTCAAAAAAAATTTCTAAATAGGAAAAAAGAAAAAGTAATTATTTCAAATATTGGAGTAATGTCCTTAAAAGGTGCTCTCTAAGCTTTAATGATCATCCCTTTTAATTACATCATATATTGTAAATACGAGATGATTTTATAGACCCAGATGAAAAAAGAGCTCCATCAAGAAAATATCCCTTACACTTCTATCAATGTAATCCCAATTCCATTGGTTATAGTAGAGAAATATTGATCAGTAGAAACATTCATTATTAGTAAAAACACGCTATGACTTATGGAGAAAAATTTATGAAAAATTATACTTTATCAGATGTTGCACAATATATTGATATGCATAGCCATGTTATTAATTTTGGGACTAAAGATAATGCACCTGATGATATATTGATTGAAAAAGCTGAGGGAACTCTTGATTTACAATTTACCTTTTCCTACAAGAGTTTTTTAAAAAATTATGGAGGAGGAGAAATAGGAGGGGAAGAAATATTCAGTATTTATGAAATCTGTTCTGGTATTCCTGCTGGTGATATTGTTTACCGAAATTTACTCGATAGAAGAGATGGTTTTATGAACCCCAAACAGCTTGTTGTCTGCACAACTGATTTTGGTGAAAGTTTTTACTTTGATTATACACAGTTTCAGGATGGAGAGTGCCCGCTCTATCTTAAGTTTCCACTTGACGATCCCCAGTATTACGCAAGTAATTTTTATGAATTTCTCTGCAAAAGAATTAAAGAGTACGCAGGCGAAGATTCATGAAAACTTACACTTTAGATGATGTTATACAATTAGTTGATAAATATGAAGGTGATATTGTTAATTTTTGTTTTGGAGAAGAAGAAAGAATAGGTTACCTAATTTGAAAGCAGTTTTGTAATATATTTAAGCTTAATATTTTTACGCATTCTCTATAGCTGTTATGTTCTTTATAGCCATGGCATCATTTTTCATTTTCATAAGAGAAAAGATAAATAGGATATAGGATAATTACGATTTATAGACTGTTATGAAAACATCTAAAGAGAGATTGAYAATTATAGAGATTAGAAAAATCCCTTTTAATAGACTTCAGTCAATGCTGTCAGTTCATTCTAGATCCTATATCATTTTTGGGAGAAGGGTTGCTTAATGCCCTGAACAAAGCGTTTTGCGTAATTGTTGAGGAAGATTTTCAGAAGAGATTTCTGATTGTTTTCTATGATGATTTTTTATGAAAGAATATGCTTGATAGCGCGATGTTTCGTTTGTTTAGCATTTCATATTGAGCGGATTAGAGGAGCTGGCGTGTGAATTTATTTCTCATTATTGATGCGTATATTGTAGCGTTAAACTGGGGATATTGAGGCTTACACATTGACTTTCCGGACAATTTTTGTTAAGGCTCTGAAAGTATAAGTATGGGGGGAAAGCTCTTCACACAGTTATAATCAAGGTGTTTTGTTACTTTGTCTTTGGTTACAGAGATATGTTCTTTTGTTAAAAGCGCATAGGATAGTGGCTGTTTTGATTTGTCTTATCAAGGTTTGATGAAGCGATATAACGCTTCATGAGTGATAAAAGCGGGGCAATCTGTATTGTTATTTATCTTTTTACGTTGGAAGAGTTTTTTTAGGTTTTTTCTTGCCATTTTAGTGTTTTTTGGCATGTTGAGAGGCGTAACAGTTTATGCGCGCACCTCAGCTGTTTTTCATTCTCCAACAGATAATTTTTCTCGTAGATATTCAGAAAAACAGCAATTAGAAAGAATTGAGAATTTACGGGCCTTAACACCTCAAGGCATGACAAGGCCTTCTGAAGGAAAACAGAGAGAATCTTTGGGGAGAGGGTACTGCTTTCCAATTCATGATATAGTTGTCGATGGGGTTTATCATATCAAGAAGAGCTCTGTAGTCGCTGTAACAAATCCCTATGTTGGAAGATGTATCGGTCTTGTCGATATCCAGCTCTTAATCAAGCAGTTAACCAAAATCTATTTGGATCAAGGCTATGTAACGGCGCGTTTTTATATCCCAGACCAGGATATAAAAAGCAGCAAGGTGCTTAAATTTGTTGTTGTTGAGGGCAAGCTTTCGGATATTTATTACAATGGTTTGCCAGCTTTTTCTCATAATAATGTTGTTTGGAGTGCTTTTCCGGGTTTGGAAGGGCATATTCTGAATATGCGTGATATTGAGCAGGGTCTTGATCAAATCAACAGGCTTTTTTCAGGGCATGCTCAAAGCGAACTTCTTCCAGGGCGTGAAGAGGGGAGCACCATTGTCAATATTAACAATCAGCCTAGTAAAGCTTTCAAGGTTCGTGTTTCCCATGATAATTTAGGGCAATCCTCTACGGGTTATGCGCGTTATAGTGCAGGCTTACAGCTAGAAAATATTTTAGGTATGAATGATGCGTGGGATTTTAGCTATCAACGCAGTCAAACAGATTATTGGGGTGGGAGTAAGCAAGAAGGACATAGCAATAATATTTCTGCAAGTGTGAGCATTCCCTATGGTTATTGGACTTTTTGTTTAAATGGCACTGTTTATAATTACCAAAGCATTATCCATGGCAATTTTACCGATATTGAGACGACGGGCAATTCCAGTGAATTACATGCCGGTGCAAGCAGGGTTCTTCACCGCGATAGTGTTTCCTTGACAACTTTGAATGTGGGGCTTTCTTATAAAAGAACCAACAACTACCTTCTTGGCAATAAGATAGAGGTTGGCAGTCGTCAATATAGTGTCGCCAATTTTGGCATTTCGCATTCGCGTCAGATGTTCGGGGGAACATGGACCTTTGATGTGAATTATTTGCAAGGACTTCCCCTTTTTCATTCAGTAAAGAAACATGCTCCAGGAGCGGGGGATGGGGAGCCTCAATTTGCAAAATTTACCGGCACACTCAGTGTTATGACGCCCTTTAAGGTTGGAGAGTGGAATTTTCTGTTGAGCAATCTTTTGAGTGGTCAATATTCACCGCATAATTTATTGGCTGCGGAACAGATTTCATTGGGGAGCGCTTCCAATGTGCGTGGAACGCGTGAGGGTTTAATTTTTGGCAATAACGGTTTTTTTATCCGTAATGAATTGTTGCTGCGCACCATTCCGTGGAGCAACCACGCGACGTTTAAAAAGGTTTTTGGTGAACTTCGCCCTTATGTTGGTTTGGATTATGGTCGTGTTTTTTCGCAACCTTTGTATGGATTTACGAATGAACAGCTTGCTGGTTGGACAGCAGGCATCAAGCTTGCAGGGGGGATGGTTTCTCTTGATGCACGTTATTCCAGTATTTTCTGGAGCACAGTTAAGCACAAAAAGTCAGGAACATTTTTAATGACATTAGCAATGGAACTTTAAGGATAAAGACGGGGAGTTAAAACATGAGACATGAGAAGAGAGAAGAAAGAGCAAAGTTATTAAGCATTTTAGTTTCTAGTACGATGCTCAAGAAGATTTTATTTGGGGGGCTTGGTTTTTCTTGTTTGTTAGCACCTTCAGGGTTACAGGCGCAAATTGCTGTTGATGCGAACGCAGGTGCAGGCCATCGTCCAGATATTGTGGCAGCGCCCAATGGGGTTCCTTCCATTGATATTGTTACCCCCAACAGCCGCGGTTTATCGCACAATAAATATGATGATTTTAATATTGGCAATGGAGGTGTTATTTGGAACAATCACGCGCAAGAAGTGGGGCAATCGCAATTGGGGGGCATTATGCCGGGCAATCCGCATTTGCGTGTTACGGGTTCAGCGAAGGTTATTTTAAATGAAGTGACCAGCAGCAAGCGCAGTGCCTTGAATGGTCCAGGAGAGGTTTTTGGGCGCCTAGCCGATGTGATTATCGCCAATCCCAATGGGATCAGTTGTGATGGTTGTGGGTTTATCAATACGCCTCATGCGACCTTAACCACCGGTGTTCCAGAAATTGATGCTTCTGGTTTTCTGAAAGGTTTTAAGGTGCGAGGTGGGGATATCACTTTTGGTGCAAAGGGTGCTAATTTTTTCTCAGGAAAAGGGGCGGTTGATATCGTTGATATTGTTTCTCGCACAGTGCATTTTGAAGGTCCTGTTGCGGGGAAGGATATTGGTGTTTTTGCTGGAACGGGCAGTTATGATTATACTTCTCGTGAGATGAAAGAGCTCACCGATATTACTGGTAAATCAGAATATGCGATAGATGGTTCTGCTTTGGGAGCTCTCCAGGCAGATCAGATTAAACTTGTTGCGACAGAAAAAGGTGTTGGGGTTCGTATGCGCCATGATATGGCGGCCAATGCGGGACAGTTACATCTTTCTGCGGATGGAAAAATCTCCCTACAGAGTATCTTTGGTCATGGGGGTGTTTCTCTTAAATCGAAAAGCCAGAGCGTCTTGGCAAAACGCATCACTTCCAAAAGGCATGTTGATATTGCGGCAAAAAAAGATGTAACGTTAGAAACTGTTGGGGCGGATGGTCATTTGAAAATAGAGGCACAAGAAGGGCTTTTATCGATTGCAGGGCAAGCAACCTCTGGGGGCGATATGAAGCTGTCTTCGCGCCATGCCATCAAAGTCTCAGGGCTAGGGTCAGGGGCTGATATGGCGTTTGAAACGGGCGGTGATCTGACCATTGCTGGCACTGTTTTGTCTGGGGGCCATTTAAAAGCACATGCTGGTGGTGATATCAGGGCGGATCTTTTAGCTGGTGGGGTTGATATGGCAGCAACGGGGACAGTAGGCAGCTTGATTTTGGGCAACCAAGGGGGTGTTGATCTCCAGAGCAGTCAAGGTGCGATAGCAGCAGAAAGCATTTATGGAGCGGGAGATATCACCCTGGTTTCTCATAACGGGGTTTCGGTTTTTCAAACAATCCTCTCTCATGATAATGTTGCCATTCATACCCAACCTGGTGCTGGAGTTCATTTTGGACAACTGCTTGCTTATGGCAGCGTAGATATTGAGGGTGGGGCGGTTGACTTTTCTTCGCTGATGGCAGGTGGAGATGCTGTTTTAAAGGGTGGCAGCCTTGATGCAGGCACACTGATGACAGGGTTAGATTTTGTTCGCTCTCAGGTGAGCCCTTCGAATCCTACAGGTGCTCTTGTTTTTTATGATAAAGGTTCCCTTTCGATCACAGCACAAGGGGGGATAAAGGTTGGACATATTATCAGTGGTGAAAATATTGACCTTTTTGCTGGCAACGACATTTATTATGATCAGGTTATCGGATATGGCAGTGCAACATTAACATCGGTATCAGGAGGGATTAGTGTTGAGAATGTGCTGTCTGTTATGGGGGATGTGAGGTTGACAGCACCGAGACTGGATTTAAGCAATAATCGTTCTCATATTTACACGCCGCAAACGCTGTATTTAAAGGGGGATCATATTGATGTCTCGGGGAGCGAATTGACTTATGGCGGTTTGGATTTTAACAGTACCAATGTCCTTGATATTCATCATGCACGGTTGCAAGCTGTGACAGATCGGGGGGGAACTGGAGATATTCTTTTTATAGCACCAGGTGTTCTGGTTGATGAGACAACGTTGGTTTTAGCGGCACGAGATTTTGTCATCAAAACAGGGAATTTGCACAATAGTGGTCAATTGGCAG
The DNA here is from genome assembly GCF_002778015.1 of Bartonella tribocorum. Taxonomy (GTDB): domain Bacteria; phylum Pseudomonadota; class Alphaproteobacteria; order Rhizobiales; family Rhizobiaceae; genus Bartonella; species Bartonella tribocorum_B. The sequence continues at coordinate 857 of NZ_NJPP01000043.1, read as the reverse complement.
CGGGTCAGAATTTAGCCTTCAGCGTAACAGGGAATGTGACCAACAGCAAAACGGGTTTAATTTATGTGAAGGGCAATGGTGCTCTCAAAGTTGATGGGGCTTTGTTGAATGATGCTGGTGTTGTGATGGCAGAGGGTGATTTATCTTTCACCAATGCGGCGGGCAGCGGAAAAAGCCTTTCCCTTGTTAATAAAGCGGGTTTAATTCAGGTAGGGGGAAACTTAAACATCCAAACCAACTCTCTAAAAAATGAAGCCGATAGCACGCCCATCATCACGGAAAAAAAGGAATATAGCGATATTTCATTCCAAAAACCAGAAGGGGCTGATCAGCTCAGTGATGGGATGTTATATCAGGATGCGAAAATTGGTCTTTGGGGAAAAGGGCACGAACATCAAGACGATAAACTAATAGGGAAAGGGCACGTAGAACTTTACTTAGATATTCCACTTTGGAATAGCAAAGAAGAAACCTATGGCACGGCAACATTGAAAGATGGAACAGTCTATAAGGCTTTTACTTGGAAACATAAGTCTATAAAGAAGGAATTTTCTGTACACCACTATAAATGGAATGGTGATCGCTGGGGAGGATGGTTCTTGCCGAACAATAATTGGTCCCATATGACAGAGGAGACTGTCACGCAGACGTTTTCGCATAAATCGGCGGCTCAGGGGATGATACAATCTCACGGTAATCTGATCATTAACGCTGATAATATTGAGAATAACTATAGCATTATAAAAGCAGGAGAAAATGCGGATATCCATGCGAATGTGTTGACCAATGTAGGGGCAACAGCCTATAAAAACACTTATCTTGGTTGTCAGGCAAATACAGATAGTTATTGTTATGCC
>NZ_NJPP01000042.1 GCF_002778015.1 Bartonella tribocorum | reverse complement strand
CATAGCCCCAGCGCGAGCACGTGACAGCGGGAATACCATGTTTTCGAAAGAGTTTGATGGTGGAGCACTGATGCTTACAGGAGCGAACAGTGCAGCTGGTCTACGTTCTATGCCTATTCGTTATCTGATTTTGGATGAAGTGGATGGTTATCCTCTCAGTGTCGATAACGAAGGTGATCCAGTGATGATTGCGGAAAAGCGCACATCAACCTTTGTACAACGAAAGATCTTTAAATTGTCCACTCCCACCCACCGTGACACAAGCCGTATTGCCAAGGATTTTGTGCTAGGAGACCAGCGATATTACAACGTGCCTTGTGATGAATGTGGTACACTCCAGCCGATTGTTTGGTCACAAATCAAATGGCCAAAAGGAGCTCCCGAAAAAGCTGTTTTTGTTTGTGCGCATTGTGGTCATGAACATGCCGAACACCGAAAAACAGATCTCATGTGTGAAGAAAGAGGCGCATGCTGGGTCCCAACCAGTGAGACAAGCAGACCGAATTTGCGTTCTTATCATATTTCGGCACTCTATTCACCTTGGCTTACATGGGGGGAATGTGCAAGAGAGTTTTTAAATGCCAAAGATGATCCAGCTCTTCTACAGCCTTTTGTCAATACAGTTCTTGGAGAGCCATGGGAGGACAGAACAGGCGAAGTTGTTGATCCAGACAGCCTCTATGCAAAACGCGAAGATTATCCCCTTGCACCAGAACAAGCCGTCGTGTTGACAGCGGGCATTGATGTGCAAAATGACCGTTTAGAGCTTGAAGTGGTGGGATGGGGGCGTAGTGAAGAAAGTTGGCATATTGATTACCAAGTTATCCTTGGGGACCCCTCTTCTTTTGAAGTGTGGGACCAATTGGATGAATATCTTGCAAAACGCTGGCCGCATCCAGGCTATAAAGAGGGTATCAGAATAACAGCGGCTTGCATTGATACCGGTGGTGGACACACACAGGCAGTTTATAACTATGTGCGTCCGCGTGAGGGGCGGCGCATCTGGGGGATTAAAGGACAGGCAGGATGGCGTGCGGTATGGCCACGCCGACCAAGCAAAAACAATAAAGGACAGATTAATCTTTATATTGTTGGGGTTGATGCCGCGAAAGATATCATTACAGCAAGGTTTAAGAAATCGGGTCCTGAAGCAACGGGGGCTGGTGCAACACACTTTCACAAAAGCCTTGACCAGGAATATTTTGACCAGCTAACCGCTGAAAGAAAAGTCATTAAATATTTTAAAGGCTTCAAGCGTATTGAATGGCAAAAAAGTGAAAAGGCAAGAAATGAAGCCTTGGACTGTAGAGTCTATGCTTATGCGGCTTTGCAAGGTCTGATTTCGGCAGGAATAAACCTTAATCGAGAAGTCGATATCTTAGAAGAGCGTTTGGAAAAACTTAAAATTGCTGAAAGCTCTTTGGAAGAAAAAACACCTAGGATTTCTTCATTCACTTTTCCAAGAAGATCTCAGATAGCACAACCTCAAAGGAAACAATCCAGAACGGTAATGAATCCTTATATGCAAGGGGATTGGAGGTAATTTGTGGATGAAACTTTAGGACAATTTAACAGCAAATTTTCGAGACTGGAAAGTTTAAAAAGGCGGCGAGAGCAAATTGAAGAGGCTCTTTATTCGGGTGCGCAATCAGTGCGTCACGGCGATAAGCAAGTCAGCAACCGCTCTGTTGAGGAACTGCGCAGAGCTCTTGAAATGATCAATACGCAAATAGCGGACCTTGAAGGGCGTAAAGGTTCACGCGTGTTCTATTTTAATATCTCACGAGGCTATTAATGGCTGGCTTTCTCAATAAACTCACGGGCTTTTTTACAATTTCTCGTCAACAAAATCCCCATTTTGAAGCGGCAAGCAAAAGCCGTCGCATGGGTGGTTTTGATCCCGCAAAAAAACATATCAATAAAGCAATTGAAGAATGCGGTGATACCATTGTTGCTCGTTCAAGATGGCTTTATGACAATGAATCTCTTTATGGATCTGCAACGGAGGAATGGGTCTCTGCGGCTGTCAGTGATGGGATTAAACCTTATCCTCGCATTGAAGGTTTTCAAGAAGAAAAGAAAAAGCTTTTAGACTTATGGTGGCAATGGGCTGATGAAGCAGACTACGATGAAGATGCCAACTTTTATGGTCTGCAAGCAACCATTGCCCGAGAGGTCTTTTTAACCGGAGAATGCTTTGTAAGATTGCATTATGTTGACCTTTATGGGCGCTCTGGTGTGCCTCTTCAGTTGCAAGTTTATCCTACTGAAATGCTGGATCTTACTTACAATGGAGCTGCTGAGATTGAAGGCAATTACATTCGTATGGGAATTGAGTTTAATGCAAGTGGTAAGCGCGTTGCTTATCATTTCTGGGAACATCATCCCTATGATGATTGCCCTGCAAACAGAGCCTTTAAGAGCCAAGACCGCATACGTGTGCCTGCTGAAATGGTCCTTCATATAAAAGAACGCCGGATTGCCGGACAATTGCGCGGTTCTCCCAAAATAACGCGCTCTATGACAAAAATCTTTCAACTCGAATCCTATGATGATGCAGAACTTGATCGAAAAAGGACGGCGGCTCTTTTCGCAGCGTTTGTCAAGGACAATTCCCCAAACGTCGCAAAATTATCCGATAATCGTGATAAAAACGACGTTGAAGAAGAATACGAAGCACCTGCCATTGCACCCGGTGCATCTCTTTATTTAGGAGAGAATAAAGATGTTACATTCTCTAATCCTGTTGAGGTTGGAGGTTCTTATGAGGCTTTCCAATTTCGCAATATTTTAAAAATTTGCTCGGCTCTCAATATGCCTTATGCCGTTGTTACTGGAGACGTTACGCGGGGGAACTTCTCCAATGTGCGAACCTCTATCATTCAGTTTAGACGGCATGTCAAACAATGGCGTGAACATATCATTGCCTTTCAGTTTAACCGAATTGTTTGGGAACGTTTTGTTGAAATGGCAGTACTTTCTGGACGCGTTCACTTACCCGGATGGGAAGAAAATCCTTTACCATGGCTTCAATGTGAAAGCTTTGCACCCCCGCTTGAAATGATTGATCCAAACAAAGATATTTCGGCAGAAAAAGAAGAAATACGTGCAGGCTTGAAAACACGACGCATGGCACTGGCCGAGCGCGGCTTTGATATCGACAGCATTCATGCCGAACTTGAGGAAGAACACACAGACGCTCGTGCACGCGGCTTATCTTTTGACACGGATATGGCAGCACCTTCTGGTGAAAATCAAGCAATTGATAATGAAGATTCAGAGACTTATGAAAGTAACCAAGACAGTAAGGCACATAAAAATGGTGAATAATCTTGATATGCCGTTTTTGGCATCACGGCTTTTTGGGGTTCCACACATGCTTGCCTCCACAAAGCTTGACATTATCCTTAATGCTCTTGCTCCACGGCTTTTTGCAGGTGAAAAGTTTCCCATTGAAGCTTATTCGCAAGGGAATACAGAAGCTTTAAGACCACCAGAAACTTACGTGGTGCAAAACAATGTTGCTATAATACCGGTTCATGGCACGCTTGTACGCCGCGGTGCATGGCTTGGAGCTTTATCGGGCTTGACTTCTTATGAAGGGTTAAAAGCTTCTTTTCGTGAAGCCATGGCACAGCCTGATGTGAAGGCTGTCTTACTTGATATTGACAGTGGTGGTGGAGAAGCCGGTGGCATCTTTGATTTGGTTGAAGAGTTTCAAACCCTTTCAAAACAATACAATAAACCCATTTGGGCGCATGCCAATGAATTTGCTTGCTCGGCGGCTTATGCCATTGCTTGTGCGGCTTCTCAAATATGGGTTGCACGCACCGGTGTTGTAGGCTCCATTGGGGTTGTTTGCGCCCATCTTGACCAATCTCGTGCAGATGAGAAACAGGGGCTTAAATGGACCTTTGTTTTTGAAGGTGATCACAAAACGCATGGCAATCCTCACGAACCCTTGAGCGATACAGCACAAATAAAAATGCAAGCCGATTGCGCCCTGCTCTACGAAATGTTTGTCGATTGGGTTGCAAAAAACAGACCTCTGAGTGCGGACGCAATTCGTGACACAAAAGCAGAAACTTTTATAGGCACCCAAGCTTTAGAGCTTGGATTAGCAGATGCGCAGGGCACTCTTGCGCAAGCTTTGGAAGCCTTAACGGATTCCATATCACAAACCCCAACAGCAACAAAAGAAGGACAAAACACATGGCACGCACCCTATACCGCGCCGAAGAAGACGATGATGAAAAAATTGTCGACGTCATCAATGAGGACGAAGAGGACGAAAATGATAATGACATTGACGAAGACACTCAAGACTTCGACGACGAAGAGGAAAACGAAGACGAAGATGAGGACGAAGATAAACAAGAAAGCGTAAAAGCTGCTCTTGAAAAGGAAAGAAAACGTGGCGAGGCACTGACAAACCTTGAAAGGCAAGCAAAGCGCTTAGGCGTTTCTTTTGATGCAGCAAAAGCCATTAAAAGCGGCATGAGTGTTGAGAAAGCAAAAAATGTTGTGTTAACCGCCGCTGTCTCGAAAAGTTCATCTTTAAAACTATCAACCACAGCTCCCCATAGGGATGGGACGAGCAAGGAAAAAATTTATGCAAAATGGGAAACAGCTTGGAGGGCAATAAAATGAGTCAAGTTTTTTATGAAGACGCACGCAATGGCGCTTATCTTGGACCCTACGATCCAGATATGTCAAATGAAGAAGTGGTTTTTGCATCAGGAGCATTCATCGAAGCAGGAACTATCATGGGGAAAATTACCGCGTCAAAAAAATATACCCCCCTTAATCCAGCAGCATCAGATGGCAGTCAAATCCCTGCGGGGATTTCTTTTGCCACTGTTGATGCAACAGAGGCAGATCAACGTGCCATGATGACAGCACGCTTATGCACTGTAAAGGCTTCTGAACTACTATGGCCAGATGCCATTACAGATGAACAAAAAAGTGCTGCCATTCAGTCTCTTGAAGACCATAACAATATTTTATTGCGATAGGAGAATGCGCACATGGATATGAATTTTTTTAAACATGATGCTTTCTCAGCCACCACCATGATGAAAGCGATTGAAAACTATGAGTTTCAACCGGGGCTTATTAGTTCTCTTAATCTTTTTGAGGAAGTGGAAACAAGCACCACAGTGGTTGGTATTGAAAGACGTGACAATACATTGTCCTTGATTCAAACCAGTGAACGTGGCGCCCCCTTGGCAGAAGGTGATAGAGATGGACGTAATCTTCGGTTTTTCAAAACAACACGGATTGCCAAAAGTGACACGGTGAAATCAGAGGAAATCCAAAACCGACGTGAATTTGGGACAGAAGATCAACTCGAGACAGCAATGAAATATATTGCTAGAAAACAAAAGAAACTGATTTCTGAAATCGAATTGACATGGGAAAACATGCAGCTTGGCGCTGTTCAAGGTGTTGTGCTTGATGCCGACGGCTCTGTCATTGTCGATTGGTACAAGGAATGGGAAATCGCACCACCAAAGCCAATTGATTTTAAACTCAATGTTGAGACAACCAATGTTGCGGACCATGTTGATCAAGTCATTATGAAAATGATTGAAGCTTCAAAGGGAGCGTTTTCTGATCGTTCACGCATTATTGGGCTTTGTGGAAATGAATTTTTCTCCAAATTGAAAAACCATAAAACAATTCGTGAAACCTATCTCAACACAGCGCTTGCACAAACACTCAATAGTGCTGGAGGTGTTGCAACACCAAGCGCAATTGGTTCTGGAAGCTTTGGCAGTTTTGACTTTGCGGGTGCTACTTTCATTAACTACCGGAGTATTCACAACTATAATGTGAGTGCAAAAGCTGGGACAAAACGCGCCATAGGCATTAAGCCTGATGAATGTCAATTCTTGCCTGCCAATGCACCGGGAGTATTTCAAAAAACCTTTTCTCCTGGAGAAAGTTTGGATTTTGCCAACACGGTTGGAAAACCTCTCTACACCATGCTGATCGTTGATCACGACCGTAATGCATGGGTAAAACCAGAGGTCTATAGCTATCCGCTTTACATCTGCACACGCCCTGAAATGCTCTTTAAAGCGGTCAGTGGAGGAAAATAACATGCGATGGAACGGGTTGCTAAACCAAATGATTCAAGACGTGCGCAACACCTTTGGGCAACCCGTCATCTACACGCGAAAGGATAATCAACAATCGTTTCAAATTACAGCGATTTACACCATTAAGCATTCGGAATCGGAGGCTGGTGGCAGAATCCCCACCACAATCGCAAAAAAGGAACTTGATATTTGTATCAATGATATCGGGGGAATACCACCAAAACCTCAAGATAGCGTTGTAGTTATGACGCTTGAAAGTACGAAAGATAGCTTTTCTCAAGAGCATTTTATTGTGACGGATGTACAGGCTTCGGAATCTGGCATGTATAAGCTTATTTTACGTGCACAGGAACGCTGATGTTACCAAGAGAAATTTAAAGGAAATAAACACTAAAGATATTTTGTATCACTTTTATTATTGACCTCTTTGAATAAATGTAATACATTAATTTATGATTATTACTTATGATGAAATTAAACGACACAAAAACATTGAAAAACATGGGCTTGATTTTGCTGATCTTCAAATAGAATTTTTTGAAACAGCGATCATCCTTCCAGCAAAGCAAGGACGTTTTATGGCTATTAATGTTTTTACCAATAATGTTATTGCAGTCGTTTTTGCTACACTTGGCGATGAAGCGGTTTCTATCATTTCTATGAGACGTGCGAGCAAAAAAGAAAGGAGTTTAATATTATGACGAAATATCCATATATTAAACCTCTCACCGATGAAGAAGAGGCTGAAATTCAAAAAGAAATTGCATATGATCCAGACGCTCCAGAAGCGACAGATGAACAAATTGCTCAAGCAAAATCATTTGCAGAAGTATTTCCTGATTTAGCTGAAAGCATTAAACGTTCTCGAGGGCGACCACAAATTGATAACCCTAAAGAGCAAGTATCAATTCGTTTGTCACCAGATGTTTTAAAAAAACTTAAAGCCTTGGGTCGTGGGTGGCAATCAAAAGTCGATGACATTTTACGTAAAGCAGTTGGGTTATAAGGCTTTTGTTTATACTATAACACATTTTAATGTCTCTCTGTTTGCTCTATTATTAATAATAGGCGCAAAGTTAATTACAGTGACTTGTTCGTAAATCTTTTTCGATCAAATGTCTGACATAGCGTGTATAAGGAATAGCTTGATTTTTCGCTTTTTCCTTTAAAGCTTTCATAAGTGCTTGAGGCAAGCGAATATTTATAGAAGCTTCTTTAGGTAAGAATTCAAAATAAACAGGTTTAAAACCAGTTAAATCGTAATCCGCAAGATTAGCAGTATCAATAAAGATTTCTGCTTCTTCATCCGTTTTGAAAACGGGTATTTGTTTTAATTGAGGGGTTTTCATAAAAATTAATCTTCTTTTGGCACGTATAAAGCTTTAAAGTTTAGAAGAAATATATCTATTTAAACTTACACCATTTTCGGCGGCTTGAATTGCGAGTTTTCTATGAAGTTCTGGTGGAATTCTTAATTGAAACTTACCACTATATTTACCATGTGACAAAGGCACGGGAACTTCTTCTCCGCTGTGTTGCATATCCTCAACAACCTCTGAAACGAGATCCATAATGCCTTTTAAAGCGTTCTCTGCTTGAGCGTCTAACCATGAAAGGGATGGGAATTCTGCACATAATCCGACATATTCCTCATCTTCTTGCGACCACAAAACACGATATGTATAATGATTATTGTTCATGTTTCATCCTTTCTATCGCTTGTAAGACTTGTTTAACCTGATAAGCTTTTGCTTTATTACCAGAATCTTTTTGAATATTCACACGAGGATCACCAAGCCACGGTGTTTTAAAAACAAAGTGGCTTGTACCATTGTTCCGTGGTTCTCCAAAGAAATAGACACATACAGCCAACAAATCTGAAAACTTAATGTTCTTTGGTGATGCTTTCATCAAGCTGATTATTTTTTCAACTTTATTACTCATAACCAATAATAGTATCATTATTAATCCTAGTCAATCACTTTATACACTTAATTGAACAGGAGCTCCCATGCACCCCCGCGAGACGATAAGGGAAACATTTGTTGCTTTGATAAAGGCAGCAAAAACAGTGGCTGGTGACAATGTTTTCAATATGCGTGACTTCAATTTATTTATTGAAACAATGCCAGCTATTAATATCTCAACGCAAAGTGAAACCATTGAAGATGGACATGATTTTGGCTTAAGGCGACGTGTTTTAACGGTGGATGTTGAATGCTATGCAACATGTGAAGAGGGTGCACGCTTTGTTGACCAATTAGCATGGGAAGTTGAAGAGATTTTTTATGCCAACCCCAATCTTAACAACACCGTTGAGACATGCCGCCTGCAAAATATTGCTTTTGCCTTTGGTGATAATGGTGCCCTAGCGCTCCACGGTGCAATTTTAACCTTTGACGTGACTTATGTTACAAATACCCCCAATTTTGACGAAGGAAATGCAATCGCAGGAATTGTTGAACCCCTTGTCGGGTTTAAACCAGAAACAGGTACGGGAAACAAAGACAAATACCATAAAATTGAAGATGACCATGTTAGAGCGACGCGATAAAGAAATCACGGATTTAAAGAGGCGCGTAGCCAATATGGTTGTGGTAGGGGAAATTAGCCATGTTGACCATAAAAACGCACGCTATCGCGTAAAAACTGGAAATCTTATCAGTGACTGGATTCCAGATACCCAAGCCCGCGCCGGTAAAACATGCTCTTATGAGGGGCGCGATGTTGGAGAGCAAGTCATTGTTGTCTCATCATCAGGCGATTTATCACAAGGGGTGATTGTTGGCTCGATTCATACCGATGCGAACCAAGCAGCTGATAAGGGCAATATTCATAAAACACTTTATCCCGATGGCACCAGCCTTGAATATGATGATGAACAAAACACCTATACCCTTAATATAAAATCGGGTGGAAAGTTTATCCTAACCATCTCTGATGGCGTTTCACTCAAAGGGGATGCTGGTAAGCTAGAGCTTAGTGCACCAGAGGGCATCAAAATCACCTCAGAACGTGATCTGAGTTTAAAGGCAAGGGGCAACATTTCTGTAAAAGCAGAGGGGAACATTTCACTCCGTTCACAAGATGGGGTTTCTCTTCATTCAGACAATGAGGTTTCCATCAATTCAAGGGAATTAAAGCATAACGGCACCAATGTAGGCGCAACCCATGTGCACGGAGGTGTTTCCCTTGGTGGTTCCATGACAGGAGGTCCGAATTGAACAGTGGAATGGACCGTACAACAGGTAAACCATTGGTTGGCATAGAGCATTTGCGGCAGTCGATTATTGATATCTTATCAACACGCATTGGCACGCGGGTGATGCGGCGTGATTATGGTTCACGCATTGCTGAACTCATTGATGCACCAGTGAATAATGCTTTTGCCGTTGCTCTTTATGCCGCCGTTGCGGAGGCTTTAGACAAGTGGGAACCGCGTTTTAAGCTCAAAAAGATTGATTTTAAAATGCTTGGAACCGGACAAGTTTCTCTGTCCTTTGAGGGCATGTATTTGCCATCAGGAAAGCCCATTACCATGGAAGGATTATTGATACAATGAGTAGAGCACTTGCAAAACCGGAAATTATTACAGAACTTTCTTTTGAGGAAATCCGCGCTGCTGTTCTTGCCCATTTAAAAGAACTTTTACCCGAATATACATTTTTGGAAAGTGATCCAGCCGTAAAAGTCATAGAGGCTTTTAGCTATCGAGAACTGCTTTTAAGACAGCGCATCAACGAGGCAGCACGCAATAATATTCTTGATTTTGCTACTGGTGAATCTCTTGATGCTTTGGGAAACTGGCATGGTATTGCCCGCATAGAGGGTGAGAGTGATGAGAGGTATCGTGAACGCATACAGCTTCATGCCCGTGGGGGAAACGGAAGTGGAACAGAACCCTATTACAAGCTTATCGCCTTAACAGCCGATAGTCGAGTGAAAGATGCCATTATTTATCGTAAAGGCAAAGATCCAACCATCTATGTTGCTATTTTTGGCAACAATGAAGAAGGAACAGCCTCTGAAGATCTCTTACAAACAGTTTCACAAGCGCTTCATAGAAAAAATATCATCATGACCAATGATACCATTATTGTGCATGCTGCTGTCAAAAAAGTGCTGGACTTAGAAGCCGATGTTTGGCTGTTGCCGGAAACATCTTTGAAAATTCTCACGACAATGGAAGCAAATTTACGCACAGCTTGGAAACAAGAACAAGCTATTGGTCGTGAATTAAGCCTCTCGTGGTGGGTTTCAAAGCTGATGATAGCTGGTGTCCAGAAAGTAATTGCCATTACGCCAACAAAGGACAGTGTGGTTTGTGATGAAGAAATCTTATCGATTGGCAAAATCACCTTAAACTTTAAAGGGCGGGCGCGCTAATGGTTGGCTCGCTGCTCCCCTCACATGCAACAGAATTTGAGAAATGCCTTGCCGATGCTTGTGATTTTCATCAAGATGTTGATGGGGCTGTTTTGGGGATTTCCCGTGCAAAACTGATCACACGCCCTCCCCGCTTTTTGCCATGGTTGATTGAAGAATATGGACTTGGTGAACTCACACCTTATGTTCCAAACCTCTATGATTTGATTGATCAAGGGCTTGCATGGCAGCGCCTGCGTGGCTCTGTTGCTGCAATAGAGTTGGGACTTCAATGGTTAGAACTTTCTGCGCGTTTTACACCCGCATGGTCTGAGCGTGCATGGTGGAATTCCTTTCAACTTGATTTTGATCAATTGCCTGAACAAAACTCTCTTGAGGCTATTGAAGCGATTGTGGGACTTTCCAAAAGCTTTCGCTCTGATTTTCGACGTAGCACCTATGGTTATGATGTGGGGGCCACAGAATGCGATATGTCACGCCTTGATGACAGCATGCTGGATTTTGAGAGTGGCGTGCGCTTAACAGCTCGTGACACTCTGTTTTCCTTTGGACGCACAACAGAAATTAATCACACGCTCACAAAAGAAGAAGGCAAGCTTATTGGCAACTGGATTGATGACTTTGACGAGGAATTAAGCTGGAACCAAATCGATTATCCTTGGGATTTGGCAAATTTTCCGTGGTGTTCGGTTAAAAAACATGAACGCGATATCCTTATGGCAGAGTGGTTCCAAAACCGTCCCCTTTATTTGGCTTTAAGAAACGCAAACAATGCTCTGATTGGGTATCGAAGATGCAACATTGTCCAGCCTATTGAACAAGCGATCGATGGCGCCTACAGCCATTGTGGTAACAGATTTAATCCTTCCCCAACTGGCACCATGCTGTTTCTTTCAGCCCGCACAGATTTTGAGGATGTTGAGAACAAACAAGCCGCCTCTGTTTCGGTTTTGGTTCACGGCATTCCAAAACAAGATATTCCCATTGGTAAATTGTGGCTTGAAGCCCATGAGCTAGAGGGTGGTGTAGAAATTCTCAAAACACCGATCAACATTCCTTTGCGTGCTGATGTTCGCGAACAATTCAAGATTTTATTGAGGTTTTAACATGAAACATGAAAGCGGCTTACCCTTTGCAATTGATAGATCGGTTGGCAAAGATGAACAACAAAGCGTGGTGTTTTATGGCAGGCGCTCTTTTCTTCAAGGTGGTGAACTCAATGAAATGCAAACCATCATAAGAGGGCGCCATAACCGTTTGGGGCGCCTTGTGGCACAAGAAGGAGACCGCGTTGAACGAGAACGAG
>NZ_NJPP01000041.1 GCF_002778015.1 Bartonella tribocorum | reverse complement strand
CTCTTTAGATGTTTTCATAACAGTCTATAAATCGTAATTATCCTATATCCTATTTATCTTTTCTCTTATGAAAATGAAAAATGATGCCATGGCTATAAAGAACATAACAGTTATAAAGAATGCGTAAAAACAGTAGCTTTGTTTAAATAAAGCAAAAATGCAAATGAATGCATTGGTTATAAGAACGCGGTGCTTATTAAGATAGTTCAAATGATAAATGTGTTATAAACAAAATTCACAAAAAAATTAAAAACAATTTAGTGAAAAAGTAGATAGGTTATAAAGATAAAAATACGCATTATGAGAGCGTTTCTAAATATTATAAATGTATAATTCAAAACATAACGCAATCGTTTCATAAATCCTATAATATAGCTTTAAAAGCATATAAATATAAAAGCAGAAATTCATAAGCATAAGATAACATTAATACACAACGTATTTAAAAAATACAAAAAAATATCAAAAAAAGATAAAATATTATTTGACAATAAATACGTATTTTGTTATATAAATAATCAAGTGATAGAAACACTTAACGATTAGCGGATAGGTTACGAAACAACCTCTCCCATGTCTTTAAAATACTGACTTTCTTTTATGCTGTGATTAGCATATATGATGATTTTGTCGGGTGTAGTTACGCCATACAATACTCTTATGAGAAAAGCGTAACAACGGACTAATCGCCGTGTTTCTAGCGCCCGATGCTCTTATAGGGTGTCAATAGAAACTTTCTAACGATTAGGTTTTAAATATGACAAATATCTCAAAAAACACCCCCATTAATAAGAAAAAAACATCTAAAAAATATGAATTTACTAGTGAAATGGATTGCGTAGCTGGTCATTTCTTATACCGTATACGTGCTTTAAGAGATTTTGGAGATGTTAAAAAGGCGATCTAGGGGGATTTATTGAAAGTGAAAACAACCTCTCTCATGATGGCAATTGCTGGGTCTATGACAATGCTCTTGTTTTAAATCCAGCCCATATTTATGAAAATGCCAAGGTTTTTAATAACGCTATTATAATGGGCTTTGTTTATGGCAATGCTCATATCTGTAATCACGCCCGCGTTTATGCAAATGCTTATGTTTATGACAATGCGCATCTTTCTAATAATGCTTGGGTTTGTGGGCGGGTTTATGGCAATGCAAAATTATCAGGAAATGCGCGTATTTATGGCAATGCCGTGGTTTATGATCATGCTGTTATCAGTGGTGCTGCTAAAATTTATGGCAAGGTTTATGGCAATGCTAGCGTGGGAGGGTATACTCAAGTCTACGGTTCTGTTTATGGCAATGCTAAAGTGACTGGTTATCACACCATTAGAGGTTTGGTGCATGGCAATGCAAGGTTAAAAAGAGATGGTTATTCATATGTCAAACAAAACTTTTACTATGCATATGGGATTCCTGAAGATTGTGAAATTTATGAAAATGATACCGTTGTAAAGATTAGTGAAAATAAAGCTGCTTAAATAACGCTCGGACGCGGCGGGGGCGCCCCCTTTAACCATCTCATTCTAAAATGTAATCTTTTTATAAAGGAATTGTGTTATGCAAAAAAAGTTCGCACTCACAAATGAAACACGTGTATTAGGGAATCATACTCTTTATCGCATTAAAGCATTAAAAGACTTTTCTGATATTAAAGCTGGTGCTTTGGGGGGCTTTATTGAAAAAGAAAGCAATCTTTCACATGATGGCAACTTCTGGGTTTATGATGATGCTCTTGTGTTTAAAAATGGTCATGTTTATGAAAACGCAAGGGTTTATAACAATGCTATCGTTGCTGGTTATATCTATGGGAATGCCCATGTGTATGGCAAGGCTATTATTTATGATAATGCCTATATTTATGACAATGCTAGGGTTTATGAAAACGCTCGTATAGCAAATAACGTGCATGTTTATGAAAATGCCAATATTTACGGCATTGCTATTATTCGTGAAAATATCGGCGGGTCTACTAAAAWAAAAACCTATATTGAACAGCTTTCCCCTTATGGATCATTAGAGATTGTCTGGGTCCAATTAATAAAGCTGTGTAAATGAAAGTACAGGCGCGGCGGGGGCGCCTCCTTTCAATCCAATTTTCCATTCCAAATTTTAGAAAACGTTTATCACATTAGATTGTGAGGGTATCCCTATGTGTAAAAAATATGAATTAACCAGTGAAATAAAAAAATCAAACATGCTCTTACTCGTAATATTATCAACCTTTATCGCATTCGGGCTTTAAAAGATTTCGATGATATAAAGGCGGGTGATTTAGGCGGTTTTATCGAAAAGGAAAGTAACTTATCACATGATGGCAATTGCTGGGTCTATGATGATGCTTGCGTCTATGGTCATGCCCGTGTTTATGACAATGCAAAAATACGGCATTATTCGCAAGTCTGTGGTCTAGTCTATGGCAATGCTGAGGTCTATAGCAAGGCTTTTATCTCTCAATATGCAAAGATTTATGACCATGCCCATGTTTCTTATGATGCTACGGTTTTTAGTTATGCCCGCGTCTATGGTCATGCCAAGGTTTGTGGCTCTGCTTGCATTTATAGCCATGCGAAAATTTATAATTATGCTGTGATTAATGGTCGTGCAAAGATTTATGGCAAGGTCTATGGCAATGCGCGTGTGGGGAGCTCTTGTGAGGTTTATAGCTCTGTTTATGGCAATGCAAAAATCTCACATTGTGCAACGATCTGGGGGCGTGCTTATAGCAATGCAACAATCAATACAAAAAGCAAAGCAAAGTTGGTTCCAAAAAATTGTGAGGTTTATCAAAGCGATAATGTTGTTAAGATTATTGATAAAACAGAATAAAAATAGACATGGGAGCGCCTTCTTTATGGTTATAAACCCATCATAAAAGAGAGAATGCAAAAAAAGCCGTGCCAAATGATATGACGCGGCTTTCAAATGTCTATCCTTATGAATCAACCCTAATCAAAGTAATGACACATATATACAAAACGTATTATATTACAAGCGCTCTATTAGAGATATGAAAACTTATCAAAAGGAATGTAAATGATACGTATGATCTTTAATCACCCTTTTGAATGAGAAAGCCTATAAATGCTTTTCGTTTCTCTCAAACGTATTAATCATAACTCCTCCTTTGTAAGGTGGTCATTTGAAATAAAGCACATGATCAAAATGCTTCTTTTAAAACGTTTCAATATACTGACTTTAAAATTGAGTTGAGTAAATTGAAATAACTTACATTATAAAATCAAAACGCTTTTTAGATTCATCTCAATACAATCAAAAGCAAATGCCTATTAGACTAATGTCTTTTTTAAAACGTTCTTTTTACATCTGTAAACGTTGGTTTTCAAAACAATCTCTCATAAGATAAATAAACAACCGCTTTTATCAAAGGTAAGGCTTTAAAAACTGTTATAAACATCAGTTTCAAACGTTTAAACGTTCACTTAGAGAGGGTCTCATAAGCGTATTTTCACTTTTCTTTAAATGTAACTTTTTACAAATAAGCTGGCTCAATTTTGAGTTGGCAAAATCAACCAGCTCAAATTCGAGCTCGTTATCTTTAGAATAGAGCATTCTTTAAACAATGGCGTTTTGTCTAAAAATTTAGAAAAATTCCATGCCTTATGAAGTTACAGCGGTTTTGAAGTTTGTTTGCTTCTCTTGTCTAAAGAGATGCCCTCAAATTTGAGGAGACTAAAATCACTCAATCCAAATTTGGATTGACCTCGTTTGCTTTCATATCTTTCAATTTATACTCTTAAAACGTTTTTTGCTTGCTTGCGTTGGATCATTCATAAAGGCTTTCAATTTCATAAGATATGACGTTTTGAATTTCATTACCTTGATTTCCTACCCCCATAAAAAAATACCGTGGTTATAAAATCAATCTTGTCTTTAAATCCTTTTATGTAATCTTTTAAATTAAACCCATAAGCTTATGACAGTTTCAAATGATTACCTATAATAGGTAATAAAATATTGTTATAAGAGATATAGATTTTTTGCTCCCCAATTTTGGGAAACAATAATTTTGGTCTTTATACGATTAAACAAACCAATCTTAAAACAAAATGTGATCTTTAAACGTATATTATGGATAATTCCAAACAACTAAATTTTAAACAATGTAATTTGTGCTGTGATAAAAACGTATCATAAAATTTATAAACTGTTATGAATGATATCTGCTTTTCATTTCATTTGAATGCACCCATGCGTTATAATATTTACATCATGATTTCTTTTTATGGTCTATTCATACATGCCAATCCTATATAAAAAATAATCAATTTAAACACGCATAAAAAGATGGATTCTTAAGTGGATTCATATAAAATAAATGCAAACAAACTATTGACTTTATTGTGTTTTTATTTATAATGTGTATTCTTATTTGGTACATCTTTGACACGCCCTTGTCCTGCTTTTGGTGGTATCTGCTTTTTTTTTTAAGTTGTGGAGCCTGCCCTGTATTTTGTGATGTCATAAAATACTTTCTCCAAATAACAAAAAACCCCGCAAAACGCAGAGCTCTAAATCATCATGTCAATTTAACAAAGGAGTTAATGAAAAATTCTCTACTGTAATTTTAGACGCAATTCGACCAGTACAGCAGCGCCATAAAACACTATTTTTCATATCCTGTCAACAAAAAAATCATGATATTGTATATTTTTTTATTTTATTACCTAAATATAGTGTCTTTAGCAACCAACCACTCACAATTGTATTATCTAAACGAATCAATTATATGACTGACAATTAATAAAAAGGGGGGGATTTCAGTGTTATTTTTCAAAAAAGAAGTTTCATATAGAATTAAAAAGACATTTACACTAATTTTGTTTTTACCGTTCTTTGCTATAATTGGCTTTATGATACTGGGTTTTAATCCCTTCGGATTAGACAATCAACAACAAGATAAATTAATTGTACCAATATTTGTAGCATTTGTATCGTATTTTTTGATACTACGTGCATGTGCAAGAGAAGAAAAGCTAAGTTTAAAAGATGAAAATATTGACAGCGCATTTTATGAGCTCTTGTCCCTCCAATTCCAAACAGGATGCTATACAGCTATGGCAGCAGCCTTTGTATTTTATCCTGTATTAGGAATAGCATTTTTAGGAGTATTAATTTTTATTGCTATAATAATAGAAAATTTAGATGAAATTGTAGGGATCGTAGCGATTATAGCATTGATCAAATTTATTTGGAAAATTGTCTAACAGTCAAAATATTTACTAAGCATTTTTCCTTAATCTTTAATATATACTTAAACTCCAGCCATAAAAGAAATAATGAATTATTTATCAGCAAAAAAAATAAGTTACTTATTCGTCATAGTAATCAGTGTGCTTTTTCTTACTGATTACGCCAATAGTGAACTCCCTATTCATTATCAATCTGCTAATATTGAACAAAGTTTATATGAAAGAAGTAAAGTTTTACAAAAGCAATACGAAGCAGAAAAGATTTTATCAGATAGTGGAATTAATCAATATAACATTTCATTTTCCACTGTTTCTGATTATGAAAAACCTCAACGACATATAACATTTGATGATTTCATCATTATAATAGAAATATTCATATTTATTAGTATAATGTCCATCATCATTAACTTACTTTGGCGCTTTAAATTGAAAATTCCCGCTTATTTCTTTTTATTAACAACTGCTCTAATTAGTTGCGCGGTATTACTCCTTTTAATCCTTGATTAAGAACCAAAATATTTTATAAAAGATTTGCCTTAACCTTTATATATATTTTTTCTATGTCCAACAGCCAAAACTAATACGACAAGCTCCTTATCATAGAGTTCACAAAGTATCCTGTAATCTCCTACACGATATCTCCATAAACCTGATAATTGTCCTTTTAAGGGCTTACCTATTACACGCACATCTTCAAGAGGAGCAACGTGTTGATCTAAAAAATCAACAATCCTCCGTGCTTCTTTTTTATTGCATTTTTTTAAAAAACTAAGAGCTTTTTTTTCATATCTAATCGTCCAAGCCAAGCTCTTTCCTCACCTCTTCAGAGCTATAAAAAGTACCCTCTCCCCTTCGAACACGCTCTCTTACTTGTGAAGCTAAATAATAATCCTCCGCTTCCTCTATTCCACGTTCAATAATCTCGCGTAAATAAAAAGACTTTGTACGTCCTGTCTTAGCAGCTAAATTATTCAAACGTGTTTCGAGATCACTTGGCAACCGAATAGATATCGTCATAACGCAGTCCTCATCTTTGTATTCATTGTAATACAAATACAACGAATTGTACAGAAAAACGTTTCACGTCAAAGCGAAAGAAACAACATAAAACATCTACCATTTAGTTTTTTGTCAAAATATTTCTGTAGAGCATTTAGAACAATCCGTAATGAACTTACAAGATGTGGTAATATCTTATCTGAAAGACTGGATCGTACATATAATTGATCAACTAAAGATCGTGACAACCTTCGCTAATACTTCATTCATAATAGCTGTTGGCAAACTTTCTACTTTACGCCCATTGCGCACCACCAAATCGAGAACACGAGGCTGATCGCAACGAATAACACCCCTCGTTCTTGTACCCGTAAGCGGCACTGCAAATCCAATACGGCGAACAAAATTTCCACCACTTATGATCGGCAAAATAACTGGTAAACCTGTTGCTTGATTAAAATCATCAGGAGAAACAATGACGATAGGACGGTACCCACGCTGCTCTCGTCCTTGGATTGGTTCCAAATCTACCATATAGATATCACCACACCTCATATAAGCTCGCCCCCTACAGCAGAGGAATCAACCCACTCACGGTCTTCAGGTGATTGTGGTTGCGAATAATCGGAGGCAGCTAATAACTCAGCCATCGTGTATCGCGGCTGGACTGATGGTCCCACGACAAGACGACCATTATCAATAGCCAAACCAACTTCGGTATTTTCAGTCAAGTGAAGAACATCAAGCAATGCAGGTGGGATGGAAAGCATCACTGATCCTCCAACTTTACGTAATTTTGTTGTGTGCATAAAACGCTCCCTTCAGTATTATATAAAAATATAACACTCTAAAGCCTACTATTCAATAGTCTTTTTTGCGCTTTTGCGTAAAATGTCTATGAAGCGCATTCAGAGCAATCTGCAATGAATTTATAAGATATGGCAACGTTTGATCTTCACTAACAAGATATTGTAGAGCCGCATAAAGATTATACTGTTTATAGAGGCATTGTGTTTCTTTGATTACCTCTTGCATGTTACAAAACTGTTCTGTTGCACGTTCAACCCACTTCTCTCTTGCTTTGTCATCAGAAGATGATGGCATTTCATCATAAACAGCGCTTGGCAAACCTTTTGCACACGAATAGTCATTTCTCACTTCAAGATATTTTTGCGTAGCATCATACTGATCTTGAGTAAGCACGCCTTGCAAACAAAGCCGCCCAACATAAGACCCAGCAAGCGGATTTTTAGCCTCTTCTATGGTCAAGCAGAAGCGTTTAGCACGCATTTCAATTGCCAATTGATTAACGAGTTCACGTGGCATTTTTACTCCTAAGATATGTCCATTTTTTCTTGATTAACGCGCTATTTTTAAGGATGCCCTTGCCTTTTCGTTTTTTCCATTTATCTCTTCCCCAGATGTCTATCTAACACCTTGCCAAATTTTATCTGATGCTAAATCTGTTTCCGTATCCAAAATAAATAACCATGCGGATAAAGAGAGACCTATAATTATAGTTAGCATGCTTATCTTTATTTTATCATTAGCTAGCCCCCAAATGAATACAACCAATGTCAACATAACTACAATGATTATCGCTATCTCAAAACCAGTAGCAGGTACATCATTATGCTTTGATAACAGCATCTGATGATGTATCATGATGTTATTATGTACGTACCATTGTCCCACACTTGACTGATTCATTATCACCACCAATCAGAATGGCATGCTATCATTAAGAGATGCGCCATAATCATCAGCACCTGAAGCGATAGCATAACTTTTAGAAGTGACAGATGAAGAGGACGCAGATTGCTCTTTCTTTGCATCAAGCAAATGCAACTCGCCTTTGAATTGAGGTAAAACAATCTCTGTTGTGTAACGGTCGTGACCATTTTTATCTTGCCATTTACGGGTTTGTAATTTGCCTTCTATGTAAACCTTTGAACCTTTGTGTAGATACTGAAGAGCAATTTTTGCCAAATGCGGATTAAAAACCACAATGGAATGCCATTCTGTTTTGTCTACTTTCTTATTGGTTGCCTTGTCTGTATAGCTTTCAGAAGTTGCCATACGAAAATTGACTATTTCTGC
This sequence comes from Bartonella tribocorum, assembly GCF_002778015.1. Classification (GTDB taxonomy): domain Bacteria; phylum Pseudomonadota; class Alphaproteobacteria; order Rhizobiales; family Rhizobiaceae; genus Bartonella; species Bartonella tribocorum_B. The sequence goes on along the minus strand of NZ_NJPP01000041.1, from coordinate 3,602 downwards.
TCCAGAAGTCATCGTTTTGCTTTCGGGATCATCCCCTAAATAGCCAATTAACATCACTTTATTCAGCATGTTTTTTGTTACCTTAAGTTCGTATTTAAATATGCAAAAATCTTAGCAGAGTTTTATTGTTTTTTCAATTATTTCAATAATATATTGTTGATTATTAACATATAACATTATGTTTTATAGCCTTCGGGATAAAAAATTGAATTTCGCGAATTTATTCAAAATTTTGTTTCATGTAACTTTTTTCTATGTTATACGTTACATGAAACATAATGGAGATTTTTTATGGCTACAATGCACGTTAATGAACGCGTTCAAAAACATCGCAACGCACAAAGAAAAGCAGGTTTGCGCTTAATGCAAATTTGGGTACCAGATACTCGTCAACCAAACTTTGCAGAAGAGTGTCGCCGCCAATGTCGCTTAGTCGCAAAAATGGATAAAACAGATACATCTATGCAGTTGTTAATGGATCAATCTTTGATGGATATTGATGGCTGGACAGAATGATGCGTGGATCTCTCGTCACAATAGCTATGCAAGGCGATTTTGGTAAACCAAGACCTGCGTTAATCATTCAAGCCAATCAATTTAATGAACATACAAGCGTAACGGTTTTACCCATTACCAGCACACTTGTTGATGCACCATTACTTCGCATTACTCTCCAACAAGACAGCAAAAATGGTTTACAAAAAACTTCTCAAGTCATGATTGATAAGATTATGACGGTAAGATGTGAAAAAATTAGCCCAGCTTTTGGCTCCATTCATGCAGATAAAATGGTGGAAATTGAACGCTGCTTAGCTGTATTTTTGGGAATAGTAAAATAAATGAGCTCCTCATGTTATTGTTTTGCTATCGGGGTAAGCGCCAAAGTGTTCGATATTATTTCAGCGCGGCGCGCCAACTTGAAAGAGAGGAAACGTTATGAAGAAGAAATTTCGTTATGAGATTGACGTAGGTGATTTATCGCCTTTGACGGATAAACAAAGGATTAAAATTGATGAACTAGCGGCAATGCCGGACAGTGCAATTGATCATAGTGATATTCCAACATTAGATGATGCATTCTGGAAAAATGCTGTTCGTAATCCATTCTATAAACCAACGAAAACTATCACAACAGTGCGTGTGGATTCAGACGTATTAGCATGGCTTAAGAGTCAAGGAAAAGGTTACCAGACGCGGATTAACGCCATTTTACGTGATGCTATGCTTCGTTCAATGCGTTGACCTCTCCCTCCTCTAAAAAGCAAGGATTAGAGAGTTATATTAAAAAACTAAGCCGCTTTTACAATTGGTCTTGCTAAAATTTGTTTTGCTTCTTTGATTAATGTTTTGTATTTTGTTTTCTTTTTTTGTATCTACTCAATTGAATATCAAGTGCTTTTTCTAGTTCACGGTCCATTTCATCACAAGACAATGGGTAACCTCTCTCACCATCATCTGTAATCTCACAAATCAGTGTATCTTGACCGTGCCTTTCTATCTTCTTATTTGCACTGTCTATCAACGCTTCATAACTCAATATACTTTTCGGAACAGCACACCCATAAACCCATGCTTTTACTTGCGCTTTGGTGCTAAAATCTGCCTTTTCTGGTATGGTGTAATACTGACCACCGTCAAACTTTTCACACTCTCTTGTGCCGTCTTCATATTCGTAGAGGTTGTAAAAATACTCTGCTGCTCCGTCTCCCCAAGGGACATACCCAACAGCTGTTGCGATAAACTTTTTTTGCACCGGCTGTTTACGTTTTTTAAAGAATCTTCGTTTTAATATTTTCATGTTTTAACCTCTATTTTTAGCAATAGGTTAATTTACCTTAAATTTGACCATACAGAGCTTTTTATATTACAGATGTTTTTCATCATAAAATCTTTAAATCGCTTTGTAAGATGCCTTTTTGTCGATTTAAATGCATATCTAATCTCAAAACTATCAGTACTTTTCACTACTTTGCTGTTTTAAGCTGCTTTGAAACTGCTACTGTCATGATGCTCTTGGCTAGGCTTGCCTATTCTCGCGAATGAGATGCGCTTGCCTCCCAATGCCTTGTTGCGCGTATTTTCAACAGCGATAAAAACTCTCTTAGTTAGTTCATAAAGCCCGCTTTCTAAAGCGCGACAATACTGCGCAAGATCAGCACAAGAGGGAACAAAGGTTGTTGACATGCCTTTGGCTTCTCCACGTGGGATAAAAATACAAAAGATGCTTGTGGTATGCTTAGGGATGCTAAGCATGATGCTAATGATGCTCTAAGCAATGCTTGTAGCAATGCACAAGCAATGCTTAATGATGCCAACCACAACCACATATATAATAAAAAAAATAAAACTATCGTTTTATCAAAAAAAGAAATTGATTCTGAAAATTTAGAAACAAACGATTTGGTTGAAGAGCCAATCGAGGTTGATGCTCTCAAAAGCCAATTAGATCAAATCGAAACGGGTGTAGATAACCAACCATCCCTTCACGAGCAAGAAAACGTTCTCAAAAAAGCCAAGCGGTCTAAAGCTAATCGAGGCTGTCGATTGCCTGAAGACTTTGAACCCGATGGACAAGATTTTTAACAGCTTGCAACAAAGACCAGAGTGAAATGCCGTTAAGAGCTGTGATATAAGCCTTTGCACGTGCCTCTGGATTTGAAACTTTTTGCATTGTCAAACCGCTTTCAAGAACATCAAGAGCCTCTGCAATATCCTCAACAGACGCTTTCAAGGAAAGTAAGTTTTGGACTGTCTGATAAGCTTCTAAAGCTTGTTCCTCTAGTGCTGGTGTCAATTTCATGCCACGGATCAAGGTCCAAGGATACTCCAGTGTTACATATTCTGCCATCTGTTGCATGGCGTTTTGTAGAAGCATCACTAAGCTATGTTGCACCGATAAGGTTACGGATTGCCTCTCCGGTACCACCACAAGTTCTTTTATTTTTTGAAAAGTTTCCATTGTTTCCACCATTTTTGTTCGTGTTTTTTGTTTTTTCTAAATCCTCGACAGCCTTTCGCACCCAGTTACGCCACGTTGTTTGCCAATCTGTTTTGGTTGCATTTGCTCCAGCTTTTGAACGCCAATAATCTCGAAACTTTGCGATTCGAGGCTGTCGATTGCCTAAAGACTTTGAACCCGATTACGATTTTGCACTTGCAGAGGGCTTGCCTCCAGAGCGTGTGAAAGTCGAAATCGCAAAGTTTCGAGATTACTGGCGTTCAAAAGCTGGAGCAAATGCAACCAAAATCGATTGGCAAGCAACGTGGCGTAACTGAGTGCGAAATTCAAAAAATTACAAACAAGGAGAAAATTATGGAAAACAAACAAATTCCCAAACAGGACAATAGCGCGGTCGTGCCTATAGAATTACACAACATATGTCCGATTTCAAAAATGCAGACAGTCCGTACAAATTTTTGTTCGAGGATGATGCAAAATCCTCCATTCCATTGGTTAGCGGGCAAAAAGCCATCACCTGCAGAAGCGGAGAGAATTATCTCGTTGGGTAATGAAGCTTTGCAAATGCTTGATGAAAAAGCTTCTGAGGAAGAAATAAAAGCGATGTTTCTCATACCTCATACTTTCTGGTGGGCTTAAAAGC
>NZ_NJPP01000040.1 GCF_002778015.1 Bartonella tribocorum | reverse complement strand
CCCAAGGCCCAAAAGCCCCGCCCCTTCAAACACCGCACTCCTGTCCCCCACAAAAGCACGGTATCCGCCCCCATTTCACCTGTCCGCTACAACAAAGCCCACACAAACACACCATCTTCGAATTTCATGCCCCGCACCGCACCATCCTCAAGCCTCACACTTGCCTATCTCTCAAAACACCCCCAAGATCCCTCCCCAGTATCAGATCTCAAGTTTCACACCCCTTATCCATAAAACCGTGCCCCCTTACGGACCACGCCCCCACGGACCACGCCCAAGTTCTTGCCCAGATCTCTTGAAAGCATCATTTTCTTCAATACACGCGCTCACGCATCATCCACCAAAGCAGCGCCCTTTCAAGATGACATCTCTCATCATTCACTTAACATTTTCCAATATCACAAACTTGCATTTCGCAGGTTCATACTTCAAAATCCCGCTTCTCCAGTTCGGTATTTTTTGACTTCACTGGTACGATCTCGATACGTGAAACTGTTTTGACATCTCCTCCTGCTTCTCCCGTCACTTGAAGAGGCAAAACTTTTGCCAACAGTGAAAAAAAAGGCACGGGATTATTCAAAGCATGATATTGAAGATAAGATACCAATCCGTCCTCACCATACTGAGATCCCGCCTGCTCAGCGGCGGTCAAAAGGGCTTCATTAAATCGCTTTGTTGTTTTATTCAAAGACCCTTTTTTCCGTCCTCTTCGACGTAAGGGAAGACAACGTTCCTCAGCCATCATCATATTCCTCCCGATAAAGAAAAACCAATCCTATGCCATGAAAAAATGACATGAAAATCAGCAACAAAATCTCAAAAAAAAATCAACACTTAAAAAAAATGATCCCCCACCCTAAAAGACAAACGCCCACACAACGCATAAATCCTTCACTTCATTTTACGGATACACATTTTTACGCTTTTACGTCTTTACAGAGAACAGCCAAACAAAACGCCCAAATAGCCAACCCGCGCTACACTATAAACACGCGTCTGTAAACAATCCTATTTCTTAAATCCCCTACCTCTCACCACGCCTCACAGGACGATTTTTCATGAAAACTTAAGAGCAAGAACTGTTCTCTCCACTTTTTGCCTTTTTGCGCTCTCCATCTCCTAGTTCTCTCACTCCATTTATGCCACTCTACCACGCCAAAAGCCCAAATCCTCCGCTTCATTTCACAGATTCACGCTTTTACGCTTTTCCATCTTTACAGAAGGCGGACAAATGAAACTTTTCCCCTCAGCGTCTCACACTGCTCTGTCAAGAATCCAACATTTTGCAGAAGTTTCCTCCGACCAGCCCCTCAGGCAGATCAGCACACCCTCAAACAATGACCACATTCAACAAGCAAGCCTTTTCTGAATATTCTTACACCCATCCCCCTCCAACACAAAGAGCGCAGGCTCCTAAAAATACCGATCAATTCCGCTTCTTGAAGCAAATATTCCCACCCAAAAGACGAAGCTTCACACACAATATCAAAAAGCTTCTCCCCCAGCACCAATACCAATTTTCACACGCTTCATCCCAGCTTTCCACTTCATTTGCAGACTTGTTCTCCAGTCCTCTCACCCCATTTATGCCACTCTACCATGCCAAAAGCCCAAATCCTCCGCTTCATTTTACAGATAACTGTTTTTACATTTTTACATCTTTAAAGAAAACATTAAATAAAACGTTTCAAACCACCACACGCCGCCTTGTAAACAACCGTCTATAAAAAACCCAGCTTCGCTTAAAGCTAGTTTTCCTGCTAATTATTTTATATGGTTGTCACCATCCCTCAAACGAGGCTGCTTCACCAGACAGACATAAGCCCAGCTCCCCAATATTCACCACACTTTTTCACAAAAAGCACCTTATAAATTTACATGCTTGAAGGTCTCTCGACGGCATATCCTTGCTCTAGCGAACCATTATTACCACGCCTCAAACGATAATGTTTTACAGTACAACCACATAGAAAATATTTTAATTTTCCTTGCCAATCTTCTGAAATTACTTTATCATTCAAAAGATGCTTTGGTCGTCTACGCAATGATCAATAAGGGATTTGAAAGTCCGAAAGCTCAGTACAAAAAATCGATACCACTTTACTGGTATCTCCCGGATTCCGGGAGCTTTTGCTATGTCCAGGTGTGATAAACACTAAAAGCAAAAGGCTGACTGAGCTCAGTGCTTTCAAACTCCCGGATACCAACGCGAGGGCGCTCGCAACCGGAGGGGGTTTGAAATGCAAACTAAAAATTCACATTTCAACGACATTTCAATAGGTAAAAGAATTCGTTATAAACGCATTTCAATGGGACTTTCTCAAAAAGAATTAGGAAACCATTTAGGTGTCAGTTTTCAACAAATTCAAAAATATGAAAAAGGCACCAACCGTGTAAGCGCAGGGTGTTTACTAGAAATCGCTCAAAAATTGCAAGTTCCGATGAGCTTTTTTTATGCGGATCTTTTAACAGCCGATCTTGCCACAAAAGAAGATCTTGTCTCAGAAGACAATGTCTCACACCATGATCAAAACATCACCAGCAAACAAGATATCACCAGTGAAAAAGAACAGACACTTTTGAGAAAGTTTAGAGAGCTCAAACCGAAAAAACAAAAGGCAATCTTGTGGTTGATTTCAGATTAGGTCAAAGAACATCAAGCAACTTAGGCAAAAGAGCACTCAAACATTATCCGCCGATACACCCCTGCCATTACCCATCAACACCCCGTACGCCTAAAGCTTTCGATATCGAACATTACCATCCCCAAAACACTGGCTTTTATGGCAACATTTTATGATACAATGAGACACCACCCTACTTCAAACAACAGAACCTTACGGCACCCTAGAGCAAGAAACACCACAACGCTGGAAAGACGCTTGATCATTTTCACCCCATCATCCTCCCATGTATCTTACCTTATTTAAAGATACAATTCTGATTGTGCCATAATGATATCTTTTTACATTGACCTTGTCAAGCTTTTATATTTTACTTTTGATCTTTTTATATCACTTTTTCTCGTAATCGTCTCGATTATGCAACCATAATGCCCAAAATATAAAGCACAAAATAAAACGTCCCAAATAAAATATCCCAAATAAAATATCATTGTGTTGCGCATTCACGCGTTTTTGAAAAAAACATTTCTTACTGCTTTTCCCATTTCACAAGAGCACGCTGCAAAGATAATGCTCAATGCCCTGAGGTCATAAAAACCAACCTCTCCCCCTCACATCATTCCTCACGTCATCCCCTTTACATCACTGCCTCTTGTAGCACACCCCTCCATCCCATTCTTTCTCATTTCAACACACTCTCCTCCATTTTTTCTCCTTCATTCACCCCCCCCCCAACACATTTCCCTTCTTCATCTCCATATTCTCTCTCCATTCACAAATGCTTCGCCCCCATCATCCACCTTTTGCCTCCCAACTTTCCCCTTCATTCACAGGCTTGTTCCCCTCAAAATTCTCTCACCATATTCCACATATCCTTTTACACCACTGCCTCTTGCCCACATATTCCTATCCAATATTCACTCCCTCCTCCATTTCTCCCTTCTCTCGTCAACGCACCAACAAGCTTGTCTCCTCTTTGCTCCAATCACATCCCCCTTTCCACTCTTGCGTTTCTCTCCATTCACCAACGCTTCTTTCCCCTCTCTCCATCTTCCACACTCTTCTCCCTCTCTTGGCTCCAACCATCACCACATCTCTTTATCCTTCATTCCTCTCCACCCCCTTTTCMCCCCTAACTTCTCCTCCCTTCCCATGACGCGCTCCCCCCCAAATTCTTCTCACCCCATTCCACACCACGACGCCCCCCAACATACCCCAAAGCACATACAACGCTTCAAACCCGCCATTTCCTTAACCTTCCCTTCCTTTTTCGCGGATTTATAGTTTTACGTTTTTACAGAAAAAAGCCAAACGAAACACCAAAACAGCCGGCTCGCGCTACACTATAAACACAAATCTATAAACAATCCTATTTCTGAAAGCCTCCTCCTCTCATCACGCCTCAAAGGATGATCTTTCATGGAAACTTAAGAGCGAGAGAAGTAGAGAGAACAGTTCTTGCCTTTTCACACTCTCCGTTCCCTTATCCTTTCACCCCATTCCACACCATGATACCCCTCAACATGCCCCAAAGCACGCACAACGCTTCAAACCTGCCACGTCGTTAACTTCCTCTTCCTTTTTTACGGATTCACGCCTTTACGCTTTACCATCTTTACTAAAATGCAGCCAAATAAAACGCCCACAAAGCATCTCACACAGCTCTGTCGAGCCACCCAACATCTTATAGAAAACGCCTCTGACCTTGCCCCACATACCGATCACCCCCCCCCACAAACAATGGTGTTTTATGGCATAAGAGGATGATCACCACCTTCTATAGCGTAAATTTTCCCCAACTTATATTTCCGGTAAAAACGCTAATCGATCACCTTGCTTTTCAATTGTTACCGCCGTTTCATCTTGTATTTCTCCAAACAAGATTTTTTCTGCGAGAGGATCTTGGATTTCCTTTTGGATAATACGTTTAAGCGGACGTGCCCCATAAAGGGGATCATAGCCTTTATCGGCAAGGAATTGTCGTACTTCTGGTTTGATATGCAAAGTTATGTTGCGTTCATTGAGCAAATTTTGCAAATGCTGTATCTGAATATCAACAATAGCCTCCATATCCTTGCGTTGCAGCCGTTGAAAGAGAATAATCTCATCAATACGGTTTAAAAACTCGGGACGAAAAGCAGCTTTTACCACATTCATGACATCGTCTTTTGCTTGATTCATCGTTTGTCCTTCAGGCAAAGCAGTTAGGAACTCAGCCCCAAGATTTGAGGTCATAATCAACAAAGTATTACGAAAATCAACCGTTCTTCCTTGGCTATCCGTCAAGCGCCCTTCATCTAACACTTGCAACAACAAATTAAAGATATCAGGATGCGCCTTTTCAATTTCATCGAACAGAATAACTTGATAAGGTCTTCTTCGCACAGCCTCCGTAAGCACGCCTCCTTCTTCATATCCGACATATCCGGGAGGCGCTCCAATCAAACGTGCCCCCGCATGCTTTTCCATATATTCGGACATATCAATACGCAACATGGCATTGGGGTCTTGAAAAAGAAAAGCGGCCAAAGCTTTGGTTAATTCGGTTTTTCCCACACCGGTAGGCCCCAAGAACATAAAAGACCCAAGCGGACGATTGGGGTCTTGGAGCCCAGCACGCGCCCGCCGTACAGCACGCGCCACAGCTTGAACCGCTTCTCCTTGTCCCACGACACGGGTTGCAATTTCATCTTCCATGCGCAAGAGCGCCTCTCGTTCTGCTTCCAGCATCCGATCAACCGGAATTCCAGTCCAGCGTGAAACAATCCGTGCAACATGTTCAGCGGTTACCGTTTCTTCGACGAGATGATTTTGTTGGTCATCATTTTCCGCTAAAGTTAATTGTTTTTCGAGTTCAGGAATGACACTATAAGCGAGTTCCCCAGCTTTTTGGAATTGTCCATTACGCTGCGCAATAGCCAAAGCGTTTCGTGCTTCTTCGAGTTGTTTTTTCAAATCAGCAGCATGCCCTAATTTTTGTTTTTCGGCTTGCCAAGCCGTTGTCATTTCAGCAGACTGTTGTTCCAAAGTCTCCAGTTCGGTTTGCACATTTTTCAAACGTTCTTTTGCTGTTGGCTCAACATCTGTTTTCAAAGCTTCCCGTTCGATTTTCAACTGTAAAATTCGCCGATCAAGTGCATCGAGTTCTTCTGGTTTTGAATCGACTTGCATACGCAAGCGTGCTGCTGCTTCATCGATCAGATCAATCGCTTTATCCGGCAAGAACCGATCCGTAATATAACGGTAAGAGAGCTTTGCTGCTGCAATCAAAGCACTGTCAGCCAAACGCACTTTGTGGTGTTGTTCGTATTTTTCTTTAATACCGCGCAAGATAGAAATCGTATCCTCCAGCGAGGGCTCAGGCACAAAGACAGGTTGAAAGCGGCGCGCCAGAGCAGCATCTTTTTCGACATATTTTCGATATTCATCAAGGGTTGTCGCGCCCACACAATGGAGTTCCCCACGCGCCAGAGCAGGTTTTAGCAAGTTCGAAGCATCCATAGGGCCATCGGATTTTCCTGCCCCTACGAGATTGTGCAATTCATCAATAAAGAGGATAATTTGTCCATTTTCGGCTTGCACTTCAGCCAGCACGGCTTTAAGACGTTCTTCGAATTCACCGCGATATTTTGCACCCGCAATAAGTGCCCCCATATCCAGCGCATAAAGTTGCTTATCACGCAAAGTTTCCGGCACATCGCCATTGATAATGCGCAGCGCCAATCCTTCCACAATGGCGGTTTTTCCCACTCCCGGTTCTCCGATCAGCACAGGATTATTTTTCGTCCGCCGCGAGAGCACTTGAATAGTCCGTCGAATTTCTTCTTCCCGCCCGATGACAGGGTCGAGTTTTCCCTCCCGTGCATCTTTTGTGAGATCACGTGCATATTTTTGCAAGGCATCATATTGTCCTTCGGCATGGGGACTTGAGGCTGTTTTTCCCTTACGCAGTGCATTAATTGCCTGATTAAGCGCTTGCGGGGTCAACCCAGCCTTTGTGAGAATATCGGCTGTTTTTGCGGATTTTTCCATAAGCAGCGCTTGCAAGATGCGCTCGACAGTGACAAATTGATCACCCGCTTTTTGCGCGAGCTCCTCAGCCAGCGCGAAGACTTTTGCCACCGGCTGCGAGAGATAGAGTTGTCCATTTCCCCCTTGCACTTTTGGCAAAGCCTCGAGAACTTCTTTAAGCGTATTTTGAATAAACTTAAGATCCCCCCCTGCTTTTTGGATAAGCGACGCCGCCAACCCTTGAGCATCGTCTAACAATACTTTCAAGAAATGCTCCGGCATAAACTGCTGATGATCAGAAGCCAGAGCATTATTTTGTGCGGATTGTAAAAACCCCTGCACACGTTCGCTATATTTTTCTAGGTTCATTTTTTTCCTTTCTTAGGACAGCCCTTTAGTCCCCGCTTCTTAGTCATCGCCACGGCCCTTTTGCTCTCTCAAAACACCCACTAAAAGCTCTCCCCAGCATGTTATAAAGACCGCCCCACCACACGAACAGCAGAAACGTTGAAGCATGAAGAACTGTTGTGTTTAAATGAATATGGGTTGTGATCTAAATGAGTGCAAGAGCAAAAACATGAAAGAAAAAACAAAGCCAAAAACGCATGCGAAAAGCATCACAGAACCAGAAGCTAAAGCCCTAAGATTTTTCAAAAAAGCTTCCCCCAAAAAATGACCTCATCCTTTACGACAAATCGCTACATTTCCCATCTCCTAAAAACATTCAGGAGAACGCATTAAAGCAAAGCCATAGAGGATTGATCTTCATGATGCTCTAAACACCCTTCTTTTTTGAACATCTTCCCAACATAAAATCTCCTTCAAATTTTCCTCAAGCAAAAAACTTTCCAATCAAATGGCTCTTTTTCTGTATGTCCCTACGGCCCTTTTTATACGCTCTCCCACACTCTCACACCACTGATCAACCAACATTTTTTTTGCAGAAACCAACTTTTATAAAAGGAATAAGCCAGCCTCAACCGATTGCCAATGTTCCGTCTCTTAGCTCATGAAGTGTTTTTTCATCTCCCCACGCCTTTTTAAAAAACTCTCAACCAACAGCATTATCCTAACAGACAAAACATTCTCTCGCTCTGCACCGGCTCATAAACAACCCCCTCCTTCATACTATTCCTTACGCCATTCTTCACACATCCCCTCACGCCAACTCTTTTAGCCTCTCTCCCCCACATTTTTTGTTTCTTCTTCACGCTTAAATACCAAAAGCAATCCGACCATCCGCATATTGCCAACATAACGCATCCTTACACATAAGAATTTTCTCATCTCCCTATGCCTCAAACAACAGCACTTCATAGAAACTTCACAGCCAAGCCCCATTCCTCACACCATTTTTTCTTCCCTCGTTTTCCCCTCACGCTTTCCATTCATACACGCCATCCCATCAACACACTCTCATCCCCCCATCTCCATCCCACCTCTCTTCCATTTCAACACTTTCTCCCTTTTCCCACTTGCGCCACCGCACGCAACACCCCCTTTTATCCCAACTTACCTCTCCCTTCACAAAACTTGTTCCCCCCAATTCTCCCCCCCATCTCACCCCATGAGACATACCCAACACACTCCAAAAAACCTCCCCAACCCAAAACCCCAACACGCCCTACAACCTACACAATGCAAAAATTCTCCACATCCTTAACTTCTCCTTCCTTTTTTACAGATCGCCGTTTTTACGCTTTTACGCTTTTACGTCTTTACAGAATGTAAGCCAAATAAAACACCCAAACCACCACTCCACACCACTTTGTAAACAAAGATCTATAAACGACGCCCCAACCTCTTGCTCCGAAAATATTTCACCCTTTAAAGAACATGTATCAGTGACAGAACCAAACAAACCCTATCCCATCCCCAGCCTCACGCTCCCCACGTCCTTTACCTCATGCCTTTTTCATCAACTCTTCCCCCCTCAACGAAAATGCACAGAGCTTTTTTACGTCCCTCCCAGAACTTTTTATACCCCTCAATATCTTTTAGAAAACAAAGCCCCCTAAGACTACTGCAACGCTCCCCAAAATCCTACCTAAACCACGCAAAGCGCTCATAGCATTCCCCCTTAAGAAAACGCCCTTTTATTCTTCTTCATCGCTAATCTTTGGAGGGAGCGGAAGGATATAAGCACCCGAAAGCCAGCGATTAAGATCAATCGCGCGACATCGGCTAGAACAAAAAGGATAAGCAGACTTTTGAGACATTTGACCACAAACCTGAAAATTACTGCAACGCTTGCCCCTCACGCCTTACTTCAACACATAAAACTTTCGTAGCATTCTCTCTTAAGGAATACCCCTTCAGCAACAAAATAACCAGACTTGATTAAAGAACCGTTTTCTCAGCCGCCCTCCATTGCTCAACATTCAATTTTCCCCCAATCCTCTAAACAAAAAAACTCAGACATTTCTTTAGCTTCATCACCCATCCGCTAAAACTCAAGCTTCTTTTCAAATTCAGCACGCAAAGTATCCTCACTCAGCCCCCACGCTAGAACACGACCTACCTCTCTTCAGCGTCCATACAAAAAAGCTCTCTCAGCATTTTCTCCTCAAGACACATGCCCCCTTCACTCTTCTTCATCACTAATCTGTGAAGAGGGAGGGAGGATATAAGCACCCGAAAGCCAACGATTAAGATCAATCGCGCGACATCGGCTAGAACAAAAAGGATAAGCAGACTTTTGAGACATTTGACCACAAATAGGACAAAGGTGCGGCGGACGCTCTTCTTTTGGCAAATTGGGTTCTTTTTGCTCAGAGAGCTTCCTTTCACTTTGAGATGTCTGTTTTCTTTCCTCTTTCATTAAATTTTCTTCTGTTTCTTTTTTATTTTGCTTTATTTCATTTTCGCTTTGCACTTTTTGGTGCCTTTTACCCTACATGGCTCTTGCCTTAAAATTTTTCTAGAGCGTTTTTTTCATCCAATGGGCGTAAAGTGGATAGTGATAAGCGGTCAAGAGATCGACTGTTTCAGCCAAAGGCAAACCCACAACATTAGAATAAGAACCGGCGATATAAACCACAAAAGCCCCTGCTTTTCCTTGGATAGCGTAGCCACCCGCTTTCCCTTCCCATTCTCCTGAAGCAAGGTAAGCCTTTATCATGGAAGAGGTTAAGCGTCTAAAACGGACACGACTTTCAACCAATTTTACAGTTATTTTTCCCTGTTCATTCAAGGCACAAATGGCGCCATAAACCTTGTGCGCCCGTCCAGAAAGGAAGCGTAAACATTCATAAGCCTCATCCTCTCCTTCTGGTTTGGGAAGAATAGTACGGCCCACAGCCACCACCGTATCAGCCGCCAAGATAATCATTTTCTGCCCAGACAATTTTTGGGAGACGTTCTGCAATTTTTCTTGGAGTTTTTGATTTTCTTGGGCCTTCTGCGTGCACCAGCGCAAAGTCTCTTGCGCTTTCAGTGCTTTTTCTTTTGCCAAACGTTTGGCAAGGTTTGAGGGATGTTCTTTTAATTTTGGTGTTTCATCAATATCGCTTGCATAAACCTGCTGAGGATCAATCCCTATTTGCGCTAAAAGTGCCAAACGCCGGGGCGAAGCAGAGGCAAGCACCAAATGAATTTCTTCTCCAAGAGTTTTGGCCAAATGTTTTTCCCCCCATTCTCTTATATTTTTCATGTCCACCCCTTAAATCACAATGCGCTCTTCTCTTCCCCCTTTTAAGCGCTTCATTTTCAGCCCCCCCTTTTAAACGCTATTGATTATCTTTATTCTTTCGGCACCGACTTTACACTTTTTTCAGGTCATTTTAAACATTCATTTTCTCTCCCATAGAACTCCCCCTAAAGATCTGTTAAAAATAATAAGAAAATTTTGTATAAAAAGTGTAAGCCCTCCATAAGGCTATTTATAGCGGTATGTAATGCGTCCTTTTGTCAAATCATAAGGAGTCATTTCGACCATAATTTTATCACCTGCTAACACGCGAATACGATTTTTTCGCATTCTTCCAGCGGTATGCGCAATAATTTCATGATCATTTTCCAGTTTTACACGAAACATCGCATTAGGTAAGAGTTCAGTAACGATACCAGAAAATTCTAAAACTTCTTCTTTTGACATAAACAATCATTTCCTTCACAGTGCACATATTTTGTTAAGCTGTGCGTTATTTTTCAGCGTTCATACCCTATTTTCTCAAATTTGTGAATAAAAATTCAACAAAAAGGGAAAGGTTTTTCAAGTTTTCTCTCTTCTGTTCTCCAAAAACCTCACCCTCCCTTTTGAAAATTACACCTTGATCCCCTCAAATTTTAAAATTTTACCTGCCAATTTTTTCCAATCTTTATACAAATAAAATGAGATCTGTAATCCCCATAGCATTGACATTATAACTTGGGGCAATAGGCGTTATTGTTTGAATGTTTAAGTGTTTACAAACCATTTGGATCGTGACTTTTCGCCACTTTCTAGTAACTTTTACTGCGAGCATTTTTTTTATGGTTGCTCATTTACACTCATCATGAACTATTTTATGTATTTTTTTAAAAGATCATTGTGAAACTCTTTGAACATATCACGCAGCACATGAAATCTTCAAACCACCAGCGAACAATCTCTTTGCTTAAAATTCCCCCAAAGAACAACATTTCCCCCCATACTGCTTTACAAACAAAGATTTTTAAACGATAACACAGCCTTTTGCGCCCCTGACCGACTTCAGATCACAGCGCCCCTCAAATAAAGCTTAAGCGCAACAAACCAAGTCCTATCCTATCTCCTCACGCCATGCTTCACGCAACTCTTCACACCAACTCTTTTACAAACCATCTTCTCTAGCCTATCCATATTCACTCTCTCCATCTTCCATTCCTCCCTCCTCTCGTCAACGCACCAACAGATTTACCCCCTTTCATCTCCGCTTACCCCACAAGCTCGTTTCCCCAATCTTCTCACCCCATTCCACACCATGACACCCCTCAACATGCCCCAAAGCACATACAACGCTTCAAACCCGCCATTTCCTTAACTTTCTCTTCCTTTTTCGCAGATTTACAGTTTTACGCTTTTACGTCTTTACAGAATGCAGACAAATAAAACACCCAAATAGCCAGCCCGCGCTACACTATAAACACAAATCTATAAACAATCCTATTTTTGAAAGCTTCCTCCTCTCCCCATGCCTCAAACGACAGCATTTCATAGAAACTTCACAGCCAAGCCCCATTCCTCACACCATCTTTTCTTCTCTCCTTTCTCCCTCGCGCACTCCATTCATACACGCCATCCCATCAACACACTCTCATCCCCCCATCTCCATCCCATTCTCTCCCATTTCAATATTTTCTCCCTTTTCCCACGTGCGTCACTGCACGAAACACCCCTTTTTATCCCAACTTACTTTCTCCAATCCTCTCACCCCATCCCACCCCATGAGACACACCCAACACACAGCCCCAAAAG
>NZ_NJPP01000004.1 GCF_002778015.1 Bartonella tribocorum | reverse complement strand
TGACCATGATTTAGAGATTCCCTCCAGCAACAGCGCACTCCAGGTTACCTTTGGTTATCAAAACAGCATCCGTGCCTTTATGGGGCGTTTTGTTGTTGAGTCGGTGGTAAGTATTGGTGGCAGTGATGGAGAGATTTTGCGCCTTTGTGGCAAAAGTGCTTCGATGCAGAAAGAACTCAAAGAACAGGCGAGTGAACATTTTGACCACCAAACCATTGCTGAGATTGTCGAGACACTTGCYAAACGCCRTGGCTATCAAGCAAAGGTGAGCCCCCAATTTACCAAACAAACTCTTCCTTATGTGGTGCGCACCGATCARTCKGCGGTTGACTTTTTAACCCGCCTTGCGGATCGCATGCGGGCGCGTTTTTTAATCAAAGACCATAAGTTTTTATTTTTAAGYGGGGATAATTTACCAGCTCTTACCCTTCATAAACATGACTGTTCAAGCTGGGAATTCACCCTAGAGCCACGCACGCAATACGGCACCATTGAAGCTTCTTATTTTGATCGCTCAACAGGGCAACAATGCCAAGTCAAGCATCAAACAGGGTTTAGCGGTCCCGTACGTCGTCTGCGCAGTTGCTACCTTTGCAAAGAAGAAGCACAAGCGGCGGCTGCCTCCGAGTCGGATCGCTTATGCCGTGCTGTGGGCAGTGGTTCCTTAACGCTTGCGGGACACCCTGAAATCATGGCGGATCAACCGCTGCTGCTTCAAGGGTTCCGTAAAGAAATTAATGGGTCATGGAAAGCCGCTACCGTCACGCATTGTTATGAAAAACAAAGCGGATACACAACAGAAATCACCTTTGAGGCACCGATCGAGGGAAAAGAAACAGGAGAAAAGGAAACATATGAGTGACAGAAAATCAAAGGGTAATGTTTACCCTTTGATTGGTGATGAAGGGCATTTAGAGGAATAGGTGCAAGTTGCACCAATTGCTGAAAGAAGCAATAGTGCAAACATTGCACAATTGCAGACTGAAGAGCAATTCGGTCAACTTGACCGAATTGCTTAAATGCTTCTCTCTTTAATAATGTACTTGAATAATGTGTTTGGGATACGGAAAAACTCTCGGTCAATTTATGCTCAAAGAGGTGAACACATCTTATATACGCTGTTTCTCAAATAATATGATTCCAGCTTAATGATTGATCATCAAAAATTGTGACCTTTAAGAGAGGAAAATAAAGACTCATTAAAGAGTCTTTAAATGATCTTTGAAAGGTCTTTGAAGACCCTTTGAGACCCCTTAAAAATCCTTCGAAAAAAAATAAATTGATGCAAAATCTGCTGTCAAATTGTGCAAAACCCGATGTCAAGCTACACCCTTTGAGAACCCCTTAAAAAACCTTTGAAAAAAAATAAATTGATGCAAAACCTGCTGTCAAATTGTGCAAAACCAGATGGCAAGCTACAGTGCAAAACCAGATGGCAAGCTACAATCACTTTGAAAAGATGGTAGCGGAGGAGGGATTTGAACCCCCGACACAAGGATTATGATTCCTCTGCTCTAACCTACTGAGCTACTCCGCCAAAAATTGTATTTGCAAATAATCAAATCTTTGCGGATATAAGGGGTAGAATAGTAAGATGTCAAGCATCGTTTTTACGCTTTTCTCTTGTCATTCTATTTTATCCTAGATATGTAAAAATATAGTTTTATATGATAAAGTAAAGTAAGGCATAAAAGTGGTGCCATGTGTAGCGGTTTTAGGGAGGCATAAAAATGATGCCACGTGTGGCGGTTTTAGGGTGCGGTCATTGGGGTGAAAACCATATACGAACACTCCAATCTCTTGGGGCTTTGGTAGCAGTTTCTGATATTAATGCTGATCGAGCTACCAATTTCGCAGCAATGTATGGTGTAGAGGTTCTTACACCAGATGATCTTTTCGCTCATCAAAATATTGATGCGCTAGTATTAGCGCTGCCTCCACAATTTCATACGCAAAATGTGCTGCATGCTGTGAAAAATGGTAAAGATGTTTTGGTGGAAAAACCAATAGCCTTAAATGTTGCTGATGCTAAACGCCAAATTCAGGCGGCTGAAGACTATAAGCGGGTTTTTATGGTGGGCCATGTTTTACGTTTTCATCCGGCTTTTGAAAAAATGTGTGAATTGGTGAAAAACGGAAAATTGGGGGATGTGCGGTATATTTATTCTCATCGATTAGGCTTTGGAAAATTTCACACCCACAGTGATGCTTTATGGGATCTTGCCCCTCATGATCTCTCAATGATTTTGGCGTTGACAGATTGTGAACCTTCCAAAATTCGTGGTGAGGGGACTGCTGTCGTTGATCAGATTTCCGATTTTTCCCATGTGCATATGACTTTTCCAAATGGTGTACGTAGTCATCTTTTTACTTCACGCTTGAGTCCTTATCGTGAAAGGCGTTTAACCGTTGTTGGGACAAAGGCTATGCTCGTTTTTGATGATATGGAACCGTGGAGCCGTAAATTGGCAATGCACCGTTTTGCCGTTTGGAAAGAAAATCAAGAGTGGGCCTTTAGCATGGATGACCTGAATTACGTTGATGTTTGTGAAGATTTGCCGCTTACTTGCGAATTACGGCATTTTATTGATTGTATTCAAACGCGTCAATTGCCTCGTACAAATGGTGATGATGCTATTGCGGTTTTACGGATTTTAACAGCTGCTGGTGTCAATTATGATAGATAAAAGAAATAAGTAGCGCTTTTGCATTTTTGTGATGATCAATGGAGTTAATATGCAATTCATCGACCTGGGGGCGCAGCGTGCGCGTATTGAAGATAAAATTAATTCTGCAATTGTTCATGTGATTGCGAGTGGTAAGTATATTTTGGGGCCAAAAGTAACAGAGTTTGAAGAAAAATTGGCAGAATATCTTGGCGTTAAACATGTTATTGCATGTGCTAATGGAACAGATGCTTTGAAGATGCCTCTTATGGCTAAAAATATTGGTCCAGGTGATGCAGTGTTTTGTCCTAGTTTTACGTTTTCG
The DNA here is from genome assembly GCF_002778015.1 of Bartonella tribocorum. Lineage (GTDB taxonomy): Bacteria > Pseudomonadota > Alphaproteobacteria > Rhizobiales > Rhizobiaceae > Bartonella > Bartonella tribocorum_B. The sequence goes on along the minus strand of NZ_NJPP01000004.1, from coordinate 108,263 downwards.
GCAACGGCAGAAGTGATTGCTTTGGTGGGGGCTGAGCCTGTTTTCGTTGATGTGTTACCCGATACATTTAATATTGATGTTGAAAAACTTTCTCACGCTATCGAAATAGTTAAAAAAGAGGGACGATTAAAGCCAAAGGCTATTATTGCCGTTGATTTATTTGGGTTTTCTGCTGACTATGTGCAAATTGTTTCAGTGGCAGCAAAGGAAAATCTTTTTGTAATTGAAGATGCTGCTCAATCTATGGGGGGAAGAAGCGGTAATACTATGTGTGGTGCTTTTGGTGATGTGGCTGCAACAAGTTTTTATCCTGCAAAGCCATTAGGGTGTTATGGCGATGGAGGCGCTATGATGACCAATGATGATTCTTTGGCAGAACTTTTACGTTCTATTTTGTTTCATGGTAAAGGTGAAACACAATATGACAATGTACGGATTGGTATGAATTCGCGTCTTGATAGTATTCAGGCTGCAATTTTACTAGAAAAACTTGCGATTTTTGAAGACGAAATGGAAAAGCGTGTAGAAATTGCTCAACGCTATTCTAATGGTTTAAGAGATGTTGTTGAAGTTCCAGAAATAGAAGAAAATATTCGTTCTGCTTATGCACAATATACGATTAAGGTAAAAGAGCGTGATAAATTAAAAGATTTTTTACAAAAAAACTCTATCCCTACAATGGTTTATTATAAAACACCTTTACATCAACAGCCAGCTTATCAACACTTTCCTTATGTAAAGGATTCTATGTCTGTTTCAGAGTCTTTAGGGGAGAATGTGTTAAGTTTACCAATGCATCCTTATTTGACACAAATGGATCAGGATATGGTTATCCAAAAAATAAGAGATTTTTATCACTCTTGAGAGCGTGCTTTTAGCTTTTAAAATATGGTACAAGCCTCATTAGTGCTCCATCTGAGAGGGTCTTTTTGTGTTAGAGTGTGTGATGAATATTTTTAAGTATTATTTGCCTCTAGATCTCACGAAATATCGTCCTTTATGGCGTTGATATGACAAGCAAGTAGAATCGCTAAACAAGAAGATGAGTTTTTTATAAAATGGTGTAGGTTAAAACACTCTATCCTCTCGCTTCAGGAGAAAACCATGCTTAAAAAAGTATTTAGGTTATGAAAGTTACAATGAACCTTTGTTGCTTTTACTCTTCATTTAAGATTTTTTAAGAGATAACTTATTTAATTGAGCTTTTGGAGAGAAGAGTTATTTTTTTTCTGATATGTGATGCTAAATCATTTTTATTTTTGGATTTTTGAATCAACGTGTTGATGGGTGATGTATTCCCCTCTTTTAGCGCTATGTGAGCTGCTAATGTTGCGGCAAGTTCTTTTGTTTCTTCCCGTAGTTCTTCTAGCAGTTGGTGGTTTGCAGCCATATAAAGCTCATGAGCTTGTATTTTTTGTAAACGCTGTTGGTAGCGTGCGATTTTTTCACGTATCATTGTGTTCTTCCTTGAAGATATTTGTTGTGGGGATATTTTGTTTAATGGCTATCGCTTCTTTGAGAGAAATGTCTTGTGTGGGGAGATATAGCCGGTAAAGTTGTTCTGTTAGTTGGCTTAGATGTATTTTCTGTTGGGCGTATTTTTTTTGCAAAGATTCGTATTTTTGTTGGTTTTTTGCTAATTCTACAGCATGTTTGGCACGAACAAAATCGTGGTTTGCTTGTATTTCCGTGAGTGATAATGGAATTTGTGAATAAATATTTTTCTGCGCAAAATGAACGGCTTTACGCCAAATAAGAGGGGATAAAAGCACCAGTAACCAAGAAGTGGAGGCAACCCCAAGAATAAAAAAAAGAAACGATTGAATAAGCATAATACCCCTTTTGAGATAAGAATCCGTTTAAAACGGATTCCATGTTGGTCGCGGTGTTAATTTTAAATATCCTATGTTGATACCAAGGCGTGCACCGATTCCTGTCCGTATAGGGATTAACAAGGTATCATGGTATTTGAGCACATGAAAACCAACACCTGCAATTAAATAGGCCGAACCTGAAATACCTCCATAGCGTTTCCATAAATTATTTATGCTCTTAAGATTGTAAACCAAGATCATGAGACGGGAACCTTGTCCGCCAAAATCCCACCCTACTGAGGGGCCTTGCCAAAAAACTTTATGCTGACCATAGCTTTTGGTAAAAACTTTTCCCTCGCCATAGGTTAAGCCAGCAAAAAAGGCACCAGAAGCTTCTTCTCCTAAAATATAGGCATTAGGATAACCATATTTTGAAAAAATATTTTGAATGGCAACTGCGAGACCACTGGCTGTTTTTCCAAAAAAAATATGACCAGAATCAATAATTTCTTGGAGTGAATAATGGGGCTCATTTTTTTCTATTGGTTTTAGTTGAGCATGCGTGGTGTTTATGGTGATCAATAAAAGGAAGATTAAAGATATAATATTTTGGTACCAGTGTTTTAGTAGAGAGGGAGCCATGGGGTTTTCTCCTTTTATTAGTGACGAACCAAAAGATAATATTAGGATTTTCATTCTATTCAAATAAAAAATAAGGTGTAAGGTTATTTAAATTCTTGAATTTATTTCTAAAAATCTTTTAGTATGATTGTTAATATCTTTTCTTATGCATCAGATGTTAAGAGTTATTCTTTAACATAAAGTTTTTTTGAATTTAGGAGTTTTCAATCTTTATGACGTCCGCTATTTCTTTGAAGACTATGGATCTTGCTGCTTTGCTTTGTAGCCGTATTTGCCATGATTTGATTTCACCTGTGGGGGCTATTCAAAATGCAATGGAGCTTTATGATGATGCAGGAGCTGAAGAAGAGGCTTTGCAATTGGTGCGTTTATCCGTTGCGAGTGCTTCTGCGCGTCTACAATTTGCGCGATTAGCTTTTGGTTTTGCTGGTGCAAGTGGAGGACAAATAGATACACGTGCAGCAGAGCAGGTTGCTCAACAATATATGCAGCAAGAAAAAGCAACTTTAAAATGGCAGGCTCCCTCTTTTTTGTTACCAAAAGATGAAGTTAAACTTTTGCTTAATTTATTATTGATTGCAAATGCAACAGTTTCTCGTGGTGGTGAAATTGTTGTTATGATTGTGCAAGAGAGCAATAAACTTTCTTTTCGATTCAAGATTTTCGGTGAAATTCTCCGTATTCCTCCTCATTTTCTTGAGTTATATCATGGAGAACTTAAAGAAGAGCTTATTGATGCACATGTCATCCAATTTTATTACACACTGTTGCTTGCTCAGATGACAGAGATGAAAATAAATATTGATGAAAGGGATCGTTGTATCATTTTAGAAAGTGCGAAAAATCCTTGAATAAGAGAGAAGCGCTTAAGCCGCGTTGGGGAAAAGAAACTTCGATCAAATTTATGAGGATCAAATTTACGAGCAATAAGATTATATTTGTAAATAGGGTGCGGTATTTCTTAAGCTTTAAGCGCTTTCTATATGAGATTTTTGGTGTGCGAGTTTTTTTATTTATGATAGAGAAAAATTGAGAAAAAAATCTCGGTCCGCTACACTCCGAGATTTTACAATGTATATTTTCACTGCTTAAGCGGTTTGTCGTACGTTTTCTTCAACTGGATCACGCAATACATAACCACGTCCCCAAACAGTATCAATGTAATTTACATTAGAAGAGACTGCTTCCAATTTTTTCCGTAATTTACAGATAAAAACATCGATAATTTTCAGTTCTGGCTCATCCATGCCACCATAAAGATGATTGAGAAACATTTCTTTGGTAAGTGTTGTGCCTTTGCGCAAAGAGAGAAGCTCTAGCATTTGGTATTCTTTACCCGTTAAGTGAACAGGGCGTCCTGCAACTTCGACGGTCTTTGCGTCAAGGTTAACGGTGAGGTCACCGGTAACGATAACTGATTGTGCATGCCCTTTAGAACGACGAACAACTGCATGAATACGTGCAATAAGCTCATCCTTATGAAAAGGTTTTGTCATATAGTCGTCTGCTCCAGAGCCAAAACCACGGACCTTATCCTCAATGGCATTCATACCGGAAAGAATAAGGACAGGCGTTTTTATTTTTGCCAACCTTAGATTTCGTAAAACATCGTATCCTGACATATCAGGCAGATTCAGATCCAACAAAATGATATCATAATCATAGAGTTTTCCTAAATCGATACCTTCTTCACCCAGATCAGTGATATAAACATTAAAATTGGCTGATTTTAGCATCAACTCAATGCTTTGAGTAATCGCTCTATCATCTTCAATTAATAATACGCGCATTTTAGATCCCTCACTTGGCTCCTTATACGAATCATAAGGAGCATTTCTACTTTATAAACAGTTGGTAAAACCACTGTTTATAAAAACAATTCATGAAATCAAACGCTTAGCAATAAAGCGTTTATTAATACTTCAGTAGTACGCGTAACAATCACTACTAAATTCCCCACTATCCATGATAGTGGTTAACAAAATATTTTTATTTTTGAAAGAGCCTAAAAAATTATTAAAAAAAATCGCGTATTTTTCAACATATAAGAAATGAAAGGTCTTTTCTTATCTTATAAATTTTAATCTAAAAAAAATCTTGTAAATTACTTTTTTATAATTTCAGTGTTTATTTACGGAGCTTTAAGCCTCTTTATTTTATAGTGAGAGAGAAAATTAAAAAAATAGTTATGGCTCTTTAAAGAAGATTGTGTTTGCAGATGCTTTAAGGAAGGGCGAAGTTATTGTTTCGTTAAAGGGCTGTCTTTTCGGATAGACATATAACTTAAGACGATATGAATTGAGTATGAATGCAGGTTTTGTGTTGGCGCAGTCAAGGAGTAGTGAGTATGAAGCCACGGGAAAATATGGTGCGATTGAGGATGTTTCAAGTGCGTGGAAAGCGCCGTGAAATTGCACAGCTAGAGATGATGATCGCAGAATTTGAACGAATGGTGTTAGAACTGGAAATGCAGATTTCTCATGAAGAACGTAAGTCTGGAAACAATGATGTGCGCCATTTTGCTTATTCTTCTTTTGCGCGTGCGGCTCGGCAAAGACGCGATAATTTGCTCAATTCCATTCGTGATTTACAGCTTCAAAAAACAAATGCTGAAATTGCTCTTCATGAAGCTAATGTAGAGCTGCAACATGCACAGCTTTTGGAAGCACGAGAAAAAAAGACTGCTGCGGATGATGAAGATATTCTGATTCAAGCTAATTCAATGACTGGTTAATTCAATGAATGATGATCAAAATAATTATTAAAAAATTAATTTTTTTAGATTTACTTTATTAAATGTAACATAAAAACAGCTAAACTTGTTAAAAGTTTAGCTGTTTTTATTTAACTGTTTTTATAAAGTGCTTTATGTTATCAGATCATGATCAATGGCAACTTAATGCCTGTAACGTTGAATCTTGGTCGTTCGTAATCCTGCTAAGCCGTGTTCATCGATTAAACTTTGCCATGAAAGAAATTCTTCCACAGTCAAAGTATAACGTTGACATGCTTCGTCAAGACTTAACAATCCACCTCTGACAGCCGCAACAACTTCAGCTTTACGACGAATCACCCAACGCCGTGTTGTTTGTGGGGGTAGGTCGGCAATTGTAAGCGGGCTTCCATCTGGTCCAATAACATATTTCATTTGTGTTTTTATCAAGTTGCTCATTCGTATCCTCTACCTTTAGTCAAGGATTTGATTCGTTTATAAAGCATGAAATTTAAAAAAGAGCTAAACGCGCTGAAAGAAAAAATTAATAAAATCACTGGGCATGTAAAAAGAGTCTCAAGCGAACTGTGTATAAGAGCCTTTTGCAACATTCTACCAGATTTTATTTTGCCAGATTTTAAAAAAGAGAAAAAAATTTTCTTAAAATGATTCTCTCAAGTGATTGCCATTCTGCCTTATTTCGATCATCCTTTATTTATTTACAATTGCTTTTAAGAAAGTAATGCTATGGTTGTGAAAAGGATAAAAAAACAATATAAAGGCAGTCGGTAGCATAAAAGTGATGAAAAAGCACGTATCAGAATGTTAACGCATGGGTATCCATTAATAGAGCACTAAATAGAGAATGAATACATGATTTTGAACAGTCTTGATTTACCAGGACGACCAGAGGATTCTCGTATTGTTGTCGCAATGTCGGGGGGCGTTGATTCGTCGGTTGTTGCAGGCCTTTTGAAAAAGGAAGGGTATAATGTCATTGGCATTACATTGCAGCTTTATGATCATGGGGCTGCAACGCATCGGGTGGGGGCGTGTTGTGCGGGACAAGATATTGAAGATGCGCGCCGTGTTGCTGAAACGTTGGGAATACCGCATTATGTTCTTGATTATGAGAAACGCTTTCGCGAAGCTGTTATTGATCCTTTTGCAGAAAGCTATGCTCATGGAGAGACACCAGTGCCGTGTATTGCGTGCAATCAGACGGTTAAATTTGCTGATTTGTTAGCAACAGCACGTGAATTGGGGGCTGATGCTTTGGCAACGGGACATTATATTCGTTCGCGTTCTCATGGGGCACATCGAGCACTCTTTCGTCCTCTCGATAACGATCGTGATCAGAGTTATTTTCTCTTTGCAACGACACAAGAGCAGATTGATTATTTACGTTTTCCACTTGGCGACCTTCCAAAAGCGCGTGTTCGTGAAATGGCTGCAGAAATGGGCTTTGTGATTGCCAATAAGCATGATAGCCAGGATATTTGTTTTGTTCCACAAGGAAAATATTCAGATGTTATCGCAAAACTGCGTCCAGAAGCTGCTAATCCTGGCTTTATTGTCCATATCGATGGAAAAATTTTAGGCAAGCATTCGGGAATTGTTAATTATACTGTTGGTCAACGTCGTGGTATTGGGGTTTCAACGAGTGAAGCACTTTATGTGGTTTATCTCGACGTGGAAAATGCACGTGTTATTGTTGGTCCGCGTGAAATGCTAGAAACGCATAAGCTTTTTTTACGTGATGTGAATTGGCTTGGTGATGAGTCGTTGGATAATTTTCCTTCCCAAGGTATTGAGGTCGCTGTAAAGGTGCGTTCAACGCGTCCTCCTCACCTTGCGCGCTTGCATTATAAAGAAGGTGTTTTTTCCGTTGATCTGTTGGAATGTGAAAATGGCGTAGCACCAGGACAAGCTTGCGTTCTTTATGATCAAAACGGCCATGAGGCGCGTATTCTGGGGGGAGGATTTGTAACCCGTTCGGAACGTGCGGCTGACATTGAAATGATGTTAAAGCGTGTTTTGCGCAATCTTGAAACAAAAGATTCTGTTTCCTCTGAATTTAAAACAACGGCTTCGTAAAAAGATAGTAAATTAATTTATAATGATAATCTTTATCCTTAACTTGAATGGGAGATTTCCGTAAGATTTTCTCATTGCTCGTTTGTTTTGTGATTGAATCCATCAAAAAGATGTCTTTTGCTCCTTACAAATGGGATGATGGGGAAACGATAAAAGAAAAATGTTAAAGTGTTTTTATTAAATGCTTTCAAATGTGAGCGGGGGTGCAACCTGTGGGGCTGGTAAAGAACACACATCATTGGGTATTTGTTTAAAGTATTATCATCTTGAGTGGTCAAAGTCGCTAAAATGGGCGAGAGCAATTCCTGAGGCTGTGGCAACATTGAGACTGTCAAAGCCGTCAGTCATGGGAATCCGTAAGGCTTTTGATTGTTTTAGTATATGGGGTGGTAAGCCATCACCTTCTGTTCCCAAAATAAGTGCCATTCTTTTGGTTTTGTTTGCTTGCTTGAGCGTGTGTGAGGCAGAAGGGGAGAGTGCATAAAGATGAAAGTTTTCATCGTGTAAAGCAGCTATAATGTCATTTATATCAGCGTTTTGCGTATAGGGCACTTTTAGAGCAGCGCCAGCAGAAACTCTGATTGATTTGCGATAAAGTGGATCGCATGAGGTTTTGTCAACAATAATACCATGACTGGCAAAGGCTGCTGCATTACGAAAAATTGATCCCATATTATCGTGATTCGAGCTACCACATAAAACCAGAAGCAAAGCTTTTTCTGGAAGATTTTTTAAAAAACTTTGTAATGATGGGAGCGTTTTGCGTTTACCAATACCCAGAACACCACGATGAACATGGAAACCGGTGATATCATCCATAACTTTTTGTGGAACGCAATAAATGGGACATAGAGGCTGTGTTTTTTCTAAAAGCGGTAAAAGGCTAGGGAGACGTTTTGCGACGATAAGCAGCGAGAGAGCAGAAAATTCTTGTGAATGCAATAGTGCGGATAATGTTATTTTTCCTTCAGCAATAAATTGCTGTTGTCGTCCAACAAGGTCTTTTTCACGGATATTATGATAGTTTTTCAGACGTGGGTCATTCGTTTCGTTGATTGTTATGATATTCAAATACATGCGAGGTTTTTAATGCTTTTTTCTTGCAATTTCCAGATGTTAGAATTTTCTTTATTTTTAAAAAAGAGATAAAAAAATATTATTTTAAACTTATGGTAGAATTTATGTTGACATAGTGTATCAATAGGTGTATTGTGAAAATACTGGTACGGGATAATAAATTTTGTTTTCGTATCGGGTGCAGTGTCTTGGGTCCCCGCTATTTCCCAAGCTCTGTATGCCCTTAATTTATAAGGGAAAAGAATCTGGGTCCCCAATGCCCAGATTCTTTTTTTAAGTTTTCTAGCCATCATATTTTAAGATTTCTTTAAGCTGTAAAGTTACAGTAAAGTGCATCGTTACTTTTTCTACAGTGTAAAGACGCATTATAATGCATATCCTAAGATGTGAAAAAGTGTGCATGATCATGATACATTTGAGAAAAAGTAAATTTTTCGTTCATGAGAGGTGAGATGGTTTTACGTTATTCAGAAAACGATTAATGAAAGGGATGGGTTTGATTGCTTTTGAAAAAGCTGTTTATTGATGACTTTTTCTCTTCATCCTTTATTGCTGCTGTCCGTGTAACTGGATAATTTTTGCGATAACAATGGTGCTTTGAGACGTTTCGTACATGATGAAGATTCTGTAATATTGAAGAAATATTGGCGATATGTCACAAATATCGTTATAGGGTTTGAAAATATTATTCCTTGTTTCGTGAAAAAAGGACGAGGTTCATGAATGAAAAAATCAATATACAAAGCTTAACTTTATATTCTATTTTTATTGCGTGTATTGTTTTTGCTTTGAAATATTGGGCATATCACATCACAGTGTCGGTTGCGCTTTATTCTGATGCATTGGAATCAATTGTCAATATCCTTGCATCATTGGCGGCATGGTGGGCTGTTAAAGTAAGTATGAAGCCAGAAGATCATGATCATCCTTTTGGACATCATAAAGCGGAATATTTTTCCGCGATTCTTGAAGGGGTCCTCATTATTGTTGCGGCAATTGTTATTTTAAGAGAAGCATGGATAGCGCTTTCTACTGTTAAATTATTGCAAAAACCCGGAATATGGCTTGTTATTCATCTTGTTGCAACTGTTATAAATTGCATGTGGGGAATGGTTCTTATTGGGCAGGGAAAACGCCATCGTTCACCCGCTCTTAAAGCTGATGGCGTGCATTTCATAACGGATGTTTTTACTTCCCTTGCAATTTTAATTGGTCTAATTGCTGGTTTTGTAGGGGGATGGGGAATTTTAGATCCTATTTTAGCGATAATCGTTGCTGTTAATATTCTCTTACAGGGCTGGAAAGTGATTAGGAATGCTGTTCAAGGATTAATGGATGTTGGCGTTGAATTGAATGAAACCATACGGATTCGAGAGCTGATTTCTGCGAATGCAGATGGTGCACTTGAGATCCATGACTTACGGACACGTGTGGCTGGTAGGGTTACTTTTATAGAGTTTCATTTGGTTGTGCCAGCTGTCATGCAGGTCGGAGAAGCCCATAAAATTTGTGATAAAATTGAGACTGTTCTTCAAAAAGAATTTGATAATGTACGTATTTCTATTCATGTCGAGCCTGAAGATGAGGCAAAATTACCTCCAGGGACAACGATGATACCTTTTATATAAAAAGATTTTTTTTCAAATTGCCTGTTATGTTACAAATATTATTTTTACGGTGACGCAGTTCATATCTCTTAAAAATACAATGATGCTTTTGGGGGATGCTCTTTTGGTAATTTTATTTTTGCATCAATAAAGAAGAAAGTTGAACTAAGGTTCCCCAAGCAAGATTTATTCTATTTCTGTACACAGTCATTTAAAGTATGGTGAGATAAGGCCTATAAAATTTTATCTATTAAGTGTTTTTAGAGTGTGCGGTCAATATTTAGTCGCAAGGCCAGTCGGTGAGCTTACGTAAATCATATGAAATAGTTAATTGCTGTAATTTGCTTTAAGAGGAAGGATTGTTTACGGGACCGTTGAGAATAGTCCTCTTTTGGGGAGGGCAAGGAAGAATAAAGCTTTCATAATAAATTTAATGAGGCTTAATTATAAATCTTATATAAAAGTCATAAATAGGATTTTTAAGCTGGTGATCGTAAATTAAGCATCGTGATTATTGGTAACAAATGTATTATTTTATGGATACAATCTTATTGGCCTTATTGGCATATAATAATTTGTTGTTCTGTAAGCTAAATGAAATATATAAATACAGCATTTTTTCATATCCAATCTGTTTAGGATGAACGCATCAAAATATTCATTTGCATATTATAAGCGAGGTTGGCACGTAGAAGTCCGTTGTGGAAAAAGAAGTAAAAATGCTGCTAGCTGCTATACAATGGGTTTGGAGGGGCATATCTTCTTTTATGAAGGATTTTATCATTATGTCGCATGATTACTGTAAAATGGTGGAGAATGGTAGTATATCTTTGAAATAAGCGCTGAACAATACAATGTGTTTTTTGAGTGCTCTATTTTGTATGAAAGCTGAGTAGCCTCCATTAAAGAATTGAAAAAAGATCATGCGTATATCTCTACTCTTTCAAAGGTATTGCTTTTAGATGCTTTAGAAAGTCAGCAAAGCTGAACTAAAGAATGATGGTAAAGATGGAAATCGTTTTTTATTGATGCCTTCATATTCTTTTTTAATGAGGCTATCTTTTTATTGCTTTGGAGATGATTCTGAATAGGTTATGCAATATGCTCATTCACAATCGAGCATCAAAATTTTGCAACTGCTCGTCCATTATTGGTATATTTGAATTTTTATCTTAAATATGCTGCTGCTTTAGGGCGATTTGACTTTATAGACAATAAGAAAAAGCAAAGACTTTTGAGGCAAACAACGCTATAAAGTCAAAATTTATATGCAATAAATTGGAGAGATAGATCACATTTTTATAAAAAGGCCTAGTGAAACAACAATCGTAACATATCTTGTTTTACTTATTCTTACAAAAAAACGATATATTTTTATGTACTCATAAAGATCAGATCGGCACTAATCTATAGATAATTCTTAGCTCGAGAATATGAAAAGAAGGCATGACACGACAACAAAGTTTTTTTTCTCTTCAGCTTTTAGTCCGTAAAGGTCATTATAAATCCGTCATTTCTCCAAAAATGATTTTATCCGTGTAGCTTGTCGGAAACTCGATGTTTATCTAAATAACTTCAGGATATCTATTAAGAATAGAAAAGCTCTTTCATATCGTTATGATGTTCTTAAAGAGCTCTTAAAACAATAATTCCTGGTGTTTTTGCAACATAATCCATAAAAGGTGAATCGACGACTTTTTCATTTTCTTTTCGTGAAGAAGCATTTCGTAACATTGGCCCTTTTTCTGTCATGATAAAGAACCCCACATGTGTTACATCCAATCCCGCAAGTTTTGTATAAATGCCAATGAAATCCCCTGATTTTAAACGGCTTATAACCTCTTCATTAATAAAGTTACTTGGAATATACGTTATTGTGCGTTTCACAACTGGAAGTCCAGGAAGGTAGGCTCCATCATCAGCTTTTTTATTGAGATATTTTTCTATGCTGACTGCATGAGGACTTATTTCAGCGGTAATGTCAGTGGCGAGTTTATATTCTCTATAAGCCCAGTCTGTAAAAAAATGTTTTCGATCTAAAAAATGAACATTCCCCTTAATGTAACGCGTTCTTATGACATTATTTACGAATTCTTTCGGGGATGTTGATTTGCGCAATGCTTCAACATAATCCAGATAAGTAAAGCAATCCAAGCCTCTAAAATCAATGATGAGTTTTTCTGGTATCTTTTCTGAGCCATGTAACATATTGGCTTTGTAAGGTGTTCCTAAAAAAGCTTTGGAAAGAACGTCAATCAGGGCTCCTTTTTCGTGATCACTTGTTTCTGAACGTTTTTTGAGAAGAGCATTTAATTTATTTAAAGTATAAGGATCTAGCTCTACGTTGGTTGTTTCTAGCTCTACGCCGGTTGTTTGTTGGGTCTCTATTTTATTTTCTAAAACACCCTTTTGTGAATCAGAATTTTGAACTTCACATCCTGTCACTAACATTAAAATGAGAATGAATTGCGATATTTTTTGCATTGTATACACCATTTTTTAATCAACAGTTTACGGCAAACTCTCACGAAAAGTGGTATTTCCTCATGCTTATTAAATCATTATTGGATTTAATAATAGCATATAATCATTGAGGTGTTCAATAAATATGATCAGTTTTTTACAGTTTTAAGCTCTTTTGATTCTTCTTCTTTAACCTTACTGTATATTCTGAGGGTAAAAAATTTTTAAAAGCTTATCTTTTTAAAGATTTTAATAATTATAGGTATTATGGAATATCTGATGTATCTCAATAGAATTGAGACGTTTGAAAGGAGTGGTATGAAAAGGGGAAATGATGTTTGATAAACTTAATCATAATGTTTCTAAAATTGTTCGAATATTCTATATCCCTTGAGACTTGATTTGTTCTTATTAATATTTAATAATTTAAAGTAAATTATATTTTTAACTTGACTCTTATTTGAGTTTTTAATTTATTTACTATTTTGTATGTGAAAATTATACGGTATAGAATAGTTTTAAAAAAGAGAACTTGGCAAAAGACAAGGGGGGAGTGGCTATATATGTAAAATAGTGTGTATGTCATGCAAGATGAGATGTTCAATAAGAAGTTTGTCCAGCGTGGACTGATTTTGGTGTTTATCATTTTATTGTTAGATATTCTTAGCATTGCAATCATTTGTCCTGTTTTGCCTGAATATTTTTCTCAGTTAACAGGAAGAGATGTGAGTACATCTTTTGTAGAAAGAGGAAAATTACTGGCAGCTTATTCAATGATGCAGTTTTTGTTTGCTCCTGTTATTGGTAATCTTTCTGATCGTTATGGTCGTCGTCCTATTTTGCTTGTTTCTATTATCTGCTTTGCTCTCGATAATCTGATATGTGCTATAGCATGGAGCTATTCTATGTTATTTATCGGGCGGCTTTTATCAGGGATAAGTGGCACTAGTTTTGCAACTTGTACGGCTTATCTTGCTGATATATCGGATGAAAAAAACCGTACACGCAATTTTGGCCTATTAGGTGTTGCATCTGCATTAGGGTTTATTTTAGGGGCGTTTATGGGTGGTTTTCTAGGTCAGTTTGGTCCGCGTATCCCGTTTTATTTTGCGACTGGTTTTTCTCTCGTTAATTTTATTTTTGCTTGGGTTATGTTTCCAGAAACTCTTTCTTTATGGAATAGGCGATTTTTTGATATTAAGCGGGCAAATCCTTTAGGCGCTTTTTGGCAATTGAAGCAATATCCGATGGTTCTTTGGGTGTTGGTGGTCTTTTTTCTTTATTTGTTTGCGGAATCTATATGGTTAAGCATTTGGGCATTCATTGCGAAAGAACGCTATGATTGGAGTTCATTTTCGATTGGGTTATCTTATAGTGTTTTTGGGATAAGCCAATTTGTTGTCGTTGCTCTTATTTTGCCTTATTTTGCTAAGCGATGGAGTGATTGGCATATTGTTATTGTGGGGCTTTTGTTTGCATCTGTTGCTATGCTGGGCTATACCTTCGCAACAAAGGGGTGGATGGTTTATATGGTTTGTATGTGTACAATGCTTGAATATCTTGTTCATGCCCCTATCCGTTCTATTGCTTCAGCGCAGGTGCCTATAAATGCACAAGGAGAACTACAAGGAGCGATGACATCGGTTTTTTCATTGAGTTTAATATTTGGTTCTGTTTTTTATGTGTTTCTTTTTGAATGTTTTATAGATAAAAATGCACTGTTTTATTTTTCTGGTGCTCCTTTTGTTGGAGGCTTTTTGCTTCTTGTTGTTGCAACGGTCATTTTTGCCTTGCGGGTACGCGTACGTTAATTTGTAAATGGGGTGGGTCAGAATATTTTGCTAGAGAATGCACAAACATTATATTTGATAGGCAGAAAGTTTTTTTGTAATGTTTGTCTTGCAAAGTATTGTATAAAATACCGACATATCCTTTTCATTCATTGCAAATAATTTTTTTGTTTTGTTGGATTGTTATGCATCATAAAGCCCGTGTTTTTTTATCAACATTCAGTACTCATGGGACAGTATGTTGAAGAAGACGCCATAGTGTTAGATTCCTTAGTGTTATGCGAACAATTTAAGTTTTTTTATATCCAAACTGGAAGTAAAATATTGCGTATATTTATTTGCATCATTTTGGAAATCAAAAAAATCTCATTTTGGAAGAATATAAAGTTGTAAAGCCTTTTCGAGCTATCATTTTTTATTCGGCTTTATCGTTTTCAAGAAGGTCACACCAATTTCATGATAGTGCCGATGAAGAATAGAAGAGAACAGTTTCTATAAATGGTATAAGATTCACAATACACATTTCTCTCTATTTATAAAAGATGCATCATCATTCACTTTACCAGTTTCCAATATTACGATAGCTTTTAGTGAGGCACTCAAATATTGACACACTCATTTTTCTTGGAGGATGTAAGCCTGTGATTTTGATTGATAGGATATAATATCTTAAAATGAGGGGTCCAAAAAAGAGGGGCATGAAAATGAACAGCAGGAGAGGGAGAAAGTTTTACGCTAGTGTTCTCATTGAAATTGCTAAGTCTTTTATTTTAATTGCGAAATGATGAGTGATAATACTCACTCAAAAAATGGTCGGTAATAGTATCGTTATGCGTTAAGAAAAAGACACTCTTCAAAGAAGAGAAGCGAGAAGGTGAGATATTTTGTTTCAAGATATTTTTTTATAATTCATAATGAGATCACAGAAATGCTGAAAGAGGTAGTGACTATCTTGGGGTCCAGGAGAAGCTTCGGGGTGATATTGAACAGAAAAAACAGGTTTTCCAATGATGCGAATACCACAATTAGAACCATCAAAGAGAGAGATGTGTGTTTCTTGGACATGTTTTGGTAAAGAGGTTGCATCTACAGCAAAACCGTGATTCATTGATACAATCTCAACTTTTCCACTGTTAAGATCTTTAACGGGGTGGTTTGCACCGTGATGTCCTTGGTGCATTTTTACGGTTTTTGCGCCAACAGCAAGAGCAAGCAGTTGATGACCAAGACATATTCCAAAAATTGGTAAATTATGATCAATCAATGTGTTGATTGTTGGAATGGCATATTGAGATGTAGCCGCTGGATCTCCTGGTCCATTAGAAAGAAAAACACCATCAGGATTCATTGCCAGAATTTCTTTTGCTGTTGTGTGGGCAGGCACAACAGTAATGCGTGCTTTTTGTTTTGCCATAAGGCGAAGAATATTGCGTTTAATACCATAATCAATGGCAACGATGTGAAGATTGTGCTCATTGTTTGTGCCATATCCTTTATTCCAACACCATGGTTCTTCATCCCATTGCATTGATGATTGAGATGATACTTCTTTCGTAAGGTCAAGATTGATGAGACCGTGCCATTTTTGCGCACGTTTTTTCAAAGAAGGAATATCAAAGTTTCCATCAGAATGATGCGCAATGACAGCATTTTGCGCACCCTTTTCACGAATAAGAATTGTGAGTGCGCGTGTATCAATACCACAAAGTGCAATAATTTTACGGGCTTTTAGCCATTGATGAAGATTTTCATTGGCACGATAATTTGAAGGATGTGTAATATCTGCCTTAAAAATAGCGCCAACAGCACCATGATAGTTGAGAGGAGTGAGAGATTCAATATCTTCACTATTTGCCCCTACATTTCCTATATGAGGAAAAGTAAAATTAACGATTTGTTGTGTGTATGATGGGTCTGTAAGGATTTCTTCATAGCCTGTGATGGCGGTATTAAAACACACTTCAGCTTCAGCAACCCCTGTCGCACCAGCTCCTTTGCCTTTGATGACGGTTCCATCAGCTAAGACTAAGAGGGCTGTGGGTTTGCTGATACTCCAAGGTCTGCTCGATGAAATTGTCTGTATCATAGGGTGTATCCACAATTTATTTTCTGAAAGGTATAATGGTTAATTTTACACAAAAACCATACCTCTAACAGATGCTGTGTCTATTATTCCAGTCATGTTTTGCTTAAAATAAAAACTATAAGGGGATTCCATGAAGAGGTAAAGTCTTGTTTTTCTCTTTTCTAATATCGAGACTTCAATTATTTTTATTTTTTATCTTCCATTGCAAGATGGATAAAGATTGGTTAAAAGACGCTTTCCGCTTGAACAAAATTGGGTAGATTTATGTTGCGTGACCAAATTGATGGGGCTCTTAAGGTTGCTTTGAAAACGCAAGATAGTGCACGTCTTACTACACTTCGTTTAATGAATGCTGCGGTTAGAGATCGTGATATTCTTTATTATGATGAGGGAAAGCGAGAAGTGGATGATCAGCAGATACAGTCTGTTTTTACTAAAATGCTTCAACAGCGTGAAGAATTAATGCGAGCCTATAAAGAGTCTGGTTGCTTGGAGTTAGCAGAAAAAGAACAAGCAGAAATAGAGGTTATTCGTGAATTTCTTCCCTATCAGCTTAAGGAGATAGAAGTAGAACAGGTTATTTGCGAAGCTTTGGCACAAACGAAAGCTGAAAAATTACGTGATATTGGTAAGGTGATGGCGTGGCTTAAAGAACGCTATGCGGGGCAAATGAATTTTTCTAAAGTGTGCACTAGTCTTCGTAAAAAATTGCAATAGGTTTTATCAATTCAAAGGAATGGGAAAATATTTTTTATTGTGCGAGGCCTTTGTTCGTCAGTAGGATATTGATCAATGGTGTTTATTTTATACACAAAGCTCTTATCAAGAAAATAATCCTTTGAAATGAACAAAGCTGTTTTTTGGGGCTCATGGGGCAATAAAATATTTTTTCTATCTTATATTTTGTTGTTCTTCAAAGCTGTTATATCATTAAAAAAACTAAAAAGATTTGTTGTTTTTACTGTTAAAGATAAAAAATGGGATAGCAGGAAAAAGCTAACTCATCCGAATTTCAAACTTTTTGTAGGCGTATTTTGTTGTCTTTTTTGATGATTCAAAGCACTTATTGGATAGAGAGTTGTTATTATTTTCCAAGAGAGCTCTTTACTCGACGAGAAGTTGAATGCAGATGATTTTATTAATATGGTGCGTATCTGCTTGAATTCAAGCACTGGTTTTCATGATTGTGATAAGGAATGCAGAATTTGAAAATGCTTTTTTGTGAGAAACATTTTTCAGCTAAGATAAAGAAATATTTGGAAAACAACCCTTTGTTTGTAATTTGTTTTGAGGCAATTTTGAAAAATTTTGCTTTAAAGCTATATGAAATCTAGACATTGTGCAGAATAAAATAAGTATCCTCTATGTATGCTGAAGGTAGAGGGGTGAGTCTGTTAAAAACAGCTCAGTTAGCAATAATGGCCTATCCGTTAGTCGTAAACGGGAGCGGCGTGCCCATAGAGCGCCTTGTTGACCAATATGAATGTAATCGCGGGTTAATTTATCGCTGTTAAATAAATATTGTCCTAAAGGGGTTGTTCCTAAATGCATCAAGGTTTGATTGTGTAGAAGGGTTTCTTGTGGGATGACAGTGCGTCCAAGGAGCCAAGGTTTATTATCTCCCATCAATATGACTTCGCGTAGCCAATAACGGGTACTTTTAGGGAGATGTTCTGCTTCTTCTTTTAATTTATCTCGTGTAATAAAACATTCGCGTTGTTGTTGAACTTCGAGGCAGGTGCAATATTTTTTTAATCGCAGCGTCATCGAGCCCAATTCCATAAGCCAATCGCGAATGTTCTCTGGTACGGGAGGGTTTTGATCACTGAGCCACTTTAGAGGTGGTAAGATAGAATCTTCAAGATCAGACATCATTGTACTCCACATCTAAAATCCTATTCTATATGTCTATGCTGGGTGCGCTAAAGAGATGGTTTTATTGTAATATAAGCGTATAAAAGCAGCAAGATTTTAAAAGAAAAATATCAAAGGGAAAATCAAGAGCAAAGATCTTTAAAAGAAGAGATGTAGAGAATAGATTATAGCGTTATTTTCATTAAAAGAGCAAAATAATCTATAATGCTTTATTTGGAGTACTTTCAGATCATGCGTTATAGAGTTTTCTTGATAGAACAATGGGAAAGGGTGGGGTATTTCATACTTTAATACCTGTTTGTAACGCATATGAAAAAGGGATGAAGAATTCATCTATATCAATATAAAGAGGAAATTTTAAGAGGAGAAAAACCTTTATATAGAATACTTAAATTATTATAATAAAATTATTTTCTATTAGCAGTGTTTATATAGCCTTGTTAAAATTTAAGTTAAAAGAATACATCATCATTTAAATTTTTATATTAAACACTTTAAATCCCTTTAATTGATAAGTGATAACAAATTCGGAAAAGAAAAAGGGAATGTATCAATAACGTTTGTTTTTTTATTTTGCATACTAGAATAATTCTTTTTATCGTTTTGCGCTTACTTCCTATCTTTAGCTTTTAAGAATGCAAAAGAGCTCTCCGGGTTTTTTTAGTAAAAATGATTTTGTTGATGAAGTATATAGGCGTGAAATATTACGCAGTAGGATTTTTCATCATCATCATTGATTGATCTTTGTAACCTTGTAGATTTCTATGATAGCAAGATGAGCTGGAGTTGTACGTTTGGTCCCAAAATATGGTACAGAAATAAATTCGTATTTCATTAAAATAACATACACGGCTTTCCTGATCTGCGTATGTTTATAGAGATATGGAAAGGTACCTTATAAAAGCCTTTGACTGTTTCTCGTTAAGATGCATGATGGTGTATGCCAGAAGTCGTAGCTTAAACATTCCACCATCATACCCAAAATGGTATCAACGCATTATGGGGAAATATTTCAAAATATTCCAGTTGTTTTATTGAACATCAAAAGCTGATTGAAGCAATAAATGTCCTATGATCGAATTTTTCGTCCTATCCATATAAGAATACAGGCTCCAATAAAACCTGAAATAAGATAACCAAGCCAGCCAGCAAAACTTACGCCTAAAAGACTAAAAAGGAAGCTCGCTAACGCAGCGCCAATAATTCCTAAGATAATATTTAACAGTATCCCTGTTTGGCTTTTCATAATATACTGTGCAGCCCAACCAGCAATCCCGCCGATAATAATGGCTGCAATCCAACCGATGTTTGCATTTTCCATGATACTCTCCTTTGCCTGAATTTAAATTGTAACTAGAGTACACTTTGTAAAGATCAAGGTTTATTCCTTTTTACTCAGTGGAAAGGATATTTTTGTTAGATATTTTACTTCTTACTTTCTTGTATATGAAAATAATATTCATATATTTAAGTATAATATATAATAGTTTTAAATATATATAAAAAATTTTAATTTATAAAGAAATTATTTATTAAAATAGTTTAGTAATGTATAAAATGTATTTATTATATTTTTTAACAATCGTTTTCTCTCAAGTTTTGAAAAAAATAATTGTAACTAGAACAATAAATCAAGTGGATATTTAAAGATTTGGCGTTAGCCAATTGATATCCATATTATTTAAAATGATATTGAAACTGTGTTGTTTATACATGATAAAATGCTGTATAAGTTCAATCTCTACAAATATTGATATAAGTATGTATGGATAAAACGTTGCAATTGGGTGGGGTTTTTCACTCCTTATCGGGTGTTTCTTTATTTTGCTGCTACTGTGAAGGTATCTTTTTTAAAAAGGTGAATTTAGGTTGGCACGATCATATTTTTAGTCATCTTCTATAGAGATCTCTTTCAACGTTCCAAAGCTCCACTTTACAACAGTGTCTGTGAAGGGTGGTAAATTCATTGAGCTTCCCCATTTTTAGATTTCATAAAAGAGCAAGCTGAAGCCATCACACATTTGCCCCGAATGTTGCAATGGTTCTTAAGGTGCTTCATAAGAGGCGCTTTAAAATCCTTTCTTGTATCGTTTTTCTCTACGCAGAATTCTCCACTTTCCTTGTGCAAGCGAATGATTTTGAGTTCTTTAACAGGCAACAGGTTTGGAATGAGAAAATCTTGCGATATTTGGTGGCTCATTCAATATAAAAAGTAAATTATTCATCATAAATCAATAAGTTACTTGATAATGTTCATAACTTTTTTTGAGATGATGAGGCATTCTTTTTTCAAGAGTTTTATTCTCCATGGCCGAATCGGCTTGTATCGTACAAGCAAGTGATTTTTAAGAATTTATTATGAATAGATTAAAAATGAAAGAAATTGATGCTCTTGAAGAGAGCTCGTTTAAATTTTCAAAGAGTAAAATATTTTGATTAAATCAATATATTAAGTAAGATATTTTAATGTTTAAAATTAAATAATTGATGTGATGTGTTTCTTGTTTGATTTAGTTTAAAAGTTTAAGATTTTTCTGTCTGTTCTTCAGCAGGATTGCGTAAGCGCGAACTTTGCAGAAGTCCCTGTTGTTCTAAAATAGGGTAGATCATTGAGGTCAAAAGAGCGTTAATTTGTTTGAGGTCGCGGACAGTATCAAGATGAAGACTGGATGATTCTATATTTTTGAGATCTCCTTCACGTAAGCGTTTAAAATGTTTTAAACTCATCTCTTTTTCTAAGTTTCGTAGTTGATCTTTTTTTTGAACCAATAAACGTGCAGTGTGTGTGTCACGGGAGACGAGAACATTAAATGCGATATGCGCGTTGGCTAGTACAATGGCATGAAAACGAAGGAGATCACTCCAGCCCTCGTTGCTGAACTTTAGACTTTTTTGTTGTTTCTTTTTAACCAGCATCAGCATATTGTGGATAATAATATCGCCTGCTTGGTCTAATTTTATACAGGCACCTAGAAGTTCTTGCGTTTGAAGAGCTTCTTCATCCGATAATTTTTGTCCTGCTAATCGTGCAAGATAAAGTTTGATAGCGGTATGTTTTTTATCCAATATGGTATTTAGTTGATTGAGTTCAGCAATCATATTGGGATCAGGCTTTTCATAAAGATCCATGATTTTTTCTAACATGATGTCGACAAGATCACAAATATGAATAACTTCACGCATGACATTGGGAAGCGCTAAAGCTGGACGTTCAAGAACACTATCATCCAGGGCTGTTTGATCCGATAAATTAAGCGTTTTATCGGCTTGCGTTTTTTTTGTACTCATACTCACAATTTGAGTGGTCAATTTTAAAACCCATTTTGAAAGCGGTATTCCAGCTAGGAGAATGAAAACATTAAAAATGATATGGGCGTTGATCACTTGAGTAGGGGCGTTGTTACCAAGCCATGTGATGGATGGTTGAAAAGACAGAAATAAGAGCAGAACAAGGATTGAACCGGCTCCACGCATGAGTAAATTCCCCAAAGGAACGAGACGGGTATTGGGAGAAGCATTGCGCGTTAAAAGGGGGGCTATAAGAGAAGAACCAAAGTTGACACCAAGAACCATGACAACGCAAAGTTGCATATGGATAAGGTCATAGTTGGCAAAATTAACCAGCAAAATGATTCCTGCAATAGATGAATGTAAGAGGTAGGTTAAAGTCGCAGCCAACAAAAAACTTGAAACAGGATCGGTTGAAAGATAACGAATGATGCTCGGCAGAACTTCACTATCCCGTAAAGGTTCTGTCGCTGTACTTATCATTTGTAAAGACAAAATCACAAGACCAATACCGATAACAATACGTCCTATTTGGCGCCACTCACGCTTTTCCGTTGTCATGAAAATACAAGTACCAGTTAAAAGACAAAGCGGCACAACAAGTGTGAGATCGTAGGTGAGAATTTTAACAACCAGTGCTGATCCTAATTCTCCCCCACGAACAGCCATAAGGCCTGCTAATCCAGAGACAAAACCAGATTCAACAAAAGAACCAACAAGCAGAGTTATGGCTGTAGAGCTTTGTAAAATTATTGCGGTAAAAAGTCCAAAACTTACAGCAAAAAAGGGGTTGGAAATGACATGGCGCATGTTATATTTAAGCCTGTCACCATAGGCGCGTTCAATTCCTGTGCGCACCATGCGTGTGGCCCAGAGAAGTAAAGAAACAGCGCCAGCAAGATTGAGGAGTACCAATGAACCATTCATGACACTTTTTCTTTCTCTTTTGTTTATGAATAGGGTTAACTCGAAATTTATAAATTAAAGTTTATTGTTTTTATTTTGCTTTTAATATTTTATTAAAATCATAACCGCTTGGATTTTGAAAAACCTTTAGACCAAAAAAGGGAAGAACGGAATAAAGGTGGTCAAAAATATCACCTTGAATTTGCTCATAGTCTATCCAAACGGTCGTGTTTGTAAAGCAATAGATTTCTAAAGGTAAACCATTTTCTGTAGGGGGTAATTGTCGGGCCATAAAGGTCATATTGGGGTTGATGTTGAGATGCTGTTGTAGATAAGCAAAAATATAAGCACGAAAAGTTCCAATGTTGGTTAAACGGCGCGTATTGGCTACAATATCATGATTTTTCTCTAATTGAGCGTTCCATTGATTGATTTCTGCTATTTTTTGCGTGAAATAATTTTCTAATAAATTAAATCGGGAAAGATATTTTTGTTCTTCTTCTGTGAGAAAATGGATACTGGACTGATCAATAAAAAGGGAACGTTTGATGCGTCTGCCACCTGATTCTTGCATTCCGCGCCAATTTTTAAAAGGGTCAGTTACAAGTTTACGGATAGGAACTGAGGTGATGGTGTTGTCAAAATTTTGAACTTTAACAGTATGAAGGGCAATTTCAATAACATCACCATCAGCTCCGAGATTGGGAATTTCAATCCAATCACCAACACGAACCATATCGGTAGATGAAATTTGAATACCGGCAACGAGAGAAAGAAGGGTATCTTGAAAAATTAACATGAGAACCGCGGCCATTGCACCAAGACCGGAGAAGAGGATAAGAGGGGAACGGTCAATTAATGTGGCGACCATTAAAACTGCCGCAATAGCAAAAAGTGCAATTTTAGCAATTTGAATATAACCTTTTATTGGTTTTAGTCGTGCTGTTGGTTGTTGCTCGTAAAGGATGTTAATGATATTGAGACAAGCAGAAATTGTCAGAACAACAAAAAAGATAATGAAGGCGTTGGCAACATTATTGATGACAGTGCTGAATGCATCGGGCAATGTTGGTATAAAATTAACACCGACTGAAAGAATAAAGGCTGAAATGATATTCGCTAGATATTGAATAGCATTTCTAATATCGATTGTTGTATTCTTGGGGAGAAAAGAAGAGAGCTTTTTTGCTCCGTGAAAGAGTAATTTTCGTCCTATAAAATTCATTAAAAGGGTGACCATTATAAGAATAATAAGCCAAGAAATAGCTTCTAACCACGGATATTGAACAATAAATTCGATCACTTTTTTATTCTCCATTTCTAAAATTATAGGCAGTTGAGAGTTTGAAATTTTGCAACTGCTTTAAGAGAAAGTATTGGAATTATGTTCTAAAGTCGTTAAATATGCAAAAAAGAATTTTAAAACTCTGTGAGAGATAATGCGTTTTCCGCCTGATTTCCTTAATGAACTGCGTAGCAGACTCCCAATTTCAACAGTGATTGGGCAACGGGTGGATTTTGATCCTCGAAAAAGTAAGCCTTCACGGGGGGATTTTTGGTGTTGTTGTCCATTTCATGGTGAGAAAACGCCTAGTTTTCATTGTGATGACCATAAAGGGCGCTATTATTGTTTTGGTTGTGGGGTAAGCGGAGATATTTTTACGTTTCTTTGTGAGCTTGATGGACTGCACTTTTCAGAAAGTGTCGAGCGTTTGGCTGACTTTGCGGGAATGAAATTACCCGTTTTTGACCCACAAAGTCATCAACGTCAAATGGAAAAAGCTGATCTTTATGATGTGATGAAAATTGCAACAGATTTTTTTCAATATCATTTACGCGATAAAGGAGGTGCACAGGCACGTCGTTATCTGGATGCACGTGGTGTTACGCAAAAGCTTATAGAGCGCTTCCGAATTGGGTTTGCACCGGTGGGGCGTACAGCTTTGAAAGAAGCTTTAAGTGCCCGTGGTATTTCAATAAAGCAAATGGAAGAATGTGGACTTCTTACAGTACATGAGGAGAATGCGGATTCTTATGACCGATTTAGAAATCGCATTATGTTTCCTATTGAGGATTTGCGCGGACGTGTGGTCGCTTTCGGAGGGCGTGCGTTAGAAAAAGAGACACGAGCAAAATATCTCAATAGCCCTGAAACAGTTCTATTTCATAAAGGAAATATACTTTATAACGCGGCAGCGGCGCGCAAAAATAGTCGCTTTGTTGGCGATGAAAAAATTCATTCACTTCTTGTTGTCGAAGGGTATATGGATGTCATTGCATTGACTAAAGTCGGTTTTGAAGGAGTCGTAGCGCCCTTAGGGACAGCATTAACGGAAGCGCAAATTGAGCTTTTATGGCAGATGGGCAAGGAGCCCATTTTGTGTTTTGATGGTGATGATGCTGGTTTAAAGGCCGCTTTTCGCGTTGCTGATCGGGTATTGCCTCTTTTAAAGGCTGGGGTTTGTGTCCGCTTTGTTTTGTTGCCACAAGGAAAAGATCCGGATGAAATTATTTGTGCTGGTGGTGCACAGCTTTTTTCTTCTTTTTTGCAAAAAGCAATTCCTTTGGTTGAACTTTTATGGTGGCGTGCTACCTATGGAAAGCATTTTGAAACTCCAGAGACACGAGCAACGCTCGAAAAACAACTCAAACAACAAGTTTTTACAATTAAGGATGAAGATGTCCGCCGTTATTATTTGCAAGATGTAAAAAAACGCCTTTTTGATTTTTTTCGTCCCTCTTTTTCAAAAAAGAAAGGAGGGGGGCGATATTATGGACAGACTTCACCCAATAGCATCTTTAAAGGTCAATCCTTTTCTTTATTAGAAAATTCTGAAATAGTACGAAATTCTTCGCAAGCTATTCCATTGCGTGAAGCTGTGATTTTACTCACTTTAGCTTACTATCCTGAGTTATGGCATGAAAATTTTGAGATTCTCTGCGCGTTAGAATTAAAAAATACACAATTGATCTGTTTTCACCAAACGATGTTGGAAATTCTTGGGGATCAGTCGCTTCATGATGATAAAGAGACAATGGTTGCGTTCTTAGAAAAAAGAGGGCAAAAAGCTTTATTAGAGCGTATGAAACATCTTGTGCAAAATATTGGTATGCGTATTATCTTTGGGGGAGCTTCTATAGAAGATGCGCGTGCTATATTAAAACAAGCTGTCTACTTGCATCTTCAGGAACACCACCTACATAAGAGGTTACAGGATATTGAAGAGCAACTTGTAGAAAATCCTAAGAGTGAGGTTTTTGATCTGCTTCGGGAGGTAAAAAATGAGCTGGAGCAGATGCAGGCGACAGAAGCATTAATTGAAGGGTTTGGAAGTTGGTTGGATGAAAAAATAGACGGGAATACACAAGATACGATAAAATGATTCGCTTTTTTAGTGCGAATCAGTCACTTAAATTTTAGATGAGGACGTTCATGTAAAGTGACATTTTCATAAAGATAACAATTGAATTTTAGAATGAATTTTAGGAAAAGCGGGAAATTGGTTCTTACGATAGGGTGCAGAGATTATCTCAGAAAGGTTGAGAGGTGTCGGGGAAACTTCTGGAGTTTTTCCGCGTTTTTGTCTGGATGACAATTTTTCTGGATGTTAAGGCGTATACAAAATGTATTCTTTCCAATAGTAATCTCTTAAAAGGAAGTATATATGAGAATCTATTGGTCAATTTAAGTGAGAATAAAAAAGCTGGTCACATGGAAACGATGGTTACATGGAAACTATAAAGTGATCGAGTGGAGTTATGGTATGGCAACAAAGGTTAAACAGAAAGATAATGTGGAAGTAACAAGCCAAGCGAATTTGGATGGTCCTCTTATTGATTTTTCTGATGATGCCATCAAGAAAATGATTAAACTTGCCAAAAAAAATGGTTATGTCACGATGGATGAACTCAACGCCGTTCTTCCTTCTGAGGAGGTTACATCCGAACAAATTGAAGATATTTTGGCGCTGTTCTCTGAGATGGGGGTTAATGTTGTCGATGATGACAATGAGGTCGAGTCTGAAAATTATGAAGAAGAAATTACGGTAGAGGGGGGGGGCTTAGTCGAAGCCTCTAACCACGCAATTGCAACGACAACCAATAAGCGCGAAGTAACAGATCGTACCGATGATCCGGTGCGTATGTATTTGCGTGAAATGGGAGCTGTTGAGCTTCTTTCACGGGAAGGTGAAATTGCTATTGCTAAGCGTATTGAAGCAGGACGTGAGACAATGATTGCGGGGCTTTGTGAGAGCCCTTTGACTTTTCAGGCTCTTATTATCTGGCGTGACGAGTTAAAAGAACAGCGTATTCTTCTGCGCGAGATTATTGATCTTGAAACAACTTATGCGGGGCCAGAAGCAAAGCAGGCTCCGGTTATTGAACGAAGTGAAGTTGATAGGACAAAAGAAGAAAAAATATCTTCCGGTATGCATAATATGGGGGAGAGTGCTGGAGAAAGACACATTGAAGACGATGATGAAGAAGACGATGATGATGTTAACTTATCCCTTGCAGCAATGGAAAATGAGCTTTGTCCTCAAGTTATGGAAACATTGGATTTTATTGCTCAAACCTATGTGAAATTACGCAAATTACAAGATCAACATGTTGAAAGTAGTTTGGCAGAGCGTAAAGAGGGGGCTCTTACAGCCTCTCAGAAGAAGAAATATATTCAATTAAAGGGGGAGTTGATTCAAGCCGTAAAGTCTCTCTCTTTGAACCAGAATCGCATCGAATCTTTGGTTGAACAGCTTTATGACATCAATAAGAGATTGATTCATAATGAAGGTAAGCTAAAACGAATCGCTAACAGTTATGGTATTGGTCATGAAGATTTTTTAAAAGAATACCAAGGGCGTGAATTGGATGCAGATTGGATGAATTATATTGCCACTTTGCCTACGCCGGGTTGGAAAGAATTTTCAAAGCGTGAAGCAAAAGAAATTCAAAAATTGCGGAGTGAAATACAAAATCTTGCGCAAGAAACGGCTATTTCGATTGGTGAATTCCGCCGGATTGTTATGCAGGTGCAGAAAGGTGAACGTGAATCAACCATTGCAAAAAAAGAGATGGTCGAATCTAATTTACGTCTTGTTATTTCAATTGCCAAAAAATACACTAACCGTGGTTTGCAGTTTCTTGATCTTATTCAAGAGGGGAATATCGGTTTAATGAAGGCTGTGGATAAGTTTGAATATCGGCGCGGCTACAAGTTTTCAACTTATGCTACATGGTGGATTCGTCAAGCCATTACGCGTTCAATTGCAGATCAGGCACGCACTATTCGTATCCCTGTTCATATGATTGAAACAATTAATAAAATTGTTCGTACCTCCCGTCAGATTCTCCATGAAATTGGACGAGAGCCAACACCAGAAGAATTATCTAGCAAACTTTCTATGCCGTTAGAAAAAGTGAGAAAGGTTCTTAAAATTGCAAAAGAACCTATTTCACTCGAAACGCCTGTTGGTGATGAAGATGATTCCCATTTGGGTGATTTTATTGAGGATAGGAATGCTTTATTACCCATTGATGCTGCTATCCAAGCAAATCTGCGCGATACGACAACACGCGTTCTTGCTTCATTAACACCACGGGAAGAACGTGTTTTACGGATGCGTTTTGGGATAGGGATGAATACAGATCACACCTTGGAAGAAGTAGGGCAGCAGTTCTCTGTTACAAGAGAACGTATTCGTCAAATTGAAGCAAAGGCACTTCGTAAATTGAAGCATCCTAGTCGATCACGAAAATTACGCAGTTTTCTCGATTCTTAAATAAAGGAATTGGTATATTTTAATCATTTTCCCTGTGTTCTTTATGGAGGGGGAAGTTTTTTCTGTGTGCTTGGAAGCTTTTTTGAGAAAAATATGGGAAGGTTTTGAATAATATAAAAAATTTACGATTTTTAATATTTTTCGTAGCTTTAGGGCTTTGTACTTCTCTATTCTAAAAGGAAATAGATTTAGGGCAAGAGTATTTATGGAGTAGAGTAGTTTTATTTTTAAGAAATGAACGATAAAATATTATCTTGGCTAGAGCGGTTCATTTTTTAAAGAAATGGGCTATCTCAAGAATAAATTTATAGTGTGCCGTACTGTCTTTGTGATGAGAAAGGTTATTATTCTATCGTTTTAGGTGACGCATTTTATTCTTTGTCTGTTTACAAAGGGATTTTTCAATAGGCTATATTCATTTATATACGCTATTTTTTGAATATATTCTTTTTCTTCAGATAGATTTTAAGAAAATTGTATGAAGTACGCATTGAGTTTTGTCTTTTTAAGAGACAGAAATAGATAAAATTATAGAAATTAAACTTTTATTTTTTTAAAAACGATCGTCTTTATTAAAAAGGTGTGCTTGAGTTTATGAGTGGCAAACTTCCTTTTTGGAAAGTAAAAAAATTAGAAGAGCTTTCATTCTCTGAGTGGGAAAGCCTTTGTGATGGCTGTGGTCGTTGTTGTCTCCACAAAGTTGAGGATGATGATACGGGCGATCTGTACGCAACCAGTATTGCTTGTCGTCTTTTAGATGGGGATACTTGTCAGTGTCAAGACTATGTTCATCGTAAATCAATTGTACCAGATTGTATAGTGTTAGACATGACAACCGTTAAAACGGCACGTTGGCTTCCAGAAAGCTGTGCCTATAAATTAATTTATGAAGGAAAAGATCTCCCATGGTGGCACCCATTGGTATCGGGAGACTGCCAGACAGTGCATAAAGCACACATTTCTGCACGTGGATACATAGAGATTTCCGAAGATGAATTATCATCTGAAGAAGATTATCTCACTCATATTACTGGTCTTCTTTGTGAAGGCCAGTGATATGAGTATTTTATACAATGGTTGGTGGTTTAGTCGATCGCAAAGACGACAGTGATACTCACATTGTAATTTAATTCACCCCCTGCAAAATTTGTATCTGCGTAGCTTGCATCTGCTGCTTTACTCATGAGACGCGGTGTTGGGCGGTAGTAATCTTCGTGTTCACTGATTTCAATAATTTTTCCTAATTTTAAATCTGCTGCTTGTGCTATTGTTTGTGCTTTTTCAATGGCTTCAGTAATGGCTTTTTTACGTGCTTCTTTATAAAATGGCTTCGTATCTGCGTTGGTAAAAGTAATACCATTGACTGAATTAATCCCAAGAGCCATTGCTTGATCAAAAATTTTACCAGCGTTGCTAAGATCACGAATGCGTACGGTTAAAGAATTTGAAACGTGATAGAGTTTTTCATTATTCTTTTTTTCGTGAGACGATTGATAAATAGATAAGCCCGATGTTTGTAAATCATTTGCTTGGATACCATTGCTTTTAAAGGCATTTATAATATCATTCATAGATTTATTGTTTGCTGCTAATGCTTTTTGAGCCGTTTTGTCATCAGTAACAACGGCGAGATTAATAATTGCCATATCCGGTGTTGCTTGACTGTCTCCGGTGGCAGTCACTGTAATTGTTGCCTCTCTTTTATTTTCTTCAGCATAAGCATGGACAGTTAATAAAGAGGCTAAGAGTGTGAATGCTAATATAGCTATTTTAACTAAAGAACTCTTCAGTGGTTGAATTTTTTTTTCTATCATATCTATTCCTTTACATTTATCAGTTGACAACTCTCTCATTTTTGAGAGTTCTTGTAAAGAAATTAGGGCATTAGAAAAAAAACCAATAGAAAAGAGAAAAAGATGGGTTATAATTTGGCTCAGCTCTTGTATCATAGAGCATTTTAGTTTAGAGAGAGACCACCTATGTAGGGCCTGTAGCTCAATTGGTTAGAGCCAGCGGCTCATAACCGCTTGGTTGGGGGTTCGAGTCCCTCCGGGCCCACCAATAGGGAATTGTTCAATAGAAAAGGGAGTTTTTCAATAAGGAAATGAATAGCTTAGTATAAAGTTTGAAGATTCTACATCCTTTGTTCTTTGATTTGTTTCTCTGTTTGTTCTAAACTCTTTTTTACTTTTTATTGTGGTATTTTTCTATTCATTACTTTAATATATAAAGTGATGATATTCTTTTCAATTCCATCAAAGAAATGTTTTCATTTATAACATTGAAGCATCGAGATTAATTTGGTGAGTGTTGTTGTTTACGTTCTTAATGCATATGCTGTTTTTATTTTTCTATGGAATGTTCTTTATAAAGCAGGAGGACCTTCATGGGATGCGTTTATTTATGCTTGTTTTGCAAATGAGTGATCCCAAAAAACAATGCTAAATGTTATGCTTGTTCATAACAAATGTACAGAAAAACAGAGCGTTTCAATCCGCTTTCTTTGAATGATTTTTACGTTTTTGAGATATTCGAATAACATCATCATGATAAAAGATTGTATATGAAAGGGGATATAGATGTTCGTAGGAAGCATGGGAGCGCGAGGGTAGTATTTGTTGATATGTTTTTCCAAGAAAAAAGTTTTTTATGATTTTTGAAAGGTATTGTTTATAGGGCGGTGGAGTGTTCTCGAAAAGGAATTTGTCAATCGTTCTTTGAGATCCCAATTGAGTGATTGTTAGGGATGACCTTGTGTTGTTCAAATTTGATTGTGATAGGCGTTTATTATTCTGTAAGGAATATTTTCTGTGATATTGAAAAGTTCATTAAAATGCTATTGTTTACTATTGTACGTTTTCTGCCTAATGCTCAAATGATCGTTCTTATGTCATTAAAATTGTACTGAAATCACAAGGACTTTTCTCATAAGCTCTTGGCAGTATTCCGGTAAGCCTTGCTCTTTTTTGTGTTGCTAAAATTTTCTTGTATTAATTGTGAAGAGCGTTTTCTCTTTTCTGCAAAATGACTGGCAAAGGAAGTGATATTTTGTTGAAAAAAGACACTTCTTTTTCAAAGATCATAATTTTTCATTTACGTAAGAGAATTTTTTTCCTGTTGTAAATTTACATACAATTTACGTACCAAGATCATGGGTAGTGATTCACTTTATTTTTTTTAATATTGTTTTATTCATGATAGAGCATCAGTATTTAAAGAGTATTTTCAAAAGGGGGTGTTTTGTAAATACGTTACAGGGTTTTACGGTTGTGGGGCTGTTTATAAGAACTATTCCCTATCGCATTATTATATTTTTGCTTTGCAATATTGTGTAGAAAAGCTAAATGATGCTCTGTAGAATAAAAGTGTGATACACTATTTCTTTTAAAATAAGCTTTTTCTTGTTTTCTTATTCCGTATTCTCTCATAAAGAGTTCAGAAGTATTGATTAGAGATATTTTCACATTAATTTGTTATTGGTTCGAATCACAAGATTTGCATAACATTATTCGCGTTGTTGATAGATCATACCAATTTTCATAAGAAGGTCTGGATCGAGCGATGCTTTCTGTTTTGTTATGGTACATAACGCATAGAATTTTATCGGATTTTATAAAATAAGTTTGTACAAAATTGCTTCCATACTGCCTATTACAAATATTTTTTTCTAAGGTATGAGATATATCTAAACGCTTTAGCGTTATATTGTTTGACAATACGGAGTGTTACTATGAAGAATGATGAAAAATTTGAGGTGGCTTTATCTGATATTATTGTAAAATGGGAGTCTTTATCGACATCTCAAAAGCAAGCGATATTGGATAGAGTAGAAAATTCTACAACTGCTTCTCATTCAACAGAACATTTAAAGCTTCAATCTTCTTTTTATCTCCAGACGAAATCAAAGCTATAAGTTTTAGGTCTTCATCGGAGATGTTGAAGCCGGTTATGACATATATGGCGCTTGCATTTCCCAGTGTGTTTAGAATAGCCATAAGTTTATCGACTGAAGGCCTCTTTCCTCCTTTTATCATTTGTTGGACATAGTTTTGTCCACAGCCCGCTGCTCTGCTTATTTCGATCATTGTTCGTCCGTCACTTTTTATCAATTCAATTAAGCGTTGGAACCAATCTTTTTCAGTCTTTGTCATTTTTAGACCTTTACACATTTACGCTATAGCGTTAATATTGCATCGCGAATCCAGAATATGTGATACAAGGAGCGTGAAAATATCCATGCAGAGCTCTTCGCTAACGAAGCATATAGAGTTGTTTTTAACTAATAACAAAATGCCCCCATACACTTTTAGATTCGAATCGATAAAAATGGTTCCTTAGTTCCACGGTTGTAAAGAAATCAGTGTGCACACCAGAAACGGTGGTACGCACGCGTGTGTTTATGAGATTTAACGATGATAGTATACGTAGCAGCATTATAAATCAAGATATACCCCCTAATATCAGCGTTTGTAAAAATTCTCCGTTAAGCCGCTATATGAGCATATAGCGAAGCTTTACAGCCTTAAGAGACAAGATTGTGATTGTAGAAAAAACATAAATTCATAGGTTAAAAAGGCCTATTTCTCTTTTATTGTAATAAATTAGGTCACTATCAGAAGTATGTTGTTTATATGCGTTAAAAAACTTTAGAAATCTCAAAAAAGTGATTTTGGTATTTTTATAGAACACAAAAATAATTTGGAGCATGAAGGTGGTTATTTGGTAGAATGTGATATATGCGATCAATGTTCCTATAAGGGTGGGGGCTTTTGATGATACTACGGTTTATAATAAAGTCTGTGTTTTTGAGGATATTTTTGTTTATGACACTGCACTAATATATGGTCATTTAGGGGGAGACAAGAATTGGTATGTTTATGAAGGGGGGATTTTGTTGTCATTTGAATATGAGTGGAAAGGCATATGTTTACACGAATGTGGTCGCTTTTGGTCAAATTTTGAATACTCAATATATTGAAGCTTGTCGTGATGCTCGTGATTATAGAAAGATTCGTGTTTACAATAATGCTTTGGTTTTTGGTGATGTAAAAATTTGTGGGAAGATAAAACTTTACAAAAAAATTGTGTTTTGTGACACTGAAGGTTTTTGTAATAAGGAAAGAATTTTTACATACAGTCATATTTCATATGGCGTAAAAAAGAAAGATAAGAGCGTTTCAGGGAAAGGGTGTATTGATTTTTCACGTTTTTCGTTTTGTTGGGAGTTCCTTATTTTTTATGTTTTGAATCTAAGTTTGTCGTAAATAATTGGTGTGAGCGTGTGAGCTCAGCTGCTTTTTAGAGAATTTTTTGTGCCATTTATCAATATTTAATGGAGAAGATACGGACACCTAGGGTGATTATTCACACTTGGAATATGGAGTTTATTGTCTTCTTTTTTGATGAAGGATGAAACAAAGAAAATTGCTTAAGATGATCACTTGAGTGGCAATTAAAGGAGATCAAAATGAGTGTAAACGAAATTTTATTGGGAGCAATAATTGTTATTTTGTTGTTCAGCGGGGTTACCTTTCGGTTTGCTTTATATTATCGCAGTCAAATTAAAGCTCTAAAAGAGGAATCTAGAAGAATAAAGCATGAGTTTTTAAGGGATTCTATGAAAATGACTGAAGAACGAGATAGAGTTCTTAGAGAGCAAAATATGGTGATTAAAAGACGCGATCAAGCAATTGAAAAACTGAAAAAACAAATTAAGCAATATGAAGAAAATGAAAAGAAATATAAAAAAGGGCTTAAATCTGAAGACAATAAAGAGTGATTGTCTCCATATTTTTGCATCGAATTTATGCATTAAAGGATTGGGAGACGTGTTAGAAAGACTGAAAAATAATAAGAATGAGATAAACTTTTATGAAGTCTATTACGGTGTTCGTCGAGGGATTGTATTGGGAGAAAATATTCAAGTTTACTCTGATCTATAATTTATAAAATCATTAAAATTGATTTAAAGGTCGTGGTTGGCGTCAAAATAAAAGTTTATGATGATACCTCAGTTTATAGCTAGGAGTATAAAAGAGGGGCTATACGATCCAGCAATTGTTGTGGTGAATTTATATTATTGTAGAAAACAATTTTGTGCGTTCCATTTAGGTTTTAGGTATAATCTTGTGATCATTTTAATTAATAGACATAAAAAATTGCATGATAAGAGAAAGAGATATTTTTTTATGGAGAAGAGGGGATAAGTCAGTCACGATTATTCAATACAAAATAGGAAAATGAACGTAAAAGATATTGATCTTTGGGAAAATAATCAAATTCCTAATTTACGCTTTATTTTCTCTTCATGGAGCTTTGCTTTATGAAAAAACACAAGACTTGAGGGATTTGCTGCTTGATCGGTGCTATTAAAATTCAATTATATTTGAAAACAAACATATACTCTGCAGAAAATTTAACTATCACTTACACGTGTTAAAAATAATACAAAAAAAATTCTTTCATTGAAAAAAAATCAACGACTTTTTATTCATTACAAAAACATAACCAAAAACCCATTATACAAACTGAACTTCTTATCTTAACGGCAAAGAATATCAAGACTGCAGGTCTCTAATAAGAGCTTTATGGGTAATTTCTTTGATTTGCTCAATATTCATGAGGAGATCTTGTTTTGTTGGATATCCTTTACTAGAAAAAGCAATTTTTTGTGCATCTCCTGAGATTAAACGCCAATACCATTGATTGTGAACACCTTGAAACACCTCAAAATACATGTTTCCTACCTCATAAAATAGCTGATAATTTTCAGGATGAATACTCAACTAACCCGTTTACGAATACTAATGTATGTCTCTATAGGAAGCCGTCAATATATTCCCTTAAAATTTCTTGACCTTAAAAAATAATTTCTATGAGAACTATTATTCTTTTAACAAGAAAAAATTTCTTGTCAATAAGATGTGAAGGAAAATTTTATCCTATACAATCATTTCTTTTAATTTAACGACACTATACGTTATTAAAAATGCAAATATTTTTTTTACAGAAATAAATTATAGAACGTATGAAATTTAACCCTCATGGACAAAGAAAAAACACTTCTTCCCATATTGGTGGTACTTGATCATTTTTTGTTTTTTATTTTGAAATAGACATTTATTGATTAGCTATAACCTCTTTTTGGGATACGCTTCGAATGAGTAAATCAATGAATAAGCTAAGGGTATAAGAATTAGCCATTTTGGCTTTCATATCGATCAGAGAGGTCGAAGTCTTAGCGTTAAGGCCATTTGATAAACCTTGTCTTGACAAATATTGCTGGAATTTCTCATAAGAGCTATCGATTTTTTCTTGATTTAGTTTTTCATTACGATCACTCTTGGTAAGTATTTTTTCTAGTTCCTCAATTTTTTTAATAAAATAATCCCAGTTAAAATCACCCTTTGTATATTCGGCGTCAAACATTTTTCCTTGTCCGGTTAAAAGCCAATTAATGTTGACACCATATAACCTGCGGTAGGTTTGTAAGACACTAAGATTGGGTTCTCTCTCTCCACGTTCATAAAAAGCAATGGAATTTTTTGTCATGCTAAAACTTTTAGCCAAGGTTTCACGTGATGGATCGCCTAAAGAAAGACGTACATAACGTAAACGTTTTCCAAATATGGTTTTTGATTCAGTTTCAGGACGTGCCACGAATTATCTCCCTCAGTCAATCATCATAGTATAAATCATAAAATAATAAAAGCACGCTATGTATTAATATTCTATGATATAATGTCAATATATATAGCTTTAATTTTTCTTTATTTTAGTGGATAAAAAACAGTCTCTCAAATATTATTGTATTGATGATTAATATCTACATCAAAACAAAATTTCCTATTTACTGCATTTATCTCTTGCTTTTTTTGAGAAAATTTTCATGTAGTTTTACTGTATATATTTTATACACTTCTGCATTAAGAGATGCAACTTTAAAGAGATACAAGCTTTCGATTTGTATTATGTGTGTACTGTAGATGAATTAGAAAATAAACTTTTAGGAATGATTATGGCCCTATTACACCATTTTGGGTTTGCTTTTTTTTTCACGATTGTTGGTGTCTTTTTAGGAGGGGCTATTGGTTGGTTTGAAACGGGAAGTATTATTGGTTTTCTTAAATATTTTTTTATTTGCTGTGTTTTAGGGGTTTTGGAAATTTCTTTATCTTTTGATAATTCTATTATCAATGCACGGATTCTTGGTAAAATGGATCCGTTATGGCGTCGTCGCTTTCTTATATGGGGTATTTTGATCGCTGTATTTGGAATGCGGATTGTTTTTCCGTTGTTGGTGGTTGTCATTGCTGTTGGGATTAATCCAATTGCGGCAGTTAAATTAGCGATAGGGGAACCACATCGATATGCTGAAGTGTTAACTGATGCGCATATGGGAATTGCCGCTTTTGGAGGAACTTTCCTTATGATGGTTGGCTTGAAATATTTTTTTGATTCTGAAAAAGAGGTGCATTGGCTTCATGTTATAGAAAGACCGGCTCAAAGGTTTGGGGCACTTGTTGGGATTGATATTGCAATTATTTTGATTTTGATCTTATTTGTGTCTGGGAAGATTGTTTCAGAAGATAAAGTCACTTTTTTATTAGCAGCCCTTTATGGACTGTTGACTTTTATAGGTGTTGAAGCTGTTGGTCATCTCTTGGATGCTCCTAAGAAAACTTTGACGAGCGTGGCTCAAGGGGGAGTAGGGGCGTTCCTTTACTTAGAAGTTCTTGATGCAAGTTTTTCTTTTGATGGTGTGGTTGGTGCTTTTGCCTTTTCACACAACCTTTTTATTATCGCAATTGGTCTTGGTATCGGTGCGTTTTACGTTCGTTCTATGACAATTATGTTGGTCGAATCAGGGACATTGTTGCATTATCGTTATTTGGAGCATGGTGCTTTTTATGCCATTTTAGTTCTTGCCGTGATTATGTATCTGCAAACGATTATGTCGGTTCCTGAAGTCTTAACAGGGCTTGTGGGAGTCTGTATAATTGGAATGGCATTATATTCTTCGATCCGTTTTAAGCGTCGTCAATTGGATAAAGATATTGCGTCTTAAGTGATGGAAAATTTATATTTTCTTATGCTTTTGTTTATCGCATAACCTTAATAGAAGAGGTCTTTTATGCAAAACAAAATGTCATTGTCTTTCTTATTTGCATTCTTATTTCTAAGTTGAATCCATGGCATGAATTCCATTCTTCCCATGAAGGGAATAATGTAAAATCTCTTGGAGGGCTTTGCTTAAATACAAGGTGTAAACGGGCGTTCTACTTTTTACCAGCTTTCAGAACGACGACAGCTTTTATCTATTAACAGGTTCATAAGAAGCGTTTTTGCTGCTTTCCTGAATGATTTTTATTTTCATATTTATCCTATTTGTGAGGTGTAAGAGAATGGTTTATTCAGTATGAAGAGGTTTGAAATGAGAAAATTATACCCTATTCTGGTTTCCTTTTATAATATGTAAAAAACAATTTATTTATTATAAATCAGCTTTTTATAATGTCTGGTTAGAAAACAATATTTTAGGAGACCATTAACAGTTCAATACCAGCTTCGTTCATCTTTTTAAGCATAATGTTTAGGGATTCATTTACATCAATACCAGCGCAGGCATCTAATAAAACACTGACTTTAAAACCGTATTGTATGGCGTGAAGAGCAGAAAATCCAACACAAAAGTCCGTGGCTAAGCCACACATAACAAGCTTAGTAAAACCGTGTTCTTTGAGATAAACTTGTAAACCTGTTGGTGTTTTTTGATCATTTTCAAGAAAAGCAGAATAGCTATCCATCTTTTGATTATAGCCTTTTCTAAGGATAAGTTGTGCTTTTTCTACTCTAAGAGATGGATGAAATTCCGCACCGTATGTTCCTTGTATGCAATGATCAGGCCAAAGTATTTGAGGACCATAGTCAAGATCGATAGTATCATACGTTTTTTGTTCAGGATAGCAGGAAGCAAAGCTGCAATGATTTTTAGGGTGCCAGTCTTGAGTTAAGATCACGTGATCAAAATGATTGATGAGATTATTAATGGCAGGTAAAACAGCATCACCCTGTGGTACTGCAAGTGCTCCACCAGGTAAGAAGTCATTTTGAACATCAATGACGATTAAGGCTTTTTTTTCCATAAATATATTCCTATAGGAGATGAGCTTTTATCGTATTTTGAAAAAGCTAAATTTCGTCTTGAAGTATTGAAATGATTTGCTGGGTATTTATTTCATTTTTATAATTATCAAGCCAGAAGATTGGGATGGATAAGTTTTTACAATTCATTTTATAATTTTTTACGAAGTGTAACCAGGTACCAATGGGAAGTGCACTGTAGTCATGTGCTGTGATATGTTGGCGTAAAGCCTTCATGATCATTGGGCTTGGGACATCAGATCCCATAAGGCGGCGTTCGTTTTGTAAACGTAATTTAAGCCATATCAGGGCAAGGGGTGAAGCCCATTGTTTCCCGTAACAAAAAATCGATGAAAAAAGGGAATGGTTTTTTACTGCGTAATTTAAAGCCCATAAAGCAAAAAAAGAAGGAGCATAGAGAATTACTTTTCTTTCTGGTTCCATATTACATTGATACGTTGGTTTAATACGATAAAAATACAATGTTATATCTGGTATGGAAAAGAAGGGAAATGTTTGATAACACGTTTCAGGTACAGCTAAAAGGATGTTTTTTTTGCTTCTTGAGAAGATGTTTTTTTGCATTTAAAACCATATTGGGGCTTGTGAGATTAGAAAAAATGTATCAATATAAAGCGAAAAGCTTTTGATACGGTGTGTTGAGTATTATTTACTATACAGTAGAGAGCAAAAGCAGTTTTTCAAAATCCTAATCTTTAATATCACACAATATCTTCAATATCGCATAATATAAAGAGAAATTTATGGCACGTCAATTTATCTATCATATGGCTGGGCTCAATAAGTCTTACGGCAATAAAAAAATTTTAGAAAATATCCATTTGTCTTTTTATCCAGATGCAAAGATCGGTATTTTAGGGCCAAATGGTGCAGGTAAATCAACTATTTTACGTATTATGGCTGGACTTGATAAGGAATATACGGGAGAAGCGTGGCTTTCTGAAGGAGCACGTTGTGGTTATCTCCCACAAGAACCTTTGCTTGATGCAAACAAAGATGTGCGTGGCAATGTGATGGAAGGTGTTGCAGATAAGCAGGCTATTCTTGAGCGTTATAACGAATTGATGATGAATTATAGTGAGGAAACGGCTGATGAAAGTGCACAGCTTCAGGATATTATTGACAGTCAGAATCTTTGGGACTTAGAAAGTCAAGTTGAAATGGCTATGGCTGCTCTTGGTTGTCCACCAGCTGAGGGGGATGTGACAAAACTTTCGGGTGGTGAGAAGCGGCGTGTTGCACTTTGTAAATTGCTTTTGTCAAAACCTGATTTGTTGCTTTTAGATGAACCGACAAACCATTTAGATGCTGAAACGACGGCTTGGCTTGAAAGGCATTTGCGTGAATATTCTGGCGCTGTGCTTTTGATAACCCATGATCGTTATTTTCTCGACAATGTTACGGGGTGGATTTTAGAGTTAGATCGCGGTAGAGGTATCCCTTATGAGGGAAACTATTCTGCTTATTTGGGCGCTAAAGCCAAACGTTTGGCTCAAGAAGGTCGTGAAGAGGCTGCGCGTCAACGCGCTTTATCCCGTGAGCAAGAATGGATTGCGTCCAGTCCAAAAGGGCGACAGGCAAAGTCAAAAGCGCGGATTAAAGCTTATGATGAGTTGGTTCAGGCAGCACGTGAGCGCCGTCCTGGGGAGGCGCAAATCATTATTCCTATTGGAGAAAGATTAGGGCAGGTTGTCATTGAAGTTGATCATCTCTCTAAAGCTTATGGCGAACGCGTGTTGATTGATTCTCTCTCTTTTAAACTTCCTGCAGGGGGTATTGTCGGCGTTATTGGGGCCAATGGTATGGGAAAGTCAACCTTATTTAAAATGTTGACGGGACAAGAACAGCCCGATTCAGGTCAAATACGTATCGGTGAAACAGTTCATATGAGTTATGTCGATCAGAGTCGCGATTCCTTGGTGGGTGATAAAACTGTTTGGCAGGAAATTTCTGGTGGAAATGACATTATTAAGTTAGGCAAATATGAAATGAATAGTCGTGCTTATTGCGGGGCTTTTAATTTCAAAGGGGCCGATCAGCAGCAGAAGGTGGTAAATTTATCAGGAGGGCAGCGCAATCGCGTCCATTTGGCAAAACTTTTAAAAGAGGGGGGAAATGTGCTTCTTCTTGATGAACCAACAAATGATCTTGATACTGAAACGTTGGGTGCATTGGAAGATGCATTAGAAAATTTTGCTGGTTGTGCAGTAATCATATCGCACGATCGTATGTTTCTTGATCGATTGGCAACGCATATTTTAGCCTTTGAAGGTAATGGCCATGTGGAATGGTTTGAAGGTAATTTTGCTGAATATGAGGCTGATAAAGTTCGCCGTCTTGGAGCTGAATCCATTAACCTTAAGCAGGCAAATTATAAGCCTCTTACGCGCTAGAATTTCTTATCTTATGGAAAAATTATTGAGAAAAGAGTGTGTTTTTGTGTTTATGATATTCATCAATAAAGTCATATCTATTCCATGGAATTTTTTATTCATTGAAAATAGGCTAAACTCTTTATGAGACTATGACGTAAGTAAAGCTATTTTACTCGTGATATATCGTTGTCCTTGCTTGTAAACTGCTATGAAGAGGGGGGCATCTTTTATGGGAAATTATCATTCTACACTTTAGCCTTAAATGCGCTGGTTGTTGGGTATTTGCGTCTTGACTTAAAAAGCGACAAGCTAAAACCATCTCCTATTATTTATTCTGTTTCAATATTCTATGACTTTTGTTTTTGAGGTAGCCATCATTCATTCTTCTGTTTTTTATCCATATGCCTCGTTTATAAGGTGCAAGAAAATGGTTTTGGTTGATTCATCATGAATAGGTTTGAGATGAGAAAAAATGATGATACTTTAGCCTTTTTATTGAAGTTAAGAATGATAAATTATGATTATAAGTCAATATATTACAATTATTTGCAGACAATGGAATAAGATCTGCTCGTTTTGTATAGCCCCCTATTTTTTCATGGTATGATAAAATAACGGGACATGAAATAGATTGAGAATATGCGTATTATGCTTGACTTTTTTTCCTATAAACAAATGTTTATAGGGAGGTTTAAGGAATAGTTATGAAAAAAAGTGCAAGTTTAGATGCAATGATTGTGCTGCTGAAAGCAGTTGCAGAGGTGAGTCATTTACGTGTTCTTAGGCTCTTGCATTATGAAGATTTAACAATCCCTGATTTTACTTTTATTCTTGATCAGTCTCAAGCGTGTATATCACGATATTTATGTTTATTGTACGAAGCACAATTGATTGAGCGTTATCAGAAGGGAGGTTGTCTTTATTTTAAGCTTTGTCATGATTTTTGGGGTAAAGACATTGTGAGGGGCATTCTTTCGGTTTTGCCAAAGCATGATGTGTTGTTAGCGCACGATTTAGAACGTTTGAAGGATATCAAAAAGCAGCGTCAAAAAACAAAGAAGCAGCATTTTTTACAAAATACGTCGCAATGGGATGTCTTACGATCGTCCTATATGGCAGATCATGGTGTGGAAAATGCTTTACTTAAAATCGTGAGTGATAAGCCATTTCAAACAATGCTGAATATTGGAATAGGGGGAGATTCTGTCTTAAAATTGTTTTCTAATCTTTATACGCATGCGATTGAAATTGTGCTTGATCGTGATGTTGTGCACTTGCCAGTTGGAAAGACAACTTTTGATTTAGTCGTTCTTCATTGGGTTTTACATTTTCTTGAAAACCCTGAAATGGTTTTTCATAAGATATCTGGTGTTTTGCGTCCTCATGGGCGTTTATTGATTGTGGATTTTTGTGATCATAAAGTTG
The DNA here is from genome assembly GCF_002778015.1 of Bartonella tribocorum. Lineage (GTDB taxonomy): Bacteria > Pseudomonadota > Alphaproteobacteria > Rhizobiales > Rhizobiaceae > Bartonella > Bartonella tribocorum_B. The sequence continues at coordinate 66,161 of NZ_NJPP01000004.1, read as the reverse complement.
AATCTTCACATTCTGATCAAGCGCATATGGGTTTTGGATTTCCGGCCTTACAAATAGAACAATGGCTTAAAAATGCAGGCCTTGTTTTAGAACAAACAATGTGTCTTACGCCTATACAAAATAAAAACAGTAAGGAGTGTGTGGCGACACTTTGGCTTGCTCGTGATTCGCGTTTATTGGTTGATGATATCAAAGATAAACAAGTCAATTTTGCATAAATCGCGCTTGTTAACGTGCTTTGTTTTCTGATTTTTCTCAAGGAATAGCGCAGAGATAAAACTTTATTTAATCATTGAAAAGTGATTGTTTTTTATTTGTATTATATTTTTTGAAGGTATTGGTGTTTCATAGGGGCGTGGAGGTTGTATCATGAACTCTTATAGATTAAGGCTAGGAGGAGTGCCATTTAAGGCATTTTGATATTGTATTTTTAATTCATCAATCAATTGATTTTAAAAGATCATCCATCTTTTAAAATTCCAATAAGAGTCTCGAATACAAGAATATTTTTTATTATTTTTACAATCCAAAAGCGTTTGTTCGTCTGTTATAAGAGGAGGTTTTTGTTTCAATAAAATCGTTTGAAAAAGGAAATATACCTCTCATACATATTTCTCAAGATAAAAGCAACTACAATACCATGTGGCGGTGGTTTGTACCTTCATAAATGTCCAAGATGGAGGCAATCAATTGTAAGTTATTTAAGGTTATCAAGAGATGAGGTGAAACAAGAAGGTAAAGAGGGTATAGATAAGAAATACCTTAGAGTTTTTCGTGGGAAAAATATTAAAGAATGAGAAAAAAACGTGAGGCAATGCACTAAAAAATATGAATGTTTTTGAAAGCTGTAAAGCGCATTAAAGGGTGATGTGATGGTAAAGATAGAAACTGGTTTCTACTCTTTCCTATTCTTTCAAAATTATCCTCCCTTCTAGCTTTAGAGATTACTCAAACAGATATATGCACTATTTTTTCTCAATTTGGCATATTAAAGCTGGTACTGCTTGCGTGGTTTTTTATTCGCTTTAATTTTTGTCTCAAACATGCTGCTATGTTCGGAATATATTTATTTACAAGCCATAGAAAAACAAAAGCTTAGTAGACAACATCATATACTCCCTCATAAATTGGTTATGGATTAGAGAAATATAGCAAATTTTGTAAAATACTTTGTAAAACAATAATTATGATGCATATAACTTCACTTTTATCTCCTCTTACAAGTATTGGCATATATATGCTTTGCATTCTATTCATAAAGATTAGATTGGCGGTAATTTATGGGCAATCCGTGTCTGAAAGCAAGAAAGAAAGGCGCAAATCACAGTATAGTTTTGTATCTCTTTATGATGAAAGTCATGAAGTTTATTAAATTAAGTCGATTTTTTTGCCAAAAGTGAATTTTTTGCTTATTTATAGTTTTTTATCCATAGATCAATCCTATTTATCATGTGCGATAGTATGAGGTTGATTGATTTAATATAAGAAAATTTAAGGGACGTTTATAAGATTGAGAACGGTCATTTAATGTGTAAAATGATTATCAAAATCAATATTTTGATATGTAAAAAGAGCATAGAAATTTTTGAATATAAAAATTATTTTATTGATCATTTTGCAAGGCAGTTTAAGTGGTAAAAAAGGAAATATTTGCACTCATCATTTTTAGAAATTTCCATAAAAATAAAATAAGTTTTTCTCTAATTCATTGTTTTTATTCAAATAATTAATATTTTTTTGAACAGATTTTTCTGCTGTTGTTATATGAAATTTAAAAGCTACATTTTTCTTTTGTGGTGATTTCTGTTGGACACGTCATTCTACTGATTCTATTTTTTAATTATAATCACCAGAGTTGTGAAAAAATTACGCTAGAAATTATAATGGTTATAGATTCTGATCGATGTTTCTTGGAATAGATTTGCTTCAAATTGGATCATTTTGATTTTTTTTTGCCTAAATTTTACCATTTTTAAACAGTTTATAATTCTTCAGTGTTTTTTTGTGCAAAAGATGATAATAATTTCTTGTTGTTTAAAGCATTTTATTCCATAGCAAGAATATTGCATCGGCTATCTTAGTGGTTGATGCGAGAAGACGATCGGGGAACCTCCTCCCCCCCCCCCCGCGTGGATCCCCTAGATTGTCTGGCCTGACTGAGGATCTCCTCAGTCAGGTTTTTTTGTAATTGTTTTGAGGGTTTTGTAAGGTGTGATCAGGAGCTTTAAAAGGGTGGGGGTTTTTAAGATTTTCTATTGTATAGCGTTAGTACTAGGGAGGGTAAAGGCTCATTGAAGGGTGCGTATTATCGCGTTCATTCTCAGTGAAAGAAGTCTTGATTAAGAGACTGTTAAATGCTACAGGGAGCGGTCCTATTTGATTATGAGTTCTTTGGGAAAGAAGTAATGGGAATTTTCTCCGATCGTGTTCCTTTTATTTTGTTTATGTTTCTTATTTTTGGTGTTAGCATTTTTGCTTTCCGTAATGGTGTTGTTTCTAAGTTTTTTGCCAACTACACTTCTTCTTCTCATCCTCAGCAGGTTAATGTGACAGATGAGTTGTTGCTAGAGCGGTGGATTGTGGCTTTCCCAGATTTTTTCGTGCGGTTTTCCGCACACCTTTCTAAGATGAATCCTAAGCAGCAAGAGCTATTTATTGAGAAAGTACGTCGTGATGCTGTTGCATTTGCTATTCAAAATGGTCAGAGTCGTGAGCAGGCTCTCAAGTTTGGTGAAACTGTTGTTATGGCTCTCTTAAAAGCGCGCTCCCGTCCTTCTATTGCGGACACTTATTTTTAATTATTTTTTAAAATCGCGCTTTGGGTTTGATTTTAGGGGCTAGAGCTTTTCGTGAAGTTTTGAAAAGCGTGAGGAGAATAGTTAATTTGTAAGAGAATTAGCAAAATTTATCTTACGCAAAAGGTCATTAGGTCATCAATCAGAGTATAAGAATATGGGTTGTGATTATTATAAGAGTGGTTGCAAGTGTATCGAGGGCTTTTTACGTCACCGCATTATCAATGGCTCTATAATGATAAAAGGGATAAAAACAGTTTAAATCAAGACAGTATTTTCATAAGGAGTGAAAATCCTGTTGAAAGCGCTCATTGATATTTATAGGAAAACAAAGGCATAAATTGTTGTAACAAAATATGTTAAGCTCATTTTATAAGCCGGTTATTTTTTGTTTGATAGGAAAGGATAGAAAATTCTTAAAAGGTTTGAGCTTTCTTTTTCTTGCGAATTTTAGGTTGTTGATTCACTGGTATGATTTTTGAAGATAAAGCGCGGCTGATAAGATGATAATCTAGGATAAAGCAAAAAATATTTGGATGAGGATGATATTTTCCTTCAAAAAAACTCAAGGGGATTGCATTATTACGAGAGTAAAAAACAGACAAAAAATAATCGTTCAGCTTTCTTGTAGGAACAAAGAAAGAGGGGATTTTTTCTAAGATATTATTTTATAACGCTCATTTGTCGTTTTATATGTGAAGTGAGAATCTTAAATTTTGTGAAATTCTCTTGTTTTCAATCGGTTAAAGCAATCACAATCAGTTTTTTGCACAACACAAACAAGGGGATTTTGTGGATAAAAGCCCTTTTTAAAAGAAGTAAAAAGCTTCTTTGAGTCATCTCAAAGAGCAAAGGCTATTGTAATATTTTGACTTAGTAAAGAGTATGAGGGTTTTATCTATGAACTTTTTATGCGCAGTAATGAGGTGCGAGATTGGTTTGATGATTGGCTTTCGTCGATGGTTTATTGAGTGTAAAGCGTGTGGCGGGCATTTATTGGTGAGAAAGCAGTATTGATAACAGTTTTTATATTTTGTGAAATTTTTGCGCTATCGAGGATCTTCGATCAAGATGATTGTATCTCACTTGCGTTGTGGAATTGATCCTCAATAAAGAATTTAATCGTTGTTTATAAAAAAATATCATATCTATTTAAATTGCTGTTTTTGTACTATAAAAATGAATGATACAATAGCGATAACAGAAATTGATAGAGTATATCAGTTTATTGAATATTCTATAAGATTAACTATAGTCTCTTTATTTTTTATTTTATGATATAGAGCAATCTATAATTTGTGCATAAAGATATTTTCTTTTGTTACAGAATTTTATCTTGAAATTGTCTTCATATTTCCTTTTTCAAGCCGTTCTTTTGCTTTCTTTTTTTGTACAATACGCTTGTAAATTATTTGCGGATAGAATTTGAGAATGTTGTGAAGAGAAAGAAAATGCAATTTTTGAAAATCTTGTTAAATACAGCGTGTGCTGTATTTTTTGTATTTGATATAAGCTGGACTCATAGTGCTTTAAATGATGCAGAATCAAAAGAAGGCTCAGTGATTGTTTCTTCTAAGACGCCTGCTCGTCCTTATGAGTTTCTTATTCAGAAACTTGCAACTAAGCATAATGTTCCCGTTAATTTAGCACATGCTGTTGTAAAAGTTGAAAGTAATTATAAGGCACGTATAAAAGGGGCATCGGGCGAAATAGGTTTGATGCAAATAAAACCCTCTACGGCACGAGGATTGGGCTTTAGTGGTTCTGTAAAAGATTTGTATGATCCTGCGACCAATCTTGAATATGGTATGCGTTATTTGGCACGGGCCTATAAACTCAGTGGTGGAAGTACGTGTGGTACAATCCTTAAATATAACGCAGGTCATGCTGCAAAAAAAATGAATTCCATTTCGGCAAAATATTGCGCAAAAGTGAAAATGTATTTGGCTTCATTAAAATAAAAACGTCCTTTGAAAGAGATTGGTTATAAAATATTTTAAGAGGCTATTTTCACGGAGCAGAAAATGTTTTATAAATTAATATGTCAGTCGGCTGGGCAGCCGCGCTTGTCCAATGCTGAAAAGCGGCAAGTGAGGAAAGTCCGGGCTCCATGGAAAGACGGTGCCGGGTAACACCCGGCGGGGGTGACCCTAGGGAAAGTGCCACAGAAAGTAAACCGCCTATTTTTATAGGTAAGGGTGAAAGGGTGGAGTAAGAGCCCACCGCGCATTCAGTAATGAATGTGGCAAGGTAAACCCCACCGGGAGCAAGACCAAATAGAAATGACGTGCAAGATTAATTTGCAGCCGATTTCCAGGCGAGTCATTCGGGTAGGTTGCACGAGGCGGATGGTAACATCCGTCCTAGATGAATGGTTGCCATGTAAAGTGCAAACTTTACTATACAGAACCCGGCTTATAGGCCGACTGATATTTCATGAATGATATGCGGTGTTTCATAAACTTAATGACATATGGGCTTTTATGGGGACTGTATTTAAAATGGACGCTTGAATAAAGAGCGTTTTTTAAAATTATAACATTTCTTTAAGTATAATACGTTAGGATGTGTTTTGGGATAACTTTAGTTTTTTTAGTTCATAGTGATTAATATGAAAGTTAAGGGTTGGGTTATTCTGATATCGGTTGCCATGAGAGGGCTGTTGATTTGAAACAGCATAACTTCAAGACGGATTATTTTGACAAAACAGAATCAAAGAGCTGAACGCCATATTCCAGTGTTGTTGCAGCCAGTTTTGGCTGGGCTTATGCCATTGGTTGGTGCAAAAGTGATTGATGGCACCTTTGGTGCTGGTGGTTATACGCGCGCTTTGTTAAAGGCAGGGGCAGAAGTGATTGCTCTTGATCGTGATCCTCATGCTATTGATGCGGGACAATTGCTTGTTGATGAATTTTTTCCACGGCTTCGTTTGGTCCATATGGAATTTTCACAGCTTGATCGTATTGTTGAAGAAAAGGTGGATGCGGTTATTTTGGATATTGGTGTCTCTTCAATGCAGCTTGATGAAGCAGAAAGAGGCTTTTCTTTTCAAAAAGATGGACCATTGGATATGCGAATGGCTCAGACGGGTTTTACAGCCAGTGATGTTGTCAATCATTTAAAAGCAAGGGATTTAGCGCGTATTTTTAAGATATTAGGAGAAGAGCGTTATGCGGGGCGAATTGCACGAATGATTGAAAAGCGTCGTGTTGTTCAGCCTTTTTTGCGTACAGGTGATTTGGCTTATGCTATCAAAGCGCTGGTAGGGCGTAAGCCAGGAGATCGCATTCATCCTGCAACACGTGTATTTCAGGCTCTTCGTCTCTATGTTAATGATGAAATTGGTGAATTAGCACGTGGTTTATTTGCTGCTGAGCGTGTTTTAAAAGCTGGAGGTCGTTTGGGGGTTGTCAGTTTCCATTCTCTTGAAGACCGTATGGTCAAAAGATTTTTTTCGGCTCGTTCTGGAGACTGTATGAGATCACGCTATTTGCCTGAAATAGAGCATTCTCCAGCAACATTTTTTCCTTTATTTAAAGGAGGAATAACGGCCAATAAAGAGGAGTTACAGAAAAATCCTCGTTCACGTTCTGCGAGATTGCGTATAGGGGTGCGAACTGAATCAGAGGCTCTTGCAGAAGATATGAAATTATTTGGTTTAGCAGAAATTGCCAGTTTTGAAGGTGGCAAGAAATGACAGTTTTCCGTACATTTGATATGATTTTAGTGATGATTATGATTTGTATGGCAGGGCTTACTTATAAGGTCAAATATGATGTTCAAAAACGCATGAGCGAGGTTCGTCATCTGGAGCATGAAATTGCTGCAGCAAAAAATACGGTAAATTTGCTTCATGCTGAGTGGGCTGTTATGATAAAGCCTTCACGCATGCAAAAACTTGCGAAACATTATCAAAAAGAACTTGAGTTAGAAGTTATACAACCGCGTCAAATCGTGGTGTTTAAAGATATTCCGATACGGGAATATGATCCAATTGAAGAGGTGATTAAACAAAATATCTTGAAAGATAATCAGGATATTTTGGCAAATAATCATACTTCTCAAGTCAAAGGTGTTGTTCAAAAAGGCCTACAGCAATGAAGTTGCCCTTTTTATTCTCACAGAAAAAAAAGCGCTTAAAGAGTTCATTGAATGATCATCATGTTTCTGTTCGTCGTCCCTATTCTAGTCGTCCACGTTTGCTTTTTTCGTTGTTCTGCTTTTTGGTTTTATATGGCATCATGGGGGCTTGTCTTGTTTCTTATGGGGTAAAAGGAGGACAGATTGAAGAAGCTAAGGGACCAGATGTTCTTCAATTGATGGCACGGCCTGATATTGTTGATCGTAATGGTCGTTTATTAGCAACAGATATTAGAACCTATTCACTTTTTGCTGAGCCACAACGTATTATTGATGTGGATGAAACAATCGAATTACTCTCAACAGTTTTGCCAGATCTGAATTGGCAGGAAACCTATAAGCGTTTAAAAAGAAAAACAGGTTTTTCTTGGATACAGCGTGGGTTAACACCCATGCAGAAGACGCAAATTATGGCTCTTGGTATTCCAGGAATTGGTTTTCGGACTGAAATTCGTCGTTTTTATCCCAATGGATCTATAACTTCCCATATTCTCGGCATGGTCAATGTTGATAATCAGGGCACTGCAGGTATGGAAAAATATATCGATGATACGGGGTTGAGTGCTCTGCGTGCTGCTGGTCTTGCTATGGAAGAATCATTAAAACAAGTTCAGCTTTCGATTGATGTGCGTGTTCAGGCCATTGTTCATGATGAACTTATTCAGGCTATGAAGCGTTATAAGGCAATTGCAGCAGGCGCTGTTATTTTAAATATCCATACGGGGGAAATTTTGGCTTTGGCATCACTACCAGATTTTGATCCTGGAAATCCTATTGAAGCGTTAAAAAGTGATCGTCTTAATCGGATAACCGCCGGAGCTTTTGAAATGGGATCGATCATTAAAAGTTTTACGACAGCGATGGCCCTTGATTCCAATATTTTTCATTTAAATAGTATTATCGATGCTTCAAAACCCATAAAAGCAAGTAGTGGCTATACGATACATGATTTTCACGGAAAAAATCGTCCCTTAACGTTGTGGGAGGTTTTTATTTATTCTTCCAACATTGGTTCTGCGAAAGAGGCATTGGCGATAGGGGTTGATAAACATCGTGTTTTTTTGCAAAAACTTGGGCTCTTGGATCGTCTCTCAACAGAGTTGCCTGAAGTTGCCCATCCTATTGTGCCACATCATTGGAAGGATATCCATTCTATGACAATTTCTTTTGGGCATGGTATGGCAACAACACCCTTGCAAACAGCCGTTGGGGCTGCTGCTTTAATGAATGGTGGTTGGTTGATTGAGCCGACATTTTTAAAACGGACAAAGGAACAAACTTTGAACCATGCAAAACAGGTTTTGCAAGCTAAGACAAGTCAGAATATGCGTTATCTTTATAAATTAAATAGTGATATTGGTTCTGGACGTAATGCAACAGTAGAAGGTTATCGGGTGGGTGGAAAGACAGGAACAGCTGAGAAAGTTGAAAATGGAAAATATTCTAAAACAAAAAATTTCAATAGTTTTCTGGCTGCTTTTCCGATTGATGATCCTGCTTATGTTGTTTTAACAATTATTGATGAACCTAGGCCAGAGGAGGGAAAAAAATCCGCAACAGCAGGGATGAATGCTGGACCAATGCTTGCTAATATTGTTCGTCGCTCAGCGAGTCTTCTTGGTGTAAAGCCCGATTTTAAAAAAGAATATGAGCCTCTTTTAGATAAAAAGAGAAATTCAAGTGTCGTTAAACAACGGTAAAATGAAAATAAAGGTGCGTCGTTATGTTATTTGGAACAGTTTTTACAGAATGTTTTGAAGATCAAAAGCTTTCCTCAATGGAAATAACAGGAATCAGTGCCGATTCTCGACAAGTTTTGCCGGGCTATGTTTTTGTTGCTGTTCAAGGAAAACAAGGGGATGGAAGACACTATATCAATGATGCGATAAAGCGTGGAGCATGCGCAATTGTTACGGATTGTCAGGCTGTTCTTGAGGATTTATCTGTTCCGACTTTACGTGTTTTGAATGTTCGTCATAGTCTTGCGTTGGCAGCTGCACGTTTTTATGGTTCTCAGCCTGAAACGGTTGTTGCTGTGACGGGGACAAGTGGGAAAACATCAGTTGTCTCTTTTCTTCGGCAAATTTGGACTCATGCTGGATTGTGTGCTGCAAGTATAGGAACGGTTGGTGTTGTTTCTCCTAAACGGAATGATTATGGTTCTCTCACAACACCTGATCCAGTCGTTTTGCACCGTCTTCTTTGTGAAATTTCTCATGAAGGGGTGACCCATGCAGCGCTTGAAGCTTCTTCACATGGGCTTGATCAAGGGCGGCTTGATGGAGTCCGTTTAACGGCAGGGGCCTTTACCAATTTAGGGCGAGATCACATGGATTATCACACGAGGGTAGAGGATTATTTGCGGGCTAAAATGCGGTTGTTTGATACACTTTTACCTGTATCTTCTCCTGCTTTGATTTTTGCCGATGATGTCTATTCACAAAAAGTTATTGATGCTGTTACACAAGCGCGCCGCCGTGGTTTGACAATTGGACGTAAGGGGCAATTTATCACAATTAATCGTGTTGAACATCAACGCTCAAAACAGTGTATTGAGTGTCGTGTGGAAAACAAGATTTATACATTTGATTTGCCTTTAGCTGGAGATTTCCAGGTGGCCAATGCGCTTGTGGCGGCAGGATTAGCTATTGTAACGGGTATTTCTCCTGATAAGGTTTTTTCTGCGCTTGAAACTTTGCAAGGGGCACCCGGACGGTTAGAATTTGTTGGAAAGACAGAAAATAATGCGCCTGTTTATATTGATTATGCGCATAAACCAGAAGCTTTGGAGCAGGTTTTGCTTTCTGTTCGCCCCTTTACGCAAGGGCGTTTGGTTGTTGTTTTTGGTTGTGGAGGGGATCGAGATCAAGGCAAAAGAGCTTTAATGGGAAAAATTGCAGCGGATAAAGCGGATATTGTTATTGTAACGGATGACAATCCTCGTACAGAAAAACCAGAAAAAATACGCAAGGATATTTTGCAGGCGGTACCAACAGCAATAGAGATAGCAGATCGTGGTGAGGCTATTTCTTATTCGGTGGGGCTTTTGAAAACTGGTGATACACTTATCATTGCTGGAAAAGGTCATGAAGATGGCCAAATTATAGGGCAGACAACCTATCCTTTTTCAGATCGTTTGAAAGCGATAGAAGCTCTAGAGGACCGAAAGAAATGACAGCTTTGTGGAATAAACAGGAACTCATCACTGCTATTGATGGTGTTGTAATTGGAAACATACCAGAAACTTTTCATGGGGTTTCCATTGATAGCCGCACTCTTGCGGAAGGCGATATTTTTTTCTGCATTAAGGGGCATCATCTTGATGGTCATGATTTTGCTGCGCAAGCTTATGCACGAGGTGCAGGCGTTCTTATTGTTGCGCAACACCGTTTGAGAGATATGGAAAAGATATCGGCTCCACTCATCGTTGTTCCGGATGTTTTACAAGCCTTAGAAAAACTTGGGAAAGCCGCACGCAAACGTTCAAGCGCTAAAATTATTGCGATAACAGGCTCGGTTGGAAAAACAACGACAAAAGAAGCTTTGAAACAAGTTCTTGCAACGGCTGGGAACGTTCATGCGAATCTGGCTTCTTTAAACAATTGCTGGGGGGTTCCGCTTACTTTAGCGCGGCTGCCGGTGGAGAGTGATTATGGTATCTTTGAAATTGGCATGAATCATAAAGATGAAATTCGCCCTCTGGTTAAGCTGGTTTGTCCGCATGTTGCTCTCATTACGCATATTTGTGCAGGACATATGGGGTTTTTCAAAGATCTTGAAGAAATAGCAGAGGCAAAGGCTGAAATTTTTGAAGGATTGGATGAGGAAGGTATTGCCATTTTAAATGCGGATAGTGCTTTTTTTTCTTATCTCGTTCAAAAAGCAAAGCAATGCGGTGTGAAAAAGATCTTAAGCTTTGGTGAGAGTGAAAATGCTGATTATCAGGCGCGGGATATACGTCTTTTAACCGATAATTCTTCTATGATGGTGCGTGTTGGAGGACAGGATAGGAAGGTTAAAATTGGTGCTCCTGGACGCCATATTGTGCAAAATAGTGTAGGGGTTATTGCAGTTTGTGATGCCTTTGGAGTTGATTTGGATTCTGTTGTGCTTTCTTTGAGCCATTTTTCTTCTCAAAAGGGGCGGGGTATTCGTTATCGGTTGTCTTTATCGAATGGGAGTGAATTTTATCTTATTGATGAAAGCTATAATGCTAATCCCGCTTCTATGCGTGCTGCCCTTGAACTTCTCGCTACAGGACCAGTAGGAGAAGAGGGGCGGCGGATTGCTGTTTTAGGGGATATGCTAGAATTAGGGGGGTATAGTGAAAAGCTTCATCGTGATTTAATAAAGCCAATCCGTCTTTCTGGTGCTAATCCCGTTTTTTTATTTGGTGAGGCGATGAAGTCTTTAGTCGATGATTTGTCTGCTGATGTTAAGGTTTATTATGCTGAAAATATTGAGAAAATTTTACCGCTTCTTTTGACAGAAATTTCTCCTGGGGATCTACTTATGATTAAATCATCCAATAGCCTTGGTTCATCAAATCTTGTGACTGCATTGCTTGATCGCTATAAAGTGGTTTCTTCATCGTTTTAAGAGGTTTTTTGTCCCATGATGCTGTTTTTTTCTTCGTTTAGTGATTGGCTTCCAGGTGTGAATGTTTTCCGTTATATTACTTTTCGCACGATAGCAGCGATGTTAACCTCGGGGCTCATTGTTTTTTTATTTGGACCTAGCATCATTGCTTCTCTTAAATTGCGCCAAGGAAAAGGGCAGCCGATTCGTGCCGATGGTCCTCAAACACATTTTAAAAAGGCTGGAACACCTACAATGGGTGGATTAATGATTTTAACCGGCGTTGTCGTATCGGCGTTTTTGTGGTGTAATTTATCGAATATTTATTTTTGGGTATCACTTTTGGTTATGCTTTCTTTTGGGGCAATAGGATTTTATGACGATTATCTTAAGGTCACAAAACAAACAGACAAAGGATTTTCTGGAAAAGCGCGGCTAAGCTTGGAGTTTGTTGTTGCAGCAATTGCTGCTTTTGTCATCTTGCAAATTGGCTCATCGGGGTTCGCTTTGCCTTTTTTAAAAGATTATCTTATCAATTTGGGTTGGTTTTTTATTCCTTTTTCTGCTTTTGTCATTGTCGCAACGGGGAATGCGGTTAATTTGACGGATGGACTTGATGGGCTTGCTATTGTTCCGGTGATGGTTGCAGCCTTATCTTTTGCTTTGATCGCTTATCTTTGTGGTAATATTAATTTTGCGGATTATCTCCAAATACACTATGTATCGGGAACAGGTGAACTGGCTGTTTTATTGGGCGCTGTTGTTGGGGCAGGGCTTGGCTTTTTATGGTTTAATGCACCACCAGCTGCTATTTTTATGGGGGATACTGGTTCGTTGGCTCTTGGAGGATTATTGGGGACTGTTGCTGTCTCTACGAAGCACGAAATTGTTTTGGCTTTTATTGGTGGGCTTTTTGTTGTGGAAGCTTTTTCGGTCGTTATTCAGGTTGGTTATTTTAAACTGACAAAAAAACGTGTGTTTCTTATGGCACCGATCCATCATCATTTTGAGAAAAAAGGCTGGACTGAAAGCCAAGTGGTGATACGCTTCTGGATTATTTCAATTGTTCTTGCTCTCATTGGTCTTTCAACACTTAAATTACGGTGAGATTGTGATTTCTGTTGCGTGTTATAAAGGTCAAAAAGTTGCTCTGTTTGGATTAGGGGCGTCTGGGTTAGCAGCGGCACAAGCATTAATGCATGGCGGTGCAGAAGTGGTGGCATGGGATGATAATTCTGCGAGTGTGCAAGAAGCTTTTCGGCAAAATATTCCAACAAGAGATCTTCACGGTGAAGACTGGTCAGAATTTGTTGCCTTGATTTTAGCTCCTGGTGTTCCTTTAATGTATCCAAAGCCTCATTGGGTTGTTGAAAAAGCACGAAAAGAAAATATAGAAATTATCGGTGATATTGAATTATTTGTTCGTGCACGTCATCATTTTTTACAGCATTATGGTTTTTGTGACCAAGATGTTCCTTTCATTGCGATTACAGGGACGAATGGGAAGTCGACAACAACGGCTTTGCTTGTGCACTTGTTGGAAAAAATGGGTTATGATGTGCAGATGGGGGGAAATATTGGACAGGCAATATTGACACTTAAGCCCTTTGTTAAAAAACGTATCTATGTGATTGAATGTTCATCGTTTCAAATTGATCTTACTCCCTCTCTTCAGCCAACCATTGGGCTTTTATTGAATTTGACATCTGATCATATTGATCGCCATGGGAGTTTTGCTTGTTATGTGAAAACCAAAAGGCAACTTGTTGCTCAGGCTTCTCAGGCTTTTATTTCAGTTGATGATGCTGCTTGTGAGATTTTGTACCAACAGTTGCTTCACGAGGGGCATCAAATTGAGGCAATTTCTAAGGACCATTTTGTTGAAAATGGTTTTTATGCAGAGGGGAGCAAACTCTTTTCTGTTCGTCAAGGACAGCGTCATATGCTTGCAGATCTTGCATTGGTGGCCACTTTGCGCGGACGCCATAATGCGCAAAACGCTCTTATGGCCTTGGCAACGTTGCAGGCTTTAAAAATAACCGATCCTTCTATGAACAAGCATTTAGCAAGCTATAAAGGATTGCCCCACCGTATGCAGCAGGTCCGTAAAATGGGGGCGGTTTTGTTTATCAATGATAGCAAGGCGACGAATGCCGATGCAACAGCACCTGCTCTTTGCGCTTTTAATAATATTTTTTGGATTGTTGGAGGACAGGCGAAAAAAGGAGGCATTGAGTCTCTTAGAGAATTTTTTCCTAAAATTCGTAAAGCCTATTTGATTGGGAGTGCGGCAGAAGAATTTGCGCGCATTATTGGTTCTGATCTTCCCTTTTCTATGAGCTTAACTTTAGAAAATGCGGTGCGTGAAGCTACCATTGACGCAATGCATTGCAAGGCAAAGGAGGTGGTTGTTCTTTTGTCACCTGCTTGTGCAAGTTATGACCAATTTAAAAATTATGAGGTGCGGGGCGAAGCATTTGTCTCTTTGGTGATGCAGTTACAATAATAAAGGGACATCAATTATAAAAAATGTTTTTGCGTTAAGACTCCAGAATCTTTTTTTGTGTAATTTCATTTTTAAAGTGTTTGTCAAACAGGTTGGGAACCTTATCACTTTGAGAAAATTTATAAACAGATAAGGTGGATATAAATGGTTACGCGTGCAGATAGAGATCCCATTGCGAATTGGTGGTGGACGATTGATCGCTCTATTTTTGCAGCTTGTTTAATTTTAATGGGGATTGGCATTATGCTGTCTTTTGCTGCCAGCCCCACTATTGCAAAAAAAATCGGAATTGCTGATAGTTTTTATTTTGTTCGGTGGCATATCATTTTTAGCATTGCAGCATTTTTTACGATGGTGACTATTTCTTTTTTTTCGCTTCCCAATATTCGTCGTTTATGTGCTCTGTTGCTTATTGTAACGCTTGCTCTTATGGTTGCAACCTTATTTTGGGGGCCTGAATTAAAGGGAGCACGGCGGTGGATTTTGCTCTTTGGTTTTTCTGTACAAGCTTCAGAATTCATGAAGCCAGCTTTTGTGGTGATGTCCGCTTGGTTTTTTTCAGAACAGATACGCAGGAGGGGAATTTGGGGTTATATGTTAGCAACTCTCCTTTATGCCATTTGTTGTGTTCTTCTGGTTTTACAGCCTGATATTGGACAAACACTTTTAATAAGTGCAACATGGGGGGGGCTGTTTTTTATTGCTGGTGTACCTCTTACAGTTATTTTTCTCTTTCTGATTTTAGGTGCTGTAGGAATTATTTTCGCTTATCTTTTTTTGTATCATGTGCGCGAGCGTATTAATGGTTTTTTGACAGGAGAAGGAGATACCTTTCAAGTAGATGTGGGGCGTGAGGCTATTTTGAATGGTGGTTGGTTTGGGCAAGGTCCAGGAGAGGGAACAGTAAAACGTATTATTCCTGATAGCCATACAGATTTTGTATTTTCTGTTGCTGCTGAAGAATATGGTATTATTCTTTGTTTGTTAATTATGATGCTTTTTGCCTTTATCGTTATGCGTTCATTGTATATAGCCATGAATACACGTGATTCCTTTATGCGTCTTGGTGTTACGGGCATAGCCATGATGATTGGCTTTCAATCAGCGATTAATATGGCCGTTAATCTTCACTTAATCCCTCCCAAAGGCATGACATTGCCGTTTATTTCTTATGGTGGTTCATCGATGGTGGCAATTGCGTTTTCAATGGGAATTTTACTCAGCTTAACACGTCGTTGGCCAGAAGGGCGTCTTTCAGCTTTTCCTTCTTCTGTTTTGGATACGCCTTATGAATGATAAAAAAGTTATTGTTTTGGTGGCGGGTGGTACAGGGGGACATCTTTTCCCTGCTGAAGCACTTGGCGTTGAATTAAGGCAGCGTGGATATGATGTTCATTTGATAACAGATGAAAGAGCGCGCTCTTTTGTACGAAGTTTTGATGAAGAGCATACACATATCGTTTCATCGGCAACATTTACACGACGCCATCCTTTTGCTTTGATAAAAACAATTTGGTCCTTGCTCAAGGGTATGGGGCAATCGTTGGCGTTATTTTATAAATTACGTCCTGTTTTTGTTGGTGGTTTTGGGGGATATCCGAGTTTTCCTCCTCTTTTTATGGCAGCCTTAATGCGACGTGTAACATTTATTCATGAGCAAAATGCTGTTATGGGGCGTGCCAATCGGGTATTGGCAATTTTTGTGCGTGCAATCGCTGGTGGTTTGTTGTCGCCACATGGTGCTTATGCTCATAAAACGCTTTTAACAGGAAATCCTGTGCGTGAGGCTGTGTTGAAGGCGGCAGAAATTCCTTATTATTCGCCAGTGGGGGAAGAGCCATTTAATTTTTTGATTTTTGGGGGTAGTCAAGGGGCTTCTTTTTTTTCACATATTGTTCCAGAAGCGGTTGCTTTGCTCGATGATCAGAACCGTAAACGCTTACGAATTGTACAGCAAGTTCGTGGTGAAGCAGCAGAGTTGATCAAAACCTATCGTGATATGGGCGTGCAAGCTGAGGTTGCTTCTTTCTTTGATGATATGGCTGAACGTATGGCACATGCCCATTTGATCTTGTCGCGCGCTGGGGCTTCATCGGTCTGTGAGATAGCGGTGATTGGTAGACCTGCTGTGCTTATCCCTTATCCTCATGCTTTGGATCATGATCAGGCAGCCAATGCTGCACTTTTGGCGCGTGTGGGGGGTGCGCAAATTGTTTTAGAAAAAGATTTAAATGCACAAAAACTTGCTTCTCTTCTAACGCGAGTTTGTTATGCACCCCATTTATTGAAAAAACAAGCGCTTGCTGCAAAAAAAGTTGGGCAACCTCATGCAACCCGTTGCCTTGCTGATATGGCTGAAGCCTTGATTGCAGGACGATTGTTGTCAGATATAAAAGAGGAGCTTTTTGATGAAAATGCCACTTGATATAGGCGTTATCCATTTTATTGGAATTGGTGGGATTGGCATGAGTGGAATTGCGGAGGTTTTTTATAATCTTGGCTATAAAGTTCAAGGGTCCGATCAAGTTGAGAGCGCAAATGTTGAACGTTTGCGGAGAAAAGGAATTAACGTTGATATTGGTCATTGTGCTGAAAATTTAGGGAATGCAGAAGTTGTTGTTTTTTCTACTGCCGTTAAAAAAACAAATCCTGAGTATATCGCGGCGAAAGAAAGACATTTGCCGCTTGTCAGACGTGCAGAAATGCTTGCGGAGCTGATGCGCTTTCGGCGTGCAATTGCGGTGGGGGGTACACATGGTAAAACAACGACCACATCAATGATTGCAGCGCTTCTTGATGCTGGTCGTTTTGATCCCGTTGTGATTAATGGTGGTATTATTAATGCTTATGGTACGAATTCTCGTACAGGAGAGGGCGATTGGATGATTGTTGAAGCTGATGAAAGTGATGGTACATTTTTAAAGCTTCCTGCTGATATTGCTGTTGTTACCAATATTGACGCTGAGCATTTGGATCATTATGGAAGTTTTGATGCTGTCCGCGCAGCTTTTCGACAATTCGTGGAAAATGTTCCTTTTTATGGTTTTGCTGTCTTGTGCCTTGATCATCCAGAAGTTCAGTCATTGGCGGGCCGTATTGATGATCGTTGGGTGATCACTTATGGTGCAAATCCACAAGCGGATGTTCGTTTTTTAAATCTTTCGATGAATGGTCAAAAAACGTATTTTGATGTTCTTATTCGTTCACGCAAGACAGGAAAAAAGATTGAGTTAAAAAAATTACTTTTACCCATGACAGGACAGCATAATGTTGCCAATGCAACAGCAGCAATAGCTATTGCGCATGAACTTGGCATTTCAAATGAATTGATAAAGAAGGGTTTGGCGGAATTTGGTGGCGTAAAACGGCGTTTTACGCGAACAGGAAGTTGGTGTGGCATTGAAATATTTGATGATTATGGACATCACCCTGTTGAAATAAAGGCTGTTTTGCGTGCGGCACGTGAGAGTGCAAAAGGGCGTGTCATTGCTATTGCACAACCTCATCGTTATTCGCGTTTGTATCATTTATTTGATGATTTTTCTTCTTGTTTTAATGATGCAGATACTGTGTTGATTACCCCCGTTTATGCAGCTGGTGAAGAGCCTATCGAAGGGTTTGGTTCGCAAGAATTGGTAGAGCATATTAAAATGGCTGGTCATCGTGATGTGCGCTTGATACATGGTCTGGAAGATGTTGTGTCTTTTGTCTCAAAATTTGCTCAGGCAGAGGATTATGTTGTTTTTCTTGGTGCTGGCAATATCACACAATGGGCTTGTGCGTTGCCTCACCAGTTGGGACTTGATGGTCATGATAAATTTTCAAAACATTGATGGTGAGGCGCTATTGGCGCAATTGCAACCGCTGTTGGGGAATGTAAGAGGCAAGCTTACCCCTAATGTTGAGATGCGTAAGGTGACATGGTTTCGCACGGGCGGGTTGGCAGAGCTTTTTTATCAGCCTGTTGATGAAGAGGATTTGGCTCTCTTTCTTCGAAATTTGCCTGAATATGTTCCTGTAACAATTGTCGGTATTGGTTCTAATCTTCTGGTGCGTGATGGGGGGGTGCCTGGGGTTGTGATTCGTCTTTCACCCAAAAATTTTGGGCAAGTGCAGCAAGTTTCTTCAAAAGGCTTTTTCGTTGGCGCTGGGACGGCGGATAAACATTTAGCTGCTGCTGCTTTAAAGGCAGAAATTGCAGGGTTTCATTTTTATCATGGTATTCCTGGTGGTCTTGGAGGCGCTCTCAAAATGAATGCGGGTGCGAATGGTGTTGAAACCGCAGCGCGTGTTGTTGAGGTCTATGCGCTGGATCGTAAAGGACAACGTCATATCTTGAGTTTGAAAGATATGCATTATTCTTATCGCCATTGTGATATTCCTAAAGATTTTATTTTTACCGCTGCTTTATTGGAAGGGGAACCCAGTAATAAAGATGCTATTCGTGCTGCGATGGATGAAGTTGCTCTCCATAGAGAAACAGTGCAACCTATTCGCGAAAAAACAGGGGGATCAACTTTTAAAAATCCTAAAGATACATCCGCGTGGCGCGTGATTGATGGAGCAGGGTGTCGAGGTTTACGAATTGGTGGCGCTCAAATGAGTGAAATGCACTGTAATTTTATGATTAATACAGGGCAAGCAACAGGATATGATCTTGAGGCATTGGGAGAAACAGTGCGTGCGCGTGTTTTTGAACATTCAGCGCACCTTTTACAATGGGAAATCGAGCGTATTGGTCAATTTGAGCAGGGTCGAGGTATTTCTTCTTTTGATCCATTTTATTGAATTATCGTTCACTAAAAAAGTGTAAATAAAAAATTGAGTCATTTCAAAGAGATAATAAAAAATTCCATTAAAAATCAATAAATTAACAAAGAATCTCTTGCATCAAGCTTTTGAGTCTGATTCATTATGCAAAATGCTAGGTTATTGATTCGCAAGGATAAACCTTGTTTTTCCTGTATGTGGTACTGCTATGTTCCATATGAGCTACATATAGTATGCAAAAGAGGGTGATTTATTATGAAAGATAAACATATAGCTGTGTTAATGGGAGGTTTTTCTTCTGAACGCTCTATTAGTTTATCTTCAGGGGCGGCTTGTGCTGATGTTCTTGAGGCACTGGGATATCGCGTAAGCCGCGTGGATGTTGACGCTCATATTGCTTCTGTTCTTGAACAGTTGCAGCCTGATATTGCCTTTAATGCATTGCATGGTCCCTTTGGTGAAGATGGTCGAATTCAAGGGATTCTTGAATATTTGAAAATTCCTTATACCCATTCTGGCGTGATGGCATCTGCTTTGGCCATGGATAAGGGGCGTGCAAAAATTATTGCTGCAAATGCTGGGGTTTGTGTTGCGCCTTCTCGTATCATGAACCGCTTTGTTATTGGGAAAACGCATCCTATGGAGCCTCCTTATGTCATTAAACCGGTGTGTGAAGGATCAAGTTTTGGTGTTGTTATTGTCCAGGAAAATGAAACTGCATCGTTGCATAATATTAGGGGAGCTGAATGGAAGTATACAGATGAGGTGATGGTTGAAAAATATATTCCTGGTCGTGAATTGACTTGTGCTGTCTTGGGGAATGAAGTGTTGGATGTGTGTGAAATTCTTCCCGATAAACACTTTTCATTCTACGATCATGACTCAAAATATAAAACGGGTGGCTCTCTTCACATTTGTCCTGCACAACTTTCACTAAATATTTACCAAAGTGTGCAAAGAATGTCTTTAGCAGCCCATCAGGCGATAGGGTGTCGAGGTGTTAGCCGTTCTGATTTTCGTTTTGATGAAAAAACAGGAGAATTGATTTGGCTTGAAATTAATACGCAACCCGGTATGACATCGACGTCTCTTCTTCCTGATATTGCAAAAGCGAGTGGCCGTACTTACGGCGATATTATTCAATGGATGGTGGAGGATGCATCATGTATGCGTTGAATGTTAATAGAATAAATATTCCGATGGAGGTGCTTTCAGTGCCGGCTTTTCCACGTCTTTATCGTCGTTTTCTTCGGTTTATGTTTGAGACTGTTGTTGTCAATATTCATATTCCACGCCATTTCGGCTCCTTTGCTGTTGTATGGTTTTTCTTTGCTACAGCTTTTTATGGGCTTTCATCAAGTGGTCAGATGGCTGTGGTCGTTAACACGATCATATCGGATAGTGGTTTTATGGTCGTCGATGTCGATATTAGTGGTAATAAGCGATTGGCAAAGCAGGATATTTTGAAAATTTTACAACTTGATGTTGCGCCTTCTATCTTCACTTTTGATGTTGAAAAAGCACGTTCTCTTTTGGAAAAACAGGCTTGGGTTCAATCGGCGAATGTTCAGAAGATTTATCCCAATAGGGTGCGTATTTCCATCGTGGAGCGTGAACCTTATGCTATTTGGCAACATGATGGCATGATGGATATCGTTGATAATACGGGGCGTGTTATTGTGCCCTTTAAAGGAAAAGTTGTTCGGGGTTTGCCTCTTGTGGTTGGGCAGGGTGCGCAAAATGCAGCTAAAGGATTTATTCAAGCGCTGTCAGTGTATCGGCCAGTATATGATCGTGTTCGTGCTTTTGTGCGGGTGGGTGATCGGCGTTGGGATCTTGTTTTGGATAATAGAATGCGCGTTATGTTGCCTGAAAATGGTGCTCTTGAAAGGCTTTCCTCTCTTGTTTCGTCCGGTGCCATGCAAGATCTTTTATCACGCGATATTCTCAGTGTTGATTTACGGCTTGCTGATCGCATTACTGTTTCTTTATCCGATGAAACATTGGAACGTTATAATGCTGGTGTTGTAGAGGAAGAACGTATTTTAAAAGCGCGAAAGGCAAGAAACCTATGATGTTGCTTAGATCACATCATCTGGGGGGGCGTAAGACACGTTTTTTAACGGTTCTTGATGTCGGCTCTAGTAAAATTGTTTGTCTTATTGCTTGTTTGCGTCCTTTAAAGCATGCGCACTATTTACATGGGCGTACACATTCTATGGAAATTCTAGGCTTTGGCGTACAGCGTTCACGCGGTATTAAATCTGGTGTTGTCATGGATATGTTTGCAGCAGAACAATCAATTCGCTTGGCTGTTGATGCGGCAGAAAAAATGGCGGGTTTGGTGGTGGATTCAGTGATTGTGAACTTTTCCTCAAGTCGATTACAAAGTGCTTTGCTTCATGGAAGGGTCCATTTGAATGGTCGTGAAGTCACCAAGCGCGATATGCGTATGGCCTTTTCAGATGTGTCGCGTAAAGCTTTTGATGCGGAACGTCATGTTATGCATTCAGTTCCAGTCTCTTATGTTTTGGATGGAGATAAAGGCATTTCTGATCCTATTGGCATGGCAGGGGAAACATTTGGTGTCGATGTGCATGTGGTAACAGCGGAAACCGCAGCTTTACGTAATTTAGAAACTTGTATTAATCGTGCACATTTGAGTGTTGAAGCAATGGTTGCTACTCCCTTTGCAAGTGGTCTTGCTGTCTTGATGAATGATGAGGCGCATTTAGGGGCTGCATGTATTGATTTTGGGGGTGGAACAACAACGTGTTCAGTGTTTTTTGAGGGAAAATTTGTCCATGCAGATGCTCTTGCTGTTGGGGGGCATCATGTGACGCTTGATGTTGCGCGCGGATTTTCTATGTCTCTAACAGAGGCGGAACGTTTAAAAGTTGTTTATGGTTCAGCACTTTTAACAAGTGCTGATGAGCAGCAAATGATTAATGTAGCGGAAATCGGGAGTGAACAGCGTGAAACGCAATATCCTCGCGCGGTTCTTGGGCGCATCATTCGTGCGCGTGTTGAAGAAATTTTAGAAATGGTTCGTGATTGTTTAAATCGTTCAGGTTTTGGTCACATCATTGGTAAGCGTGTTATTTTGACTGGGGGGGCAAGCCAGTTAACAGGATTGCCGGAAGTGGCACGTACTATATTAGGAAGAAATGTTCGTATCGGGCGGCCTTTAGGTATTTCTAGGCTTCCTTCTCTTGCAAAAGGGGCGGCGTTTACATCTGCTGTTGGGTTGTTAATTTATCCGCAATTGGTGGGTTTTGAAGAAAAAACAATGCAGGCGGCAGGAAATCATTTATTGATGGGCACGCGTGGGTATTTTCAGCGTGTTGGTCAATGGTTGCGTGAGAGTTTTTAGTTAAGTCTAGTTAGATAAATTTCATCGCTTTGGCTTGCGGTGTCTTATGAGAAGGAAAAGAAAATGACGATTAATCTGCATCGGCCAGATATCGCGGAATTGAAGCCACGCATTACCGTTTTTGGTGTTGGAGGTGGTGGCGGGAATGCCGTGAATAATATGATTAATGCTGGTCTTCAGGGAGTTGACTTTGTTGTGGCAAATACGGATGCACAGGCTTTGGCTATGTCAAAGGCTGAACGTGTTATCCAGCTTGGTGCAGCTGTGACAGAAGGTTTGGGTGCTGGGGCTTTACCAGAAGTGGGACAAGCGGCGGCAGAGGAATGTATTGATGAAATTATCGATCACCTTGCAGACTCTCATATGGTTTTTATTACTGCTGGTATGGGGGGAGGAACTGGAACAGGGGCTGCGCCCGTTGTGGCTCGTGCAGCGCGTGAAAAAGGGATTTTGACCGTTGGTGTTGTGACAAAGCCATTTCAGTTTGAAGGGGCACGTCGTATGAAAACGGCAGAGGCTGGTATTGAAGAGTTACAAAAGTCTGTTGATACATTGATTGTTATTCCTAATCAGAATCTTTTCCGTATTGCAAATGATAAGACAACATTTGCTGATGCTTTTGCTATGGCTGACCAAGTGCTTTATTCTGGTGTTGCTTCCATTACGGATTTGATGATTAAAGAGGGCTTGATTAACCTCGATTTTGCTGATGTTCGTTCTGTTATGCACGAAATGGGCCGTGCTATGATGGGAACGGGTGAAGCATCTGGTGAAGGGCGTGCTTTGGCTGCTGCTGAAGCTGCTATTGCAAACCCGTTGTTGGATGATACCTCTATGCGTGGAGCACGTGGTTTATTGATTTCTATTACAGGGGGGCGTGATATGACTCTCTTTGAGGTGGATGAAGCTGCTAATCGTATTCGTGAAGAAGTGGATGCTGATGCGAATGTGATCTTTGGGGCCATTGATGATGAGTCATTGGAAGGTGTTATTCGCGTTTCTGTGGTTGCTACCGGTATTGATCGTGAGGTTAGTGATGTGGTTCAATCTTCTCAGCCTCAGTTTCAAAGGCCAAGCTCTTCAATACGCAAGAACGATCCTGGAACGCCACACAGTTCTTTTCATGTTCAGTCATCACCCTTGCGTTCTGAATCAATGGTAGAAGTCATCGAGTCACTTGAAATAGAAAAGGGGAAGCCAGCAGGAGAACAGTTTCGTCCAAAAAGTCAAATTTTTGCACAGCCTGCAGAAGCAATGGCGACACGAAGTGCGACAAAATCTGTTGCTTATGGTTCCAATACTGTGCAGGATCAGATATCAAATGGTCCACGTATGCAAGTAAGTCGAGGTTATCAACAAGCTATGGCGGCTCCCGTAAGCATGGAGGCAACAGCGCATGTTCTTGATGAGATGACAGAGATTGTGAAGCAAAAAGAAAAGCTAGTGCAACCAAAACAAATGCAACAGATGCAGGCGCGTGCTCCAATGCGTATGCCTGAGTTAAAGGATTTTCCTCCTGTTGCTCATGGACAAAGTCAAAGAACATCTGCGACTGATCAAGGTCCTCGTAATCTTTGGCAGAGATTAAAGCAGAGTTTGACACATCGTGAGGAAGCAGAGCCAGAAGCAAGATTGGAGCCTGCTGTGAGATCATCACAGCTGCAAGAGTCTCACCTTTACAATAAAAATTCTCAGGCACTTTCTCAAGATGCTTCTGTTTATGTTCCTCGTCGTTCTGGTGCGTTGCATCCTCAGGTACCACAAGATCAACGTACTTTTATCAGTGAAGAAGATCAGTTGGAAATACCAGCATTTTTACGTCGTCAGGCAAATTAATTAATAAAAGGTGAGGCAGTAAGAAATGTTATGATCTCTTTGACTATGACTTAGAAATTATACAGTAAAATATACTGTTGTTTTGGATAAAATACTTTGCTAAAAAAAAGCCGCTTAATTATAAGCGGTTTTTTTTATTATTTACTGTGAATATTTCTTTATGATTTTATACATTTTATTAAAAAATGTAAAAGAAATGCAATAAAATGATATAGCAAGTTTGGTAAAATGATGTGATGAATTTTGTGCAAAAATATCAGTCTACTCTTAAAAAAGCAGTAACATTTAAGGGGATTGGCGTTCACAGTGGCTGTTTGTCCGTGGTAAAGGTTTGTCCAGCTGATGTGGGGTGTGGTATTGTTTTTAAACGTTGTGGATTAGATGGAACAGAAAAAATATTTCAAGCTCATGCATCGCAAACAGGAGAAACTGAGTTATCAACAGTGCTTGGAGATGGAGAGATAAGGGTTGAAACCATTGAACATTTAATGGCAGCCATTGCTGCTTATAATTTGGACAATCTTGTTATTGAAATGTCGCACAATGAGATCCCTATTTTAGATGGTTCTGCATGGCAATATTGCCAAGCTTTTGAAGAGGCAGGCATTGTTCAGCAAGATGCATACCGTTCTTATTGCATTATAAAAAAGCCGTTGCGGGTTGAAGGGGCTCATGGTTTTGCAGAGCTTTTGCCATTTGATGGACGTCGTTTTGATGTAACGATCTCTTTTCCTTCTTCTGCTATTGGTGAACAACATTTTAGTTTTGATCTTACCAGCCAAGGATTTCGAGATAATTTGTCTCGTGCACGTACTTTTGGTTTTATCAAAGATGTGGAAAAGTTACGGCTTTCTGGAAAAGCGAGAGGCGCTTCTTTGGAAAATTCTCTTGTTATTGGCTTTGATGACAAAATTTTAAATCCCGATGGTCCTTATTGGGAAAATGAATGTGTTCGGCATAAGATGCTTGATGCGATTGGCGATACTGCTTTACTCGGGTGCCCTTTTATTGGGTTATTTCGTTCTTATTGTAGTGGGCATAGAATTAATGCACAATTGGTGAGAGCAGTTTTGGCAGAAGAATCATGTTATGAAAAGAGCTCTTTAAAGAAAGAATAAAAGAAAATTGACAAGACTTTTTTATCGTTTATTTGATTTTTAAGGGGATGATTGACCTAAACGACTAAATTGGTTATGTGCATTTTAAAGTGATATGGTATAAAAACTTTTAACAAATTATTTTTGCTACAAGGTGATATTCTCGGGAGGCCGGAAAAACTATGAAAAAATCTCGTGTGTGCATTAGAAATATGGCATATAGAAAATCTGACATTGTACGCAAGATATTGGGGGGGCTACTTTTGGGAAGCACTTGTATGTTAGCAGGATGCCTCTTTAAAGAGAAGAATACCCTTGATCCATCTGCTTATGTTTTGAAAATAGATCCACCAGATGTTCTCTATAATCAAGCACTTGCTAGTCTTGAGAGTGGGCGGCTTGCGGATGCATCAAAGAAGTTTTTGAAGATTGAAAAACAGTACGCTTATACGGACTGGGGCCGTAAATCTTTGGTCATGGGGGCTTTTACAAATTATCGACTTGGAAAGTATGATGATTCAATTAGTATGGCTCAACGCTATATTACTCTTTATCCAGGGTCTAATGACTCGGCTTATGCGTACTATATTATTGGTCTTTCTTCTTTCCGTCGGATTCCTGATATTACACGTGATCAACGTGATACGAAACGTGCTATTGCTGCGATGCAGCTCCTTATAGAGCGTTATCCGAATTCTGAATATGTCAAGGATGCTAAGGATAAAATACGTTTCGGGCGCGAACAGTTGGCTGGTAAAGAAATGCAGATTGGCCGTTATTATGAAGAGGGGCGACGCTATCTTGCTGCAAGTAGACGGTTTCGTACCGTCGTTGAGGAGTATTCCGATACAAATCAAATTGAAGAAGCGCTTTTCCGCTTAACGGAAGTTAATCTTGCTCTTGGTTTGACGGCGGAAGCGCAGACGGCAGCAGCTATTTTAGGACGTAATTATCCCAAAAGTGAGTGGTATAAATTTTCTTATAATCTCTTGCAAAAGAATAAAATATCGCCCCATGAGCATAAATCTTCTTGGATTTCAAATGCTTTAGGTGGTGATAAAAAGAGAGCGCGTTGATTCTCTATGCTGGTACAGCTTTCGATTCATAATATTGTTTTGATCGAAGCGCTCGATATTCATTTTACGGCGGGGTTGACGGTTTTAACTGGAGAAACAGGGGCAGGAAAATCTATTCTCCTTGATGCTTTGTCGCTTGCTCTTGGGGGACGGGGTGATGCTTCGCTTGTGCGTCATGGTACTAACCGCGGGCAGGTTACGGCTGTTTTTGATGTCCCTATCTCACATCCTGCGCGTCAGCTTATTCGTGAGAATGGTCTTGATGAGGAAGGCGATATCATTTTACGGCGTGTGCAATCAAGTGATGGACGCAGTCGTGTTTTTATCAATGATCAGGTGGCGAGTGTTTCCTTAATGCGGAGTGTTGGTCGTCACTTGGTTGAAATTCACGGACAGCATGATGATCGTGCGCTTGTTGATGTTGCGGCACATCGCCAATTATTAGATGCTTTTGGCGGGCTTGAAGATGAGGTGGAAAAATTGCGTCGGTGTTATCACACATGGCGTGAATTTGAGGAGCGTTTGCAACAACAACATCTTAAAGTACAAAGTGCTGTCCGTGAGGTTGATTATCTTCGTGCATGTTTAGAAGAACTTGAAAAGCTTGATTTTCAAGTTGGTGAAGAGGATGCTCTTTCTCTTCGTCGTGCCGATATGCTTAAGTTAGAAAAAATAGCAACGGATATTAAAGAAGCAGATGATCTATTAACGGGTCAAAAATCGCCAATTCCGGTTCTTTCTAATTTGGTAAGGCGTTTGGAGCGGAAAATTCCTGAGGCAGAAGAGCTTATTGCACCAGTGGTGAAATCTATTGATGAGGCATTGTGTGCTCTTGCTACAGCACAAGAAGGTATTGAATCGGCAATGCGGGCATTGGATTTTGAACCTGATGAATTGGAACGGATAGAAGAACGTCTTTTTGCTCTTCGCGGTTTTGCTCGTAAATATCAAGTATCTGCTGATGAATTGGTTCAGTTACGCGATAAAATGGATGCCGAACTGGCTGATTTTGAAGAAGCTCAGTCCATATTGGTACGTTTTGAAGATGAGGCAGAGCAGGCAAAGAAAAATTATGATACCTTGGCACAAGCTTTAACAATAAAGCGTCGGGAAACAGCAAAGCATTTATCTAAAAGTGTTATGGCTGAATTGCCGGCATTGAAATTAGAAAAGGCAGAATTTATTGTTGAAATGCAGACTGATGTTGAAAGGCGAAATGCAGAAGGGTGTGATCGTATTGAATATTGGGTTCGAACAAATCCTGGAACACGTGCTGGACCCATGTTGAGTGTGGCTTCTGGTGGTGAGTTATCTCGTTTTTTATTAGCATTAAAAGTTGTGTTATCTGATCGAGGATCTGCTCCCACGCTGATTTTTGATGAAATTGATACAGGCGCTGGGGGGGCTGTTGCGGCGGCTATTGGGCAACGGTTGCAACGTTTGTCGAAAAAGATTCAGGTTTTTGCTATTACGCATGCCCCCCAAGTTGCGTCAAAAGCGCATAGTCATTTTCTTATTTCAAAAATTGAAAGTGATGATAAAGGGCATTTTATTACGGCTATTCATAAAATGGAAGAGCAGGAGCGTGCAGAAGAAATTGCTCGTATGTTGGCAGGGGAACAGATTACTGAGGAAGCACGGGCTGCTGCTCAAAAGCTTTTGGCATAAAGGTTGAAGTGATTCAACGATAAAAATATCGTTTATCAATTATTTTACTGGTAATCATTTGTTCATTTGAATTCACTTCATGATGAAAAAGTTGAGATTTTTGCGGTTATGGCCCACTATTTGGAATAGATTTTATGAACAAGGACGGAATTAAAAACCTTACTGCTGTTGAAGCAGAACGTGAATTAGAATGGTTGGCAAAAGAGATTGCACGTCATGATGTACTTTATAATCGTGATGATCAGCCTGAAATTTCTGATGCAGAATATGATGCTTTACGCCGTCGTAATGCGGAAATTGAAGCTCTCTTTCCAGAGCTTATTCGTGTGGATTCCCCTTCACATAAAATTGGGGCACCAATTTCTGAAAAGTTTGAAAAATCTGTTCATGCACAACCGATGCTTTCACTTGATAATGCCTTTAGTGCTGCAGATGTTCGTGAATTTGTTGAGCGTATTCATCGTTTTTTACGGCTTTCAGAAACACAAGTGTTGGAAATAACGGCGGAGCCCAAAATTGATGGTTTGTCGTTGTCTTTACGCTACGAAAAGGGGCGGCTTGTACGTGCGGCAACGCGGGGTGATGGAACTGTCGGTGAAAATGTGACGGCGAATGCTCGGACAATTGCTGATATTCCACAAGTTTTGCAAGGTGATTTTCCTGATATCATTGAGATTCGCGGTGAAGTTTACATGGGGCGGGAAGATTTCCAAGCTCTTAATATAAACCAACAAAAGAAGGGAAAGTTAACTTTTGCTAACCCTCGAAATGCAGCGGCAGGTTCTCTCCGTCAGCTTGATTCACGGATAACTGCCCGTAGAAAGCTGCAATTTTTTGCTTATGCTTGTGGTGAGGTGAGTGAAGTATTTGCAGAAAGTCAAATGGAGATGATGAAAAAGCTAAAAGAATATGGCTTTGTAATCAACCCATTAACAAAAGTCTTTAAGACATTAGAAGAAATTATTTCCTATTATCACGATATCGAAGAACGCCGTCATTCTTTAAACTATGATATTGATGGTATTGTTTATAAGGTGAATGATTTGCTGCTTCAAAAGCGCTTAGGGTTTGTTTCTCGTTCGCCACGTTGGGCGATAGCGCATAAATTTCCAGCAGAAAAAGCAATAGCGCTTTTGGAAGATATTGATATTCAAGTTGGTCGCACGGGAGCTTTGACACCTGTTGCACGCCTTACGCCTATTACTGTTGGTGGAGTGGTGGTGACCAATGCCAGTTTGCATAATGAGGATTATATTAAGGGAATTGGTCATAAAGGAGAGCCCATTCGTGAAGGGCGCGATATTCGTGTTGGGGATAGCGTGATTGTACAACGTGCTGGTGATGTGATCCCTCAAGTCATTGATGTTATCATTGAAAAACGTCCAAAAGATTCTGCTGTTTTTATTTTTCCTCATTTGTGTCCAGCTTGTGGGAGTCATGCTGTTCGTGAAGAGGGAGAAGCTGTGCGCCGCTGTACGGGGGTGCTTATTTGTCCAGCTCAGGCGATTGAGCGTATTCGTCATTTTGTTGCACGCAATGCTTTTGATATTGAGGGCTTGGGTAAAAAACAGGTAGAGTTTTTTTTCCATGCTCAAGATGAGGCACTTTGTATTCATACACCAGCCGATATTTTTACTTTAGAACGGCGCCAAGAAAAGTCTTTGATACGTTTGGAAAATATAGAAGGCTTTGGTACTGTTTCAGTTCGGAAATTGTATGATGCCATTAATGCACGCCGCAAAATTCCTTTAAGCCGTTTTTTGTTTGCATTGGGGATTCGTCATGTTGGAGAGGTGAATGCACGCCGCCTTGCACGGGCTTATCAAACTTATAGAGCTTTTGAAATGGCGGCTATGGAAGCACTTATGCCATGTGAGCAGGAAAATAAAGAAAGCAATGAAGCTTGGATGGAACTTACCAATATTGAAGGAATTGGACCACAGGTAGGGAGCGCAATTGTTGATTTCTATAAGGAAGCACATAACCGTGAGGTTTTGTCTGTTTTGCTTGAAGAAGTAACACCTCTTGATGAGGTACCTATCATGACAGATTCTTCACCAATAGCGGAGAAGATTATTGTTTTTACAGGAACTCTAGCACATATGTCACGCGATGAAGCAAAAGCATTGGCAGAGCGATTAGGGGCCAAAACATCGGGTTCGCTTTCTAAAAAAACAGATCTTCTTGTTGCAGGGCCTGGAGCGGGATCAAAATTGACTAAAGCTGAAGAATTAGGTGTTGAGGTTATTGATGAAGAGGCTTGGCTACAGCTGATTGAAGGGCATAATGTTTAAAAGGATCTTTTCTAGAAGATGTGTATGCTGTTCGTGCGGTTATCTTTCTGCCATTTTTATGGTTGATTGGATTTTTGATGAGAACAAAATGGCGTAAAGCTAAAAAATAGCTGTTGAGGTTATTCGCTTGGTGATAGCTGTTTGAGCCATATTGTAGGGTGGAGATTCTTCAAGCATGGTGAATTAACAAGTATTTGTCATTCTTTCTTTATTTAGGACGTGTAATGAAGCGTCTTTTGTCTCGTTCATAAAGAAAAAAGATATAGCCTTTGGTATTCCATTTTCTGGTTTTGAGGAAGTTTTTCTATTTCGGATAAAGCAAAAAATCTTATCACAGATGCAATTGAAGCGCTCCATTTTTATCGGTAAAGAAATGCATATATTGTCTACATCTTTAAAATTTGAAGAAGTAATAAAGCAGAAATCTTGGTAGAGTTTTTTTGAGACATATTATTTTTATTGAATATGATTTCGAAGTGGGGCCCCTCGATTGTATGAAAGCTTTTGTATTGCTCTTGATGATTATCCCTAAAATGAGGAACGACAGGGGATATTTTTTGCAAAAATAGAGCGCTATTCACTTGATATTTATTACGTCATTAAAAATGATTGATGTTGCGCTTAATGTTATATTTCAACTTTTATGGTGAAGAATGTACAAGCTTTTTAATATAGATTATCCTTGTGAGGCAAGGTAAAAACTTTGAGAAAATATGTAGAATTTAATCCCAAATGCCATAATAAATTGATTATAATAGATTTAAGAGAGCTTAAGTCGAAGATTACAAAATATAATAAAAGTTTTTATATTAAGAAAATAAAGCTATAACGCATGTGGAGACGGTGGAGAATAGGCGATAAGCATTACTCTTTGTAAAGGCCTCCCATTCTGTTTCAGTCCGGGAGAGCGTTTGTCGTAGCGAAAAACTTGTATCATTTTATAGAAGTATTTTTTGTATTTGTTGATGGTAAAGACGCGTTTTTCTTTTCAAAAGAGAAAATATGATATTTTGTAAAAAATAGTTTTGAAAGATACATATACTGTTGTATTGCTTCATTTAAAGGGGCATTGTTGCTTGTTCTGCCCATTGCCTTTCTTCTTCATTTAAATAAGGGGCATTCATCTGATAAACACGGGCGTGGTAGTCATTGAACCATTGTCGTTCTTCTTGTGTTAAAAGCTCTGGAAGGATTAATCGTTGATCAATAGGGCAATGGGTGAGTGTTTCAAACGAAAGCATTTCTTTCTCTCTACCAGCAATTTTTTGCGCTGGTTTCACAATGAGTAAATTTTCAATACGAATACCAAAAGCACCTTCGCGATAATATCCAGGTTCGTTTGAAAGAATCATCCCGGGGATCAATTCTTGGCATCCTTTGCGGGAAATGTTTTGTGGTCCTTCATGAACAGAAAGATAAGATCCAACGCCATGACCCGTGCCATGGGCATAATCAAAACCAGCTTTCCACAAGGCAATGCGTGCTAAAACATCAATATCTTGTCCGCGTGTTCCTTTGGGAAATTTTGCGGTTGAAAGAGCAATCATGCCTTTAAGAACCAAAGTAAAACAGTATTTTTCTTCTTCTCCAATATTCCCAATTGCTACCGTGCGTGTGACATCTGTCGTACCATCACGGTATTGTCCACCTGAATCAACAAGATAAAGTTCACCAGCTTTGAGTGGTTTATTGGTTTCATTCGTTACACGGTAATGGATAATTGCTCCATTTGCTCCTGCTGCTGAGATCGTATCGAAAGAGAGATCTTCAAGCTTTTTTCCCATCTCTTTTGCTGTATTTATGCGAAATTCTTCTAATTTCTGAGCAGCAGAAATTTCATTTATTGTGCCTAGTGTTTGTTTGTCTAACCAAGCAAAAAAACGGGTAAGAGCAACACCATCGCACAGGTGGGCTTCTCGTGCGCCATTAAGCTCTGTGTCATTCTTAATAGCGCGTGGTAGAGAAGCTGGGTCGCTCAGTGTGATGAAAGATTTTCCATCCTCTTCAAGTACAGTGCGTAACTTTTCGCATGTTAACTGTGGATCTAAGGCAAAAACCATGCCTTTTTGACTATAATTTTTGACCTTTACAATAAACTGTTCTGGTTCATATAATTTTGCATAACGTTCCAGATATCGTTTTTGTTCTTCACCAAGCTTTTTGCTATCAATGAATAAGGCTGGTGTTTCTTCTATGGGTATGAGAGCAAAACAAAGAGAAAAAGGTGTATTGGAAACATCATTGCCTCGTATATTGAATATCCATGCAATAGAGGAGGGATCTGTAAAAATAAAAGCATCTGCACGGGATTGTTGTATGTCTTTGCGAATTAAAGATAGTTTTTTATCACTCTCCCAGCCTGCGTATTGAAGAGGATGAATCGATAAAGCAGATTGTGGTGATGATGGTTGATTATACCAAATAAGGTCAATAGGATTTTGTTGAACGGCTATAAGCTTTCCACCTGCTTTTATCTCTAAGGATTTTCTCAATGAATCTGTAGCGGCAACGGTGTGGAGCCATGGATCAAAACCAATAGACAATTGTTTTCCGTTTGTTTCAAGCCATTGTGAAGGAGGAAAGGTCATTAGATCTTCATATTCAAAAATATGAGGATCAGTTTGTTGGCGAACTTGGAGTTTATAGCGTCCATCTGTGAAAATGATGGCTTTATTTTTTAAAATAAGAGCGGTCCCTGCTGAGCCAGTAAAACCCGTAAGCCAGCTAAGGCGTTGAGCATGAGGAGGAACATATTCTCCTTGATGTTCATCGCACCGTGGAACAAGAAAACCATCGAGTCCAAGGCGATCGAGTTCTTTACGAAGAGAGGAAATACGCTCGATGGCATGGGTGGGGTTTGTTGTTGCCTCAAAAGATTGATACATAACAACGTCCTTTTCATTTATTTTAGATGTATTGTAACCCATCCTTGACGGTGGAATGTTTCAATGTGTTTCAGCCCTTGTTTTACATAAGCCTTTAGGACATCAGCATGTTGTTCTTCAAGGATTCCAGAGAGTATGAGTGATCCCCCTTTTTGAAGTACTTGAACCATTGCTGGTGCAAGTTCAATGAGAAGATTGGCAAGAATATTGGCAACAACGAGATCAAAGGGGGCCCGTGATGTAATTTCATCATGGGTAAAACCTGTTGCTGTAATTGTTGTAATATATTTTTCTACGCCATTGAGTGCAATATTGTGTTGTGCAACTTTGATAGCGATTGGATCAATATCCGATGCAAGTATAGCAATAGGCTTGAGTTTTGCCATACCAATGGCTAAGATTCCACTGCCAGTTCCAAGGTCAAGGGCATTTTGTGGATTCTCGTGTTTCATGATTTTGGCGATCATTTCTAAACAAGTCGCTGTTGTTCCATGATGTCCAGTGCCAAAGGCTTGATTTGCTTCAATTTCAATAGGGAGAACATTTGCAGGAATGGCATCTCGGTTGTGACTTCCATGAAGAAAAAAGGACCAGCATGGATTGGTTTTAGTCCTTCTAGGCTTTTTTGTACCCAGTCAATATCGGGCAAAATTTCATGGTTAATTTTATTAGAATCTATAGAAAGAATGCTCGCAAAACGCTTCAATGTCTTCTCGTGATTGTCTTGATCGACATATAGAGAAAGCTCATAAACAGCATTTTGTTCGTCTATCTCGGTAAGAGCCAAAGGATACCCTTCTTCGTCAAAAGCTGTTTCTATAAGTGTATAAAACCGTTCTGCTTCATTTTTTAAAGCAGTATAATAGAGGCGAATTTGTTGCGACATGCTGTTCTTTCTTTATAATCGGCTTTTTTAGTTTGAAACAAGCTTTTTGAGCCGTTCAATGGCGATTTCATCTTTTAATTCGCTGTCATTTTCTTCCGTTTCATAACGGATAACACCTGCTAACTTTCCACCTTTTTTGAGTAAAAAAATTGCTGCCGTATGGTCGTAAGTATAGTTTCCATCTGTCCCTGGCACTTTTTCAGCAACAATATTGAAAGAATTGACCATTTTATAAACTTTCTCAGGATCTCCACTAATGCCAATAATTTTATTGGAAAAATTACTGAGATATTCATGAAGTACTTCGGGGGTGTCGCGTTCCGGATCAACAGTTACAAACCATTTTCCTAATTTATCAGCCTTTGGCCCAAGGGCTGTAAGCCATCGATCAAGATTCATCAATGTTGTAGGACAAGTTTCAGGGCACATCGTAAAACCGAAGAAAATAATTGAAGGTTTACTGCGAACATCAGCTTCGGTAACTGTTTGTCCATTTGAATCGGTGAGCGTAAAGTCATCACCTAAAGGCTTATTGATCAATGTATCATAAATAAAAATCCCCCCAAGAAATACAACTGTTAGGCTGAAGATGCGGATTACATTTTTCATAGCTTGTCTCTTTTAAAACGTGTCAAAAAATTCTAGCATTGGCTGGTTTGTTTTGCAATGTTTGTTTCACGGTTGATTTTGTGGGTTTGGTTGGTATGTCTTTTCATATCTCTTGATGAAACAATTGCAGGAAGACAATATTATGAATGTTGAGAATGATCTTCGATTTCATGAAAGCAAACCGCGTATTCATACGACGGCACGGTTGCATGGTTGTAAATTAGGGCGCTATGTAGAAATTAATGAGCGGGTGATTTTGCGGGATGTAACCGTTGGGGATTTTTCTTATTTAGAACATGACAGTGAGGCTATTTATAGCGATATTGGTCGTTTTTGTTCTATTGCATCTCATGTACGGATGAATGCGTTGGAGCATCCTATGGAGCGTGTTTCAACCCATAAAATAACCTATCGTCCAAACGAATATTTTCGTTATAGGGCTCTCGATCATTCTTTTCGTGAAAGACGTTGTGCAAAACGTGTTATGATTGGGCATGATGTGTGGATTGGGCATGGTGTGGTTATTATGCCTGGGGTAACAGTTGGACACGGTGCAATTATTGGAGCCAATGCTGTTATAACAAAAGATGTTTTGCCTTATACGATTGTTGTTGGGGTTCCTGCTAAGCAATTGCGGATGCGTTTTCCCAATCATGTAATAGAAGATCTTTTAGAGATGGCTTGGTGGGATTGGCCGCTTGATAAAATTCACAACGCATTGCCTGATATGCAAAATTTGTCCATTGAAGCCTTTGTTCGCAAATGGAAAGGACATTCAGAATAAAATGGTTCTTTGATAAAACGGCCTTTGATCAAGCGGATTGTGGTTTTTTGGTTAAGCTTTGTCGACAAAATTATCCAATACACGCTTTTCTCCAGCTTTTTCAAACATGATTGTCAATTTATGATCATCTATCGCTGTAATATGACCATAGCCAAATTTTATGTGAAAAATTCGATCATTGATTGCAAAATTTAATGCTGCTTCAGAGACTGAGTGAGCGATAACTTTTCCTTCAATATTTTTGTTTTTTTGTGTACGCTTTTGTCTTGGTGTTGCATAGTCCTTATAAAAGGAGTCTTGATGTTGAAAAGAGTATGTTCCATAACCACCATAAGATGTTTCCATGGCTATGGCTTCTATATGTTCTGCTGGTAATTCATCTAGAAAACGGGAGGGAAGAGCAGATTGCCAAAGTCCGTGAACTCTGCGGTGGGATACAAACCATATATGCAGATATTTTTTTGCTCTTGTAAGCCCCACATAAGCAAGACGCCGTTCTTCTTCTAAGCCTGAACGTCCGCCTTCATCTAATGAGCGCTGATGGGGAAAAAGTCCTTCTTCCCAGCCTGGAAGAAAAACTGTTTCAAATTCAAGCCCTTTAGCGGAATGAAGTGTCATGATGTTGACGGCATCCATGTTTTCATTATTTTCTGTTTCCATAACCAGTGCAACATGTTCTAAAAAACTTTGAATGTTTTCAAATTGTTCCATGGAACGGACCATTTCTTTAAGATTCTCTAATCGTGTGGGCGCTTCTGGTGAGCGATCCTCTAACCACATGGTTGTATAACCAGAATCGTCAAGGATGATCTCGGCAAGTTCTCTGTGGGGGGTGCATTGCAGCATATTTTGCCAGCGGCGGAAGTGTTCAATAAGGCTTCGTAAAGCACTGCGTGCCTTAGGCTTGAGTTCATCTGTTTCAATGATATCAGCAGCAGCAGAAAAGAGAGAAATAGAGCGTGCGCGTGCACTTTCATAAAGAATGCGCAAGGTTGCATCGCCTATGCCGCGTTTAGGTGTATTGATAATACGTTCAAAAGCTAAATCATCAGCGGGGTGGACAACAACGCGTAAATAAGCCATGGCATCACGTATTTCCATTCGCTCATAAAAACGAGGACCTCCAATGACACGATAGTTAAGGCCAAGTGTTACAAAGCGGTCTTCAAATTCACGCATTTGAAATGAGGCGCGTACCAATATAGCCATATGATTTAATGCATGACCGCTTTGTTGGGCGCGTTCGATTTCTTCTCCGATTGCTCGTGCTTCTTCTGCCGAATCCCATGCTGAATGAATTTTTACTTTTTCTTCTTCGCTCTTTTCTTGAGCAGAAAAAAGGACTTTGCCCAGTCTTTCTTCATTATGAGCAATCAGATGGGAGGCGGTTTTAAGAATATGGGATGTTGAGCGATAATTGCGTTCTAGACGAATAATTTTGGCAGAAGGAAAATCTTTTTCAAACCGTAATATGTTCTCGACTTTTGCACCACGCCACCCATAAATAGATTGATCATCATCGCCAACGCAACAAAGATTAACATTTTGACCTTGAGGATGTTGTGCCAAAAGGCGAAGCCAGAGATATTGTGCTGTATTTGTATCTTGATATTCATCGACAAGAATATAGCGAAATTGAGAATGATATTCGCGAAGAATATCTGGATTGTGTTGGAAGATAGAGATAGAATGAAGCAGAAGATCGCCAAAATCACAAGCATTAAGATCTTTTAATCGATTTTGATAACTGCGATAAAGTTCGCGTCCCATGCCATTGCCAAAGGAATACGCCTCACTTTTTGAGATATGTTCTGGTGAAAGTCCTTGATTTTTCCAAGAATCAATCATCATGGCAAGGTTTCGTGCGGGCCAACGCTTATCGTCTAATCCTTTAGCTTGAATAAGCTGTTTTAAAAGTCGAAGAACATCATCGCTATCAAGAATTGTAAAGTTTCTTTTTAAATCAACAAGCTCTGCATGGCGGCGTAAAATTTTAGCACCAGTGGAATGAAAAGTTCCAAGCCAAGGCATCCCTTCAACAACTTCACCAATGAGTTCACCAATACGTATTTTCATTTCACGGGCTGCTTTGTTGGTGAAAGTGACAGCAAGTATTTGTTGGGGGGAGGCAAGTCCAGAGCGCAGAATGTGAGAAATGCGGGTTGTTAAAACACGTGTTTTTCCAGTACCAGCACCAGCAAGAACTAAAAGAGGTCCCTCAGTATTCATAACAGCTTGTTGCTGTTCTGGATTAAGCTGTTCTAAATAGTTTGTGTTATATGATTTTTTTTCTTTTAGAACAGGGGAAGAAACCCCAGAGTTTTCCTTATCATGGAGTGGGGGGGCATCTTCTTCAAAGAAAGGTATGTGATCAGAAAAATTATTCATTATACCTTTTTTGTAATCTTTTTTTTATTAAAGTTCTAGGTTTAAAAAACTTTTCTTTTAAAAACTACAACAGACTTACACTGAACAAGAGATGTTAAAACAAAAGCAAGGACTAAAGACGTTTTGTCAGAACACTTTGAAGTGCGTAAACGCGTAACGAGGACGAAAGATTGACTTGTTGTGGTCTTTGGCTATCAATATCAGTGATAATAAAGGCTAAAGATTGTCCTTTTTTGCGGGCTATATTTTTGAGAATATCTAAAAATGGCGGTTCTAAAGAGACACTTGTTGCATGCCCATCAACGCGAACAGATATCTTTTGTGGGGTGACTTTTGACCAATCGATCGAATTATTTTCGTTCATTTCCCCCCCCTTTTTATTCGTCATTTTGCAAACGATTTTGATCCAAAAACTTTTGTACCTTTAAAGCTTCTTTTTTTTCGAACAGTTTTTCAGTTTTTGTTCGTCCAAAACGATAGCGATTTTCATCAGCATGAAGCGCTTTTTCTGCACGCTTTTTTTGTTTGCGAAATTGGCGAAGATTTATCGGTTCAGTCATGAGAAAGTTTATTTTTTCCGAAAAGAGTCTAAAGAGACAACATCAGCACTTTGTTTTGTATCGTTATTTAAAGATTCTTTATTGGTATTAAGATTTTGTTCTTTTGTGGGTGTATTTTCTTTTTTTTGTTCGTTTGATAAAGTGATGGGTGCAGATGAAGTCTGTTCTGAATTCTCACTTTCTACAGAAGGAAGTTTTGAGGGCAGATCAAATGCTGCTTCAAATGCTGCTACAGGATCGTAAAAGACTTGAATGGATGTAAAAGGAATCACAAGTTTTTCAGTAATTTCTCTGAAAGAGAGGGTTACTTCGAAGGCTGTTTCTGAAACACTGAGATCTCTAAACTGATGTTGCAAGACGATTGTCATTTGCTCAGGATAGCGATCCTTTAGCCGTGAAGAGATTTTAACGCCTGGAGCGTTTGTAAAAAAAGTTATAAAAAAATGATGATTTCCTGGAAGTCCTACTTTCGCAACTTCCGATAAAACCTGACGGATAACTCCACGAAGCGCATCCTGAACGAGAATATCGTAACGGATTTGATCTTTAATCATTGAAGTTTATTCCTTTTATTTCGCGTAGCAGAATGGGTCGTATTGATATTGTGTTAAGAGAATGTATTTAAAAATGGACAGTATTTTGTCTATAAGGTACCTCATTGAATCGAAAAAACACGAGAAATAATGTCTGATAATGTCTGAAAGATCAATCAATAACATTTAAAAAAGTGAAGGCTTCTGTTGCCAGGTGCCTCCGAACCCCGCTTAAACCTGCGACGGTTTAAGAGTCAATTTGAAACATTCACACTGCCTTAAGCAGCGAGACGTGCTTCCGCATAGTTGTCATTTGCAACTACTCATTTAGCCCGATAACGGTGGTACAATGCCGAGTAAAAGAGCGATCTTTACACCCTTGTCGATCCTATTTCGCCCCCACCAAAATATAATTTTTGTGGTTTATATTTTGGTGGAGGCGCCGGGTACCGCCCCCGGGTCCAATAGGTTTATTTCACCGTCCATTTATTACCATAGCTGAAAAGCCAGCTCTTTAAATATAGATGAAGAACAGTCTTAGGAAAAGGGGGGGTTGTTAATATTTTTAATCCTCTAATTATTTATGGAGCTATATGAGGCGGCTGTAAAGTATAGACCGCTTATTTTTGGAGAGGAGATGATGCAAAATGACAAATAATCTAGCAGATATTAAACAATATGATTCAAACCCCGATGCAGCAGCAGTTGAACGACTTGAGCATCGTTTAGCTTTGGTGATGAAAAAGCAGGATGCAGCGCTTGTTGCGATATCGGATCCAAAAGAGTTAGAACGGGTTGAAAAATGGGTTCAAAACGTTTTAGAAGCTGATGAGCAGAGTGCTAAAATGGCGGTTTCAAAAGTTGCTCAGATGATGGCTGGAGAGCGTCGAAAAAGTCGTATGACTTTTTATTACTTAGTCGCTAAGCAACTTAATGCACTTGATAAAATTTAAATAATATTAAATTTACGATAATGATAAAAAAGCCCAATTTCTTGGGCTTTTTTGTTTATATAGAGTGGGCTAACGTTTTTCATCGTCTTGGAGGTGCCCTCCTTTACGCATACTTGGGACAAAGAGAAGCGCAATGAAGGCCATGATCATCACGATGGTTATGTAAAAATAAAAGAGTGATTCATAACCATACTTTTTTAATCCAAGTGCGACGTATTCAGCAGAACCACCAAATAAGGCGTTACCAATGGCATGAGAGATGCTAACACCTAATGCCCGTATGGAAGAGGGAAACATAGCTGATTTTACAACACCAGAGATGGATGTATACATGCTCATAATGAACAGTAAGCCAATAATAACGCATACAGCAACCCATATATTATGGGTGTTCCCAATTATCCAGAGTCCTGGAAATGTAAAGATGGCAGAGAGTATACTCCAAATGATAAGTAAAGTTTTTGTTCCAATTTTATCGGCAATAATACCCGCTATGGGTTGGAACAGAATGAAAATAAACAGTACAGCTGTCATAATCGTTGTTGCGGTATGTTTATCAAAGCCGGTGGTTGTGATCAGATATTTCTGCATATAAGTCGTAAAGGTGTAAAATGTGAGTGACCCTCCTGATGCAAAGCAGGCAATCACGACAAC
Organism: Bartonella tribocorum; assembly: GCF_002778015.1. GTDB lineage: Bacteria > Pseudomonadota > Alphaproteobacteria > Rhizobiales > Rhizobiaceae > Bartonella > Bartonella tribocorum_B. The sequence goes on along the minus strand of NZ_NJPP01000004.1, from coordinate 25,776 downwards.
GGCTTTTGCATGTTTGGTGAGAAGTTCCTTAAGACTACCAGAGTGTTTGTGAGAGCGGCTTTCGTGGGTGGTTGTTTCGTGAAGCGCACGACGTAGATAAATCGCAATGAGTGCTCCACATCCACCAATCAAAAAAGGAATACGCCATCCCCATGATTTTAACTGATCTTCAGAAAGATAAGTTGCTAGAATAAATATAATGAAACTGGCAAGAAGCTGACCTGTAATAAGGGTGGCAGATTGAAAAGAAGCAAAAAGCCCACGATGCTTTTTGAGGGCAACTTCACTCATATAAGTGGCTGCTGTTCCATATTCGCCCCCCGCTGAAAGTCCTTGCATCATCCGAGCTAAAAGGAGAAGGATTGCTGATGTTACTCCCAAGGTTTCATAGGTGGGAAGTATAGCGATGAAAAAAGAGCCACCACACATCATAAAAATGGATACAAGCATTGAGCGTTTACGTCCATAACGATCGGCGATAAACCCTAAAAACCAAGCGCCAATCGGGCGCATAAGAAAGCCAATAAAAAAGACACCCGCAGTTTTCAACAGTGGTGTGATCGTATCACCATCTGAAGGAAAAAATTGTGATGCAAAATAAATCGATGCAAATGAGTAAACGTAAAAATCATACCATTCTACGAGATTTCCTGAGGCGCTTGCGATAATAGCAAAAACGCGTTTTCTTGCATCTTGTGATGCTGAAATTGTTTCATTTTCCATGAATTGTTCCCCTTTTGGATTTATTATCCATATCTTGTAAACTTAGTTTTTTATGATTTCTAGGAAAAGTCAATTGTATGATGATTATTTTTCATAAAAAATATTTAAAATAACATATTGCTGTAATATTTTATCTATTTACTATAGAGTATAAATAGTTTTATTAATCTTTTTAAATAATTAAATTCTATTGGTAATATTTTTAATGCAATTTAAAGTAATTTTAATAATTTTTAATGAAGTTACTATCGAATTGATACGTATAATTTATTATTTGTAACGAATTTATAAAAACAAATTAAATTTTTATTTTATATAATATATAATATGCGGATTTTTTAAATTTATTAAATAATTTTTATCTATAGAATCATTCTTTTTATGTATTGCAAGAGGTATCGTTGTGAGGGGAGGGGGTTATAATATTATCAAAAGGGTAGAAATGAGAAAGTCTTGCGGTATTTAGGTTTTTCATTTGATATACAAAATATGAAACAGCAATTATAACTCAATATGTTATGAAAATGATCCTTGAAAATCACAGAAAGTATTCGATAAATTTTTCTTATTGAAAGTAAGATAAAGAACGGAGATTTTATAATATAAAAAATGAATTTTTTGGGGTAAATAATTATAAAAAAGCCTAATTTCTTAGGCTTTTTCATTTAGTCAATCCGTTTAACAAAAGTGGCAGTTTAACAAAAGTGGCAGTTTAATGAAGTTCGTCTTTATCGAGATATCCTCCTTTATCTATATCGGGCATAAGGAGAATAGAGATAAAGGCAATGATCATCATACCAACGATGTAAAAAAAGAAAACAGATTCATACCCCATATTTTTTAATCCAAGCGCTACATATTCAGCAGAACCGCCAAAGAGTGCATTGCCGATAGCAAAAGCAAATCCAACACCAATTGCTCGGATTGAAGCAGGGAACAATTCTGCTTTTATGATACCGGCAATAGACGTATAAAAACTCATAACACAGAGTATTCCAATAATGATTAAGAGCGCTATCCATGGGTTATGGGCATTGCCAATCATTTTAAGGACAGGAATGGTGCAGAGAATGGATAAGACACTCCAACTAATGAGTGAAGCTCTTGCTCCAATTTTATCGGCGAGGGCACCTAAAAGTGGTTGGAATAACACAAAAATAAAGAGGGCTGCCGTCATTATTGTTGTTGCGGTTTGTTTATCAAAGCCGGTGGTTGTGATCAGATATTTTTGCATATAAGTGGTGTATGTGTAAAATGTGAGTGATCCACCAGCTGTAAAGCCAACAACCAAAAAGAACGCTTTTTTATGATTGCGAAAAAGTTCTTTAAGACTACCGGCGTGTTGTTCAGAGCGACTTTTGATGGTTGTTGTTTCATGAAGCAAGCTGCGTAGATAAATTGAAACAATTGCTCCAAAGCCACCAATAACAAAAGGAATACGCCATCCCCATGCTTTTAACTGATCCTCGTTAAGGTACATGGCTAAAATAAATATTATAAAACTCGCAAGAAGTTGACCTGAGATTGTTGTTGCATATTGAAAAGAAGCAAAGAGCCCACGACGATTTTTGGGCGCAACTTCGCTCATATAAGTGGCTGCTGTACCATATTCACCACCCACGGAAAGCCCTTGAAACATACGGACTAAAAGAAGAAGAAATGCTGCTGTTATTCCCAAGGTTTTGTAGGTGGGAAGTATGGCAATAAGAAAAGAACCGCCACACATCATAAAAACAGAAATAAGCATTGAGCGTTTACGTCCATAGCGGTCAGCAATGAAGCCAAAGAGCCATGCGCCAATTGGACGCATAAGAAAGCCAATAAAAAAGATTCCTGCAGTTTTTAACAGTTGTGTAACAATATCTTCATCTTCAGGAAAAAATTGTGAGGCAAAATAAACCGATGCAAAAGAGTAAGCATAAAAGTCGTACCATTCTACGAGATTTCCTGATGCACTGGATATAATAGCAAAAATACGTTTCCTTGTATCATGTGGCTCTAACGTTGTTTGATTATTTTGGTTGTTCATGAAGTATTCCCCTTTTAGATTAATAATTTTTCTACTCGTTAAAGTTGTTAACGATGTATAGCATAAAAACGCAATTGTATCATGATAATTTCTTAGGAAAACACTTTGAGAAGATTTGTTATATTTTTAGTTTTTTAAGATCTTTTCTTTGGAGCTTAAACAAAATAAACAATATTTGTATATATTTTGTTTATGTTATCAATAAATAAAGCAATTAAATTTGAATTGAATTGTGGTAGGAAGCGTGATTTTATTCAGCGCTAAATAGTCTTTTATTTTTTGTAGAGGCTAAAAACTTGAGATGGTAAAAGAATGCGTTTGCACACTTAAAGTTTAGTGGTTTTACTGTAAGATTTTTTTCTAGAGCAATCAATGCTGTTTTTTGTTTCATGGTGAATGATTTGCATACGAGAGTGGTGGTGAGGATATGATACTCTTTGGTTTATAAATTTAATATTGCGTCGTAAAATGGTGTTATTGGCTATTATATATGCAAGGTTGGTATGTGCGTAAAAATCTTTTGATGAACTATCTTAAGTATCAAGGAAGTGTGCAATATTAAGGGCTAAAGAACAGTATAATAGCGGCTTGCCTTTTTAATAAGCGTAAAGACGGTGATCCACAATGTTACACAGCTTTTGAGCCATTGAGATGGTTTATAAGAGGCATTTTTAGCTTTTTCTTGTACAGTTTCATTCTACATAACTTGGTTGTTTGTAATGTGTAAGTAATTTTGATTGATTGAATATAGGATCAGCTTGGAAGGAGAGAATCCTATGCAGCGTTTTAATTTAAGTTGAATGATGCTAGATATATCATTATAAATCAGTGTTATGTGCTATGTTTATGCTTTACGGGAGGCTTTATCGTTATGCCATTCACGGGCATTATGGTGCAATGGATTTGGGTACATTTGAGAAATGTTTTTTAAAAAATGAGGGAACTCATAACATCGTGGTGTTTTCTATTTTTCATGAGGGCTTGGTTTTACACGTGAGATCCATCAAAGAACGTATTAAATAAAAATATGAGACAATGTGACATTTATTATTGATAAAATCTTTTAAAAAAATAATTGTTTTGCTTCGGTTTTGATGAAGAATGGAAGTAATTAAAATAAATCAGACTTCTTTATTTTCAGTGCACACAATTGAGCCAAAGAAGCATTTTTTCATAACAATATGAAGCTGTTTATTTTGCTAAGCGATCTATGCAGGAGAGCAAATTTCTGTTTGAGAATGTTTGAAGGGATAAAAATAAAAAATTGTAAGTTTTAAACTCCTATAGGAAAAAATTACAAAAAGCCCAATATTTTGGGCTTTTTGTTAACATCAAAAGTTAATGGATATCGTCTCCTTGTAAATATCCTTTTTTGCGAGCATCGGGCATCAAGAGAACTGCAATGAATGCAATAATCATCATGCCGGTTATATAAAAATAGAAGACAGATCCGTATCCAAGATCTTTTAATCCAAGCGCGACATATTCAGCAGAACCGCCAAACAGTGCATTGGCAATAGCGTAGGAGAGACCAACACCTGTTGCGCGCACTGCAGCGGGAAACATTTCTGATTTTACAATACCAGAGATGGACGTATAAAAGCTCATAATGCATAGCATTCCAATAATGACTGATAGAGCAATCCATGTTTTATCAGTGTTACCAATCACATGAAGTCCAGGAATCGTAAAGATAATAGATAAAACACTCCAAATAAGGAGTGAAGTTCTTGTTCCAATTTTATCAGCCATAAAACCAAATGCAGGTTGAACTAACATGAAAACAAAGAGCGCAGCTGTCATGATTGTTGTGGCGGTATGTTTATCAAAGCCGGTGGTTGTGATTAGATACTTTTGCATATAAGTTGTATAGGTATAAAATGTGAGCGACCCCCCAGCTGTAAAGCCAACAACTAGAAAAAAAGCTTTCCTGTGATTGCGTAGAAGCTCTAAAAGGCTACCAGCTTGCTTTTTAGAACGATTTTCTTCTGTGGTTGTTTCATGAAGTGTGCGGCGGAGGTAAATTGCAACAATTGCGCCACACCCACCAATGGCAAATGGAATACGCCATCCCCACGCTTTTAGTTGATCCTCTGTGAGATAAAGTGCTAGAATAAAGATAACGAGACTGGCTAGAAGTTGTCCACCAATCAGTGTGGTATATTGAAAAGAGCTAAAAAATCCACGGCGGTTTTTGAGGGCAATTTCACTCATATAAGTGGCTGTCGTACCATATTCACCCCCGACAGAAAGTCCTTGAAGCATTCGGAGTAAAAGTAAAAGAATTGCTGCTGCCATTCCAATAGTTTCATAAGTAGGAAGTATGGCGATTAAGAAAGAACCGCCACACATCATAAAAACAGAAATAAGCATTGAGCGTTTACGACCATAGCGGTCAGCAATGAAGCCAAAGAGCCATCCACCGATTGGGCGCATAAGAAAACCAATAGCGAAGACACCAGCGGCCTTTAAAAGTTGTGCAACGACATCACCATCTGAGGGAAAAAATTGTGATGCAAAGTAAATCGATGTAAAAGAATAAACATAAAAATCATACCATTCTACTAGATTACCTGATGCACTGGACACAATAGCCCAGATACGTTTTCTTGTATCATGTGGTGCTAAAGATTCTTGTTTTTCCATAGTCGATCCCTTCATTTCACGTTTATCCATTTTTGTTCATTTATCACTCTATGTTCTTTTCTTAAGAAGCTGTCTATAGTATTTTATCTTTTGCATGAAAAATTTAGTCAGATCATGATAATTTTCTTGTGTAAGATGTTTTTGGAAAAAGATTTGAATTATCTTTGTTCGGATTTTACAGTTTTTATTTTCTATAATGAAAAGAATCGGACATAATAACTCTATGAAGTCATATCTTGCTCTCTTATCTCATGTTTTAAATCAGGGGATTGATCGAACAGACCGAACGGGCGTTGGAACGCGATCTATTTTTGGGTATCAGATGCGCTTTGATTTACAAGCGGGATTTCCATTGTTGACGACAAAGAAATTGCATTTACGTTCAATCATCTATGAGCTTTTATGGTTTCTTAAAGGCGATACAAATATCGCGTGGTTGAAAGAGCATGGTGTATCTATTTGGGACGAATGGGCTGATGAAAAGGGAGATCTTGGTCCTGTTTATGGGTATCAGTGGCGTTCTTGGCCTACTCCTGATGGACGTCATATTGATCAAATTGAAAATCTTTTAACGATGATTAGGAATACACCAGATTCTCGTCGCTTAATTGTATCAGCTTGGAATCCTGCATTAATAGAGGAAATGGCTTTGCCTCCATGTCATTGTCTTTTTCAATTTTATATTGCTGAGGGTAAATTATCCTGTCAGCTTTATCAGCGTTCGGCGGATATTTTCTTAGGCGTTCCATTTAATATTGCATCCTATGCATTGTTAACGATGATGATTGCGCAAGTCAGTGGCCTTAAAGTTGGTGATTTTATTCATACGCTGGGAGATGCTCATCTTTATTCTAATCATTTTGAACAGGCAGAATATCAATTGTCTCGTATACCCAATGCTTTGCCATGTATGCGCATAAATCCAGCGGTAACAGATCTGTTTTCTTTTAAATTTGAGGATTTTGAATTGCTTAATTATGAAGCACATTCCCGTATTAAAGCGCCGGTAGCAGTATGACGATTTCCATTTGTTTAATTGCTGCTGTTGCAGAAAATGGTGTTATTGGTCGTGAAGGAGTAATGCCTTGGCATTTATCGACAGATTTGCAACGCTTTAAAGCGTTAACGTTGGGTAAGCCCATTATCATGGGGCGAAAAACGTGGAATTCTATTGGGAAACCTTTACCAGGGCGCACAAATATCGTTATTACGCGTGATGATACCTTCAGTGCTGAAGGAGCAGTTGTTGCACACTCTTTATCGCAGGCTTGTTCTTTTGCAACAAGCGTTGCTTCTCAAAGTGATGTAGAGGAAATTTTTATTATTGGTGGGGGAGAAATTTATCAACAAGGATTTAGTCTTGCTGATAAGATATTCCTTACAGAAGTTTTGGCCTCTATAGAGGGCGATCGTTTTTTTCCTGTTTTTGATAAAGAAAAGTGGACTATTATGCAAACACAAGATATTCCAAAAGGCGATAAAGATAGTCATCCGACACGGTTTACTGTTTATAAGCGGAAATAATTTTTTGTAAAGTAGAAAAGATTTATCCGTTGTGTAATTGAGATTAAGAAGAACCCTATAAGCTTTAAGTGAAGGGTTGGTATTTGATGAATGGTAGTCAATTAAAGAGGTGATAATGCCCTGGACAAATCAAAATGGTGGTGGCCCGTGGAGTGGCGATAAAAAGAATAACAGTGGTGACAAAAAAACATCGGCTAAGAATTTTTTTGGTTCTGGTGGCAATAGTGGTGGCGGAAATGGTCCCAATCTTGATGATATTTTGCGGAGAGGGCAGGATCAGTTTAAGCAATTTAGTCGAGGGGGCGTATTTATTTTGTTCCTTCTGCTTGCTGTGTGTTTTTGGCTCTATCAGTCACTTTATATTGTTCAACAAAATGAGCAAGCAGTAGAATTGCGTTTCGGTGTGCCTAAGGAAGAAATTATCGGGGATGGTTTGCATTTTCACTTTTGGCCAATTGAGACTTACATGAAAGTGCCTTTAACGGAAAAAACAATTGCAATTGGTGGGCAGCCTGGACAGAAACAACAAAGTGAAGGTTTGATGTTGTCGAGTGATCAAAATATTGTGAATGTCAATTTTTCTGTTTACTATCGCATTTCACATCCAGGACAATTTTTATTCAATGTGAGTGATCAAGAAGGAACTGTTCGTCAGGTTGCTGAAAGCGCGATGCGAGAAGTTATCGGTTCAAGACCTGTTGATGATGTTTTACGTGATAAAAAAGAGGAAGTTGCTAACGATGTGAGAAAGATTACTCAATTGACTGTAGATAAATATCAACTCGGGGTCGAAATAAGCCGTGTATCGATCAGTGAAGCTGCTCCTCCTACCAAAGTTGCTGCGGCGTTTAATTCTGTTCAGCAGGCAGAGCAAGAGCGGGGACGAATGATTGAAGAAGGAAATCGTGTGCGTTTTACGAAGATTGGTTTAGCAAATGGTGAAGCTTCACGGACACGAGAAATCGCAAAAGGTGAAAAAGCACAAATGGTTGAAGAGGCAACAGGGCGTGCTGAACGTTTTCAAGCCATAGCTCGTGAGGCTGCAGTTTCACCAGAGGCTGCGCGTTATCGTCTTTATATGGAGACGATGGGGCGTATCTTTTCTTCACCCAATAAATTAGTTCTCGATCAAATGAATTCTCCTGCGGTGCCTTATCTTCCTCTAAACGAATTGCTGCGTAACAATTTATCAGAAAAAACAAAGACATCGTCAGCACGTTCTACATCGCTTATGGATTATCAGTTTTCTGGAGGACGTTAATAATGCAGCAGTCTCGTTTTTTATTTGTTTTTAGTACCATCATGATTCTTTTGATCATTTTGGGGATGTCCTTTTTTATTGTTTATCCTCGTCAACAGGTAGCCATTAAGCGCTTTGGACAAATTGTTAAGGTAGAATCTAATCCTGGAATTTATTTTAAAATGCCCTTTGTGGATAAGATGGTTGTGGTGGATAATCGGTTGTTGCGTTACGATGTTCCTACACAATCTGTGCAAGTTCGTGGGGGGGCTTATTATGAAGTGGATGCGTTCTTTATTTATCGTATTACGGATCCTAAATTGTTTTTACAGCGTATTGCGTCAGGGCGCCCGCAAATTGCAGCGCGTGAAAATCTTGCACCACGCTTTATTGACGCTTTGCGGGCTGTTTATGGTAAGCGAGAATTTAAAGCAGCCTTATCGGATGAACGAGGCGCGATGATGGCTGAGGTCCAAAAGCAATTTTCTATAGATGCAGGTTCGCTGGGTATTAAGATTGTTGATGTGCGCATTCGAAAAACCGATTTAACGGATGCTGTTTCAGAAGATGTTTATCGGCAAATGGCAGCTGAACGGGAAGCGGTTGCAGAAAATATTCGGGCTCGAGGTCAACAAGAGCGCGATCGTATTGTAGCAGAGGCAAATCGTGAATATGAGGAAATTGTGGCGGCTGCAAAGCGTGATGCTGAAATTACGCGCGGTGAAGGACAAGCTGAAAGTATTCGCATTTTATTAAATGCGCGGGAAGCTAATCCACCTTTTTACGATTTTTGGTTAGCGATGGAACAGTATAAGAATTTAGAGAAAACACCGATGGTCATTTCACCAAATGAAGTTTTCTTTTTTTATTTTCGAAATTCCCCGCAAGCAAAGAGAAAACTTTCATCAACAATGAGTCCTAGTTTGAGCAAAACGGATTCAAAATCTGGTGGAGAATAAATGAAACGAATGTATTGAGGATACTATTTTGTATAATAAGAAGTATGTTCTATAGCTGCTTGTTTTTATGATAAATGTAAGAGAGTGCTAAGCCGTACGGATTTTGCATAATAAGTTGTGCATAATAACATAATAAGTTTTACATAATAAATTGAGTAAGATTCTTTACGACTTTGGTTAAAGGCATGTCATGGATGGTAGTGTCGTGAGTAAAAGTGGGTTTTTGAAATCTTTTATTACAAGAATTGTTTTTTGTGTGGTTTTATTCCTATCAGGATCAATGCGTTTGTCTTGGGGGGCTGAGACAAGCGAGGCGTTGCTTTCTATTCCTGATTTAGCTTCTGAGCTTTTGGAGACGGTTGTGAATATTTCTACGGCACAGACTGTTGAAGGAACAGAACAGGATGAAAATACTTTGGTACCTGTTATCCCCAAAGATTCATTGTTGGAGGAATATTTTAATGACTTTTTTACACCCAAAGATGGGCAAAAAGACAGTCAATTTCAAAAGGTTCGTTCTTTAGGGTCTGGTTTTGTGATTGATGCGCAAAAAGGGATTATTGTTACAAACTATCATGTTATCGTTGATGCTGATGATATTGAAGTGAATTTTACGGATGGTACAAAACTCAAGGCAAAGCTCCTTGGCAAGGATAGTAAAACGGATTTAGCGTTGCTGCAAGTGGATGCGGGAAGCAAAAAATTAAAAGCTGTGCGGTTTGGCGATTCAGAAAAAGCACGAATTGGTGACTGGGTTATGGCGATTGGTAACCCTTATGGTTTTGGTGGGAGTGTGACGATTGGTATTATTTCTGCACGGAACCGTGATCTTAATGCTGGTCCTTATGATAATTTTATTCAAACAGATGCAGCGATTAATCGAGGAAATTCTGGTGGTCCATTATTTGATAGAAAGGGTGAAGTCATTGGCATTAATACAGCCATTGTTTCACCTTCTGGAGGATCTATAGGTATAGGGTTTGCTATTCCATCGGATATGGCACTTTCTATTATTAATCAATTGCGTGATTTTGGAGAAGTAAGACGTGGTTGGTTGGCGATTCGTATTCAACCGGTGACAGAGGATATTGCAAAAAGTTTAAAACTAGACAAAGCTGTAGGAGCCTTGGTGGCTGGTAAAATAGAACAGACAGAAGAAAGCGATGTCGATAATAGTGCGTTGCAAACAGGAGATGTTATTCTTTCCTTTGGGAGTTTTAAAATTAAGCATGCACGCGATTTGCCACGTTTAGTCGCGGAGAGTTCAGAAGGGAAAGTTGTGGATGTTACTATTTTACGGAATGGGCAAGAAAAAACAGTAAAAGTTAAGCTTGGGCATTTGATTGAGACCGATACCAATACCAATGAAGAGACAGAAGAAGAAGTCGATGATAAAAAAAATAATGATCTGCCGAAAAATGTAACAATGCAATTGATGGGCATGACGTTATCTGAATTGACAGAGGATTTGCATCATCATTATTCAATTTCAGATAAACTTCAAGGACTCGTGGTGACATCTGTTGTACAAAATAGTGCTGCGGACAGAAAACGTATCCGCGTTGGTGAAGTGATTGTTGATATCAATCAGAGTGCTGTTACCTCAATTGATGAGGCTAAAAAACGTCTTCATAAATTACGGGAAGCTGGACGCAAAAATGCTCTATTCATTGTAGCGCGCCCAGATGGAGAGTTACGGTTCGTAACGATCCCAATGGATTGATATTTGAAGAATTCGTTTTTTGTTTTTTATAAGCTTTAATATATGGGGATTTAGGTCGCTTGGCTGTGTAAAACATCTCGTATTTTAAAAGCCGATTGCATGATGGAGAGTATGGATTATTAACATAAAATCCATTGGACGGTTTCATTTTTGCGCTCAATAAAAGTACAAGTTGAATAGTCTTTGCTGATTTTCAATATTGTAATCGCTTTTTCTTTTAAATGTTATGGGTGAGATATTTTCCATCTTTCTTACGGTGAGTTTGATATCTTTGGATTGTGCAGGTGAATGGTATTGATATAATGCCTGAGAGAGGGAGCCAAATGAGTAAATCTTAGGAGATTGATGGAGGCTCACATGCAAATTGCAAAACGCTCAACGATTATAAATCAAGCTTTTAATTATTATTATAAATAATGTTTTATGTGCGTGAGATTTTTAGCGCTTTGAGATTATACTTTGTATGCTGTAGAGGGCGTTTTTCTCTTTAGTTTGAAAGAGCTATTAGAGAAAATTATATTTTAATCAAATAGTTATCTGTATATTGAGATCTTTCTTTGTGATGGATGAAAAAATAATGATAAAAAAGAGTATGAAGAAGAAAGTTTCTAAGGTTTTTATTCTCAATCAGAGTTGCATGCTGTTTTTATAGGGAAAAAGCTATTTGATTGTATAGGTTACGCTCAGTATTATTTTCATAAATGATGACAAAGAGCCTATTTTAAATGGCTTAACGGACAGAATTATTAAGGACTGTGATTTTTGGTTGAATTATGATAGCGAAAAATGCTTTGAAATTCCTTTGATGTTGTTATTGAGTTTCTTTTTTATAATTTTCATAAGGGAAGCTTTATCTTGAAGGAGAAGTTTTGTTCGTATTTTTGTTTAAAGTTTTTACTTTATGATAATGGAGAAAAAATACAGAAGCTTTTTGGGCAGTCATGCCTGTTGCAATAGGTTGCTGATTGGTAGGAATAGCTCTTCATGATCCAGAGAACAATGACATTGATAGCAGGACCCACAGCAAGTGGGAAATCAGAACTTGCTTTGCAAATGGCTCAAGAAAGAAATGCTCTCATTATTAACACTGATTCAATGCAGGTTTATGACGTTTTAAATATTTTAACAGCACGACCGCAAGAGGCTGATACCGCGATTGTTCCCCACTACCTTTATGGTCATGTGAGTCCTACTTTGAATTATTCAGTAGGACAATGGTTGTGTGATGTTGAAAAGCTGTTGGTTACTTTTACGTCGAGATCCGTTATTTTTGTTGGTGGAACAGGACTGTATTTTCGTGCTCTTTTGGAGGGGATTTCGCAAATCCCTCATGTTTCAGATGTTGTGCGGCAGAAATGGCGTTTGCTGCTTGATAAAGAGGGGGCTGAAAATCTTTATCGTCAATTGTTACAGATTGATGCTGTTGTTGCTGAAAAAATTTCTTCGCAAGATGGACAACGTATTGTTCGTGCTTTAGAAGTTTATGATGCAACTGGCGAGAAGCTTAGTTGGTGGCAGAAGCAAAAAACAACGCCTCTCATTGCGCCTCATTGTTCTGAAAAAATTCTTCTGATGCAACCTCGTGCTCTTCTTTATGAACGTATTCATAAACGCCTAGACTCTATGATTGAAAGAGGCGCTTTAGAAGAGGTGGTGGCCATGAAGAAACTTATGCTTTCTCCTTCGTTGCCAGCGATGAAAGCGATTGGTGTACCTGAATTTATGGCTTATTTGGATGGACACAGAAGCTTTGAAAATGCTCTAGAAGCGGTAAAAACTCAAACGAGGAGATATGCAAAAAGACAAATGACTTGGTTTCGTCATCAATTTGATGAAGAGTGGGTGCTTGTCTCTTGATGAAATAACTGGAGCTTTAAGAAGAATTTTTTAGAAAATATTAATTTTTTATTGACGAATGGTATCAATGGAATTAGAGATTTTTCTATAAAGGATTTTTTATATATTTTGTGTGTTGGAATAATGGGGGGTGATTATACAATATGTGTTGTGTAGAGGGCTCCTTGAGAGTCTTTTTTTTATGGGCTCCGTTAGGGGCTTTTTTATTGTCCTATTAAATAGGTGAGTGGGAAAAATGAGAAATGATCCAAGACAGAAAGAGTGTTTAGATGGAAAAATAATGTCGGGGGCTGAAATAGTGGTTCAGGTTCTTATAGATCAAGGTGTTGAACATATTTTTGGTTATCCTGGTGGGGCTGTTTTGCCTATTTTTGATGTTCTTTATCAACAAGATACACTCCGGCATATTTTGGTGCGCCATGAACAAGCCGCAGGCCATGCGGCTGAAGGTTATGCACGCAGTACTGGAAAGGTAGGGGTTATGCTTGTAACTTCTGGTCCAGGGGCAACGAATGTGGTTACACCTTTGCAAGATGCTCTCATGGATTCTATTCCTCTTGTTTGTTTTTCTGGTCAGGTAGCGACAACGCTGATTGGAACAAATGCTTTTCAAGAGGCTGATACAGTTGGAATTACAAAACCTTGTACGAAAGGTAATTGGCTGGTTAAAGATGTCAATGATCTTGCAGACATTATTCATGAAGCTTTTTTTCTTGCTCAATCTGGGCGTCCAGGACCAGTTTTGATTGATATTCCAAAGGATGTTCAATTTGCTTCGGGATTTTATAGAGTACCTCAAGTTCAGGAGTCTTTACATTCTTTACCATCGTTGAAAAGGGATAATCGTGAGGCTATTGAATCTGCCGTTTCTCTTTTAGTTGAGGCAAAACGTCCTATTATTTACTCTGGTGGTGGTGTCATTTCATCGGGAGGGGAGGCTGTCCAGCTCTTGCGGAATTTAGTTCAGTTGGGAGATTTTCCGATTACTTCAACACTTATGGGACTTGGTGCTTATCCTGCTTCTGGGAAAAATTGGCTTGGAATGCTTGGAATGCATGGCACTTATGAGGCGAATATGGCCATGCATAATTGTGATGTCATGTTAGCTGTTGGAGCTCGGTTTGATGATCGTATTACGGGGCGACTTGATGCATTTGCACCTCATGCACGTATTATTCATATTGATATTGATCCTTCTTCTATCAATAAAATTGTCAAAGCGGAAGTTCCAATTATTGGTGATGTAGCGCATGTTTTGGCAGATATAATGCAACATTTGCATGAGCATCAATCAAAGTTTGATCAAGAAAGTCGTAAAACATGGTGGATGCAAATTAATCGCTGGAGATCGCGCAAGTCATTGGCATATATGGAAAAAAAAGATGTTATTATGCCACAACATGCTCTTGAACGGCTTTATACTTTGACCAAAGATGCTCGTGCTTATATTACAACAGATGTTGGACAGCATCAGATGTGGGCAGCGCAGTATTATCACTTTGATGAACCAAAACACTGGATGACTTCTGGTGGTCTTGGAACGATGGGGTATGGTCTGCCTGCCGCGATTGGTGTTCAAATAGCTCATCCTGAGGCACTTGTTGTATGTATTTCGGGTGATGCTTCCATTCAGATGAATATTCAAGAACTTGCAACAGCCATTCAGCATGACACACCTGTGAAAATTTTCATTTTAAATAATCAGTACATGGGGATGGTTCGCCAGTGGCAGCAATTATTGCATGGTAATCGTCTTTCTCATTCTTATACGGAATCTATGCCGGATTTTGTTAAATTGGCACAAGCTTATGGAGCTGTGGGAATTCATTGTTCAAAACCCGATGAACTTGATGATAAAATTCAGCAGATGATTGACTGTGATAAGCCTGTTCTTTTTGATTGTCGTGTTTATCATTTGGAAAACTGTTTTCCTATGATCCCATCGGGATGTGCCCATAATGAGATGTTATTACCCGATGAGGCAAGCGAAGAAGCTGTTGCCAATGCTGTATCTTCTGAGGGGAAAATTCTTGTATAAAATGAATGTGTTAACAAAATAGTGTAGGACGGTGATGATGACGTCTTTGGAGTCTTCATCTCCGTCTCTTCTTTGTGAAGGGTTCCTCTTATTCCTAGAGCTTATTTTATGATTTTCATTCTTTGTTTAAAGGCATGGGGTGTATTATTATTGTTTCATCTCAAAAATGTTATAAGTCGTATGCCCAATTATGTTTGAATTTATTTGTACGCGATGTTTGTTTTTTTAATTCATATGTTTAGATTAATAGCGATTTCGTTGCATTTTTTAGATAATATATGTGTGCAAGAAAAAAGCCACCGTGTTTGAAGGGTGCAACCATGCAAACCGTCATGCTTATGAAAACAATAGAAAAGTTTGTCACTACGTTTTGATTTAGCATTATGAAATGACTTCAAATCGCTCTTTTAAGGGCTTGATCGGAGAATCCCCCTAGCGGCTTGAAAGGAAGAGCAAAAGTAACAAAGATCAAATGCAGCCATAGAAAATCAATTGGCCAGCATAGCTTATAATTAGGTCGTAACCTTACCTGATGATGCGGGGGAAATCTATACATATGCGATGTGTTGTCAATATGTAAATCAGAATAATATTCAACATCATATCATTATCAGGTATTAACATTGAAAATCAAATACTCTTTCTTTTATTTGTTCTACATATCTATGATTCCATAAATCAGCAGACACAAACACTCTTTGAATCCACCGCATTGGATTTTTATAATGATCAAATGATCCCCCAAATTTATCTCTAGAGTGTAGAGCCATTCTGTTATCAATGTATAATAATCTTCCTGGTTGTACATCAATTCCAAAAGATACAGCCTTAATAGCTTCATAAAAATGATCTAAAGCTTCCTTGGCTTTTTTTGACTGTGGCTCTAACATGCCCGGATAAAAAACAGCGCTGATATCTGGAAATTCACTGTCCCCTTGAATGAGGGGCACTTTATTTGTAAAGTTCCCCTCATTTAAGCTCTTCAGATTCTCTTCGCTTAAAAGTTTTAAAGCGAGATGTGCATCAGATATTCTCGTTAACGGGCCAGCAACATCATTGCGAACACTAGGTAAAGAATCCCTTTGGGAGATAAATTTAAACCCGTTATAAATTTTAGTGCAGTATTTTCTCTATGAAAATCTAACTCAACTTCAGATCCTAATCCTGTATAATCTTTTTTATTATCTTCTAAAGGGCACTTGGTTATCGACGATATGTTCGCTTTCATATTTAATTGAGTAAAGCTCTCCGATTAATAAAGAAAACATCATAATTAAATTTTCGCTAATATAGCTACTTTTACAAGACGCATCTAAATTATAAGGATTAGGTGACGTATTAATTTGTCTATCAATTGGAAGGGTTTCAAAGATTAAATACGCTCTAGGGGTAATAGGCATCTTTTGATTCATAAGAATTGTCAATATTCTATGGGGTAATAGCAACAATGCTATTTTTTTGAGCTCAAGCGAATATTCAATATACTGTGCGGATTATAAATAACATGCTCTAAAGCCTCCCAAAGTTTGTCTTTTTCGACATTTCTCAACTCAAAAGTATTTTCATTGTTCATGATAATTTCCTCCCCAATTATATCTTTCTACTTTTTTATTAAGAAAAGTGAAAAAACAATAAGTAAAATCAGCCATGTTCGTAAATAAGTGTCTGTAAAATCTTGGATGAATCCAAATAATGATGGAGCCGTAATAATTGCGATTTGATTTACAGACATGGCTAAACCCAGAGAAAAGCCAACGCTTTCTTTCGGCGAAGTATCTACAATATAAGCAACTTACGGGCCATACCATCCCAATCCGAAAAAACCTAACCAAGCAGATAAAATAGTTAAATAAATTATGGATCCACTAATGCCCAAAATTAATATTAAAAATCCAAAAACGACTGTAATCATGCAAAACAAGGAAGGAAAAAAATTATCCTTTTCTATAATGATCACTCCATGCTGTTAAAATAATTCTTCTTAAGGCACCAGCAGCTTGTGAGACAAAAAATAAATAAGCACTTTTATCTAAAGATAGGTAATAGATTCTATAAAAATAAATCGTTATAAAAATGGTTAATACATATTGAACGATCACAAGTGAAACGCCTGAAAAAATAATATTCTTCATATGCGGCGCAGCCAACATCGCAAGACGAGATCTTACATTTGCATAGAACGAAGCTCTTGCCTTACTTTCTGGAACGATAGCTACAACTTTTGCTGGTGAGTGATAAAAAATAATAAATAGACAGCCACCTAAAAAAAGAAACTATGGCACCGACCAAAAATGCACCTTGTATGCCATAGACAAACGCACGAGCAGGAAGAACTATTCCAGCTAATGCTCCACCCTAACGGTAGTCCTGCTTGACTTATTCCCATTGCAAATCCACGCTGCGATTGTGGAAACCATGAAGCAACAGATTTAGCGCCACCAGGTTGAGCAGAACTGTAAAATCCCCCTACAATGAGCAAACAAACCAAAAGGGAAATATAGTTATCTGCGACTGCTTCCAACAAAAGAGCGACAGAAACACCGATCGCACCAGCTCCAACAATATAGCGCTCGTTAAACTTGTCTAGTAATTCGCCAGCTACAAGTAACCCAATAATAGGTAGGAGCTGCGCTGCTGAAGACAACAAACCTATCTGAGAGTCACTAAGCGAGAAATCCTTCTTAAAAAATTCAGCTAAAGGACCAAGCCCTTGAACAAAGAAGCAGGCTGATGTTTGAACGATAGTGGCAACAAGCAATACAATCCATCTATAATAATTCTTTTCTATAAATTTATTATTGCTCACTATGCCCCCTCCAATTAAAGTGTATCCTAATAAAATAGCCTTTTTAAATAATGATTGCGACAATAAATTAAGTATTTTATGCTGATTACATAAAAATCTGTCAATACGATTATTATTAATATGAAAGCTAAGGTATATGCCTAATTGAAGGAAATAAGCTATTATGTGTCGTGCAAATTTGATACGCTAGCGCTATAAGATAAATTTTACAGACATTAGCTCAGCCGGCATTAAGCGCTCTTCATAAAAGACTCTATATTTTGGCAAGCTTTTTCAATATAATTTTCAAAGCTTTCTCCAGTCACATAGCCAAGATGCGGTGTGCAAAGAACTCTATCTGATTGCAATAATTTGCTCTCATATACTGGCTCGCTGTCATAAACATTCAGTGCAAAATAAATTGAATTTTCCAAACTTAGTATTTTTTCTATCGCCCCTTTTTCAACCAAAGCTGAACGTGCTGTGTTAACAAAAATAGCATGAGGTTTCATACGCAATAGATCATCTAATTTTATGATTTCTCTGGTTTTCTCGCTTAAACGTAAATGGATGGATATAATGTCAGGACGTGTAAAAAATTCATCTTTTGAATGCGTAAAATGATAACCTAAATTTTTTGCTTCTTGCGTTACACGCTTACTCCCATAAACTAAAATGGATATGCCGAAAGCTTGAGCATATTGAGCAACCATTTTACCAATATGCCCAAACCCGAAGATTCCAAGAGTAGCTCCTTTCATTTGGTTGCCAAATGTTGTTTGCCATCGTCCTTTTTTCATATCAGATACAGATTTACACAGTTTTCTACGCGCCGACATCATTAAGAGCCACGCAAATTCAGCAGCAGAAGTTGCATCTCCACCACCATCGAATATTTCAATTCCTAAGTCGCTACAAGCTTCTATATCAATATGTGAACCTATAGGGCCCGTTTGGCAGATTAATTTTAAATTTGGTAGTTTTAAGAGAAGATTTCTATCAATTATCGTTCGCTCTCTGATTAAGATAAGAATATCGATCTCTTTGAGCTTATCTTCTAAATCACATTCTTTAGCTAAATTATTGATAACCAGCACTTCATGCGATTTCATTAATTTTGCAATAGACTGTAATGTTAGGGTGGCTTTTTGATAGTCATTTGGAATTAATATTTTCAATTTAAGCCTCCCATTTCATTCATCAATATTGGCGCTCATTATTTCATTTCTAAAACAATCCAAAAGCAATCTCAGCGCTGATATTTTGACATAACGCCAAGTCTCTTAATAAATTATCCTCCTTGATTTCATTGTTATTTCTAGCAATAAGAATAGTATTAATCAGTTCGTTTTTATAAACTTTAACACATTGTGACGAAAAGAGAAAGTTTGACTTAGCAGATGGAGAATTGCGCTTTTCTCATATTCTGGAAGACGAACTTGAAGGGCTATGCTGGACATGAAATCATGTCCCTGTTTTCTTATAATAGACTAGCAAGAAGGCCATATTTGCGAACCAGATTTTATTGTCGAAACAGAAAAAGCAATATATTTGTGGAGATAAAGCGTTCTTCATATAAGCGTGATGTTTCTCTTTATTCGTTGAGATATAATTCATCTGTAACATGAAGAGTAAACTTATTAAAATTATGATAGGAGGGCGATAGGAACTTTATAGGTGTATCATCATAGGATTAAGTCGTTTTGTTGAGAGCTTTTTCTATTTCTGCCAAAAGGTCTTTGATATATTTAATTATTATCTCGCCATAGTGGATGTACTTTATTTTCATGAGCAAGAAAGCTCATTGATTGTGTAAAATAGTATTCGTAAAATTACGTTATTCTTATCCTGTTAAGGGCATTTTCTAGCGATGGTTTTGTTATTGCGATGCTCTTTTTCTTATTCTAAATTTGGGTTAGAAAAAGCGTATAGAGGCGTTATTTTAAATTTAAGATATGCATACTCCATTGTTGATGTTACTGTTGTAAAAAATGATATTTTATTTGATAGGTATAAGGTCTTACCTTGAAGATTGATGTAAAGATAAATTGAGATTGTTCCAATATCTTGAAAAGGCAATGGGGAAATAATTGATAACTCATGCTACAAAAGTTGTTAGAGAGCTTATGTGTGAAAAATTCTTAACGACAGTTTTTTGATCATGCTTTTAATGCTTGCTCTTTTTATGCGAATCTTATTTTGATAAAATATGCAATTTTCGTTGGAACAGGATAATGCATTGAAGGCTGTTGCCGCGTGGTTGAAAGAAGGGCGTTCTCCTCTTTTTCGCCTTTTTGGCTATGCGGGGACGGGTAAGACAACGCTTGCGCGCTATTTTGCAGAAACAGTTGATGGTTCTGTCCAGTTTGCTGCTTTTACAGGGAAGGCGGCGCAGGTTTTACGTTCTAAAGGTGCAAGCAATGCTTGTACGATTCATTCATTGATTTATTGTCCGCGTGGAGAAGAGGAAGTTTCCGATGAAATTACGGGAAAAAAGTCTATTGCTCCAACATTTGCATTAAATCGAAGAAGTGCTGCGGCACAGGCTAAACTCATTGTTGTTGATGAATGCTCTATGGTCGATGAACAATTGGCACGTGATTTAATGAGCTTTCGGACACCAATTCTTGTTCTTGGTGATCCTGGTCAATTGCCTCCTATATCAGGTGGAGGTTTTTTTTCGAATGGGGAACCAGATTTTCTTCTCTCAGAAATTCATCGGCAAGCGCGAGATAATCCGATTATACGTCTTGCTATGGATGTACGTGAAGGACGCGATATTGCTTATGGTGACTATGGAGAGGCGCGCGTTGTTACACGTAAAGAGGTTAATCAACAATTGGTTTTGGATGCTGATCAGGTTTTGGTAGGGATTAATCGTACACGCTACCTTTATAATCAACGGTTACGTATGTTAAAGGGATTTACAGCAGATTATCCGCAAGCGGGAGATAAGCTTGTGTGTTTGCGAAATGATCCTCCCAAAGGTTTGTTAAATGGCTCTTTATGGAAAGTGATGACTTCACAGAAGGAGACAGTTAAACCAAGCATTAATCTTCTTGTAAAACCAGAAGAAAGTGAGCGTGGGGTAGCAAAGATTAAACTTTTAAAAGCAGCGTTTGAAAACCCCGATCAGGAAATTTCATGGCAATTAAAAAAGCGCTATGATGATTTTGATTATGGGTATGCATTGACGGTACATAAAGCGCAAGGTTCTCAATGGAATAACGTTGTTTTGTTTGATGAAAGTTTTGCATTTCGTGATATGTATGCCCGCTGGCTTTATACGGGAATTACCCGTGCAGCAGAGTATTTAACGATTGTTCGATAGAGAAAATATGTGTATCATATGAATTTCAGATGGAAAATGCCATTTTTCTATCTTGTTACACTCTGTAGAAAAATGGAAATGGGCATGGCGGTAAAACTTTCAGTTAATCTTAATGCTGTTGCTGTTTTGCGCAATCGACGCAACCTTCCCTGGCCAAGTATCAAGAATATTGGGCATATAGCGCTTGCCGCTGGAGCAGCGGGTTTGACGGTTCATCCACGCCCTGATGAAAGGCATATTCGTTTTGCGGATTTGCCAGATATATACGGTTTAATAAAGAACACTTTCCCTACTGCTGAGTTTAATATTGAAGGTTATCCAAGTGATAAATTTTTGGATATCGCTAAAAACTATGCCGACCAAATTACTCTTGTTCCGGATGATCCAGATCAGTCAACGTCTGATCATGGTTGGAATTTTGCTCATGATGCAGAATTTTTAGCGCCTATTATTCAGCATTTAAAAAAAAGAAAGATTCGCGTATCACTTTTTGCTAATCCTACTATTGATGGTCTTGATATTGCTAAAGCAATAGGAGCTGATCGTGTGGAATTTTACACTGGACCTTATGGTGGAGCACTTCAGGACAAAGCAACACAAGATCAAGAGCTCAATAAACTTGTTTTAGCTGCAAAAAGAGCGAAAGAGTTACAGTTAGGTATGAATGCAGGGCATGATCTGACACTTGTGAATCTTCCTGCTCTGGTCAAAAATATTCCTTGGCTTGATGAAGTTTCTATTGGTCATGGGCTTATTGCTGATGCATTGGAGTATGGAATGCATGAGACTGTTCAGCGTTTTATCCGGTTATTATCGTAACTTTTTTCTCTCTATAAAAATGGGAAGAGCAATTTTTGTAAAGCTTTGCCAATGTCTCTTAAAAACATAATCTATGTTTGGTAAATAGCATTATTAGCGTGCATTATAAATATTCTATTGTTGTTTTGTTTATTGATTTCTTTCTATCTTTTGTTTTTGAGTTTATGGGATGTTTTGTATTGGTAGCATCTATTATGAGGAAGTTTTAAAACTTTTTTACGATTATTTCTTTGAAGCAATAAAATGAAGGACTTGAAAGTGTTTTCATGATAAAGGAGTGCGTAGGATTTTACTGGATCAGTGTATAAAATTTTCTTGAGCTTAAAGAGATATTATTCAATATGTTTGAGTTCATTTTACGGGTTACCTGTAAATAGTATAACGTCAAATCATTCATGGATAATATAAAATTATTGCCATCATCATTTTACGTCATAAAGATATAAGTTAACGCTATGTGCAATGCTGCTTGTGATGTGTAAAGGGGATGATGATTTTATCGTGAATAGATTTAAAATCAGAAAATACTTTTTATGAATAGGCTTAAAGCAATAAAAGCTGTTGCGACATTGGGAGTAAGCAAATAAAACGATGATATCGTCTCACAGCTTTATGAAGGAAAAAGGGATGGATGCAATAAATCTTAGGCTATTAAAAAATTTTAGATTATTATAGGGGCTTCTTGAAAAGATTTCGAGCGCATTAAATTTTTTTTATAATAGCGCGCCTCGTAAATGAATAATACAATGGTAGTATCAGCTCAGTATGGGGATGTTCTGTTCTGCGTGAGAGGCGTGGATATTAAAGAATGTAAAAATTAAAAGCGTCTTTTTCATTCTTCTGAAGATATTGTTGTATATATTTTTGAAGGTTGTATTAAAGCAATACTTGTTATTTTGTAATTTTTCTTGCTATCCATATTAATTTGGTTCATGTTAAATTATATATTGTATCTTAATTTTTAGGATATAATGTTTTGTTGTGCGATAAGAAAATAGAATCTTAGCAGATATATTTTCTTTAGAAATATTGTTTTTTGTAAGTACCATTTTTATAGGACAGCGGTTGAAGTTTATTGGGGGTCCGTATATGTTTTTGGAATGTCTGGGGATCACAGGTTTTTCTGTACAATGTGTGAGCTTTAAAGATTATTCAATTGTTGTGTTCTTATAAGCGGCATTTTTTGTCTTTATGAGTATGTGATGCACTGAAAATGATGTTTCTTATTTAATAAAAATTATCTGAAATCCAGTTTAAATAGAAAAAGAAGGAAGTGTTTTTATGCGTGTTTATTATGATCGTGATGCGGATATGAATCTCATTAAAGGGAAAAAAGTGGCTATTGTTGGTTATGGTTCTCAAGGGCGTGCGCACGCTTTAAATTTGAAAGATTCTGGTGTCCAAAATGTGCAAATTGCTTTGCGCTCAGGGTCGGAAACAGTTAAAAAGGCTACAGCCGATGGTTTTGAAGTGGTGAGCGTTGCTGAAGCAGCAAAATGGGCAGATATCATCATGATGGCAACACCAGATGAGTTGCAAGCTGATATCTATAAAGAGCATATTCATGACCATTTACGTGATGGGGCAGCCATTGCTTTTGCCCATGGTTTGAGCATTCATTTTGGCTTGATTGAACCTAAAAAAATCGTTGATATTGTGATGATTGCTCCTAAAGGTCCAGGGCATACAGTTCGTCATGAATATCAACGGGGTTGTGGTGTTCCTTGCTTAATAGCGGTGGCACAAGATGCTTCGGGGCATGCCCATAGTGTTGCATTATCTTATGCATGTGGAATTGGTGGTGGACGTGCTGGGGTGATTGAAACAACATTTAAAGAAGAGTGTGAAACTGATCTTTTTGGTGAACAAGCGGTTTTGTGTGGTGGCCTTGTTGAATTGATCCGAGCAGGTTATGAAACACTAACACAAGCAGGTTATGCACCAGAAATGGCTTATTTTGAGTGTTTACATGAGGTTAAACTGATTGTTGATCTTATGTATGAAGGGGGCATTGCAAATATGAATTATTCGATTTCTAATACCGCTGAATGGGGCGAATATATGTCTGGTCCACGTGTGATTACGGATGAAACCCGAGCAGCAATGAAACGTATATTGAAAGATATTCAAACGGGTAAATTTACATCGAATTGGATTCAAGAATATAAGGCAGGTGCTGCTCATTTTAAAAGTATGCGGCGTTTAAACGATAATCATCCTATTGAAGAGGTTGGTAAAAAACTTCGTTCTATGATGCCTTGGATAAAATCGAATGCTTTGGTGGATAAAGAACGTAATTGAAGTCTCTAAAGAGATATTTTGTCACGTTTACAATTTTATAGACAAATATCAAAAAAGGGTAACTGACAGTTACCCTTTTTTATATGTTTTTTCGCCTAAGCTTTATTTTTGAGGAGAGATTTTTTTAAGTTTTTGCATAATTTTTTCTTCCAAAAAGAAAATATACAATGCTTAAAAATATAAACCATGCTGGCGTGTATTTTAAAGCGATGGCAGTATCTGCTTCTAATGACAATAAATAAATAATGAATGCAAAGAAAACGAGAAGCACCCAACACATAACAACACCTCCTGGCATTTTATAAGGAGAGACAGTATGTTGGAGAGGACGATTGCGACGATAGACGATATAGCTGATCAAAATAATCGACCATACAAATATAAACAACGTTGCGGCAATCGTTGTAACAATTGTAAAGGCAGCTATGAGAGTTTGAGATAATGATACAACTGCATAACCTAATAAAATGCATAAACATGAAAAGAATAATGCGTTGGCTGGAACGTGGTTACGAGAAAGTTTTGCTAAAAATTTAGGCGCTCCTTTTTGTGTTGCTAGCCCATAAACAATACGGCTGGTAGAAAAAATTCCACTATTTGCTGAAGAGGCAGCTGCTGTGAGGACAACAAAGTTCATCAAACCAGCAGCAGTTGGAATACCAATAAGTGCATACATGGTTACAAAAGGGCTTTTTTCTGGACTGATTTGATCCCAAGGTGTCACAGACATAATCACAAGAAGAGAGAAAATATAAAAGAATACAATACGGATTGGTATTGAATTGACAGCTTGTGGTAAGGCTTTTTGAGGCTCTTTTACTTCAGCGGCCGCTGTTCCTGCGAGCTCAATGCCAACAAAAGCAAAAATAACAATTTGAAATCCAGCAAAAAAGCCAGAAATCCCCCGTGGAAAAAGATTTCCACCATTCCATATATTGCTAAGGGAAGCAACTGTGCCATTTGGAGAGACAAAACCGGTGAGGATCATATAAAATCCCACAACAATTAAGACTAAAATTGCTGCGATTTTAATAAAACCAAACCAAAACTCAAGTTCGCCAAAGAGTTTTACGGCAACGAGATTAAGAATTAAAAAGGACATAAGACCAATGATAACAGGAATCCATGGATTGAGTTCAGGCCACCAAAAGTGTGTGTAAGTGACAATAGCAATAACTTCAGCAGTTCCAGTAACAATCCAGCACAACCAATATGTCCATCCGATAAAGAATCCAGCACATGGCCCTAGAAGATCGGTCGAGAAGTCAATAAAAGATCGGTATTGGGTATTTGAAAGCAATAATTCTCCCATAGCACGCATGACAAAGTATAGAGCACAACCAATAATCGCATAAACGAGGAGGATTGAGGGACCTGCTACACTGATTGTTTTTCCTGATCCCATGAAGAGACCTGTTCCAATTGCTCCACCAAGGGCTATAAGTTGTATATGGCGGTTATGTAGTCCACGTTGCAATTTCTTCTTAGGCTTTTTTTCTAAATTTTGTTTATTCATTTTGGGGAAGTTCCCTTTAGTTATTTTAAGATAAAATTACCCTAAAAAAGGTAATCTCTTCCATCGGAACACGATATGGTTCATGAGTAAAGGAATTTTTTTCTATTATTTTATATAAAAAAGAAAAAATTATTAATAACTGATATAGTTATTTCATTTTAAAATCAATTAATATAAACTTTATTACAAAAATTAAAATTTTATATTTTTATACATATAATAACAAAAAACTTATACTATTATTACTTTAACAATATAATATTTTTATAAAATAAATCTAAGATT
>NZ_NJPP01000039.1 GCF_002778015.1 Bartonella tribocorum | reverse complement strand
AAATAAATTTAAAAGTTTATAAAAATCATACTGAATAAATTATAATTATTTTAAATAAAAAGCTATTTCATATCTTGTATTTTTATAATGCGTAATTTTATTTTTATATTATCGAAAAAATAATTAAATTTTATCTTATATTTTTTATATATTATGTGTTATATATAATATGGTATAGCATTAAACTATATTTAAACATATAAGAATTTTGTTTTTCTTATCGTATATTATGGCAAAAAAGAGGTATTTGTTTGATTTTTTTATGTTTTGGCAATTTTATAAAATAATTGAATTGACAAAAAATATTTTTGTACAATATGAAGCTCATGTGCATGAGATCTTTATATTGTGAGTATATGCACTATATCTCGATTTTGAATTACTCGATTTTAAATTAAAGGAAACAAGAATGGAACATCGTGCAGTCTTAGAGACTGAAAGCAATTTAGTTATTACATTGGTTGCTGATATTGTTGCTGCCTACGTGAGTAATAATTCTATTCGACCGACTGAAGTGCCAAGTTTAATTGCTGATGTCCATGCTGCTTTTCGTAAAGCAGGGAATCTAGAGTTAGCAGTCATCGAAATTGAAAAACAAAAACCCGCCGTTAATCCAAAACGTTCAGTGTTCCCTGATTACCTCATTTGTCTTGAAGATGGAAAAAAATTTAAATCTCTCAAGCGTCATCTCATGACACATTACGGAATGTTGCCAGAAGAATATCGTGAAAAATGGCAGTTAGACAGTTCTTATCCTATGGTGGCGCCTAATTATGCAAAAACACGATCGGCTTTAGCCAAAGAAATGGGTCTTGGACGCAAAAGCAAACGGAAAAAAGCTAAATAATCGTATTTTGTGACAAAATTGTCCTGTATAAGTTTATATATAAAGCTGCTTTTTAACACGCGCATTTTCTGTGAAGTTTTTTTGTGTGTCTTAATTTTTAGAAAAGGAATTATATATAGCTTTCGTTACGAATGCGTTTGATCATTGATTTTAGACCATTTGATCGTTGTGGTGTAAGATTTTCATTTAAACCAAGTTTTTCAAAGAGACCTTGAGCATCAGAGTTGCGAATTTCAGAAGCTTTTTTGCCTGAATAAAAAGTAATAAGAATATAAATGAGTCCACGCACAATGTGGGCATCGGAATCACCTTGAAACGTTAATATTGGATCTTCTGAATTATTACGTGACGATAAAAGCCACACTTGGCTGACACAACCAGGAACTTTGTGGGCATCGTTTCGAGCACTTTCCGGAAAAGGAGGTAATTCATGGCCAAGCTCGATAACATAACGATAACGATCTTCCCAATTATCCAAAAGCGAAAAGTTTTCTATAATATTATCGATTGTTTCCGCCATTATCTTAGTCCTGTTTCCTTTTAATAATCATGTTGAATATATTTATTTTCCTAACATAATAAATATGAAGAACGTTAAAAAATCTTATTTCAAGATAACATTGTATGACTTTGTAAGGATTCGTGTATTTCCATTTTGCGAGAAGCATTAGGGAAAATCTTTAATATTATTTTTGTTCCCTAATATGTGCCCTAAATATTCATAAGCAGCTCTTGCACCGTAATATGCACGTTCGCCAAGTAAACTTAAAAAGGACTTTCCTACTTTGCAGGTTTCTTTATTACGGTCACAAAATTTTCCTAAATCATTTAAAGCTTCCTTAAACGCAATAATCACATCGCTCGTTGTTGTCTCATTATTTTTTGGATTAGAAGAGTGATTATTGCTTGGATTTGCTACAAAAAATGAAATAATGACAAAAATAAAAAATAAAAAAAATGATAATTTGATTAAAAAACGTATCATGGGGTAATCAATGTACCGAAGTGGTAAATGCAATAAAAGGAGTATTTTACACACCGCTTCTTTATAAAAAATTTATAAAATGAGTTTTTTATAAAATTGAGTATTCATTTATTGGACCTATGTCATTGACTTTTTTATAAATATGATATAATGCCACTGTATAAAAATGGGATACATTGTCTATTCGGTAAAAAATTAATGCCAAAATTATACAAAAATATCATACAGTTACAGGATTATTATATATAATGAACTATGATAAAAAATAGGAGATATAATCATTTATAAGGGGTAAAAGTATACGCTCCACATTTGGAGCCTTTTATTACACAAGAAAGTGTAGCAATAAGATAAGGATTATAACCCAATTTCTTTTGCCTATTGTGTACTACTTATTTTAAATAAATTCACCATTTTAAGTTTAGTTTAAATGGTTAAAGAAGATCAAACTCTGTTATGCTGACTCTTGTATCGATTATAATATTTTATTTTGTCGATAAAATTTCTACTAACACGTCATGGAAATGATCAACATGTCGATAAGAATATTAAAAAAAATGTACTTCTTATGATTTCAGCTCAAGGCAAGATTTTTTCTATAGCATTGTAAACATCAATTTAATTGATACTTATGAAAATCATTAAATATGAATAACATGAATTTATGCCAAAATATAATATCCTTAAAAGATAATCGTTTACGGATAAGTAACCCTCTCTATGTAAATTATAAAGAATAATGATGGCTATCATCATTCTAGCGTTAGTAGGAAAATATCCTCAACTTGATTTTAAATAATAGGCAAACGTATACGCCAAAAATGGAGAATAACGTAGCATTATTGTTTAGATGATTAGATGTGATAATGCTTGTTTGCAAATACCACATAGTCTTGAGTGTTAATCATTTGATGCTCTCTTTGATGATATATTAAAGATTTGTAAACTATGAAATTAAGCAGAAGCTGATAAGAGCTCTTGTTGGTGTATCAACTTAATAAATGGATATAATGAAGCCGCTCATTTTAGGAACTTAAAAGGAAAAAGCAAATATAAATGCACTTCTTTCTAGCTTGAAATAAGAAATAATTTACATTCGTTCTTTTTGAAAAATAAACGCAACTGAAAATTAAAAATAATGGCAACAAAGCGAAAGACGTCCCGAAAAAAAACTGTAAAACAGCGTAAATACCATAATAGTATTGTTATCACTCTTCTGCTGATAATTTTTTATTTTATTTTTTGGAGTGCAAAAACTTTTTATTTCTATACACGAAAAAATGCTTTATTTTTTGTTGGTTCTCTTCTTTTTATCATTAGTTTTTTATTTGTTTCATTTAACGCTTTATTTTTGCAAATGACAACACATCAAAATATTTTAACTCAAATGAAGTTTTCTTTTGCTCAAAGTATAGGAAAAAGCTCTAATTTATCTGAAAAAGAGGAAAAATCACAAAAACTCCCTCGTGTAACTTCACTTCATTCTCCAAGTCATCACCCCACAAATTCATCTTTCCTTTCTCAATCAGTAAGCATGCTGGAAAAGCAAAAAGAACTAGCGGAATTAGGACTTTATGATGGACCTTTAGATGGACTGGATGGACCTAAAACGCGTCGTGCTATTGCTTTATGGAAACAACAAACTCCTCAAAAAAAGCAAAACAATGTTTTACCCAATCCCACAACAGATGAAATTGCGATATTAATTCAACAGAGCGAAATAGAAATGGCAAAGAATACAACAACAAAAAATATAACAAATTCAAAAGAAGCTGTTTTAGATCCTTCTGTTGAAGATATTTTACAAATGCAAAAAGCTTTACGTAATTTTGGTCATGAGGAAGTTCCTATCACAGGAATAGAAGATCTAAAGACGATAGAAGCCTTAAAACAGTTTCAAAAAATGTTTGATCTTCCTATCACGGGAAAAATTAACCACACACTTTTAATGAAAATGCGTGAAATTGGTTTATTAAATTAAAGCTAATCATCTATATTATAAAAATAATCTCTTGATTTATGATGATTATTTATCATTTTCTTGTTTAAAGCCTACCCAAGTATAACAATATTCCTTCATCTGAAATCTTCTTATATTGAATCAAGCAGAATGATTTTCTTACACATTACGTATTGAGCCCTACAATTTGCTAGCAAGGAGATCACGACCAGTTACAGAAAAAAGAAATCATTGTAAGAGAGCCAACGCACTTGTTTTAAAATTTTTATTGCTTCTGATGATAAAAGAATACGAAATTCTGTTGTCGCGTCACATCTTCTTTTCATATTCTCTAACTAGAAATTATCCTTATATTACTGTCAATTTGATTTTGTAAATATGATGCAAATAATAATACGAGTATTTTTAAGAATAAGTAGACGTAAAACCAATTGTGTTATGTTTTTTGTTTCTCAAAGTGTTTCATAAAAAGCCGGCACATTTCTCTAATTCATTACTGAAAAGTTTTGTATTTTATGGCGTTGTTTTATAAAAAAAGCCCGTGCTTTTGTTGTTGCTTATAAATCCTCATTCAACCGCATATTTGAGATAAAGATATGCTTTCTCTGTTGTTTTAGCTTTTGTATAGAAAATGGGTGCAAGTGTATTATCTATCTCTGTTTGTGTAATCTCTTAAAACAGAGTGGAAGCTTAATTTGGGCAGAATATAGAATTTTAAGTGTAGAAATCATCACTTCTTATATTCTTTTCATTCAGCTTTATGATTTTCAAARATATCGAAAGAAGTGCCTTCTTTTATAAATAATAGAGATTAGCTCTTGCCTCACGCTTTTATTTATCAGGTATCTTTTTGAGTTCACCCCCCTCCCCTCCACGTAAAACAAAAAAATCCCAAACGGAATATACTTTACCATTCACGGGGCTTTTTTTAGAGAAACATCTCTCTAAAGTACTCAAGACCCATTTCGCAACAATGCTCGTAAATAATATCATAGAAACCCCACTGTGCGCTATCATCCTTATGCTTGTGAAGGGGCAGGCACCATCACAAGATGGCTCTCTCTGTACTATCTTCAATATTGTGAAAGCTCTTGGGACTTAAAACGATTCATAAGAGGCATATCCAGCTTTAATTTTTTACGTGGTTCTCTCGGCCTGTAAAGAACAAAAAATATGGCTTGGATTGATTCATTATAAAAGAAATTGAAATGAGAAAATCTTATGATATTCGAGGTCTTTATTCAATGTGAGAAATAAAATAATTATAATCAATACCTTATATAACTTTGATGTTCCTTCACAAGCGTAAAGACGATAACGTACAGTGGATTTTTAAACTCTGGGAGGGAGATTTTATAAACTTATAGGGAGTTCCAAATAATCCCACTCCACAAATATCGACGTAAAATGGGTTATCCAGTAAGAGACTTTTCTTCAAGAAAGCTCATAAATGTGCAAAATAAATGCATTTATTTAAAGCATTCTGTTCTGCGTGAAGCATTTCCCCTATTAAAAACGAACGTGTGAATTAACTACACAATAGCACGTCACACTCTCTCAAGAGTCCTATCAATACTGAAAAAAGTATATTAATAATACAGCTTTGTTTTATCTTTCTTTATATTTTCTCTCATAAACCTCTTACGTGAGATAAATTATAGTGCATTCTAGAAATGCTTTTATTTTCTTTAAGGAAGGAAATAAAAGAGTGTATATGAAAATTTATTTCAATGGTAACGATACAATAAAAAAATATTAACCTATTATATCCTTTTGGCTATTGCGGCCTGTGCTGCTGCTAAACGAGCAATTGGAACTCGAAAAGGAGAGCATGAAACATAATCTAGGTTATTTTCTTCACATAAATCAATAGAAGCAGGATCACCCCCATGTTCACCACAAATTCCCAATTTTATTTTAGCACGCTTTGAGCGTCCACGCTGTGCAGCAATGGCAATCAGTTCTCCAACACCATCACGATCAATAGATACGAAAGGATCGAGCTCTAAAAGACCTTTTTGGAAATAGGTCGCCAAAAAAGGAGCTGCATCATCACGAGAAATTCCAAAAGTAGTTTGCGTTAAATCGTTTGTTCCAAACGAAAAAAATTCCGCTGTTTCAGCAATTTCATCGGCTCGAAGCGCTGCCCTTGGAAGCTCAATCATCGTTCCAACCATATATTGAATAGTGCTTCCCTTTTCTTTCATCACTTCCTCAGCGACTTGATCAATACGCGCTTTTACAAAATCGAGTTCAGATTTGAGGGCAATAAGTGGCACCATAATTTCAAGCATAACAGGAGATCCAGATTTTTGGGCAGCTTCTGCTGCTGCTTCAAAAATCGCCCGCGCTTGCATTTCGGCAATTTCAGGATAAGTAATGGCTAAACGGCATCCTCGCAATCCAAGCATAGGGTTAAATTCATGCAACTGCTGAGCACGTTCAGAAAGCACTTCGGTAGAAACTCCCATAGCTTTTGCAACGTGAAGAATTTCTGCATCGGTTTTTGGTAAAAATTCATGCAATGGCGGATCGAGCAAGCGAATGGTCACAGGCAAACCACACATAATTTCAAATAATTCGCTAAAATCTGAACGCTGCATTGGCAAAAGCTTTTCTAACGCTTTGCGACGTCCACTTTCATCATGACTTAAAATCATTTCACGCATGGCAACAATGCGTTCACCAGAAAAAAACATATGTTCTGTACGGCAAAGCCCAATACCTTCAGCCCCAAAAGAACGGCCCATACGAGCATCAGATGGTGTCTCAGCATTGGCGCGAACTCTTATACGTCGCATCCCATCAGCCCATTCCATTAACTTTGCAAAGTCTCCGCACAGCTCAGGCTGCAACATCGCAACCTTTCCTTTGAAAATTTCTCCACTTCCACCATCAATCGTGATAATATCACCCTTTTGAAAACTTTCTCCTGAAGCAAGCAGCGTATTTGTATTATAATCAATTCGCACACTGCCAGCACCAGAAATACATGGCTTTCCCATCCCCCGCGCTACAACAGCAGCATGGCTTGTCATACCACCACGCGTTGTTAAAATTCCTTCAGAAGCATGCATCCCATGAATATCTTCTGGGCTTGTTTCTACACGGACCAAAATAACTTTACGCCCTTCTGCCAACGCCGTTTCTGCCTCTTCTGAAGTAAAAACAATTTCACCCGTTGCGGCTCCAGGAGAAGCTGGTAAACCACGTCCTATAACAAAACGCTCTGCTTTGGGATCAAGTGTTGGGTGTAAAAGTTGATCAAGTGACTTTGCATCAATACGCATTACAGCCTCTTCACGACTTATTAACCCCTCCTCAACCATTTCAATGGCCATTTTGAGAGCCGCACGCGCCGTGCGTTTTCCTGAACGAGTCTGCAGCATCCATAATTTGCCTTTTTCAATGGTAAATTCGAGATCTTGCATATCTCGATAATGCTGCTCAAGTTTCTGCGCGATCTGACATAACTTCAAAAAAGCTGCAGGCATGATTTTTTCTAAAGACGGCTTATTGGAACCAGCGACAATACGCGCATTTTCTGTAATATTTTGAGGCGTTCGAATACCCGCCACAACATCTTCCCCTTGCGCATTAACTAAAAACTCACCGTAAAGTTCTTTTGTCCCTGTCGACGGATTGCGTGTAAAAGCAACACCTGTTGCCGAATCTTCTCCCATGTTACCAAAAACCATAGCTTGCACATTAACTGCCGTTCCCCAACTTTCAGGAATGCTATGTAAACGGCGATAAGTAACTGCGCGTGCTGTCATCCAACTTGAAAAAACGGCTCCTATCGCCCCCCATAACTGTTGTTTAGGATCTTGTGGAAAAGGGGTGCCTAATTTTTCTTCAACATAGAATTTATAAGAAATAATAACATTCTTCCAATCATCTGCTGTCATTTCTGTATCAATAGTATAACCACTGCGTGCTTTTGCTTCATCAAGAATCTCTTCAAAATACGAATGGTCTAGCCCCAAAACAACGTTGGAATACATTTGGATAAAACGCCGATAACTATCATAAGCAAAACGTTCATTATTGGCTTGTAAAGCAATTGCTTTTACAGTTTCATCATTCATGCCAAGGTTCAGCACTGTATCCATCATCCCTGGCATAGAAGCCCGTGCCCCTGAACGAACAGAAAGCAAAAGTGGTCTTTGTTCATTTCCAAATTCACGCCCTGTTTGTTCAGCAACGCGTTTTAGTGCTTTCTCAACAGATTCCCGTAGCTCTTCTGGATATGATTTGTCATGGGCATAATAAAAATTACAAACTTCTGTTGTCAGAGTAAAGCCGGGTGGTACAGGCAAACCAAGATTACTCATTTCTGCCAAATTAGCGCCTTTACCTCCGAGAAGATTACGCTCGCTTGCACTTCCTTCTGCGCTGCCATCTCCAAAACTATAAACCCATTTTTTCATTGTACAAATCCTCCCATATCAGCATCAAAACACTATTCAACCTAGGCTCATTTAAAAGCAATAATTTGATTCAAAATAAGCAAAACAAAAAATATCGCTCCATAATTGCTTCATAAATACATAATAACAATTCTTCCAAAAGAAAAATGACCACAAGTATCACTTATCCAGCTTTTGTAAGATTAAGATTTAGTCTTTAAGATAACGATCAATCACAGAAAAAAAGTCTTCTACTTTCATAGCGCCTTCATATTTATCACCATTGATAAAGAAAGTAGGCGTTGCGGTGACTCCAAGTTCTTTACCACGTTCGAAAGATGCATTCACTTCATCTAAAATGATCTGATTTTTCAAACAAGCCGTAAAACTTTCATCTGTAAAACCCGCCATTAAGCTAATTTTTTTCAACGGTGTTAGAGCATCTTTTCCCCAAACCCACTCATTTTGTTTTTGAAATAAAACTTCTATCAAAGGAAAATAGCGATCTTCTGGTGCACATCGCGCTAACATAAAACCTGCCGTTGCCCGAGGATCAAAAGCATAATCGCGGAAAATCATTTTCACTTTTCCTGTCTTGATATATTTTTTACGAATTTGAGGAAGGATATCATTATAAAAATGCGCACAATGCGTACATGTCAACGAAGCATATTCAACAATGATGACTGGTGCATCCGCCTCTCCCTCAAAGTGATCCTTTACTTTACCCGGTTGAAGAAGCTCAGCCATATCCACCGTTGCAACTGGTTTTACGCCAAGAGCTAAAGCAACCGTTAAACTGTGTTGTACAATCGTTATGAAGAAAAAAAATATCCCGAAGGATAAAAAAGAACGACATTTTACCATAAATAATACTTTTCTGTTGTTATTAAACGAATAGGAGTCCAATGCTTTTTCATATATTAATGCTTCTCATATATTAAAGGAAAATATATAAAATATCTTGCTATTTATTATTTTTTTCCGCGAA
Organism: Bartonella tribocorum; assembly: GCF_002778015.1. Lineage (GTDB taxonomy): Bacteria > Pseudomonadota > Alphaproteobacteria > Rhizobiales > Rhizobiaceae > Bartonella > Bartonella tribocorum_B. The sequence goes on along the minus strand of NZ_NJPP01000039.1, from coordinate 5,778 downwards.
AATGCAACAGCCAAGTTTATAAAGTGATTGGCGTAAGCTTTTATCTTCAATTCCTTCGAGCATTTTTTCCACGCATTTTTTGTCTTTTTCACTTAAAGCCGGCTTTAGAGGCACCTGCTTCATAAAAACCGACATATTCTTTTGCTCAATTTTGATGCGATCAATAGCAATATAGCCAAAAAATCCATTAATTCTATGAAGCAATTCCTCCGTTTCATGCATCAGTTTTAACGCAGAAAACCCTTCACATGCAACAACAAGCGTTGCTGGCTTGAAAACTTCATCTTGATCCGCGCGACGCTTCCAAATAATTTTAAGGGGCATTGTATGCTCACTGATATCATAGCCCGCAATTTGTGGCCAATGCTCTATAAGCGCGACATTAAGCCCTGTTCGTTTACGTAAAACTGGATCAAGTATTTTCAGTACCGTTTCAGAAAGAGAATAAAAAGCATGTTTTTTTAGTTTTTTTCTCATTTTTAGATCATTGCTCAACCGTTTATTCAATTACAATTATTTTAAAATTATTGCCTTCCCAATTTATAAAATATCAACAAAATAGAAGTTCTCTCCTTATTAGAATCTCAACAATAAAAAATAAAAGAGAAAAAACATGGATTACCAAAATAAATGCTTTTTTCTTTTGCATTTTACATCTCTCTATGCTTGAAAACAATCATGTATGAAATTTCTTCGCACCTCCTTTCTTGGTACGATCAAAATCACCGACATCTCCCTTGGCGAATTACCCCAAAAGAGCAAAAACAAGGTATCCGTCCTGATCCTTATCATGTTTGGCTTTCTGAAATCATGCTTCAACAAACAACCGTTGAAACGGTTAAGCCCTATTTTAAAAAATTTTTAAAACTTTGGCCTGATCTTTCTTCTTTAGCAAAAGCCTCACAAGATGACATCATGAAAGCATGGGCTGGACTTGGTTATTATTCACGCGCACGTAATCTTAAAAAATGTGCAAAACAGCTTGTTGAAAACTACGCAGGACAATTTCCACAATCTTTAAAAGCATTGCGAACTCTCGCTGGTATTGGAGATTATACGGCCGCAGCCATTGCCGCAATTGCTTTTAATCATCCTGTAGCAGTGGTTGATGGTAATGTCGAGCGTGTGGTAGCCCGCCTTTTTGCTATCACTTCAATATTACCAAAAGCAAAAGCTGAAATTAAAGAACAAACACAAAAAATTACTGCTTTAAATCGTCCTGGCGACTTTGCTCAAGCAATGATGGATTTGGGAGCAACCATTTGTACTCCACGCAAACCATCTTGTTATATCTGCCCTCTTCAATATTTATGTAAAGCGGCAAAGATGCAACAAGCAGAATCCTTCCCAGTTAAAGCTCCTAAAAAAGAACGCCCTTCGAAAACAGGTATTGCTTTTGTAGTCCTTAATAAAAAAAGACAAATTTATTTGGAAAAACGACAAACGCAAAAACTTCTTGGCGGAATGACCCAAATTCCTAATAATATTGGCATAAACAATGAAAATGGGCTCCAAAACGCACCCTTTACTGCCAATTGGCAATTCAAAGGGCAAATTACCCATGTTTTTACGCACTTTTCTCTAAAACTCGATGTTTACTACACTGACGATATTCATGAAATGAATTGTGAAAATGGTTGGTGGTGCAACATTCAACATCTTGCCGAAGAAGCACTCCCTACAGTTATGAAAAAAGCCATCGCCATAGCTCTTCCCAATTCTTTCAGATTTTAATAATCTTTCCTATAAAATTTTTTCTCACAGAAACTTATGCTATCTCTAGCGACCATTTCTTCCTCTGTAAAAGAAAAATTGAAGGATGTGAATGGTCAATTTTGCTACAGATAAGAATTAAGAAGAGATAGAAAAGTTTAGAAATCTTGGATTTAAATTTCAGGATTTATCCTTTTTTCGCTTATGAATGGGAAAGCTGGCACCATCACAGACTTTACCAATCTCCAATGTTGTCTACAATTCTTGGCATTTGAAACAGTTCATAAGAGGTACTTCTAATTCTTTCTTGAATAATTTTTACTCACACAGCTAACCCCGCTTATGTCATGCAAGCAAGTGATTTTGATTGATTCAATATAAAACAGATTTGAAATGAAAAAGTCTGACGATATCCAGGCGGACTCATTCAAGTGAAACAAGTCCAAATTATCTTTATAAGCCAATATATTGCACGATATTGCAATATTGCACGCACATCCATAGATGATGGCCAACTTCAATACACTCGCTCTCGAGTCTGTGGGTGAAATTGCTGGTTAAGCACTTCCTTGAAAAAACTCTTTATTTTGAACTTCTGAATGAATTTCTTATTTCATTTGTATAAAAGCATATCGATTGATAGTTTAATTATTTTGGCAGTTAAATGATAGCATAAATTGAAGCTTTTTCATTTTAATTTCTTTTACAAAAAATATCAGAAACACGCGCTTGCCGCTTCTTGCAAACGAAAGGCGCATATAAACAACGCTTAAAAGGCATACATTTCCCGCCAATCTCTCTCAATGAAGGTCTGCTACACATAAGGACAGCAATACATTAGTCATCAATAGAATGAAGCGATCATCTTAGTTCATAAAACACCCGTTTTTAACATTTGCGAACGTATGATCATTCTTAAATGATCTATGGACTTCAAGCGTCCATTTTCCTCATAATACCAAAAGGTCCAACCGTTACAACTCTGCGAATCTTGAGCCTTTCTTCCCATTGCATGAATTGAACCTGCCTCACCACCATGCATAATCGTACCATCAGCTCTTACAATAGCAGATACCTGCTTCTTGCGATCATAAAGAACTTCTCCAGGATAGAGTAAACCTGCTTCAATTAAACTATTGAAAGCTACACGTGGTTCTGCTTTTTTTCTATCCAAAATCGCCAGTTCTGGTTGTGCTAAAGGTTTAACCGCCGCAATTCTCTCACATGCTGCATCAATGTAATCTTGTTCGCGTTCAATCCCAACAAAATCACGCCCTAAAAGCTTGGCAACAGCCCCTGTTGTTCCCGAACCAAAAAATGGATCAAGAATAACATCACCAGGTTTACTAGAAGCCATAATAATACGCGCTAATAACGCTTGTGGTTTTTGTGTTGGATGTAATTTACGCCCCGAATCATCCTTTAAACGTTCAGCTCCAGTACAGAGAGGAAAAAGCCAATCTGAACGCATTTGTAAATCTTCGTTTGCTGCTTTCAAAGCATCATAATTAAATGTGTACTTTTTATCTTTTTGATCTCTTACAGCCCAAATCAGCGTCTCATGGGCATTTTGAAAGCGGCGCCCTCGGAAATTAGGCATCGGATTATTTTTGCGCCAAATAATATCATTAAGCATCCAAAAACCTAAATCTTGTAAGGCTGTCCCAACTCGAAAAATATTATGGTAAGAGCCAATAACCCAAAGCGTTCCATTGGGTTTTAACACACGACGGCATGCCAGCAACCATGCACGGGTAAAAGCATCATAAGCAGCAAAACTCTCAAACTGGTCCCATGCATCATCAACCGCATCAACAAGCGAATGATCAGGGCGGTATAGCGCGCCATCCAATTGCAAATTATAGGGAGGATCCGCAAAAATCATATCAACGGAATATTTGGGCAGTTTTTCTAAAACGGCAACACAATCTCCTTTAAAAATTTTATTGCGCCATGGCATCTGTGAGGGAGTACGAATGAAATCTTTTTGAAGCTGAATAACTGTCATGAAAAACCCAACAAAATGAACTGAATTTGCCCTATAATCAATCAAAATAGATTATAGACCCGCATTACCAATCCATATTTACAAAATAGAGTAAATGTATCGTTAAAGTTTTGCAAAATTGATATTCGTTTTTGTTTTTTTTAGTAAAAAAACTTTCGTATGAATGAATCCTTATTCTTATGTACCGTTTTCATATCTTTTATTTGGTAAAAGAATTAAGAATCATTTTCAAAGCGTATTTTTATGAAATAAGATCCTTTTAATATTATTTTCATAAAAGTTGTCCATATCGTAACATGTAAAGGAATATCTTATGCCTCAGATAGATCTTATTATTTTTGATTGTGACGGAGTTCTCGTCGACTCTGAATATCTTGCAGCAAAAATTGGATCTCAATTGCTCAAACAAACAGGATATGAAATCTCACCCGAAGAATTGAGTGAACGTTTTGCAGGGCTTATTTTTCGCGATATTCTTAAACACGTTGAACAGGAAACAGAAAAACCAATTTCTGCTCATCTCATAGATCAGATGACCAGTATTTTCCGGACACAAATAAAAACTGAACTACGGGCTATTGATGATGTAAGAGAAGCCGTAGAAATTATTCAAACACGCTATCCCTACTGTATCTGCTCTAATGCAAAGAGCATAGATATCAAAGAGATGCTCACCACTGTTGATCTCTATGACCTTTTTGAAGGTAAAATATTTTCAGCACCTGAAGTTGGAACAAAAAAAACGAAACCTGCCCCTGATGTTTTTCTTTTTGCCGCAAAACAATTACAGGTAGAGCCTCAAAACACTATTGTTATAGAAGATTCACTTCATGGTGTCCATGCTGCCATAGCAGCGGGCATGCGTGTCATTGGCTTTACGGGAGGATCACATAGCTATCTTGGCCATGTATATTTTGACAACAGATTTTGCATCAAGTTATTTTTTCAAAAGTTTTTAAGAGATTCTCAAAAGCTCTTCAAAGACCCTTCATAGATCATAGTCCCTTTCATGAATCCTTTTCTTTTCTGCTCAAAATCGCCATTTGAGATGATTCATTCTTGAGCCGGAGTCGGATTATTTAATCATCAGCATACATAAGATGTCTAATCCTTTTAGCACAAATTGACTGATCATTTTCCGCATCCCAAATACTTTATTCAAGTATCTTATAAAGGGAAAAGCATGTAAGCACTTCGGCCAACTTGACCAAAATGCTCTTCAGTCTACAATGGTATAATGTTTGCACCATTGCTTCTTTGAGGTATGGGGTAAACATTACCTTATTGCTGTACTCATGCAATGAGATCACCGTGCACCAATTTCGCTAAATATCGATTATCACCGATAAAAGGGGGAAGTTTCCCCTTTGATTTTCTGTTCTCATCAAATTTCATTTTTTCCTGTTTTCTTTCTCTTATCTGGCGCTTCAAGGGTGATTTTTGTTGTCTATCCCCTTTGTTTTCACAGTAGTGGGGAACCCCCTTACGGTTTTCCATGGTCCATGGATTTCTCCGTGCGCAACCCTTGCCAATAGCAGAGGTTGAGCGCTCATGATTTCAGAGCATCCCTCAAGGATCTTGATTTTGATATTCACGAAACGACTATGCATAATTATGAAACGGGCTTACGAGAGCCCCTGCACCTATGACTGCGAATATATAAAGATCATTGTGGAATATCCTTAGATTGGCTCGTTACGGGTGAAGGTGAAATGTTTCGTGATATGGCAAAAGCGAAAACAACTGGTTTTAAAGCGCCTAGCATTCCTACTGGATTAATGAAAAAATTCTGTCGTATAGCTTATACAACCTATCGCGATGTAAATATAAAACTCTCTCTCTCCCCTGAAGATACAGCGCACCTTATGGCAGAGTTTTATAAAAAGTTACAAGAGTTTGTTTAAAGTATCACCAACACAGAAGAAGGAGAACGTACTTTTCCTCTTCTAACATTGCATTTAAAGCATCAAATAGAGGCTGAAAAAGAACACTCCCAAAATACATAAAATTCGGCTGAATATCCCTCTAAAATCAAAAGTCGATATGAAAATCTTTTT
>NZ_NJPP01000038.1 GCF_002778015.1 Bartonella tribocorum | reverse complement strand
CCCCTTGGACCCCCTTGGAACCCCTTGGAACCCCTTGGAACCCCTTGGAACCCCTTGGAACCCAAAAACTTTAAAAACGTTTAACAATGAAGAAGCCCTAGGCTGACAAATTGGCGTTTACGCTGTCAACCCATTATTTGGAAAAAATTTTATGAATCCCCTTGTTTTTATTCTCTTATTGGTTTCATGCACAGATGATTTTAACCATTGCTATTCGAACAATACAATGGCTAAAATCTACCCAACAGCTCAAGCCTGTGAACAAGCCATGGTGCCATCCATAAAAAAATCTACCTTTTATGGACAACAAATTTTTGCCCAATGCATAAACATATACCCCAATGTACATCAACAAACAGTAAAATTAATTTGGTCTGTAACAAACCACGGAAATTTTCTGCTCAAAAGCCAAAATGTCAATGACAAAATATCGACAACCACACCCCACAAAGAAGAAATTTTACCAACATTGCTTCCTCTTCTGCGTTCTGCTTCTACAAACCTCTTGCACAAAAAACTTTAAAAGCATAAACCCATCATATCTCAAAAAATAACCAAGAGAAGACATGATGGATAATAAGCCAATGCAATCTTCAAAAGACCATCTAGAACAAAATCCTCTGCCCCAAGATCTCCCCTTAGACCCCGCTGTAGAACGGGTGAGAAAAAAACTAATGGGTTTAATGATTATTTCCGTTTTAATAACGCTCTTCCTCATTCTGACCGTACTGTTTTTAATCGTTTATAAAGTTACAACGGGATCAGCGCCAAAACAAACAGAGCTCTCTTCCTCCCACAGCAAAAATCCACACGTTATCCACCATACACTCTCTCTACCGAAAAAAACACAGATTTTGTCGCAAAGCCTCTCAGAACACAATATTGTTCTGAAGATTTTAACCCCTGAGGGACAAACAAAATTTATGATTTACAATTATCATACCGGTGCGCTGATTTCCGTTCTTTCTATTGAAACAATAGAAGAAATATCAGCGGCTATGCTTCATTAACAAGCCAACATCACTCACCTATACAGCATTTTTGAAACTTAAATTTTCCCTAACTTAAAGGATCATACATACGACTTGAGTGATGGCGCATTTGAATGAGGATTGAGAATTTCTCTTTTCTCCGTCTCCGCTCACCTCATCAAGATAAAGAGGCAACCTTTCAGTCAATGCATTCCCATTCTTAAAAAAATGCATATTGCCCATAAAAACTCAAAGCATGAAAACTTAAAAGAAAGTGCAAAAAGCCGCACGATAACACATCATGATACCAACAGCCCTACCAGCGTTTACACAGCATTCTCGAGGTGTTTACACATTTTCTTCGGCTTCAAGATTGACCACGCGGCGGCGGCGCGTTTTTCTCTGTATCCCTTCATTTAAGTCCCAGCAAAGAAGAAACCTCTTCTATTGATGTTGATGCCTTTCCAACTTTAGAGCTTTCTGCTGTTATCAGTGAAAGCTCAAGGGCCGCTTTGCTTTAAGTCCTTAAAAGTTACACTGCCGAGAAGAACGACGTGCTTTCTTCAAAGAAATAACCCTCTCCTATCACCGCCCTATTGGCGATATTGCCCATAAAAACTCAAAGCATGAAAACTCAAAAGAAAGTGCAAAAAGCCGCACGATAACACATCATGATACCAACAGCCCCAATAGTGTTTACACAGCATTCTCGAGGTGTTTACACATTTTCTTCGGCTTCAAGATTGACCACGCGGCGGCGGCGCGTTTTTCTCTGTATCCCTTCATTTAATCCAGGCAAAGAAGAAACCTCTTCTATTGATGTTGATGCCTTTCCAACTTTAGAGCTTTCTGCTGTTATCAGTGAAAGCTCAAGGGCCGCTTCATCTTGAGTCCTTACAGTACGCCGACGAGGAGAACGACGTGTTTTCTTAACAGGTTGTTCCACATTTTCTTCAGAGCGACAGCGCTCTTGATCGGTTTTTTCATCCGACAGAGCCTCTAAAGCATTTTCACGCGCATCCCCATTTTGGGCCTTGGCATATGGACCATGGCCATTTTTTTGCGATTGTGTCTGCGATGCATTTATATCACACTCGCCAGCGTCTGTCTTTTCACCTTCAGGATTTATTTCAGCGCATTCTTGCTCGTTATTTTCATCACCACGATTTTCATCACGTCGAGCCGATTGGGACATTTGTCCAGCCGCCGACAGAATAATACGCAAATAGTGCTCGGCATGTTGTAAATAGTTCTCCGACATAACGCGATCACCCGCACCTTGCGCATCACGCGCAAGACTTATGTATTTATCGGCAATTTGCTGAGCATTTCCGCGAATTTTGACATCCGGACCGCTACTTTCATAATTGCGAGATAACGGGCTAGGACCGCGACGATTATTATTATTGTTATTACCATTATTGTTATTATTGCGACCGCGTACCCGTCTATTTTGTTGTGGCCTCATATTTATCCCTTTTTGGAGTGTGTGTCTTAATTGACTCTTCTTCATTGCATTATTTTTCGATAATGCTGATCATGTTTAACATACGGCTATCAAGCTATCCGCGTCTTATTTCACTCAAACGAACCCTACTGATATTGATAAAAGCATATATTTTCTTGAAAATCACAAAACAGCAGGGAAATCACCAATCAAGAAATCCCTATTTCCCTGTCAACTAGCAGGAATCTAGTGATATTCATATAAAATGCCAAGTGTTTTTTTAAATAAACCGTGTTTTTTTTTAAATAAACCATATTTCACTAAAAAAATAATTATCTTGTGGAAAACAAAAAAGAGAACAGACGTACAACACGCCTGACAAATAAAAAACTTCTACCCGCGAACATGGGAAGCCTCTTTTTTGCCCTAAAACCACCTTTTTCTCTAAAACCACCGCTCCTAAAAACGCCGATATTCCTTCCCCCAGTGCCTTGAATTCATAAGCACTCCCACTTCTAACGAGTCACTCGTGTGAACTTCTTTATTTTATGATATATAGCCTCTCTTCACCGCTAAAGCAACCCCCTTGGGAGCGATAATCCACCATCGCTTCACAAAAGCTCTTAACTCTTATAGATAGATTAATATGAACTATTCTTCAAGCCCTATAATCAACAAAAGACCTCTCTTCTTTCTCAAACATGCCAACAATCCTCTCAATTTCTATTTTAATCCTCTAGATTTTTGAGTTAATGGATTTTTAAGTTAATCACACCTCTTCATTGACAAAAAGTTGAGCCTAAGAGCCAACAATTATCAAATTATAAAAAACGATCAACATGTTACACTTCTTTAAAAATCTAATTCTTCTCACAAAATTTATCCTCTCAAAGTCTATCAATAAGAATAGCATAACGCATTTACTCTCTTCATTCTTGTCTCATAAAGAAAGCTGGAAGCTATAAAACAAGCCCCATTTACGAACTCAATAGAATGCTTTACGCATGAAGAAAGTTTAAAAGTTATCTCCTCTCAAAAAAAGAAATGTTTTTACTCAGTTTTGTCATACCTATTGACTTAAAATCGCCTTCAAAGGACGAGGATTCATTATCCACACGGGATCGTCAACACTCTGAACTTTTTCCAATTCATACAACGAATTGATTTATAAAGATTATTCATCTTTTTTTGTGTGGAGTAAGAAACCTTCGTACCGTAGGATTTTTTCATCCTCAATCTATTTGCTGTTGAATTAAAATCATGTTTTGCACATTATATGCAAAAAGAGTTAGATACAGAGTAAAGGCGATAAAAAAGATTAGAAATGCCTCTTATGAACCATCTCTAAAGCTCAAAGGCTGCGCACAACACTGGGGGCTCGCAAAATATATGAGAATGCCGGCTTACACTTTTATGCAACGTTATAAGCATTATACACCTCAGTTATAAGCGTTATACACCTTAAGAGTAGGACTTATACCATTCACAGAGCCCCTTCGCAATAAGCTTGAGAGAGAGAGCTTGTTACAATATTGTGATGTAGGCTGAAAAAGTGGATAAAAGCAACAGCATGCCTTTTGATCAAACTTAAAGAAAATAGAGCTATCCTATAAGTTTTATACCCTTCATGGAGACCCTTTTATACCATTCGCGGAACCCATTGCGAAATAAGTTTCCCACACTGATTATTTCTCTTAAAGCTTAAGAACGCAATAAATTCTTCTGAAACTTCGCCACACACACACCCCACACACTTCTAGAGAAATATCCATGCCTTATGCGAGCACACCTTAAATGGGACAGTGTGATACAAAATAAATACATTCTATTAGTATAGAGGCAAAGAGCAATGAGGCGTTTTTTATCTTTGCATCAAAATTCGCATTTTTTTAACTTTCCGTGTAACACCTTAAAAGTAATTGCGTATTTTGCCTTTTTCACTTTCTTTTTCATTGAGAAAACAGTCCCGTAAGAGAAAATAATTTCCATCCCCCGGTCGTACCATTGTCAAACATTGTTTTTTTGCAGTATCAGAAAGCTTATCCCATATTTCACGAATAGCAAAATAGGCCTCACTTTCCAAATTAAGGCAATGCTGATAAACTTCTCTTTTTATATCAGGCATTACGGAAGCAGAAATTTCCCTGCAATACACGCGCATATCAAAAACAGGAATCACCAATTCGACAGGTGCTTGTTGTGTTATTTTTTTATCAGAAGAAAAATAACCAACCGCCTTTACAATAACAAAACACAAAATCGCGATACAAAAGAGTATCATGCACACAAAAGCAATCTTGCGATATAATCTTTTGAAATAAGCCTTTTGTCTTGCGCGGATTCTTTTTTCCATAAAGACGATACCTTTTAAACATCCCAAGAGAAGCTTTTTACAGCAAAAAACAATAAAAATATCTTTTTACACAATACAGGGTATAACAGCAAACGATCAATAGTCTTAAAGACTGTTTTTCTCTCTATTCTTAAATATTTCTACTATTTTTTTTATCCTATAAAATTCTTATGAAAAACCTTCCCCCTTTATGAAAAAAAAAACGCGATTATAGTTTTTTCCCAAACTTAAAAGACAAAGACTCTTCCTCCATGCCAATCTATAAACAATACATCTTTGTTAAGACGCATCCTATTGATTTATAAAGAATACTCATTATTTTGCATGTTGAATGAGAGGTCCGAAATCGTAAGATTTTCTTAATTTTCAAACCTTTTTGATATTGTATGAACTAGAACTATATCTTTTGCACGTCACAAGCGATGAAGTTAGAGTGAAACGATCCAAGAAAGGCATACATCTTATGAACCGTGCTAAAGGCTTATCAAAAACATTGGGACTGGAAAAGTAGATAAAAGCACCAGCAAGCCCTTTGATGAAACGTAAAGAAAGTATCCTATCGGTTTTTTACCCTTCAGAAAGGACGGATACCATCCACAGAGCCCCTTGCGAAAGGTGCTTGAGAGAAGGGTGACTCTTTTTAAGCTTGTCGAAAACATTGAAAGATGGACAAATATATTTAAGAGCGTTCAGTTTTACGAGAGGCGCATGATCTCAAAAAGACACCTGATCAAAAAAAGTGTGAGGCATCATCTTTGTTATGTAAACAAATATTGATTTTTTAAAAGTCATAAAACAGAAAGATGATAGGATAGATAAAAGCTATTGTTCCCCTTTTACATTCTTCCTAAATGAGATTTTCTTGCCATTTCAGCGATTACACAAACAGAGATACATCAGTGCTTAGCTGTCATAAAACCCGTTCTTTTATACTTTTAAAAATGGATTTTCTTGACTTTCGTGCACCCCTCAAAAGACGAAAATTTCAAAACCCAATCTGATTGATCAATCATTCTAGCAAATTCGCTTTTGCTTTTCCGCATGAGCTTTCCCTAAAACGCGACAAATCAGCTTTTTTCTTCAATATTCAGCACGCCCTTTAAAAATATCCCTTGTATCAAGAAGCCTCTTACAAGAAAGAAAGGCATACCTTATACCATTACATAACACCTCAAAGGGCAGTATTTTACGGCATAAGCAGGATAAGACAAATAAACAAACGCTCCTTGTCCACCATTGTCTGATAGAAAACAAGAGCAACCTAAGCCTGCTCCACCCGCCCCTTTCTCTTCCTTATAAAGAAAAAACATAACAATACGCATTTTGCTTTTATCGGTATTTTTCTCGACGTTAATCCTTTGGCAATCAAAAATTATGAGATTTTCAGCCAACCCAAATGACCACAAATTAATATTTTTTTATTTAGAAGAACACAAAAACAGCAAATTTTTTATAGATTAAAAACCATGCCATGCTTTATTCACAAGATTTTTCAAATTGTTGCAAGAACTTTTCTCTTTATTCAAACTTCTTTTGCCATTGATTTCTGCTTGAGTAAGGCATCTTCCTCTGAGGGCTTTAAAAACTTATCCTTCAACTTTCAATATGCGCCCTCATCTCTCTAACAACTTGTGATCAGCTTTCCTGCAAAAACCCTTCTTTTTTGACAAAGTTTTTACATTTTTTAAACGTCTCAAACGCAGAACAATTCCAAACTTCACCGAAAATATAAATAAGATTTATCTCATCTATAGTTTTAACACATGCATATTGTTATGATTTGTTATGATCATTTTCTTCTTTATTTTTTCTTAAAAAAAGAAGAAGTACCTCTAGAAGCCCCAATCTTAATGTTGTGATCAGCATTCGTGTATAATTCTGGTCCCTTCATTGATGTAAATTCTGAGACAGCAGAGCTATCGTTCATTTCTGTTTCCTTATGCATTGTAATAAATGGCGAAACAAGTTTATCCATATCCAGAGATGGTTTTATTTTAATTTCTGAGGCATTCATCTGCGTTTCTGGCAAGGTTATTCCCCCGCTTACAATACTGTTCACATTGCTTTAATCATCTTCCTTTGCGTTTTTTTTCTGTTTGAGATTAGCAAGATCAAGCGTATTTAACTTTTTTTCTAACGCATCCATGCGTTTTGAAATTTTTGTCATATCTTCATATGCTTTTTTCAACAATGCGTTTAAAGGAGCATGTCCCATTCTTCCGCTGGCATAAAGAACCACACGAATACATTCCGGATCATCAATATCAGCAATAGAAAATGGAAAAAGTGCCATTATATCCCCCTTTTTGGACAGCCCTATTGAGCATTTGAGTATTGTTTTCATTGCATGGCTTTTGCAAACCTAAAGGCAAAACCGCAAACCTAAAGGCAAAACCGCAAACCTAAAGGCAAAACCGCAAACCTAAAGGCAAAACCGCAAACCTAAAGGCAAAACCGCAAACCTAAAGGCAAAACCGCAAACCTAAAGGCAAAACCGCAAACCTAAAGGCAACCATATCAAAGGCTTTTGAAAAAAATTGCCTTAACAAAAATTTTTACAAGGTATTTTTTAGATTATATTCTGTTTTCCACCTAAAATGATGACTTTACCACTTGCTCCCCCAAAATGCATAATGACTTTGCATGTTTTATCGACTTCCCCCAAAGAATAAAACCAACCCCATCGATCTTTACCCCTCCACTAATATTTAAACCTCTCGCTCGTATTTAAACAATGCCAATCTATCAACAACAGTCTATAAACAATCCGGTGTCTTAGTCTCGCGGATTCCACTGAAGGCTTCTCCCCTCAAATGCTCTATATTGCTACAACTCAAAGGAGGGGATTTCATGAGGCTCTACAAGCAAACTCTGCTTTTAAAATATGCACACCGCACGCATAAAGTTTTAACTGCCCCTCAAACAATAATATTACACAATGAGATAAACGATAACCTTACGAATTTTCTCGTCTCACGCTCATCTTGTTTCAAGAAATTGCCTAATAAATTACAAAATGACATTTGCCAAAGAAGAGCTCAAAAGTGCATCACGCGTTACAATAAACAGCCCACCTGCTTTTACAAACAGATTGCTCATTTTGAAAGCAATGAACGCTTTTTGCCTACATATTTGCCAAAAGAGGGAAGGTTCTATTTCACCTTCCCCCGCTTTAAAGAAACATATTCGTTGACTTCTTTTCGCCACCTCAAGGGACGAAGATTCATTCTAAAACCCACATCAGTCGTGTATAAACAATCCACCTGCTCTTAAGTGCATTCTACCAGCTCAATCACTCATATGTTTCACTTGTATGAAAGCTCTATAAACTCTATCCTCTGAACATTCGCTACTGTTTTAAATCCTTAATGAATCAAGCTATCTGACGAGATATCATCCACCTTCAATGACAGTGCGTTACAGCATAAGAAGATAAAATGATCCATGGGCTTTTGGTCATCGCCCACAAATACTTTAAACTTGGCACTCTAAACCGAGCCGCCTTAACAAGGTATCACGACACCAACAAGATCAAGAAAATTGAGATAAAATTTTTTTCAACAACAAACTCTATGAATAAAGGTAGATTTTTTTCTTTAAGCACCTATCTTCAATGATCACTGTCTGCCTTGATCGTCTAAAGAACAATAGGCAAACGTGATCTTTAAAGCTGTGCAAAAAGTGAAATCATAAAGAAGGTTCATTTTTTCAGGAGCCTCTCTAGGCTTTCTGCATGACATATTCAATAAGGCTTTTTTTCATAACAAACATTTTGCAAACATTTTTTTCTCTCGAAAAGCTTTCATTCTCAGGCTTTGACAGCATAAACCACCGCCATATTGACAGGGCGTGTTTCATCTCCCCCTGTTTTTTGCAATAAGACCTTATGTTCATGCTCTCCCGCAGCCTCTGTCAACCAATCATCTCTGAGCATTACAACTGCATAGTTGTTATAGCTACCCCAACCATACTTTAGAACATAGTTTTCAAACTTTGGATAACTATGCTGGTGTTTACCTGTCGAATCTGTTTTTCCTTCATGGGTATGAGACTTAAAAGACTCTTCTTGTCGACTTCCCAAGAGGCGTCCTTTATCAATGTCTTTTCCACTATCGAGCCCTCGTAAAAACATTCCCCGCAAATCGGGAACATTGAATGTTGTTTTCCCATCTCCTTTTCCCCATGTTTCCCCCAGAACAGCAAAAAGATTGGCATAGTTTTTTCGTGAATATTCTTTACCATCACACAGCAACCACCCAGAGGGTATTTTTTCGCTAGCAAAAGTCCCAATAAATCCAGAGGAAAAAGATTCCGGCAAAGGAGGAAAGGGGGGAATTTCAGGAAGTTTTATGGTAGGATTGGTTAAAAACCAGCCATCAGCATTTTTTCCAGCAATATCAAACGTATAGACAATTTCATAAAGCCCCCCCTTTTGTATTTCTCCCCCTTTTAAAGGCACAATCCCCTCTGGCGTTGCCATATAAGTTGGTTTTGGAGGCAACTGATTTAAAGAAACATTTGTTATTCCGCTATTGACGCCTTGTGCTTTAAAGCGCACAACAATGCCATCCATATAAGTCTCAAAAAAAGACTTTGTTGCCAAACGAAGTGATGTTCTCTTGTTCTCCCGATCAACCGTAAACTGCGTTTCAATCCCGCCCCCATTATCCAACAAATATTCTTTGATGCGTTGCATCATAACGCGAGCACTATCATTGACTGAACTTGGTGGTTGCCCTTCAGCCCAGTTTATATTTTCATCGACATAAGCATTTTCTGATGCGATGATTGACCAATCATAAATCGAACTCATAGAAGATACTCTTTTTGCAAAAAGGAAAAACGTGCAAAGAACCAAGAAAAGAAAGCCGCAATTTTATTTTTAGATGCCAGTTTATTTTCATATGTGGGCATTTTTTCCATTCTCAGGCCTATTTTGTCATAATCAACATGCAATAATTTTGTTTTTGTATTGATAAAAACAGCTTCAGGCTTTATACGCAACACATCTTGCGCCAGCACGCCCTGATAACGTTGTGGATTTCCTTTATAATTAAAGCTATAAAGTGGATATCCTTTTTTCTTTCCGACAGGGATAATATTTTCTTTTGCTCTCACATCACAAAGCCCTAAAATTCCTCCGACCAATCCCAGCACTTTCTGCGCATCACTCAACGGATCTTTAGTTACAGAAGGTATTATCGTAGATTTTCCTGAAGTTGTTCCATAATTTCCCGCAGCCTGTGTTCCGACCTGTAACAAGCGTTCCAATCGGTTCCAATCTTGATTATCTTTTTCCGACCATTTTTGGCGCTCAGCATCTAAGATATTTTGACGGTTTATATCTTGGATCATTCCGCCTTTTAGAGCATTTCCTTGCACATTACTCTGTCCTTGATAATATGCATTTGCCGCATTAACTTGATCATGCTGAGAGCGATCAATCATCTGGTTTGCGTTCATCATATTGTTAACATCTTGATTATATTGCTGTGCTGCAGCATTTGTTGCCAAGGCGCCTAACTCATCAGCAAGCACGCCGGTATGAGCCCCAGAACCATAGCGTCCTGCGCCCGACATCGACTGATTAATCGCATCGGAAGTTTTATTCAGAGCATTTTGCAATGCCGTATTAAATTTACTATTGCTTCCAATCCAATTCCCCTTCGCCATACTGGAAAGATTTGCAGTACTGTTGGTTGGTGCATTTAACCACTGTGTTACCACAGGATTGTTATAAAGCCCTGCGGTTTGTTGTAGGCCGGCCAGCGCATTTTTTGTCATATCGCTAAGACCAGCAACGCGCTCTCCTTGATAAACGTTTCCGCCAATTCCTTTATTATAAAGCCCAAGCGCGTCAGCACTGGTTTGTTTAAGAATATCCGCCGCCCAAGCGGGAGGTGCATTTGTTTGTGTTGTTGTCTGCACTTGAGGTGTTTTTTTTCTACTCATGACCCCAGAACCTTTCTATATTGAATAAGATTACGAGAATAACCGTGATGGGCGAGCTTTTTCGCCCATCCAGTTCTTCCAAACATGTGTATTTCTTCAGCGTTGATTTTTCGCGCCCATTTTTCGACCTCATCAATCAATTTGACCAATTTCAGTCCTCCCTCTCCCGCAAGATCTGAGAGAACGACGCATTTTTTCCCTGTATGGGCACTTTCAACTTTGGTTATTGCAAAAGCACTAAATTGGATTTTATTTTTTAAGACCAGCCACAATTGTGCTTGTCCTGTTGCGATTTCTTCAGCAATTTTTTCCAAACAAACATCATCCGGAAAGCGCTGTGCATATTTTTTAAATGCCCCATTGAGTGCCTCTTGATAAAGCGCTATTTTTTCCCATGACCATTGCTCTGTCAGATGAGCAGAATACAAATCTTGACGATCGTGCCTCATGATTTTAGCTCTCTTAACTTTGTCACGCACATCCTCCCTTGCGGATTTCATACGCATTCCATGCTTCCCCCACCTTTCAAAAGCAGCAACCGAAAAGCCCCCATTATATCCCCCATCATTCCCCCTAAGCACCCCCTTGTCACACGATAAGAGAGCAGCTTTTTCATAAAAAACCGTAGTGCAAACTTTTCAAATCATAAGGAAACATCAACCCCGCCTTATTCCTTTGAGGACAAGGACATAGTGTATCGCAATGTATCCTTCGATTATCACGGCATAGTTTATCGCATATATCTTTTGATGCTTATGGCTTGGCTTATCGCATATGTCTTTTGATTATTATGGCTTGGCTTATCGCATGCCGGCCGGCGTCAATTCCACATCAAATCCCGTGACATGAGACCAATTCATTCCCTCCGGAATGCGCAATTTAAAACGATAAAACCGTGCTCTTGCACGACAATGAATTTGTCCGGTATTATGAGAAGGCTGTTTTTCTGGCAACCAAACGGTTTCTTCCTCAAGAGATTGTCGAAAGCGCATTCCCACAGACAAATAAAAATTTCCACTATTGACTTGAGGCATAATATTTTTTACCCGTGTTATCATGCCATTTGTCTGCCCCATTTCTTGTGATGTCACCACACAAGCCATAGGAGAACCAGAGAATGAACCAAGTCTTCCCTGTTGATCAAATGCCCCTAAAATAGGCGATTCATTTTTCCAAGCTTTACTATCGAGAGAAAAGGACAAATCATCAATATTCTTAACTACAAAATCAAGACCTTCTAGAGTTGTTCCCGTCAAGAAAATGGGTAAGATCATTTTGATATCCACAAGTGCTTTTGTCCATTTTTGCAGTCCCCAATCATAAATGAGCAAGATACGTTTATGGAGGCTTTCATCGGTATCCACCATCCAATAAACACGATTATACACCCCATCGATCGCCGCAGACAGAGTATACAGATTACTCTGTCTTGATTTTGCGGTCATGGTTCGATCCACTTTTTCAAAGCCAATGGGTATAATCTGTCCGTCATTGGTTATTTGATAAAAACCGCCCTCATCAGCAAAGAATGCCAAGTCTCCGCGACAAACAATCGATTCAGCATTTTTTGCCCCTCGTTTATCGTGGATTTTTTGGAAACTAAAAATAATTTTAGAGCCAGGGATAAAAGAACCGGCATAGATTGCAGAACGCATAAAGATAATTGGATTTGTTGTTTCTGTTGCCCCTTGCACGAAACCGCCATCAGGAAAATCTTGATAATCACAGCTTTTTTTCCCCACGGTCCAAAATTCTGCGTCATTCAATCCAGACCAATGAACCCGTCTTGGATGCTCAGTTAATTTCATCAAACAAACGAAATCTCCCCAGACGCGAACGATCCCTGCTTGTGGTGGATTTCCTCCTAAATTTCTAAATGTTTTATCATGAATAATATCGATCACTTGTGGTTTATCATTGGCATTGACCGCAATGATAAAATCACCAAACAAAGCAAAAGACCACGGCGCATCAACATTAGCCAGATAAGCCTTTCCTTTTTGGCTAATATCTTTCCACTTCATTGTTGTATTATCCAGCAAGAAGATTTTTTCTCTTGTCCCAACAATAATAGAAACTCCATTTTTTGTTTTAACCGCAAGAGCGCCTAAAATTGGCTCAGGACATGGCTCTGACAAAGGTTCAAAACTTGGCATAGGGATATAAGAGCCATCAGCCGGAAGTACATTGACAAGTTCATCGGTAAAAATTCCATTAATATCCGCCACATCAGGTCGATAATCAGCGATTGGAAAAAAAGCCATCAAGACCCCCATAAAATGTTTGAAGAGCCTAGTGCCAAAACACCAAGGCTTGCTCATTAAAATCACAAAAGCCCTTAAAATTCTAAGAGCACAAAATTCTAGTAAACACACAACCAAAAGTTGATACACACATCATAGCAAGCCCACTCCCCCTACCAGTGCCCAACCACAATCAACCGCCAACACGCTTTAATGCCAGCAGCAACCCAAACGATTGAAAAAAAGCCATAAAGAGCCCCATAAGATACCCCATGAGATATCTTAAGACCCTAAGCCACCAAGGCTTGCTCATTGAAACCACCCCCCTAGAACAAAACTCTAAGGGCACAAAATTCTAGGAAATATACAATCTAAAGTTGATACATTCAAAGCAATCAACACCCCCATGGCTTCCTTCAAGCCCCACCCCTCAATGTGAATATTGTCCTCAGCACCAATTAAGACACCAACACAAATTCAGTTGCCAAAGCTAATCGAGGCATAAGCACGACTCTCGTCTTTAATACCAATCTTCAGCCATCAACAATTGAAAAAAGTTTTTAAAAATTCATTGGGCGAATTTTTGAGGAACCTTTTCGGCGTGATGTTTCGATACGCAAAGCTTGAAGCTGTTCTTGAAAATCTCTAAAAGAAACGGCGGCATATTCAGGATCCTTGAGGATATTTTTATAAAGTTCATATTTTACCCGTGCTTTAATGAGATCAAAAGCATAAATCAACCAAGGATTGTTGTCCTCTTTCAGCTGTTCATCGCTAACATAAACAGGAGCATAAGAAAGCTGTACGTCTTCAACATTTTCTGGTGTTGGAAAGAGTCCTATTTTTTGATCAAGGCACGTATAAAAGAATGGCGTTCCTAACGCGGGATGCATACCATATTGTTGATGCAACACTTCAATGGGCTTAAAGAACAACTTTGTTGGTGTTTTGTCCTTAGTTGCTAAAAAGACGTCCTCCAAGCCTTTTTCTGATTCAATAAAAACGCCTTCTTCTTGTCCATACCATGTTTTCTCACTTTGTGTTTTGAACGTGCTTTTTCTCCTTTTATTAAAGAAAAAGGGTTCGCGTTCACACAAACGCAAAGCCGTAACAATTGAATCTTGAATTTGCTGGGAATATTCAGCTGTTGTATCGTCAATTTCATCTTGAATAAGTGCGACCATAGAAGCAAAAGTTTGCGATCGGTCTGACTGTGTAAAATCGCGATTGTTAGGATCACTGGATAAAGCGTTCATAAGCATCATAGTCCTTTTTCTGTATGAAGCATTTTAAATTTTTCCCCCAACAGAGAGTTCTGTTGGGGAAAGTAAGCAAGCATTTGCTTTAAGCAGGCGCTCCATAAGTTGGGATGACAATCGTTCCAAAATCCTGCACCCCTTGCGTACTTCCAGGCAAGGTAAAGCACGTTTTTTTCATCCCAATAATGGTTTTTGCCGCAACCCCGAATTCTCTTTCATAATCGAAGAGCTCTTCCACCAATTTATAGCGTGTTGCGCCTCGATCTTTCCCAAAAGCGATCACAGCACTTTGCGCGCCAAGCAGCACAGCACGACGCACATTAGGGACAGCTTTATTTGCTGTTCCAGACTCGACCCCTTCGGTAATATGTTCAGCTTCGCGTAAAACGACACCATTATACATGCCCAAAGAACCATCATAGAGCGGATTTTTGATACGGCTTCCACTATAGATTGCCTTAGTAATGTCGAGCCATTGTCCGGCATCTGTATTGGTACGCAATTGTGTCACTTGGGTTGGATGAAGATAAAGGACATAGACATTTTCGCCATCGATCCGCACGGGTCTAATTTTAGGATTTGCCAATTTAGCCCGTTCAACAGCTTTATCGATCAGTTTGAGATTAAACACATCGTTTTCTTTTAAATCTTCATCTTTTGTTTTATCTTGAGGACGCACAACGCGTTTATTAGTTGGCGCCGTTGGGGCATTAAAACCATAATGGACAGGTTTGAGAGTAATGGAGCGTCCCTCAAAGCTAATTGATTTTGCGGTATATCCGCAAACTTGAATGAAGAACATCATACTGAGGCGATCCGCATACCAATCAACTAAACCATTTTTTGCCTCAGTACGCAAATCGTGGAGAATACGTTGCTGATCAATGGTGCCCTCATTTTTGACACGCACCGCATGAACGAGTTCATTAATTGCCAAGCGATCATTGAGAAACTGTAAAGCTTCTTCATTTCCTTCTAATGTCTGCCCTTCACTAACCCCATCGCCGAGCAACTGAACACGCAAATTAAAGCTAATGGCATCCCCACTTGCTTTCGTGGTTTCGTCCTTTAATTGTACGATACTGTTTGAATCATTTCCAATCAACGGTGCGATTGGGATTGCTTTTGAGACTTCTTGGTTTAAGAGTTTAGACCATGTGCGCACTGCCATTGGGTCATTGAGTCCGATATAAGTTACAGTCATTTTATCCTCGAAAAGTTTATTGACATAAAAAAACCCAGCAAAGCGCCAGGCACTCAAAACACCACATTTGATTTCAAATGGTGCAAAGGTTGTTCGTGTATTTTGTTTCTGTTAGCGTCTGCCTCCCCCTCTCCCGCTCATAAGAGCTCTCCTCAGCACATCTGTGCTTTGAGAAATCCGCTCCTCCTCCCACGCTCTCTCACATGTCCCCCCCCCCCAAAAAC
>NZ_NJPP01000037.1 GCF_002778015.1 Bartonella tribocorum | reverse complement strand
CATATATGGAAATCTTTTTTGCTTCTTGGATCATTTTTGGTTGATTTGGGAGTCAATTGAACTTTTGGATTGATTTTTTYAAAGGGTCTTTTAAAGGCGGTTTTCTGGGCTTTCACAGACTTTTTTTTAAAATCTTCAAAGGATTTTCCAAAGACCTTTCAAAGCCTTCCCTCATTTTTACCATGAAAATGCACTTTTTACCATTTTTCGTGCTTTTTCCAATTTTAGGTGTCAAAACCTATTTTGACAAAAYGCGYATTTAACGCTAAAAATTGTACATAAGAACAACAAATTATCACCTATTTCTAACCAATCCCACCTCTTCCCACTTAATGCAAAAACTACTGTCAAACGACATTTTTCCTAAAAAATCTTAAAATACGCAATTTTTCTCTTGCATCAATTTTTGCATCATGACGAAAGCGTTTCTTTAACTGTTAGTGCTAACTGTTTAAGTGTAAAAGGTTTAGATAAAAAACCAAAAATAGTATCTTGTGGAAGATTCTTAGCAAAAGCATCTTTTGCATATCCAGAAACGAAAAGAAATTTGATACCAGAATAGCTTTTACGGACTTCCTTCAATAAAGTAGGCCCATCCATTTCTGGCATTACTACATCGGAAACAATAATATCAACAGCGCCTTTTTGTTCTTCAAGAATAGAAAGTGCTTCTACCCCGCTTGCCGCCTCTAAAACCGTATATCCTCTCATTTGAAGAGCTCTTACCCCCCCCATTCTGACCGCATCCTCATCTTCAACCAATAAAACAGTGGCAGACCCTGTTAGGTCTATATTTTTATCTTTCTCTTCATCTTTCTCAATCTTTTGAGAAATTTTTCCTTTTATATTTTGGATATAACGGGGCAGAAAAATATGAAATGTTGCTCCTTCTCCCTCTTTACTTTCACAATAAATATATCCACCACTCTGCTTGATAATTCCATAAACCATTGATAAACCAAGGCCTGTTCCTTTTCCAACTTCTTTGGTTGTAAAAAATGGCTCAAACATTTTTTCTTGTATAGAAGCCGATATCCCAGTCCCTGTATCTGAAATAGTCAATTGCACATATTCACCAATTGCTAAACTAAGATGATTAAATTCAGCACTTTGTTGTTTTGTAATATTGTTTGTTGCAATCGTAACAATTCCTCCATCGAACATGGCATCACGCGCATTAATAACCAAATTCATTATCACACGCTGAAAAGATGCCTGATCGACTTCAACGCTCCATAAATCTCTTCCATGGATAATTTTTAGTTGAATATTATTCCCCAAAAGTGGTAAAATGAGATTACGAATATCTGATAAAAACTCTGTAAAATCAACTTGTTCAGGCCGAAGTGTTTGCTTTCTAGAAAAGGCTAATAATTGCTGTACAAGAGCAGCGGCACGATTAGCATTATTTTTAATATTGATCAGATCAGCATGAGCAGGATCGGAGCTGCGATGTGTATTTAAAAGAAGATCACATGACATTAAAATTGCTGTTAAAACATTATTAAAATCATGCGCAATGCCGCCTGCTAACTGTCCAACAGCTTGCATCTTCTGACTTTGAATCATTTTATCTTCAAGTGTTTTTTGTTCTGTTGTTTCAATGACAGAGATAATGACCAAATCTTGTAGCGCACCACCATGATAGGGGGGTACAGACATAACATGAAGACGTAAATGACGTTCTTCATTCTTTTGTAAAACAGTTTCCAGAGAAACAAAATAATTTTTATTGATCGCAATTTTCTGAAAAGCATGCTCTAACGGCATACGATCACGACAAGAAATAATATCATAAAAATTGATCGTTTTATCCATACATTCCATAAGTGATGAAAAAGCATTATTCATGTGAATCAATTGCCCTTGCCGATTTACCACGGCTATTGCAAAAGGACTCGCGTCAAAATATTCTTCTAATATACTAGGTAACTTTAATTGATCATTCTCTTCTTTTTGTCTTTGTTGTGGAATGATCACAATACGATAAACGGCTTCTTCCTCTAAGAGAGAGGAAGCAGAGATAAAACAGTGAAATATTTTCTCACACGTCGTCTGTGAATTTAAACATAACGAAAATCTATAAGGTAAAGAGTAACCTGAATTTTGATATCTGTTGGTTTGCAAACAAATATCACTCCATGAGCCCTTAGCACCTACGCTTTCAAATAATGGATCAAAATGATATTGACCAATCGAAAAATTTGCTAAATCAAGTGAGAACCATTCGGCAAAAACCGCATTGGCATAAAGAATAGTGCCTTGTGCATTAACGGATATAAAACCAACAGGCGCTTGATCCAAATGATTGATCGACTCTTGAAGATTAGAGAAAAAAACTTCTCGGGTTTGTTGTAGATGCGAAATATCGCTAATGCGCCAAAATAAAAAATTTTTTTTCTGTTTTGTAATAGGTTGAACAGAGATATTATACCAAGCAGATTTTTTTTGTGTAGAATCGGTGAAAATTGGTTGCTCTACTTTTAACTCTTCTTGCACTGAAAGATTATTATAAGCTGCAACTTTTAAGCGATAGGAAAGTGCACCAGCTCCTGGAAGATCAGCAATAACCCTATAACAAGACCCTTCAAGCTTATAGGTCAGAATCCTTTGATATTTTTGATTAGAATAATAAACAAAACCAGAAAAATCAGAGATTACAATTGCATCGTCGCTCCTATTAAAGATACTAGAGTCAAAATCTTCGTGCGACCACGATGCATGGTATCTTAAAAGCCCTATACCACTTAAAGCAAGTGTTGCAACACCAATAATTGCTAGAATCAAAAAAGATGCTACCACAGCCTTTTGCACATAACTTTGTGGATAAAAAAAATCTAAAATGCCTGTAATGAAAAGGAAAACTAAGATAAAAACAACACCAAAAATCACAACTCTTCGACGAACAGAAGACGAAGACACTGATCCTTCATTATTCTCAAAACCTTTATCCATCTCTCTTTGCCTTAGATTTAGCTGTTTCTTATACCAAGAAACTTCCTTTTATATTCATTGTTATAAAATATATACTATGATATCATCTTTCTAAGAAAGCTTACTTAATGTTAAAAGGTTTATTTCTTGTCTTTGAAGTAAATCTTTTAAGGGTGTGTTTATAAATTTATTTCACTAAAAGACGATAGTTTCCATAGCAAAATGGGAGAAGAACTATGTATATCTGGTTATCAGACCAAATCGGTGTATCTGCTGCAAACATAACGATAAGTTTTTTGTTTTTTATAATAACAATCGCAGCTATTACCATAATTATCTTGTTTTTACGCCGTTTCAATAAGGGAAGATTCAAAATTAATAGAAAAAAAAGTCTATCACGATTAGCATTATGTGAAGCAATTTCTATAGATCGAACACGCCACCTTGTTTTAGTTCGTTGTGATAATAAAGAACATTTGCTCCTTATTGGCGGATTAACAGATGTGATTGTAGAATCCGATATTACCAACACATCCAGAATACCAAAAAGAGAAATAGACACTCATCCCTCTCCCCCTTTTAAAGAAAGAAACGATACGCCAGATAAAAACTCTTCTTCTTTTACGAATCAAGCGATAAAAGATTCAGCAATCACAGCCGAAATTGAAGGGAGGCAAGAACCATCTTTGTTTATTCCTACTCCTCCCAAATAAAATATATAATTTTATCACTACGAACTTCGTTTGTTTATCGCTCTAATGATTTTAATCATCACGATAAACTTTTTCACGCCGTTCGTGACGTTCTTGTGCTTCCAACGACAAAACGGCAATCGGCCGTGCCTCAAGACGCTTTAAACTAATGGGTTCGCCGGTTTCTTCACAAAAACCATATGTCCCGTTATCAATTCGCTCCAAGGCAGCATCTATTTTTGAAATAAGTTTTCTCTGACGATCACGAGCACGTAATTCAATTGTACGATCAGTTTCACAAGATGCCCTATCCGTTAAATCAGGTTGAGCAACATTCTCTTCCTGCAAATTTTCCAAAGTCTCACGCGCTTCTTTTAAGATATCATTCTTCCAAGAAACCAATTTAGCACGAAAATACGCCTTTTGCCGTTCATTCATAAAAGGCTCATCTTCACTAGGGCGATATTGACCATCAATCTCTTCGCTCATGCAATAAAAAACCTCCACATCTGCTTTGTGGGGTCTATATATTGTGCAATACCCAACAGCACAAGAGTAAAATGTTTTTTCATAACAATCTAAAAATATGTCTTAATACGCTGTTGGATCTTGATATCTTTTTTTGATCTCAAATTGGACACTTGATTAAAGATCATCAAAAAATCATCTTCCTCCTCCTTCTTCAAGCGTACTAAATTTAAATGAAATATCAATCAATCGTTTCACCAATGCCCAAAAATAAAAATCTTTATAAAGGCAACGTGTGATACCCACGATTCAAATACATCAAAGAATCTTTTTCTTGACTACGATTGATTGCAACAACTTCACCAATCAATACACAATGGGTTGCATGCTCGTGCCAACAAATCAAACGACAATCAAAAGATGCTAAAGCATCTGAAAGACTAGGCGCTCCCGTCTGCAAAGTTCCCCATTGTACAACATCAAAGCGCTCATTTTCTGGAACATTGCAACGCCCTGAAAAAATATCTGCTAATGGACGATGTTTTCCTGCCAAGCTATTAACACAAAAAATTCCATTCTCCATAAATACATGATTCTTCAGATTATGACGCATAAGACAAACAAGAAGAGTTGGAGGATCATCTGATAAAGAACAACACGCCGAAACCGTCACTCCGCGTTTTCCCTTAATGCCATCTGTTGTCACAATATGTACAGCGCTTGCAAAATGGCTCATAGAATCTCGATATTCTTGCGAAGAAACGGCAATATTATCTTGAAGTTTAGGCATCAAACATGTTTTATGATTCGACATATCTTTCACTTATCAAACTTTAAAATTTCAAGCGATCTTTCTATAAAAAGATCTATAATACGCATTTTTCTTTTCCGTCATAACACAAAAGATATTTGTGTATACACAGCGACATGATAAAAACAGCCAATCAAGGAGATTTTTATGCCCCCTTCTCTTCTCATTTCACCTTCACTCTTGGCTTCTGATTTTTCTAAACTTGGACAAGAAATATTAGATGTTGTTGATGCTGGTGCAGATTGGCTTCATCTTGATATTATGGATGGGCACTTTGTTCCTAACATCACCTTTGGCCCTGACGTCATCAAAGCTCTGCGTCCCTTAACCAAAACAATATTTGATGTCCACCTGATGATCAAACCTGTTGATCCTTATTTGGAAGCTTTTGCAAAAGCTGGCGCAGATATTATAACTATTCATGCTGAAGCAAGCCCCCATCTTCATCGTTCACTCCAAACAATCAAAGCAATGGGTAAAAAAGCAGGCATTGCACTCAATCCAAGCACCCCTGAACACGTCCTTGAATATTTACTTGATCAATTAGATCTCATTCTCATCATGACAGTCAACCCCGGTTTTGGTGGGCAAAATTTTATTCCAGAAATAAAAGATAAAATTAAGCGCGTTAAAAGCATGATTGCAAACCGCCCTATTGATCTTGAAGTTGATGGTGGAATCACCGTTGATACAATTGGAATAACTGCAGAAGCTGGTGCAAATGTATTTGTCGCAGGCTCTGCAATTTATAAAAATGGAAACAAAGAGCTTTACAAAACACGCATGAGTGCATTACGCCAAGCCGCAATCCTCTCACAACAAGGAAAAAAATGATGATCCCACGTTATTCTCGCCCTGAAATGGTAACAATTTGGTCTCCTGAAACGAAATATCGTATTTGGTTTGAAATTGAAGCCCATGCCTGTGATGCCCTTGCTCAACTGGGGGTTATTCCAAAAGAAGCCGCCAAGGTCATTTGGGAAAAAGGGGCAGCTGCTGAATTTGATGTCAATCGTATTGATGAAATTGAAGCCATTACCAAACATGATGTTATTGCATTTCTAACCCATCTCGCTGAATTCATTGGACCAGAAGCACGTTTTATCCACCAAGGCATGACATCATCTGATGTTCTCGATACAACGTTGAGTATTCAATTGATGCGTGCGAGTGATATTTTGCTCAAGGATATAGACCAACTTCTTGAAGCCTTAAAAAGACGTGCTTTTGAACATAAAGAAACCATCACCATTGGGCGGAGTCATGGCATTCATGCTGAACCAACAACATTTGGAGTCAAGTTCGCTCTTGCCTACGCTGAGTTTTCCCGTTGTCGCAAACGTCTTCTTGCTGCACGTGAAGAAATTTCTACTTGCGCAATTTCAGGAGCTGTAGGAACTTTTGCCAATATTGATCCACGCGTTGAAAAACATGTCGCAAAAGCCCTAGGGATGCGTGCTGAACCCATTTCCACCCAAGTCATACCACGGGATCGTCATGCGATGTTTTTTGCAACACTGGGGGTTATTGCGTCCTCTATTGAAAGATTAGCAATAGAAATACGCCATTTACAGCGAACGGAAGTTCTCGAAGCAGAAGAACATTTCTCACCAGGGCAAAAAGGTTCATCGGCAATGCCTCATAAACGGAATCCAGTTTTAACAGAAAATTTAACGGGGTTAGCCCGTATGGTCCGTGCATTTGCACTCCCTGCCATGGAAAATGTAGCACTTTGGCATGAGCGTGATATTTCTCATTCATCTGTCGAGCGTTATATTGGCCCTGATGCAACGATTACACTTGATTTTGCTCTTTCTCGCCTCACATCGGTCATTGAAAATCTCATTGTCTATCCGGAAAACATGCAAAAAAATCTTAATAAATTCCGAGGTCTTGTTCATTCACAACGGGTACTTTTAGCACTCACACAAGCAGGAATTAGTCGTGAAGATTCGTATCGGATTGTACAACGAAATGCGATGAAGGTTTGGGAAGAAGGAAAAGATTTTTTAGAAGAACTGCTCAACGACAAAGATGTTAGCAAAGCCTTAAGCGAAGCAAAACTTCGAGAAAAATTTGATCTTTCTTACCACACCAAACATATCAATACGATTTTTAAACGTGTTTTCGAACAACAATCAACATAGAAAGCCCAAATCTATACCATCTATGATCAAAAATCTATTGTAACTCAAGAAAACAATTCATGAAAGCAAATCAACTCGATATTCTTATTGTTCCTGGCTATAAAGGATCTGGTCCTGATCATTGGCAAACACGCTGGGAAAAAAAATTATCTACAGCTCGCCGCATTGAACAAGACCATTGGTCAAAGCCTGTTTGCGACGCATGGGTTAATGAAGTTAAAACCGCCATCGCACAAGCTCAAAGACCTGTTATGATTATTGCTCATTCATTAGGCGTTCCTACCGCACTTCATGCAACTGTACAAAATGCGGAAAAAGTTTGTGGCGCTTTCTTTGTTGCACCTCCTGATGTTGCCAATGAAAAAATACGTCCCAAACATTTAATGACATTTGGCCCCTATCATCGTCAAAAATTGCCCTTTCCTTCTATTGTCATCGCCAGCCGCAATGATGAATTTTGTCAATTTTCAGTCGCAGAAAAAATTGCCAATGACTGGGGCTCACTCTTTATTGATGCTGGGTATTCTGGGCATATTAATACAGAATCTGGGCACGGACCTTGGCCTGAAGGGCTTATGGTTCTCTCTCACTTTCTTGCAAAAATTTGATCCCCAAAAGGTCATTCTTTTTCTCGTCGCCTCTGTCTCTCCACTTTTGGGTAGATGTATCGTGATAAAAATTATAAAAGTATCATAGCAATATCATTGAGAATTTCCATCAATTAGGATAGTATCGCTTACCAATGTTATTAAAAACCTCTCAAGATCAATAGAGAATCGTGATGAATCGTCGCCACCGTATTTATGAAGGCAAAGCCAAAATTTTATATGAAGGACCTGAACCAGGAACGTATATTCAATTTTTCAAAGATGATGCCACAGCCTTTAACGCAAAAAAACATGAAATTATCGATGGAAAAGGGGTTTTAAACAACCGAATTTCGGAACATATCTTTAACCATCTTGGACGTTTGGGAATCCCAACACATTTTATCAAACGCATAAATATGCGCGAACAGCTTATCAAAGCGGTGGAAATCATTCCATTGGAAGTTGTTGTTCGCAATGTTGCAGCTGGCTCTCTTGCTAAACGTTTAGGACTAGAAGAAGGAACCCCACTCCCACAATCCATCATTGAGTTCTACTATAAAAATGATTCTCTCGATGATCCTATGGTGACAGAAGAACACATCACCGCTTTTGGGTGGGCTGTCCCACAAGAGCTAGAAGATATTATGCAACTTTCAATTCGTATTAATGATTTTCTTTCTGGATTATTTGCCGGTGTTAACATCCAATTAATTGATTTTAAAATGGAATTTGGTCGTCTATGGGAAGATGAAACAATGCGCATTGTTCTTGCTGATGAAATTTCACCTGATTCTGCACGACTATGGGATATGCAAACACGAGAAAAAATGGACAAAGATCGTTTTCGTCGTGATATGGGCGGGCTTATTAATGCCTATCAAGAGGTTGCAAAACGCCTTGGCATTATGAATGAAAATGAGCCAACTCGGCCAAGTGGTCCCGTCTTGGTAAAGTAAAAAAGCGCGTCAAGTAAACACAAGGTAAAAATAATTATTCCCTTCTATAAATATACCTCTTCAAAGGAGAGGTTCTTTGAATAACAGGAAGCAAAAAATGAAAGCACGCATTACAGTTACTTTAAGAGAAAGCGTTCTTGATCCACAAGGAGAAGCTATTGTCGGTGCTTTAAAAAGTTTAGCTTTCGAAGGTATTTCCTCCATTCGTCAAGGAAAAGTTTTTGATATTGTTCTTGATGATCAGCCTTCTGAAACAGCAAAGGAAAAGCTTGACCAGATGTGCGAAGAGTTACTCGCAAATACTGTCATTGAAAATTATACTATCGAACTTCTGTAAGTGAAACGCTCATGAAAACTGCCATCATTCAGCTTCCTGGATTAAATCGCGACCGTGATATGGTTGCAGCGTTGCATCATATAACAGGAGTTGAGCCACTCAAAATTTGGCAAACAGAAACAATAATTCCAGCTGTCGATGTTATTATTATTCCTGGTGGTTTTTCTTATGGCGACTACTTAAGATGCGGTGCTATTGGAGCGCGAACCCCCATCCTAAAAGCTATTCGTGAAAAAGCGCAAGAAGGTATTACGATAATAGGTATTTGTAATGGATTTCAAATTTTGTTAGAAGCTGGATTGCTCCCTGGGACTTTAATGCGTAACGCTTCCTTAAAATTTGTTTGTCGTGAAGTCAAACTTGAAGTCGTTAATGCCAAGACAAAATTTTCTCGATATTATTCTAAAGGACAAATTATTCGTTGTCCTGTTGCCCATCATGATGGAAATTACTTTGTTGACAATGAAACATTAAAACAGATGGAAGACAATGAACAAATTGTTTTTCGCTACGCAGAAAATACAAATCCTAACGGCTCAATAAAAGATATTGCTGGTATTGTTAATAAAGCTGGTAATATTCTTGGGATGATGCCCCATCCTGAAAACTTTATCGAACCCGCTCACGGAGGGAGTGACGGTCGTTTACTTTTTCAAAGTGCTTTAGAATTAGTCAATGGATGATGCGGCAAAAATTCTTGTCCTTTATAATTGTAAAAACAAAGGTCTTTATCATTTCTCGCGTTGTAAATTTATGAAAAAAATTCTATACAAATAACCATGGAGATTATTCTCTAAACACATAATTGTTTAAGATTATTTTTGGTCTCGGAATCCACCCAACCAAATAAAATCTTCAGCTTACGATTTATGAATATTTTTAATTCTTAAACCATGTAGTTTTCCATAATTTAAGCTGATAGATTTAAAAAATTAAAATACTAAATTTCGATTAATTTGACGGATAAATACTCATGAATCCTTGCAATAACATCACAATTACACCAGAGCTCATTGCACAACACGGCCTAAAAGAGGATGAATATCAACGTATCCTAACGTTAATCGGGAGAGAACCAACATTTACTGAACTGGGAATTTTTTCTGCAATGTGGAACGAACATTGTTCCTATAAATCTTCTAAAAAATGGCTCAAAACTCTTCCGACAGAAGGAAAATGTGTTATTCAAGGTCCTGGTGAAAATGCTGGCGTTGTCGATATTGGTGAAGGGCAATGTGTTGTTTTCAAAATGGAAAGCCATAACCATCCTTCTTATATTGAACCTTATCAAGGGGCGGCAACAGGGGTTGGTGGTATTTTGCGTGATGTCTTTACGATGGGCGCCCGTCCTGTTGCGGCTATGAATGCATTGCGTTTTGGCGCTCCAGATCACCCCCGAACGCGCCATCTTGTTACTGGCGTTGTTTCTGGAATAGGTGGCTACAGCAATTCTTTTGGTGTTCCAACGGTTGGTGGAGAAATCAATTTTGATAAGCGTTATAATGGTAATATCCTCGTTAACGCTTTTGTTGCCGGTATTGCAAAGACAGACGCCCTTTTTTATTCTAAAGCACAAGGTATCGAACTCCCTGTTGTTTATCTTGGTGCAAAAACGGGGCGAGATGGTGTCGGTGGCGCAACAATGGCTTCTGCTGAATTTGATGATTCAATCAGTGAAAAACGCCCAACCGTTCAAGTCGGTGATCCTTTTACAGAAAAATGTCTTCTTGAAGCATGTTTAGAGCTCATGGAACTTGGCGCTGTGGTTGCTATTCAAGATATGGGGGCTGCAGGTCTCACCTCTTCTGCCGTTGAAATGGGCGCAAAAGGAAATCTAGGAATACAGCTTAATCTCGATACAGTTCCCGTTCGTGAAGAAAACATGACAGCCTATGAAATGATGCTTTCTGAAAGTCAAGAGCGTATGCTTATGGTCCTAAAACCAGAGCTAGAAAAGCAAGCAGAAGCAATTTTTCATAAGTGGGGGCTCCATTTTTCCATTATTGGAAAAACAACCGATGATTTACGTTTCCGTGTATTTCATCAAGGAGAAGAAGTTGTCAATCTTCCCATCAAAGAACTTGGTGATGAAGCGCCTGTTTATGATCGCCCCTGGAGTGAACCTGCAAAAAAAACACTTCTGAAAGCAGAAGACTTCAAAAAAGTTGAGAATCTTGGTGATGCGCTTCTAACTTTATTGAATTCTGCTGATCAAAGTTCGCGGCGCTGGGTTTATGAACAATATGATACTCTTATCCAAGGCAATAGCCTCATTTGTCCAGGAGGTGACGCCGGCGTTATTCGCATAAGCAATAAGAGTAAACGTGCCCTTGCATTTTCTTCGGATGTAACACCGCGCTATTGTGAAGCTGATCCTTATGAGGGAGGAAAACAAGCTGTTGCAGAATGCTGGAGAAATATTAGCACGACAGGTGCAACACCACTGGCTGCGACAGATAATCTCAATTTTGGGAATCCTGAAAAACCTGAAATTATGGGACAATTGGTTTTCGCGATTAAAGGCATCGGAGAAGCCTGTAGAATCCTCGATTTTCCTATCGTTTCTGGCAATGTTTCTCTTTACAACGAAACAAATGGAGAAGCTATTCTTCCTACCCCCACAATTGCTGGTGTAGGCCTCCTTAGTGATTGGTCTAAAATGGTAACAATAAGTGGTATGCAAAATGGAGATCGTATCATTTTAGTAGGAGATTGCGGTTCTCATTTAGGACAATCAATCTATGCGCGTGACATTTTAAATATTGATGCAGGCGCCCCTCCCCCTGTAGATTTGCAACTTGAACAAAAACATGGTCAATTCGTTCGAGATGTTATTAATAGCGGTTTTGTCCATGCCGCTCATGATATTTCTGACGGAGGATTAGCGATTGCACTTGCAGAAATGGTAATTAAAGCAGGGAAAGGAATCAAAGTAAAATTAAGCAATAAATCCCCCCATCATGCAGAACTTTTTGGAGAAGACCAAGGACGTTATCTTTTAGCCGTCAAAACTGATGCTCTTAGCAGTCTTAAAGAGCACGCAAAAACCCATGCCATTGTTTTAACAGAGCTGGGTCATGTTGAGGGAGATTCTCTTAATATAGATGGGATATTAACACTTCCCGTAGAAAGTCTTACACAAGCCTATGAAAACTGGTTTCCACAATTTATGGGTGAAAAGTAAAAAATTATCCTTTCTCGTGAAACAGCTCTTACAAAAAAATGAACAACATAGGAGAATAATGATGGCAATGAGTGCCCATGCAATTGAAACACTTATTCGTGAAGGTATTCCCGATGCTACTGTAACAATTCGTGATCTTGCTGGAGATGGAGAACATTATGCAGCAAAAGTTATTTCTGAAAGTTTTCGCGGAAAAACCCGTGTTCAACAACATAAAATGGTCTATGATGCCCTGAAAGGCAATATGGGAAATGATCTTCACGCCTTAATGTTGCAAACAAATATTCCCAAATAATCTAAAATTTCTTCTTGCATTCATTCATTCAATACGATTAAGAATAGTGCAAGTATAAATTACACACATGCAAAAATCTGAAATATCGAGGGATAAAAATGACCACTGTTCATGATTTTATTGACAACGAGATTAAAACAAACGACGTCATTTTATTCATGAAAGGGACACCTGACGCTCCGCAATGTGGATTTTCAGGACAAGTTGTTCAAATCCTTGATTATTTAGGCTTGATTTATAAAGGGATTAATATCTTAGCTTCTGACGAATTGCGTCAAGGGATCAAAGATTACTCAAATTGGCCAACAATTCCACAGCTTTATATCAAAGGTGAATTTGTTGGAGGCTGTGATATTGTTAAAGAGATGTTTCAAAATAATGAGTTACAGGAACTTTTGAAAGAAAAAAATATATCCTGTAATCAATCATAGGTATCTTTTATTTTATCCAGATTCTTAAAAAAGAACTGTTTTCAAACGAAATTTTTATTTCAAGGATGCCGTATGTCATATTCAATTGATGAACAAACGCATAGTGAAGCGATTAGAAAAAAAATTGGTTATAAAGAATTTGTTATTCTTATTGCTTCGCTCATGGCTATTAATGCTATAGCTGTAGACATTATGTTGCCAGCTATGCCCAATATTTTGGAAGGATTAAATGTTCTCAGTGAGAATGATCAACATTATATCATTTCGAGTTATCTTATTAGCTATGGTATTGCTCAAATATTTTTCGGTCCAATAAGCGATCGCTATGGGCGACGTAAGCTTATGCTTATTGGGCTTGCTTTTTATTCATTTACGGCGATTGGCTGTGCCTTTGTAACGGATTTTTCTCTCCTGCTTATTTTGCGTATTTTGCAAGGTATTGGAGGAGCATCTATGCGCGTTCTTACGGTTTCCGTTGTACGTGATCTCTACAGTGGTCGAAAAATGGCAGAAGTTATGTCTATTGTTATGATGGTTTTTCTTGTTGCACCCATGATTGGTCCCGCAACAGGACAGATCATTTTACTGCTTGGACATTGGCAATTCATTTTTATTTTCATGGCAATGGTTGGCTTTGGGCTGATGATCTGGATTCAATTCCGCTTGCCTGAAACACTCCATGAACAACGCCCTCTTTCCTTTTCTTCAGTCAAACACAATTTATGGACTGTTGTGACAAATCGTACAACACTTTGCTACACACTTGCAACTTCCATCATTTTAGGCTGCATTTTTATTTCTGTTAATACATCACAACAAACTTATGAAGGAATTTATAACTTAGGCTTTTGGTTTCCGATAGCATTTGCCATCGGTGCTGCATTTCAAGCTTTCTCATCATTTATGAATTCTCGACTTGTCAGACGTCTTGGAATGCGACGTATTGCCCATACTATGCTTTTGCTTTTTTGTGCCACTTCATGTATTTGGTTCATTGGATCCATCTCAGCAGATGGAGTTATCCCTTTTCCCTTTTATATGGCGTTATATTGTATATTAATGTTTACCTGCGGTGGTATCATGGCCAACTTCAATACACTCGCTCTCGAGTCTGTGGGCGAAATTGCTGGCACAGCCTCTTCTGTATCCGGTTTTCTTCAAACATCTCTCGCTACAGGTCTTAGCTTTTTTATTGCCCAACAATTTGATGAAACAACCATCCCAAACTCAGCAGGATTTTTCTTTCTCAGTCTTATTGCTATCCTTCTTGTCTTATGGGCTGAAGGTGGTCATCTCTTTAGGCAACATCATCACAACCCTAATGAATAAATATTGCTACGAGCAAGATTAATAATATCTCTCTTAAACAAGAAAGCTATGCCTATCACACAAAACAGAATACCTCTAGGACATTCTTGTGTTAAACATTCATATATTTTTTTAAAGATACACCTCTAAAAACATCAAATCATTTCACGATAGCTCCCATGAGTGATATAATGAGTTAAAACAATAAGGTATACAAAAACCATTTTATCATCCTCATATTTATGAAGCATGCAAGCCTATATTTTCATTTCAGTTCCTAATGTTACAACAACTCTTGGCACTTGAGGCAGCCCATAAAGGACATTTTTGATTTCTTTCTTTATAAATTTCTATCTACAATAGCATCCCACTTGTGATGTGAGAGCAGAGCGTTTTGATTGTTTTAACATGAGCAAGGTTGCAATAAGAAAACCTATGGATATTAGAGGCTTTCATTTAATATGATAGTGATATTAAATTATTAATATAAATCAACATCTTATTATATAACAAAAAACATATAAGCATTTTTCTTTATGCTTTTATAGGCTTGGAATAAAAACGTTCTGTTATTTAATTGATAAATTTTCCTGATTTTGGAAATCCTTTTGAAACCATACGCCCGACGCCTGCACGTGTTCCCATCCATTCAATGAGATCATCAGCTTGACGGGTAAAGATTCGTTCAGCTGTATCTTGCCAACTTAAGCCTTCTGATAAATTAAAAGTCTTGGCATCAACAATACCACCCTCTTTGTAACGTTGTAAACGAACCCCTTTACCACGATTCATTTCTGGTATTTGTTCAATAGAAAAAATAAGCATTTTTCGGTTTTCACCAACCACAGCAACATGATCACCATTGACCGGAACACAAAGCTTTACCTTATCAGGAGATTTAACATTCATTACTTGCTTTCCTTTTCGTGTATTAGCAATCACTTCTGCAGCAGGAACGATAAAGCCATTTCCATAAGATGAAACCAAGAGTAATTTTTCTTCTGCATGATGCACAAAAGCTGTAAGAATATCATGCTCATCATCCATATCAACTAAAAGACGAATGGGTTCACCATGTCCCCGTCCTCCAGGCAAACTATTGGCACCAAGTGCAAAAAACTTTCCACCAGTACTTATCAGCACAATTTTGTCGGTCGTAAATGCTGGAAACGCTAGCTTTAAATTGTCTCCTTCTTTAAAAGAAAGTGCCTTGTAATCGTTTAAATGCCCCTTCAAAGCACGCATCCACCCCTTTTCAGAAATAACAACAGTAACCGGTTCTTTTTCGATCATTGCTTGTTGAATATCATCAAGATCATGTCTTGGTGCTTCTTCAAATGTCGTACGCCTTTTCCCTAAGAGCGTTTTAGGACCAAAAGTGTTGCGAACTTTTTTAATTTCTTCTGAAATTACTTTCCATTGTTTTATAGGAGAATCTAATAAATTCTGTAATTTTTCTTTTTCAGCTTTAAGAGTTTCAAACTCCTTACGAATTTCAAATTCCTCAAGCTTCCGTAAAGAGCGCAAGCGCATATTAAGAATAGCTTCAGCTTGATTTTCTGTTAATTCAAAACGATTAATCAGTTTCTTTTTCGGTTCATCCTCTTCACGAATAATCTGAATAACCTCATCGAGATTCAAATAGGCAATAAGATACCCATGAAGAATTTCCAATCGAGCATCAATTTGATCAAGCCGATAATGTGAGCGTCGAATAAGCACTTCTTGACGATGTTCAAGCCATTGCTGCAAACTTTCTCGCAGCGAGAGAACATTCGGTATTTTTCCCGAAGATAGAACATTAAGATTAAGAGGAAATCTTACTTCAAAATCAGTCAGCTTAAAAAGAGATTCCATAAGAAGTTCAGGGTCAACCGAACGATTTTTAGGAACAAGCACAATGCGGATATCTTCTGCTGATTCATCTTGAATATCCTCAAGCATTGGTAAGCGCCGCGCAAGCAACAATTCCGCAGTTTTTTCAATAAGACGTGACTTTTGAACTTGGTAGGGAATTTCAGTTACAACAATCACATAAGAACCACGGCTACCAGTTTCCTGATGCCAACGTGAACGCAATCGAAAAAAACCCCGCCCTATACGATAAGATTCCTCAATACTCTTTTTAGGCTCAACCAAAATGCCACCGGTTGGGAAATCAGGTCCTAGCACAAATTGATTTAAATCCTCATCACGCGTATCGGGGTATGCAATCAAATGCAGCGCCGCATCACAGAGCTCAGCAACATTGTGGGGAGGAATAGATGTTGCCATACCAACAGCAATACCGGAGGAACCATTGGCTAAAAGATTAGGGAAAGCACCTGGTAGAACAACAGGCTCTTCATCTTCTTCATTATAGGTCAAACGAAAATCAATAGCATTTTCATTAATTCCTTCAAGCAACAACGCAGCCACTTCAGTCATACGTGCTTCCGTATAGCGCATAGCCGCAGCATTATCACCATCAATATTACCAAAATTGCCTTGTCCATCAACCAATGGATAGCGAACCGCAAAACTTTGAGCCAAGCGCACTAAAGCATCATAAATAGATGCATCCCCATGAGGATGAAACTTTCCCATAACATCACCAACAATCCGCGCACATTTCGCATAAGACTGTCCAGGGTTCAGTTTGAGAAGACGCATCGCATGAACAATCCGCCGATGGACAGGCTTCAATCCATCACGAACATCAGGCAATGCACGATGCGTAATCGTAGAAAGCGCATAAGCCAAATAGCGTTCCTGTAAAGCAGAACGTAACTCTATTGGCTCAATATGTTCTTTATCAAAAGGTAAATTCATTTTATCAGACATACTATTAGAAAAAAATTCCCACAATAATAAAAAATTATTGTGTAGGATTTATTTAAAGCAAACTTCTATGAGTAAAATTTTTTATTAAAAGTCGACGATATAAAAATAAACATTGTAATTAGAACATGAACAGAAAATTATATCAATTTGAAAAATTTATACATATTCTTCTCTCTTATTCTAAACAATATAGGAAAATATTTAATACATTATCGAAAAATTCTTTCAAGATCCCCTTTAAGAGATAAAAAACAAAATAAACCCCAAAAGTCGAAAATATTTTTATTGTCAAGGACAAGAAACAAGCATTTTTAAATAAATAAAAATATAAAAAACAATGTATTACTCAATGTATTACTC
>NZ_NJPP01000036.1 GCF_002778015.1 Bartonella tribocorum | reverse complement strand
TAATCTGCGTGTCCTGGGCAGTCAACGTGGGCATAGTGACGATTTTCCGTTTCATACTCAACGTGGGCTGTAGAAATAGTAATACCACGTGCGCGCTCTTCTGGTGCTGCATCAATTTGATCATATGCTTTAAACTCACCAAAAAATTTCGTAATCGCTGCTGTCAACGAAGTCTTCCCATGATCAACGTGACCAATCGTACCTATATTAACATGCGGTTTTGTTCGTTCAAATTTGCTCTTCGCCATTTGAGCTCTCCATTTTCCGTCCAAGCCAAGGACTAAGTTAAAAATTAATTTACCAACCTGAAATTAAGCGTATTTCTTTTGAATCTCCAAAGCAACAGCCGAAGGAACAGGCTCGTAATGATCAAACTGCATTGTATACTGCGCACGCCCCTGACTCATAGAGCGAAGGGTATTCACATAACCAAACATATTCGCCAAGGGAACCATCGCATTCACAACCGTTGCAATACCGCGCGCTTCAGTTCCTGAAATCTGCCCCCGACGAGAATTGAGATCACCAATAACATCACCAACATAATCATCTGGTGTAACAACTTCCACTTTCATGATTGGCTCAAGAAGCTGTGCACCAGCCTTTTTTGCGCCATCACGAAAAGCTGCACGTGCAGCAATTTCAAAAGCCAACACAGAAGAATCAACATCGTGATAACCACCATCAATGAGTGTCGCTTTTACACCAAGCATAGGGAATCCCGCAAGAGGACCCGACCCCATAACACTTTCAATTCCCTTTTGGACACCCGGAATATATTCTTTAGGAACAGCACCACCAACAATCTTCGACTCAAAAATAAAATCATCACCTTCATGAGGCTCAAAAACAATTTTCACACGAGCGAATTGACCAGCACCACCTGATTGTTTCTTATGAGTGTAATCAATTTCCGCCATTTTAGTAATTGATTCACGATAAGCAACCTGAGGTTGCCCAACATTTGCTTCAACCTTAAACTCACGCCGCATACGATCAACAATAATATCAAGATGAAGCTCACCCATTCCAGCGATAATAGTCTGACCCGATTCCTCATCCGACTTAACACGAAACGAAGGATCTTCCGCTGCCAAACGATTAAGAGCAATACCCATTTTTTCCTGATCTGCTTTTGTTTTTGGTTCAATGGCAATCTCAATAACAGGTTCTGGAAATTCCATCCGCTCCAAAATAACAGACTTCAAAGGATCACAAAGCGTATCACCTGTTGTTGTTTCCTTCAGACCGGCAAGGGCAACAATATCACCAGCAAATGCTTCATCAATATCCTCACGAGAATTTGAATGCATTTGAAGCATACGCCCTAAACGCTCTTTCTTCCCCTTTACAGTATTCTCAAGAGAAACACCTTTATGAACCTTACCAGAGTAAATACGACAGAAAGTCAACGAACCAACAAAAGGATCATTCATAATTTTAAAGGCAAGCATCGACAGCGGAGCATCATCTGAAGACTCGCGTGTCGTCTCAGCCTCAGTCTTCACATCAATACCCTTAATCGCCGGAATATCAATCGGAGAAGGAAGATAAGAAACAACAGCATCCAAAAGCGGCTGCACACCCTTATTTTTAAAGGCCGTACCACAAAGAACAGGGTGAAACTGAACTTCTACAGTTCCCTTACGAATAAGAGAAACAAGTTGCTCGTTGGTTGGCATAACACCTTCCAAATAAGCCTCCATAGCAGCCTCATCGACCTCCACAGCCATCTCAATGAGTTTCTCGCGATACTCTTCAGCCTTTTCCTTTAAATCAGAAGGAATTTCACTTATCACAGCTGAGGAACCAATAGAGCCATCCCACTTCAAAGCCTTCATCTCAACAAGATCAACAACACCTTCAAAGTCATTTTCAGCACCAATCGGCAACTGCACAACAAGCGCCTTAGCTCCCAACCGCGAACCAACCATTTCCACACTACGATAGAAATCAGCCCCTATTTTATCCATCTTATTAACAAAAACCATGCGAGGGACACAATATTTTTCAGCCTGTCGCCAAACAGTTTCTGTCTGAGGCTCAACACCAGCATTAGCATCCAACAACGCTATCGCCCCATCAAGAACACGCAAAGAGCGCTCAACCTCAATGGTAAAATCAACGTGCCCTGGTGTATCAATAATATTAAAGCGACGCTTCCGACCGTCACGCCCCTCCCAAAAAGTCGTCGTCGCAGCAGATGTAATCGTAATACCGCGCTCTTGTTCCTGCTCCATCCAATCCATCGTAGAAGCACCATCGTGTGTCTCACCGATTTTATGATTCTTACCCGTATAGAACAGAATACGCTCCGTCATCGTAGTCTTACCAGCGTCAATGTGCGCCATAATACCAAAATTACGATAATCTTCAATTTTATATTCGCGAGCCATCATATTTGCCTTAGTTTAAAACCTTTACCAGCGATAATGCGAGAATGCACGGTTAGCTTCAGCCATACGATGAACATCCTCACGCTTTTTCACGGCAGAACCGCGATTATTAGCCGCATCCATTAATTCACCAGACAAACGTTCAATCATCGTTGTCTCATTCCGACCACGCGCAGCAGCGATCAACCAGCGAATAGCAAGCGCTTGACGACGATCAGGACGAACATCTGTCGGAACCTGATAAGTAGCACCACCAATACGGCGCGAACGAACCTCAACATGAGGCGCAACATTCTCTAAAGCCCGATGAAACAGATCTACTGGATCTGTCTTTACCCTTTTTTCTACAGAATCAAGCGCACCATAAACAATACGCTCTGCAACTGATTTTTTACCATCAAACATAATGGCATTCATAAATTTCATAATAACCAAATCACCAAATTTAGGATCTGGATTAATTTCACGCTTTTCTGCTCTATGACGACGGGACATTAGCTTTGTCTCTCAATATTATTTTGGACGCTTCGCGCCATATTTTGAACGACGCTGTTTACGATTCTTGACACCCTGCGTATCAAGCAAACCACGAATAATGTGATAACGAACTCCTGGCAAATCCTTCACACGACCACCACGAATCATTACAACAGAGTGCTCTTGAAGATTATGTCCTTCTCCAGGAATATAACCAATCACCTCAAATCCATTCGTCAAACGAATTTTTGCAACTTTACGAAGAGCAGAATTAGGTTTCTTCGGTGTTGTTGTATAAACACGCGTACAAACACCACGCTTTTGCGGATTCGACTGCAGAGCAGGAACTTTATTACGCTTGACAGGCACTACACGTGGCTTGCGAATCAATTGATTTACGGTAGGCATGTAACCTTCCTCTTTTCGATCTAAATTCATCTCGCCCAATCGGGCTTTCCTATTTTTATCTCAACCTATTCCAACAGAATCGGAATAGACGTCTGATCTACACACAAAATCGGGCACACCTGCTAGAAACAGCCTACCCGATCACAAGCAGAGAAGGCAATAGCCTCTTGCACTACATTTGCTTTTAATCTTAACGCCTGTTTAAATGATCTTCTGGACCACATCCAAAACAAATGATCACTTCCACATCAGTTATATTGGTGTCTAATAGCGAGAACACAAACATTCGTCAAGAACTAAACAGCAGAAAGTTTTCAAAAATGAAAATAAATTAAATTTTAAAACGTTCAAATTGCTTTTATCGAAACTCTTGATAAATCGATTCATCATACTAATATCGCCCTAATAAATAAAAAAACGATGTGAATGCGATAAAACACTAACGCAGAAAATTGAATTGCATATTTGATATCATTGATGAGCACCATGAAAATAGCAACGTGGAATATTGCCGGAATAAAAGCACGACATGAAACATTGTATCAATGGCTACAGCAAAGTCAGCCAGACATAGTCTGTCTACAGGAAATTAAAAGTATTGATGAAAATTTTCCACGTGATGCCATTGAGAATCTAGGTTACCATATAGAAACACACGGACAAAAAAGTTTTAATGGCGTTGCGATTCTTTCTAAAAAAACACCCGATGAAGTGATCCGTCGATTACCAGGCAATGATAATGATGAACAAACACGCTACATTGAAGCCGTTTATTCAACAAACAAAGGCGTTGTACGTATTGCATCTCTCTATTTGCCAAATGGGAACCCTATTGAGAGTGAAAAATATTCCTATAAGATGGAATGGATGGAAAGATTATATACACATGCAAAATCATTGCTTGCCTATGAAGAGCCCCTTGTGCTAGCCGGTGATTATAATGTCATCCCTGCCCCATTAGATGCAAAAAAACCTCAAGAATGGAATCAAGATGCCTTATTTCTTCAAGAAACAAGAAAAGCATTCCAACGTATTCTTCATTTAGGTCTTTACGATGCTATCCGGAATGTTACCGATACACCCTCTTTTAGTTTTTGGGATTTTCAGGCTGGGGCATGGCCTAAAAATAATGGGATTCGCATTGACCATTTACTCTTATCACCAGAAGCGGTTGATCAGCTCATCTGCGCTCATAGTCAAACAGAGGTAAGGGGATACCAAAAACCATCTGACCATGTTCCTGTTTGGATTCATCTTAATGTCAATTAAAAAAGTATAGCTCTTATTTCATGAAACAATAAAAAAGATTCCACTCAGAAGAATAACTATGTTACACCGTGAAAACAGTATATCTTAAATAATTACAATAAAAAATAAATGAATGGAGGACAGAAATGAAGAAATCATTATTAATGTTTATTGCGGCAACAACCATTGGGCTCACCAGTGTTGCGCATGCTGGAAATGATACGCTTGAAAAAATAAAACGAACAGGAGAAATCACTTTAGGTGTCCGTGAATCATCTGGTTTAGCCTACGCCCTTGGTAATAATAAATATGTAGGTTTTCATACAGAAATGGCAGAACGTATCATTGATGATATCTCAAAAAAAATTGGTAAACCGATTAAAATTCATTATCTTCCCATCACTTCTCAAAATAGAATTCCTCTCTTAAAAAATAAAACCTATGATTTTGAGTGCGGCTCAACAACAAATGATACTTCCCGTAGTAAAGAAGCAGCATTTGCTTATACGACATACGTTGAAGAAGTTCGGATTGCTGTGAAGAAAAATTCTAACATTAAATCTCTTGACGATTTAAATGGAAAAACAGTTGCAACAACCACCGGTACGACATCTGTTCAACTTATTCGTAAAAACAAACGTGCAAAAAACATTCACTTTAAGGTCGTTCAAGGAAAAGATCACGGAGATAGTTTCTTATTACTCGAATCTGGTCGTGCCGATGCATTTGTTATGGATGCTTCAATTCTTGCTGGACATATTGCAAAATCAAAAAATCCATCTGATTATGTCATTCTTGACACCGTACTTTCAGTCGAACCCATCGCCTGCATGCTTAGATTACATGACAAAAAATTTGAACAAGCAATCAACGATAGCATCGTTCGTCAGATTAAAGACAAATCACTTGAAAAACTTTATAATAAGTGGTTTATGAAACCGATTCCACCTGCTAATACTGTTATGAACCTTCCCTTATCAAAACAAACAAGATATGCTTGGGATTACCCAAACAATAAGCCGCGGGAAAGCTATACAGAAAAAGATTTGTAGAATTTGAAAAGAAGAACCACACTCTTTAAAAATTGAGTGTGGTTTATATTTTAGTTCACTTTTTAGTAAATTCTGCCTATGTAAATAGGCTTGATCTATTGTCTTATTTGTGAATGCCTAATTTGAGGGAATATTAATTAATGGATTTTTCTTTCCTTTGTAGAGATGACCTTACTCAAACACTGGTAACAGGATGCTTGGGTACTCTTGGGGTGAGTCATACTTATCTAGACACACTTCTTGATGGCTTAAAAAATACGGTTATATTGTCCATCACTTCACTTATATTAGCTATATTTTGTGGTATTATTATAGGGACAATGCGCACTTTACCTAAAACATCCATCATCAATTGTGTATTTCGCACTATCGGTGTTATTTGGGTAGAAGTTATGCGTAATATTCCCCTCCTTGTACAGGTATTTTTATGGTATTTTGTTGTTCCCAAGATCTATCCACCAGCGATGAACTTTCCCCCCATTCTCTTAATAACATGTGCATTGGGATTTTTTACATCGGCACGCATTGCAGAACAAGTTCGTTCAGGCATTGAAGCGATTCCTTCAGGACAACGCTATGCTGCTATGGCAATGGGGTTTACAACGTATC
Organism: Bartonella tribocorum; assembly: GCF_002778015.1. Classification (GTDB taxonomy): domain Bacteria; phylum Pseudomonadota; class Alphaproteobacteria; order Rhizobiales; family Rhizobiaceae; genus Bartonella; species Bartonella tribocorum_B. The sequence continues at coordinate 11,278 of NZ_NJPP01000036.1, read as the reverse complement.
AAAGTTATCGTTATATTATATTGCCGCGTGCTATTCGTGCAATTATGCCGCCGCTTACTTCAGAAGCAATGGGTATTGTAAAGAATTCATCTATAGCATTCGCTGTTTCAATAAATGAACTCATGCAATTTCAATATCAAGCAATTGAAGAAATAAGTCATGTTTACGAAAACTATTTGCTTGTTACGATTCTTTATATTCTGTTAGCCTTATTCGTATTTATTGTGATGACCGTGATTGAACAAATACTCAAAATTCCTAATTTCCAAACAAAGGGAAATTGAATATGATAGATTTCATAAGCTCTCAATTTGGACTTTATTTTCCTTTCAATTTTTCAAATTTTGATTTTTCCTTTTTTACCTTTGATGTATTTCGTTCTTACATTTTATCAGGCTTGCTCTTTAGCGTTTTTCTAACGCTTTTTGCAACGGTACTGGGATTTATTTTCGGCACGCTTTTAGCAATGATACGCCTTTCTTCCATAAAAATTCTTTCTTGGTTTGCAATCGTTTACATAACAGCTATGCGTTCGATACCCCTTGTGATGGTTATCTTATGGTTTTTCGTGCTTCTGCCTTTTTTAACAGGGACATCCATCGGTGCCAATAAATCAGCACTCATTACCTTTACCGCATTTGAAACGGCTTATTTTGCTGAAATTATGCGTGCTGGTATCAATTCAGTTTCGCAAGGACAAAAATATGCAGGCCAAGCTCTTGGAATGACATATTGGCAAAGTATGTACATTGTCATTCTTCCTCAAGCCTTTAGAGATATGCTTCCAGTTTTTTTAACACAAGTCATTATTCTTTTTCAGGATACAACCCTTGTTTATGCCATCAGTGGTCATAGCCTTTTGAATGGTTTTGATATTGCTGCTAATAATTTTGGTGTAAAGCAAGAAGCGTATATCCTAGCAGCTATTTTCTATTTTGTTATCTGTTTTACACTGTCACAAATCGTTTTATATGTACAAAAAAAGGTGTCCATTATTCGCTAACGGGGAAAAAATGTCTACTCATATGATCGAAATAAAAAATGTTTCTAACTGGTATGGTGAAGTTCAAGTTCTTAAAAGCTGTACAACCAACATTAATAAAGGAGAAGTTGTTGTCGTTTGTGGGCCATCAGGATCAGGAAAGTCAACACTCATTAAGACCATTAACGCTCTCGTCCCTTTTCAAAAAGGTGAAATTTGGATTAATGGAATACCCGTTCATTCAAAACAAACGAATCTGCCTAAATTACGCAGTCAGGTGGGAATGGTATTTCAACACTTCGAGCTTTTTCCCCATTTATCTGTCACAGAAAATTTGACAATTGCCCAAATCAAAGTTCTAAAACGAAGCAAAAAAGAAGCACTTGAACGTGGTTTGTTGTATCTTGAACGTGTGGGGCTTATTGAACATAAAGATAAATATCCTGGTCAACTTTCTGGAGGACAACAACAACGTGTTGCTATTGCACGTGCTTTAACCATGGATCCACTTGTTATGCTTTTTGATGAACCAACTTCTGCTCTAGACCCTGAAATGGTAGGTGAAGTGCTTGATGTCATGATCAGTTTAGCAGAAGAAGGTATGACAATGATTTGTGTAACCCATGAAATGGGATTCGCACAAAAAGTCTCAGAGCGTATTATTTTCATAGATCAAGGAACAATTCTTGAAGATTGCTCATCTAAAGAGTTCTTTTCTCATCCACAAGAAAGAACACCAAGAGCGCAGGAATTTTTGTCTAAGATCTTAAGTCATTAGCCATTATATCATCGCAAAAAGCTATCTCTGCTGTAAACTTGGACACAAAACAGTAAAGTTTAATAACAGATGAGAGAGTGTAAACAAATATTACAACAAGATAATTAAAAGTTCTTGTTTTTTAAAATATCAGCAACCAGTGAAATTGCTGTACGTCTCTCAAATTCATTACAAAGAAAAAAAGCGTGCTCTTGCAAAGGTCGAATCCAATTTTTGTCTTTTACGTTCGCTTTTTCATAGGCTGTAGTTAGCATTGCCGTACCGCGAACGATTTTTCCTTCTTTAAGAAGCATGTTTCCAAGCATCGCTTGGGCAGAAGGGTTTCCTCTTTTTGCTGAAAGTTGAAACCATCGTGCTGCTTGTATAAGATTCTTCTCCCGTCCCTCTCCCTTTAAAAATATTTTTCCTAAATGATACTGAGCTTTAGGATTTCTATAATTCACCGCAGCCTGCATATAAAGACGAGCGGCATAAGAAGGATTAGGTTTCACGGGCGATTGAGGAATACCTTTTTTTATATATCCAGCAAGCTTAACCAATGCATCAGAAACATAACTTTCATCCTCTGAGCCAAGATCAGCACCTTTTTCAGCGATATATGCAAAAAAACGATAAGCCTTGTAATCATCTTTAGGGACACCATCACCATTTACGTAGATAGAGCCAAGTTTCCAATTCGCGCCAATATGCCCCCTCTTAGCGGCACAACGTAGCGCTGAAATAGCCTGATTTATCTGCCCATTTTTATAAGCAGACATACCACGTGTCAAAAAATAAAACGAACCATCATGCACTTCCTGCAAGCTATTAACATCTATTGCATAAACAGTCGAAAAAAATCCCCCTAAAGTTGCAACAACCGTAGCTTTTTTCCATATCTGAAATCTCTTGACCATTTTTTCCCCCTCTCTCCCAATGTTAATTGTTCTATCTGTTACAAATTTCTTTGTAGATCTTTAAACACTTTTCTTTGTAAGAAACACGAAAGATTTTAAAGTAAAATTTTTAAAAGAAAAGAAAAATAAATAAAAAATATCAAAAGTGTTCAATGAAACAACCCGCTCATTGAACAGAATTTTGAGAACGGAGGGGATATATGATGAATGGTAAATATTTAAGCACAAGAAATAACATGAAAGATGGACAAATACAATAATGATCGTTAACTTATAACTTCTAACTTCACGACTGTCTCTCTAGCTAAAGATAAAGTTTCTCATACCCATCAATCGGTAAATAATACAGTTTTTTCGCTAAATTCTAATTGCTCGATGCTTTCTATGCTTTACTTAATAGATAAGACATTTATTTATAAAGATAAATTATTATTTCCAATTTGAATCATCCCCTTCAATACAGAAAGACTCCTTCCCTCTTCTCATCTTGAAACCATTAAAATAACTTGTGAATAAATGATGAGAAAAGTTTATAAATGAGCTTAAAAGAGAATTTTAAACGCCTCCAATAAATATACTCACATACAAGATCTATCATAACATGGGAGGCTAAAAAATATAATGACCTTACATGCTTACACCTTTATAAGCTCTCCAAAAATAAGCCCCCCCAATATTCATCGCTACCTATAAATGACAAAAATACCACATGTGAAAATTTTATACGCCTTATTGCCCTAAGTGATAGTGTTCCGAAACAAGTCAATATATTGATTTATAATCATAGTTTACTGTTTCTCATCTTGCATGAAACCCTCAAATATTGTAAATATTCTCTTATTTGAACCTGTTTCATATTGAATCAATCAAAACTCTTCGACTTGCACATGATAAGCAGGGAGAGCCTGTGTTAAATGAAACTATGGAAGAAAGAACTAAAAATAACTCTTGAATCGTTTTAAGTGCCAAGATCTATTCGCCCACCGTCAAGCTGCTGGCTAAGTGTGTGATGGCGCTTGACTTGTTCTTCACAAGCGTAAAGATGGAGAGGCTTAATCAATTTACCGTTATACTATTCACAGCCGCCAAAGCGGAATGAGCCTGAGTGCCTTAAGAAACATCTCTTTGATAAATCCAAAACGCTGCCCCCATAAAGATTTCATGACTGCATTCACGAAAAAAAGTCTTCTTAAAAAAATCAATACCAACCATAATGCTATAAAATCATTCATAGAAAAACAAAAAGTGAAAATCAGCCTAACCGCTCTAAAGCAATAGACATTTTTTTCTGCGCAGCACGCAGTTCTACAACCCTATTTTGTTCATTTTCAACAATTTCTGCTTTTGCATTTGCTATAAATCTGGGATTATTTAACTTAAGCGATATTTTTTCAATATCTTGTTCAATTTTACAGACCTCCTTCCTCAAACGAACACGTTCAGCCTCCAAATCAATCAACTGTCCTAATGGCAAACAAAAAACAGCCTCTCCCAAAATCATTTGTGCCGATACTTCCGGAACTTTATCAGAAAAATCAATAACTTCAATACGCGCTAACTTTTTAAGAAGTGCATCATAACGCTGTACACGCTCCCGAGTTACTTCCCCTCCCTCGACAACGACAAGAGGTGCGCGTGTCGCTGCTGGAATATTCATTTCAAAACGTACAGACCGAATCCCCGTCACCACATCAATAAGCCAATTAATATCAGCAGCAGCCTTCTCATCTATCAATGTTTCCTCTGGCCATTTTGTCAATGCGAGCATATCCTCACGCTTGATCCCTTGCGTTTCTGTAAGAGACCACAATTCTTCTGTCATATGAGGCATAAAGGGATGAAGAAGTTTATAGACTTCATCTAAAACCCAAGCCGTACAAGCTTGAGCCTCACTTTTAGCATCTTCATTTTCACCCTGAAAAAGTGGTTTGAGAAGTTCCAAATACCAATCACAAAATGTATTCCAAATGAAACGGTAAAGAGCAGCTGCAGACTCATTAAACTTATAGTGTTCAATACCCGCTGTTACTACTGAAATCGTTTTAGAAAGCTCAGTTAAAATCCAACGATTAAGGGCCAGCTTTGCTTGTTCTGGCTTAAAAGTTAGATCATGCTTCACACCATTCATCTGTGCAAATCGGGTAGCATTCCACAATTTCGTAGCAAAATTACGATAACCAGCAATGCGGGAAGTATCAAGTTTTACATCACGACCTTGCGCGGCCATAATAGCCAAAGTAAAACGAAGAGCATCAGCGCTATACTGATCAATAAGCTCTAAGGGATCAATAATATTTCCCTTTGATTTTGACATCTTTGCCCCCTTTTGATCTCGGACAAGAGCGTGCACATAAACCGTTGGGAAAGGAACTTCACCCATAAAGTGAAGTCCCATCATCATCATACGAGCAACCCAGAAAAAGATAATATCAAATCCTGTCACAGATAAAGATGTTGGATAAAAAGTGGATAATTCAGTTGTTTTATCAGGCCATCCTAATGTTGAAAAAGGCCAAAGAGCTGATGAAAACCAAGTATCTAAAACATCTGGATCACGAATTAATTCAACGACCTCACCATAATGAGCAAAAGCCGAATCTAAAGCCTCTTTCTCACTTTTTTCCACAAAAACTGTTCCATCAGGGCCATACCAAGCAGGAATCTGATGCCCCCACCATAATTGGCGAGAAATGCACCAAGGTTGAATATTTTGCATCCAATTGAAGTAGGTCTTTTTCCAGTTATCAGGAACAAAGTGCGTTTTTCCTTGTTGAACAGCTTCTATCGCTGGCTTCGCTAATTCGGCAGCATGAACATACCATTGATCTGTCAAAAAAGGTTCAATAGGTACACCACTGCGATCTCCATGAGGAACCATATGGGAATGATCATCAACAGAAGCTAAATACCCTCGTTCTTCCATAAAAGAAATAATCTTCTGGCGCGCAATAAAACGATCAGCTTTATCAAGATTGTCTACTAACATTTTTAATTCATCTGATAAAACCAACCCCTCAAAAAACGCTTCATTCTCACAGAGAAAAATCTCGGCTTTTTGGGTAAAAATATTGATTAAGCGTAAATCATTACGCTGTCCTACTTCAAAGTCATTAAAGTCATGAGCAGGTGTGATTTTTACAGCACCACTTCCAGCCTCAGGATCAGCATGCGTATCACCAACAATCAACAACCGACGACCAACAAGCGGCAAAAGAGCATTTTTACCTATAAGATTTCTATAACGCTCATCTTCAGGATGAACAGCAATTCCTGTATCACCAAGCATTGTTTCTGGTCGTGTTGTCGCCACTGTTATAAAAGTTGTCGCATCATTGGGGTCAAAAATTTTACCCTCAAGTGGATATCTAAAGTGCCATAAATGTCCTTGAACTTCTTTTTGCTCAACTTCAAGATCCGAAATAGCCGTCAACAATTTAGGATCCCAATTGACGAGGCGCTTATCTCTATATATCAATCCTTGCCTATAAAGCGTGACAAAGACTTCACGAACAGCCTGCGACAACCCCTCATCCATTGTAAAGCGCTCACGCGACCAATCACATGAAACGCCAAGGCGGCGCAACTGGTTTGCAATAATGCCTCCTGTTTCATGGCGCCACTCCCAAATACGCTCAATAAACTTTTCTCTCCCCATTTCTTGACGTGTTGGCTCTTGGCGTTCTGCAAGTTGACGCTCTACAACCATTTGTGTAGCAATCCCAGCATGATCCATACCAGGCTGCCACAATACATTTTTGCCACGCATCCGCTGAAATCTAACCATGATATCTTGAATTGTCGTATTGAGCGCATGCCCCATATGAAGTGAGCCTGTAACATTAGGAGGCGGAAGCATAACGCAAAAAGGCTCTGTCCCCCTTTTAGATCCCGCTCCCGCTTTAAAAGCCCCACGAGTCTCCCATCTCTTTGCAACCCGTTGCTCTATGGAAGCAGCATCATAGTTTTTTTCTAACATTCTATCCATCCATAACGCCGCTGAAAAACACAATATATGATCAAACCCCGATCAGAATCCCGCAAATCTCACCCCTCACTAGAGAGCCCGAAAGATCTCAAATAAACTTTTCATAAAATGAAAAACATAAAAACAATATCAAAAAATAATTAAGACGATTTTTTAATCGCCTTCACAATCTCTTCACGTAAAATATCTTCCAACAAAACAGGTAATTTAGACTGCAACCATTCTGCTATAGCCGGACGCAACACATCCTTTGCAATCTTTTCTGCAGAAGAAATGCAATACGCAGACAACTTTACACGACCAGCTCCCCCAGCTTCTAACGGTGACTTTTTGATTTCACTTTCATATTCTTTTGCTTTATAATCAGAATTTCGTTCTTCAGAAGAAAACTTCATCTTTTGCACATCCACACCAATTGTATCGTTTTCTACCTTTGTATCCTCTTTCTCTTGCGCACTTCTCCCCCCTTGATTTTCAGTAGAAAGACCAATACGATCAGCTAAAGCCTTCATAGCATCATCAACCGATAAGGCTGTATCATAAACACCTTCCGACGCAACTTCCAAACGATCCCCCGAAGCATTCACTGCAACATCTTCATTTAAAAAGTGATCAGATTGAACCGCATTTTCTTCGATTATTTCACGAATAGATGTCAAAATTTCATCCATACTTGGCTCACGTAACACGCTTGAACTCTGTACCATGCTTTACAACCTCTCAAAGACGCAACAACAAATAGAATCACATTTTCAGTGTATGCAAAAGAATTATAAGATCAACATGCCTCTCGTGATATTTTCAAATATGCTTGTCATAAAGAGGGCACTACGCACAATTTTCTACACTTAAAAGAACATATCACCGCTCTATTTTCAACATATCCAACGGCTAATTAACTAATTTAAAAAAAACTAAAATGATTTGAGATAAAAGAGCTACTTTTACGTATTATTGAATTGTTTTTAAGCCTAGATAATTTGCAGTCAATTTACCAATAGAAGATTGAACACTATAGCTCGCCACAACAGCATTGCGCTCTGCCGTTGCAAGCGCAATTTGAGCATTAATCAATTGAGTACGAGAATTTAAAACATCCAATGTTGTTGCCTGCCCTACACGATTTTCTTGAACACGACCTTTAAGAGCAATTTCAGCAGCACGCACACTTTCACGGTAAGCAACAACAGACGCACGCGCACCTTCCAACTGAAACCAAGCAGAAGTAAGTGCTTGTCTTGTATTACTACGCGCCAAATCAAGTTGAAGCTGTGCCTGTCCAAGCTGTTCCTTCGATTGGCGAATCTGCGCAGACGTACGCCCTCCTTCAAAGATTGGAACACTCACGGACAATCCGATTGATTTAGAAACGCCATCCTCTCCAGGACCACTGTAAATTCGATTATAGGATGCTGTTGCAGAAAAATCAACTTTAGGGAGCAACGCTCCTTCTTTCGCCTTTACATTGTAGCCACTCGCATCGACTAAATATTGAGCATAAAGGATTGCTGGGTGCATCACAGCGCTCATTTGGTAAGCCATATCAAGATTGACAGGAAAATCTGTCGCAACAGGTGGACGTTTTAGCTTTTCAGGGTCAGAACCAATAATTTGTCGATACACTGCCTCTGCTGCTTTTACATCAGCACGAGCAAGACTCAGCTCTGAAACCGCCACGGAACGTGCAGCTTGAGCTTGAGCAAGATCAACACGCCCTCCCTCACCCACATCAAATTTTGCTTTATTGGAACGAACTTGCTCTTCAAGAGCAGCTAAATTTTCTCTCCGGAGATTGGCAATACGACGTGCTTGATAGACATTAGCATAAGCCGTCACAGTCTCCAGAAATGTATTTTGCTCAGCATTACGAAGATACTCACGTTGCGCCTGCAGCTTAACTTGAGCGGAAGAAAACATATTTTGCGTGATAAAACCGTCAAATAATCTTTGGGTTAATCTTACGCCTATAGATCCAGAAGTGACATAAGGACCTGAAAAAGACTTATTCCGCCCATAACTCCCAACCCCTTCAACTTGTGGTAATAACCCTGATCGCGCAATCACAACATCATCACCGGATATACGAACAGCCGCCCGTTCACTATTCAACTTAGCATTGTTTTTATAAGCTTTAGAAAAAGCATCCATCAACGTTTCAGCACAAACAGCCTCCGATAAAAAAAGACTCAACACCAGCAAAAAACACGCTTGAAACTTCTTCTTTATTTTAAACGCAATACACACAATCACAAACCCCAAATAAATAACAGAATTATCTTTTATTCATAAAACAAACAAGCACTAAAATACAAAATCAGGTTTTTTAAAAAAACAAGGAAGAGGCTTTACAGCGAGATTAAAAGCACAACGGGCTGAGATGATTCCATCTTCTTTGATATAGATTCGTGCTACAGCAGCATTTCCATGCCCTTCAACCACAACAAGACGTCCACTGTCTTTCATTTGCTCAAAAATACCTTGTGGAATAAAATCGACAGATCCCTCAATAAAAATTACATCATAAGGTCCCTCAACGGCATATCCCTGCTCTAATGGACCATGAATGACAACCACATTATCGCATTGATTACGTTCTAAAGCTTCAAGAGCACGTTCAAAAAGAGCCTCATTACTTTCCAACGCAATCACAGACCCTGCAAGTTTTGAAAGCAAGGCTGCACAATAACCACTATTTGCACCAATATTTAAAACAACATTTGATGATTTTACAGCAGCAAGCTGTAATAATTTTGCGAGAGATGCAGGCTTCATCAAATAGCGTGCAGAAACCTCATCTTGCGCTGAACATAAAGCAATATCGGTATCAAGATAGCTTAATGCTTTCACATCTTCCGATACAAAATCTTCACGAGATATCGTTAAAAACGCTTCAAGAACTGATAAATCCGTTACATCGACTGTACGAATTTGATTGTCAACCATTTTGCGACGAAGCTCAGCAAAATCTGCAACCATAACGACTATTTTCTCCTAATCTACAAAAAACAAATAAAATAGCAACAATGAAGGACTAAGATCTCTTAAACTATGGATGTTACAAAAAAAGACACGACAGTCAACAACTCGATTCTAACAGTACAATCTTTCACACAAAAGTGTCTTTACAACTGTAGGGGGAAATAATCTCTTTTCGTATGCCTCCCCTAAAAGCCGTTTCGTTTAAAATCGGCTGGAGGCCTCGCCCGGAATCGAACCGGGATACAAGGATTTGCAGTCCTCTGCGTAACCATTCCGCCACAAGGCCTCATCAACAAACATAAAGGTCTCAATAAGGGAAGGCAAAGCATCCGTCAAGGTGTAGAAATCTTCTCTTGCCTTTTTTCCTCTTATTACACAATTTATCACATTTTTTTTAAAAAAAGTAATTTTATCCTTTGCAAATCAGTATTGCTTTGCTATAGCCTCTTCAGCTAAATGATTGAGCGCCGTTCCCCGGTAGCTCAGCGGTAGAGCAACCGGCTGTTAACCGGTTGGTCGCTGGTTCGAATCCGGCCCGGGGAGCCACTTCTTTTTTATTAAGAATATATTGGTTTTACAAGTATTTTTTATGTGAGGAATGCATAAGTGAAAGCGGAAAAATAGAATTTTTCAGCCTATCTGTATAGGAAATTTTTTTCGTCGAGTTTTTCGAACAATTTTTTAAATTTTGTTAAGTCCTGTTGTGGAAAATTCTCTAAATTTCTAACAAGTGTATCAATGATTTCGCGGCAAAATGGATCTGAAGCTTTGATCATAAAGCTCTTTCGACAGAAATAAGCTTCTTTTCTTAACAGCGAAGCGGTAGCTTTATCTAAAGCATACAGCTCTATAATCTTACCTTCCATACCAACCGGTACTGATTTCTTGCCAATTTCAACAGAAGATAAAAATCTTACAGATATATCTAAGAGACGTTCTGAGTGATCAATACGAAATTTACGTAAAATTTTACCAAAGGATGTAACCATATAAAAATCCATTTTAGAGAAGGAATATTTCTTCTGATTGTAGCTTGTCATCGGGTTTTGCACAATTTGACAGCAGGTTTCGCATCAATTTATTTTTTTTCAAAGGATTTTTAAGGGGGGCTCAAAGGATCTTCAAAGGCCTTTCAAAGGCTGTTTTAAGATTCGTAATTTTGGGTGAGAGCCTATTGGATTTTTCTCCTCCAGATCTTTTATCCTACAAAGCATGATAATCACGCGTATTCTCTAAGACGCTCCCATTGTCTTCCAAGTCACTAAAGCGTGTAAAATCGGATTGAAAGGCAAGAGGAACTATTCCTGTTGGACCATGGCGTTGTTTGGCTATAATAACCACAGCTTTGCCCTTGGCTTTCTCCATTGTCTCTTGCCATCTGCTATACTCAGCACTGCCTTCTTTTGGCTCTTCCTTTTTGAGATAATATTCTTCACGATAAACAAAAAGCACAATATCGGCATCTTGTTCAATGGAACCTGATTCTCGTAGATCTGCAAGCTGTGGACGTTTATCTGTTCGGTTTTCAACTTGGCGTGATAATTGTGAAAGAGCAATGATGGGAATATTAAGTTCTTTGGCCAAAGCTTTAAGCCCCATGGTAATCGCTGTCATTTCTTGAACGCGGTTTTCTGAAGAACGCTTTGAACCGCTTGTCC
>NZ_NJPP01000035.1 GCF_002778015.1 Bartonella tribocorum | reverse complement strand
ACCACCACGGTGAAAATATGGACAGCCTATGACCCGCAAGCCCAAGTCTTTACCCCCGATGAAACACGGCAAATCACGGGAATTGATTTTCACCTTTGTAAAATTGGCAATCAAAACCATGATCTGGTGATTGATTTGGTCACCACCGAAAACGGTTATCCTACCGCCGATATTCAAGCCCAAACCTCTTATTCCATGAAGGGTGCAAAAACCGGCTGGGCTGGCGCACGCTATGATGTTCCCTTAACCGTTCCTGATGACCGTCTTACCGCCTTTGTGCTTAAAACCGATGATGCGGATCATTCTGTCTCCTTGGCTAAACTTGGGGATTTTGATAAAGACAACCAAAGATATGTTTCAAGCCACCCTTACGTGACGGGACCACGCTTTTCCTCGGTCAATGCCAAGAGCTGGTCCGCCCATCAAGATGAAGCTTTAGCCTTTCGGGTGCTCGCTGCCCGCTATAGGCAAACAGAAAAAATCGTTCCTTTAGGAGAATTTGATCTTGTGGATTGTTCTGATTTGCAAGTGCGTGCAGCGGTTGAATTGCCTTCAAGTGAGTGTTCTGTCATCTTTGAAATTGAACGTAATAACGGCACGATTTATCAGTTGCTGCCCTTTCAATTATTAAGCCTTACTGAATATATCAGCGAAAAGGTCAAGCTTCGCGCCATTCTTAAAGGCACAGAGAAACTCTCTCCGGTGTTATTTGCCCCGGTTCAGTTGATTGCAGGAAAGATTCATAAGGAAGCTACCTATGTCACGCGGGCTTTTGCCTTTGGGGAAAAGGCAAGGTTGACCAGCTATATCAAAACCTTCTTGCCAGGTGGTGCAACTTTTTCACTGGAGATGCAACTGGATGATGGGGCGTTTGTCCCTTTGAAACTCGATGAAACAGAACAACTTGCTGAACCACTTTGGACAGAACGAAAATTCATTAGCAGTGACAAAACAGCACGACAAGCACGCCTTAAACTCACGCTTACCGGTGGGCCTGCTGCACGCTCCATGGTGTGTGATTTTGGCGCCGGCATATTATGAGGGGAGAATGAGAGATGACAAAAACCAAAAAACTCGACATGGAATTGCCTAAAGAGGGGCGTTTTATCAGTTCTGAATTCCCCATCTTGCGTGAAAACTTGGGCAAACTTGATCAAGCGCTTGTGGCTGTTGAGGAAAAAATAGACGAAAAGGCGCCTTTACAACACACGCATACCATAAGTGAAATCACAGATCTAGAAAGTGCCCTTAATGGCAAGATGGCAGCAGATAAAACCTTCACTTTTGCTGATTTAAGCGATATCGAGGGGGCAAAAGATGCTGCTAACAATTATGTTCTCTATAAATCAAGCAACAATAATTTTACCTTTGGCAGTGCTGTCTCACTGTTAGGTGCGCACCAACATAAAACCGAAGATATCGTGGGGCTTGATGATTTTAGAGCCAAAATCAATCAAGATCTGACCAGCTATGGGCGCCTAAAACAAGCCAATGAATGGCAAAGTTATAATAAATTTACCAGCAAAGTCACGATGAGTGACGAGTTGGAAATCTGGGGTAATGTACCATCTGGCTTATTCGGTCGGATGAAAAGTAGGGTGGTCACTCGTTTAAGCGCAAGCGGAAGCTTTCTTAAAGGACCTTTGAAGGTCGATGGAGATCTTGTTTATACGAAATCAGAAATAGATATTCTCAAGCAGGAAATTAAAAAAGTCAAAAAAGATTTGATTAATCAACTCATTATTGCCGATGCTGAATTGCTGTATACGCAAGATGAGAAAATTCAGTGGCCCGATTGGGTAACAGATAACACAAAAGTTGAAATTACAGCCTGGGGTGGTGGGGGCAGTGGTGGTGGAGCGTGTACGCCAGGATTAGGCGGTGGTGGTGGCGGCGGTGGTTGTTCAGTATGGTATGGCTATAAAACCAGTTTAAATGGTCATGAAGATATCATCATTGGTAAAGGAGGAGCTTCTGTTTCAGGGCGGAATGTAACAGGTAAGTCTGGAGGAACAACAACCGTTGGAAAGAATTTTATTACCGCTACAGGAGGACATGGTGGTGGAGGTGCTTATTATAGTATATCAAGGGGAAATACTTATTACTATTCAGGCACTGGCGGAACTGGGGGTATTGGTGGAAATTTGGGTTTAGCAACAGACGGACCTCTAGGATTAGCCAAAGGCGGAAATGGTTATGCTGGAACGAGTGGAATTACGAGCAAAACAAGTGGTAATGGGGGAAATGCTGGGGGCAATACATCAAGGGGAGATGGTGGAGGAACGGGGCAAGGTTCCTACGATTCAGGAAAAGCAGGGCGTGGTTTTGGGGGTGGCGGTGCTGGTGCTGATGGCGCTGTTCTCATAAGATTGTGGAAAGATTAAATGGATGCACAAGTAACCAAGATATGACAGAAGTCAAATGGATAGCTATTTTATAAGCAGGCTTATATGTTTTTAAAGTCCCCTTTAAAGCTCTTTCAAAGCCCTTTTAAAGGGCTTTTTGACTGACACTGTCAGACTTATGAAGCATGGTGATGCTTGTTATAGTCTCTCCATTGATTTGGAGAGCAAAATGGCAATAAAATTTAATCATGGTATCCGCCTCATTGAGGATGGTCAAGCTTCTCGACCCTTAGAGATGTTTAGCCAAACCGCCCTTGGGGCGGTTATAAAATCCTTGATGTTGACGTGCAAGTTTATTCCCTCCATGAGTTTGTGCTTCTCTTTACGCATGAGTTGGAGAAACAGGAATAGTGTTCGGCTTCATAAGATTCAATTAACAAAACAAGAGTTTTCATTTGATCAAATTCGGGAGTCCCCTCTCTTGAGGTTGATTATCAAATATTGCAGACACAATTTCTAAGGCTTCTTGATAATCTTGTTCAGTGCGAATAGGCTTGATGTTCATTTTTTAAATTTCTTTAAATGATATAATATCGATGGCATATTGTTTAAATTGTAACGGTTTTAAAATTAATTGCAAAGAAGACTATCTATGACTATACGCAATCCTAATCGTTGTCCTTCTCATCCAGGAGAAATTTTAGCTGAATCCTTAGAACATTTAAATGCAAGCAAAACCGAAATTGCTAGGATTCTTCAAATATCACGCCAGCACTTGCACGGTATCCTTAAAGGAGAACGTCCAGTCACAGCCGTAACAGCAGCTCGCATTGGTAAATTGTTAGGAAATGGACCAGCCCTTTGGCTACAGCTTCAAGCCAATTATGATGCTTGGCATGCTGAACGGGAAACAGATGTTAGCAAAGTTCCAACACTCCATACTGTTTAATTGTATAACTCAGTCTCTAGAAACTTTTCCAAGTGGCTTTATTGCTTTAACTTCTTTAATTTTAAGTGCAATTTTACGCATAAAAGCAAGACTAAAACGCCCTTGTGGTTTTAAATCTTCAAAGTCAAACAAAGATTCGCAAGAAACAACATTAAATTCATCAACACGTACCCAAGATTGCTTTTGCAAACCCACACGTTTGCATTCTATCTCAGGTACTTTTAAGCTAAATTGCAAATTAACTGGCTCTTGAGAAGTGATAGGAAACAAAAAAAGATGCTTTTCAGTTTTAACCATGACACAAGAAGGACGCACTTTACGCCCTGAATGTTCACCTTTTCGCGCTTGTTCGTGCCATAAATAATAATACCGAACAACATCCCCTGCTTTAAACATGTTCATCACTGTTTAAAATGTCATCTAAACCACGATCTAAATCATCTAATATATTTTGCGGTGCATCTGCATAGGAAAAAGATTGTACACTAGAACGCGCTTTTATTAATTCATGATATAAATCAACAGGAAGCATAATGATTTTTTCACGCCCTCGTTTTGTCAAAGCAACAGGTGTTGACATAGCCTCGTCTAAAATATCACCTGCCCCGCGGTTGACATCTGTAAAACTATATTTTTTCATATGCACATCCTATCTTTAATGTATAATACGTATTATACGTACAATATGTATTATGTAAAGATATTTTACGGCATTAACTACCTCCCCGCCTCAAGGCGAGGAGATGAGTCATGTTTTTTACTTAAGCAGCTTTTACAATAGTTTTTCCTAAAACTTGCTTGGCTTCTTCAACAAGCGTTTTATAATGTTTGCTCTCTTCTACTAACGTAAAGGCTCTAACAAGATGCATGTGGAGAGGTCCATAAATATGTCGCTCCCATTTCATCCCAGTTACTTGGAAAATCAAACCGTGTATCACGATCATTATCAATTAATTGGTTTTTTAAATCATAAAAAGCTTTGACGAGGGCTTTTTTGAATGCACGCACCGTATCATTGTTACGCATATAGGTCATGAGTAGAGTGGCTTGTGGTTCGTTGAGAATAGCAATTACTCTTTTCTGTCTTCCGCCTTTGGTCCCAAAGGGTGAGATTTCAAATCCAACCCTTCCAAATTCTTCAAAGTCTTCAATGTTTTGACGTACCAGCTTTATAACTGTAGCGTGGCTATTCCCCACACCACCGGCAATTTTTAAAGAGGTTGTGACAGCAATACCATCATTGTTGATTGTTACTAAATTGTTCATGATGAACTCCTTGTTGATTAATGTTTTTGATTGACACTCAATGAAGAATGCCGGGTGCTCAAAAACACGGCAACAAGCCCGTCGTTATGCTTTCCCCTCGAAAGGGTATTTTATGGCATAACCACACCCGACCCCACTATTATATGCGCGTAGCATATAATGAGTCAAAGTCTTTAATGCACAGAAGACTGATTATTTCGGTAACCAATCCGCTTGTTGTTTTGAGGTGTTTTTGAAGCACCTTTGTATGAATCTAACGGTTTTAAAGTTTTTGTCAAGTCGTCCTCAAGAGCGGCTTTTTACCTCTAATTTTTCCCATTCATTTCTAGCCAATATTTCAAAGGATCTAGCCAATATTTCAAAGGAGTATAAAATGGCAACAGGTTTTTTACACGGTGTTGAAGTCGTTGAGGTTGACGACGGCACCCGCCCCCTTCGCGCGGTTCAGTCTGCCGTTATCGGAATTGTTGGCACAGCACCCGATGCCGATAACCGAGCATTCCCCCTCAACACACCGGTTTTGGTCGCAGGCTCTCTTTCACAAGCCGCAAAACTGGATAAAACGGGTAAGCGTCAAGGTACATTACCCAATGCCCTTGATCTTATTTTTAAACAAGTAGGCGCAATTGTCGTTGTCATCCGTGTGCAAGAAGGTGACAACGAAAATGCAACACTCACCAATATTCTAGGTGGTGTAAACGCAAATGGCGCTTATGAAGGCGTTCATGCTTTCATTGGAGCACAATCCATTGTAGGACAAACACCACGTATTCTGATTGCGCCAGGCTTTACCCATCAACGCCCTTCCAGCGTGGGTATTGAAGGGAATGAAACTAGTGCAACTGCCAACCCCATCGCAGCAGAACTGATTGGCATTGCCGAGCGTTTGCGCGCCATTGTGGTGCTTGATGCTCCAAACACAACAGATGAAGCAGCTCTTAGCACAGCAAAGGATTTTGATTCAAAACGCGCTATTCTCATTGACCCGTTTGTAAAGGTAAATCGTGATGGAAAGATCATAGAACAGCCAGCAAGTGCAGCGGTTGCTGGAGTCATTGCTAAAAATGATTTTACCCATGGCTTTTGGCATTCCCCTTCCAATAAAGTGATCAATGGCATTGTGGGAACTGCGCGCCCCATTGATTTTTCCATTGGGGACAGATCAAGCCGTGCCAACCTTCTCAATGAACAAAACATCACAACAATCATTCGCGAAAATGGCTATCGCCTTTGGGGAAATCGCACACTCTCAAGCGATACAAAATTTGCTTTTTTATCCGTGGTACGCACCGCAGATATGATCAATGATGCTATTTTGCGCGGACATCTATGGGCTGTCGACCGCAATATCAAAAAAACCTACATGCATGATGTCAGTGAAAGCGTCAATGCCTATTTGCGTGATTTGAAAGCACAAGGCGCTATTCTTGGTGGGCGTTGTACGCCTGATCTAGAGCTTAATACAGCAAGCGCCATTGAAAGCGGAAAAGTCTATTTCAATGTGGAATTTACCCCAACAACACCCGCAGAACACATCACGTTCCGTTCACAAATCATCAATGATTACCTAGAGGAGATCTTTTAATGACAGTCCCTGTATTACCAAGAGTTTTGAAATATTTTAACATTTTTGTTGACGGCATTCCCTATCAAGCAAAATGTGAAAGTGTCACTTTACCAAATTTGAGTTTGGTCGTTGAAAATTATCGCGGTGGTGGCATGGATAGCTCCATTGAGGTTGATCTTGGTCTTGAAACCCTCACGCTTAGCATGACCATTTCTGATTGCTCTCCAGAATTAATGGCTCTGTTGGGACGCACGGATGTCGACATCTCATTGCGCAGTTCAATGCAAGCACAAGGCACACCCGCAGAAGGTGTTGTTATTACCATGAGAGGACTTTGCAAAGGCTTTGAAATGGCAGAATGGCAACCGGGAGGCAAAGCAACTTCTACAGCAACATTCACATTGCAATATTTCAAATATGTCCAGAAGGACATTGAAATTGTTGAGATAGACGTCCTCAACCTCATCAGAAAATTCAATGGCATCAATCAACTCGCAGACCACAGAAACAATCTAGGATTATAAAAATGACCGTCCAAACAAGCATTACACATAAATTATTGATACCCATTGCCTTTGAAGGAAAAGAGCACACCACAATTACCTTACGGCGCCCCAAAACAAAAGATTTGCAAGCAATCGACAAAAAAGAAGGTATAGAGCAGACAATCGCTATGATCGCACGCCTTTCTGGATGGCCGCATGAGGCTATTAGTGAACTCGACATCAATGATTTGTCAAGCATTGGAGAGATCTTGGAGTCTTTTATCAAACGGCGGGATACCTTGACTGGGAAACCGCCGCAAAACTCATAGCCGATATCGCCATTGTGTTCCATTGGTCCCTTTCAGAGATGATGGAAATGGAACCACAAGAACTCATATTCTGGCGAAAACAAGCAGCAGAAAGGTATAAGACAAAATGAGTGAAAAAGTTGCCGATGCAAAGGTGAAATTGTCTCTTGAAGACGAACTCACCGCGCCTCTTAAACGTGTACAAAAGCAATTCGATACACTTTCAAAAACACTCTCACATAGTTTGGGTATTCCGCGCTTTTCTGCTGCTGTACAAAACATGACAAAAAGTCTTCATGGTGTTCAAGGTGCTCTTAGCACAGCGGCAAGTCGTGCTTCGGTCTTTACTGGTGTCTTAGGGCTTGCTGGTGGGGGTCTTGTGGCAAGTGTAACCGCCCTCACCATGAAAACCATGCATCTGGGCGATAGTCTTCACCATGCCTCACACCATTTAGGTATGAGTGTTGCATCACTTCAATTATGGGGGGATGCTGCTGATAATTCAGGCACTTCTGCCGAACTCTTTCAACAATCCTTGGCCACTTTAAATAGACGTTCAGCCCAAGCATATGCCGGACAAAAAAGAGGCATGATGGGCTTTGAAGCGCTTGGTATTTCTGTCAAAAATGCTTCTGGAAAACTCAAATCAAACTCCGTTTTGTTGGAAGAAATTACCGACAAGATGAGTAAGATGAAAAATCAAGCACAAAGACAGCACATTGCTGCCTTACTGTTTGGTGGAGATGGTAAAGAAATGGCATCCATGCTCTCACAAGGCATGGCGCCCATCAAAGAGCTGTTTGCAAAGGCGAGAAAAGGAAAATGGCTGATAGGTGCTGATGTTGCACGCTATGCCGCAGATTTAAGTGACAAGCTTGGTGCCTTTAAGAAAAAAATAGGTGGTATCGCGAGCTTTATTGGCGCACGCTTTATGCCCGTGATCAATGATATGGTTGATGGTTTTTCAAAGTTGATTGATGAAAACCGTGACCTCATTCAAACAACCGTTGCGAGCTGGGCGAAAACCTTAAGAAAAGTCTTGCAAGATTTGCTTAATCCTACCTCTGATTTAAGAAAAGGTATCAGTGATCTCACAGAAAGGATTAAAGGCTGGTTCCAATGGCTAGAACCTCTGATTGGTGAAATAACCCTTTTCAAGGTGGGACTTGTCGCTCTTGGTTCCTTCATTTTTGGTCCACTCATTGCCGCATTAGCAGCCGTGGGAGCCGCATTTGTTAGCCTTGGTATCACAATTATGACAACCCCCATAGGCTGGATCATTGGTGGTATTGCAGCTCTTGTTGCTGCCGGATATTTACTCTACAAAAATTGGGACAAAATCAATGGCTGGCTGCTTACATCACTAGCCATAGTAAGCGCAGTTTTTATCAGGCTTGCTTTCGCTCTTTCAGGACCAGTGCTTGCGGCCTTCACTTCTGTTGGTGCTAAAATTACCGGTCTGGCTGTAAACCTTGGAAAATCCCTGCTCTCAAAAATAGTCGCAGCAGATAAAGCTTTTATTAGATTTTCTGCTACTCTGGGAAGATCACTGCTTTCAGCATTAGCCTCAGCTGCTTCCGCAGTTGCCAGTCTTGCTTTAACTCTTGTAGGTACACTGATTTCAGCAATAACTGCCGTTAGTTCTGCTTTTATATCGCTTGGTATTGCCATCATGACCACACCTATTGGCTGGATAATGGCTGGCATTGCAGCCCTTATTGGAATTGGATATCTGCTTTATAAAAATTGGGACACAGTCATAAGCTTTATAAGCAAGTTATGGGATTCTTTTGCGAGCTTATGTAGTAATGTTTTTAATAACCTCTTGGCGCTCTTTAAAAACTTTTCACCACTCTCTTGGATTTCGAAAAAAATCAATGAACTCATTGAATGGCTGTTCGGTGTCGATTTAATGGAAGCAGGCTCCAATCTTATTAATGGGCTTTGGGATGGCATCAAAAGCAAATGGAATGCTCTGTCTGACTGGTTTAGCAACCAGACCCAAAAATTAACCAGTTGGATACCTGGCTTTGGAGGAAAAAAATCAGAATTTAAGGCTACAATCGACAAAACTTCAACGAAGACCATTAAAACCTTTACCAATCAAACCAAAGCCCCTGTCAAAAGAATGCTTGATACAGCCGTGGTTACAAATACCCCCCTTGAAAAACGCAAGAGTGGTTTTAATACAGGGGGCGTTGAAACAAGGCATATGGAAGCTCCAAATGCAAAAGTGGGTTCCCTCAAAGCTCCCAAGCCCATTACCGTTCATAAGCCGGTAGAAGTAGATGCCCGCGTGATGATTTCAAATTTAAATATTTCCGTCCCCAATGGTCTTAAAGATGAAATCAGAAACGCTGTTAATCAAGCCCTTGAACGCTATGCCAAACAGCAACGCTTGGCTATAGCCTCTAGCCTTTCGGATTAAACATCATGATGTTAGCTTTGGGTGGTTTTATCTTTTCCATTGAAACGGCCGCTTATCAAACCCTCGACATGTCTTATGGCATTCCATGGGTCGAGCAAGGGCGATTGGGGCGCAAAGCTGCTCTTCAATTGCCTGCCGTTGCAAATGCGGAATTTTCTTTAACCGGTGTGATCTATCCAGATTTTAAAGGCGGTCACGGACAAATCGAGTATTTGCGACAAATGGCGCATAATGGTCCTCATATTCTTGTGACGGGTCAGGGGAAAATTTTAGGAAAGTTTGTCATTCTTTCTGTAGAGGAAAAACAAAGCATTTTTCACCAAAATGGGACCCCAAAAAAACAAGAATTTACAATAAAGTTGAGAGAATATGGTGAAGAGCTATGAGTGATCTTTACGTAACAAAAGAAGGCGATATGGTTGATGCCATTTGCTGGAGATATTATGCCAAAGGTCAACAAGCCCTTGCTGTTGAACGCGTCTATGCAGCAAATTTTGGTCTTGCAGACTATGGACCCATTTTAAAAGCAGGTATCACAATCGTTTTGCCAACCCTCCCCTATCCTAAAGCCACACCAGTGATTAGAATTTGGGGCAGACAATCATGAAACCTTTTTGCACAGTAATGGCAAATGGAGAAGATATTACACGCATACTTATGGACTATGTTTTGTCGATTGAAATTACGGATGAAGCAGAAGACAAAAGTGACCGCATCACCATAGAACTTGATGACCGCGCGCGTGAGAGCGACAATGGCTTTCTTGATATTCCTCTCATCGGAACAATCATTTCTGTCACACTTGGCTATGAAGGTGGTAAAGTCCGCGATATGGGAGCCTATCTGATTGATGAAATCTCTGTAAGCAGCCCCCCACAAAGTTTAAGCGTGACAGGACGCGCTGCCTCCATGAACACGTCTTATAGAACACCCAAAAGCCAATCCTATCACCAACAAACCCTTGGCAATATTGTTCAAGAGATAGCAGAGCGCAATGGCTATATAGCAAAAGTTGATCCTGCTCTTGCAAAAATTGTTGTACGTCACATTGACCAAACTTCTGAGAGCGATATGGCTTTTGCCACACGCTTTGCAGAAGACTATGATGCGGTAGCAAAACCCGTTGATGGCAAATTGGTGCTTGCCAAACGGGGTGAAGGCAAAGCCATTACCGGTGAAACACTGCCCGTTATTGTTATCCATGAGAAACTCTGCAGCTCTTGGGATTTTAAATACAGCGCACGTGATGAAGCAGGAGCAGCCAATGGCTTAGCAACAGATGCAGGAGATGACCAAAAAGCCGCCGCTGATGCACGAGAGCCAGAAGAAGTTGAAGAAGGCGAAGATGTTATCCATATGGCCGAAAGTGACGCCCCCAATTTGCCTAAAGCAGAGATGGAAGCCAAAACACCTGAAAATCAAGAGCAAGAAGAAGAGAAAAAAGGCGGTGTTATCGCAAGCTATCATGATATCCGCACTGGTGAAAAAAAGGAAGTCAAGGTTGGTCAAGCACCGTTTCATGAACTCAAATATACCTACCACAATCAATCAGAAGCTGTTGGGGCCATTGCGGCTTATCGCAATAAATCATCGCGTGGCAAATCTTCTTTCTCATGTGATATCGGAGGTGATCCCTTTGTGCAAGCAGAAGCCAAGCTTGTTCAAGAGCCCCCTTTCCGCCCCTATATTCCAGCAAAATGGCGTATCAAAAGCGTTAAACACAAGCTTGATAAAACAGGTGGTTACACCACAAAAATAGATTGTGAACTTTTTGATGAAACCCAAGAAGATGCGGCTGGAAACGTTGCAAACACCACACCAGATAAAGATGATACCCTTGATCCAAACGCCCCCCCTAACGCATGTGATGAAGGCGAAGACGTTATCCATATGGACAAGGAAGATAGATAAACAAAATTAAAAAATTATAGAAAGGTGCTTGACATTATTTATGCAATGTGTATTTTCGAATCAGGTGCCTAACAAACACCTTAAGCAACTAGCGGATGGATTGCCGAAACAATCTTTTCTCCGCAAATTTAAATTTTTGACTCATTGTATGCGTATAGCGTATAAGGAAGTTTGTCGGGTGTGGTTACACTATAAAATACCCTTGCGGGGAAAGTGTAACGACGGACTAGTTGCCGTGTTTGTTAGCGCCCGGCACTCTCTTAGAGTGTCATTAACAAACATCTAACAACTAGGGGTTCACAATGACTCTCATTAAAATATCAGAACAAGCAATTGGACAAGAGATTGTTCAAACCGTTAGTGCACGCGAATTGCATGCATTCTTAGAGGCAAAACGAGACTTTTCCAATTGGATTAAAGATCGCATCAATAAATATAATTTATTAGAAAATCAGGATTATTTAGTTTTCACCAATTTTGGCGAAAACCTCCAAGGTGGACGTCCCTCCAAAGATTATGCTCTCAGCTTAAGCGTAGCTAAAGAGCTTTCTATGGTGGAGAACAATAAAAAAGGTAGAGAAGCTCGTTTATATTTTAATTTTTTATTTGACAACATGTCAACAATGTGTCTATTGTCGAATCAGGTGCTTGAAAAACACCTTAAACACATAGCGGATAGATTGCCGAAACAGTCTTTTCACCGCCAATTAAAAGCTTTGACTCATTATATGCTACAGGCATATAATAATATCGTCGGGTGTGGTTATGCTATACAATACCCTTATGGGAAAGGCATAACGACGGGCTATGTGCCGTGTTTTTCAGCACCCGGCGCTCTTCATAGAGTGTCAATGAAAAACCTTTAAGCACATAGGAGCCAAATCATGGCACAATATTTAATCGACATATATCAAACCAGTATTGGTGGCGACACTGTTCAGACAGTAAATGCACGTGAATTACATACGTTTTTGGAAATAGGAAAAGATTTCTCTACTTGGATTACTGACCGTATCAACAAATATAATTTATTAGAAAATCAAGATTTTGTTTGCTCCCCGATTTTGGGGAGCAAAGGCAGAGGTGGTCACAATCGTAAAGATTATCATCTGACTTTAAGCGTAGCCAAAGAGCTCTCTATGCTTGAAAATAATAAGAAAGGTAGAGAAGCTCGTTTATACTTTATTGAGTGTGAAAGACGGTTAAAACAAGTCGCTACTCCACAGATAGCCGCTCCACAAGTTGACTACTCCAAACCAGAAGCATTACTTGGTGTCTTAAATCATCTACAAAGTCAAATCGAGCAAAAAAACCATGTTATTGCAGAATTAGCACCAAAAGCAGGGGCTTTGGAAGGTTTAAAACGCTCTGATGGTTTGTTCGGTCTTATCGAAGCTGCGAAGATGTTAGAGGTGCGACCAAAGGATTTAACGGATTACTTGCGTAAACATGATTGGGTCTATCGACGGGCTCCAGGGGCGCCTTTGTTACCTTACCAAGATAAAATCAAGAAAGGATTCATGGATTGCCCTGCTATCACCATTCAAAGACCAGATGGTACAGAAAAGGTACTCCCTTCGACAAAAATCACATCCAGAGGATTAGCATGTTTAAGAGAGCAAATTCATGGAGGTGTACAATGAATACCAGTGTTGATTTTTTATGCGATTTGTGGATGGCGTTGTATCAGTTTTCTGATCGTGATGATGTTGAAGATAAAGCTTTTAGTGCTCTCATTGAGACTATGGATGCGATAGAAAAAACTTTAATTTTAAAGCTTCAAGATGAAAGTCCGAATGCACTCAAAATTTTGGCAATGATTACAAATTTTGGAGCCTTAAAACCTCCTCCGATTATGGAACCTTTGTTGAAAACTTATGAACCAAATCTCGAGAGCCCCATTAAAAAGGTTGCTTAAGTTCAAAAACAGAAGTCCCCTCCTCGTTCTCAAAAATGGGGAGGCGGTTAATACAGATCAAATGTGTGGAATTGATCGTTCAAGAGGTTGTACAGCTAAGCGAAGCCCCATGGTACGTAGTAAAGCATTTAGGCTACGGAACTCTGGATTGCCTTTTTCTGAAAGTGTACGATAAAGTTGTGTAGGATTCAGTTTGGCTGCTTTAGCTACAGCTTGAACACCACCATAGGCTTTTGCCATTTGACGAAGTGTTACAAGCAGTTCCCCCTGGTCACCATCTGCTAGGATTGCATCAAGGGTCGCTGCTGCTACTTCAGGGTCATTATGGAATATTTCTGCCATTGCATCATCATGGCTACGATCTTTCATCTTTGCACTCCTTAATCTTCACGGTTTTGCCAATCGTACCAACAAGCACATGCACGAGTGATATCGGTGTCTTGTGTTTTTTTGGTACCACCGCATAATAACAATAATACGGTCTTTCCAGACTGAGCATAATAAATTCGGTAACCAGGACCAATATTCATACGCAGTTCATAGACACCATCACGAAGCGGCTTGAAATCGCCAAAGTTTCCTTGCTCTAAACGATTAAGACGGCGAATAATTGCAGTTTTAGCCTGCACATCACGGAGCTTTCGCAGCCAATTGGCTATCAAGTCTTTGCCATCAGAGGTAAGGTAGTGACGTATTTCAAACATAATGTATATTCGTTTATAAACGAATGCTTGTCAAGAGCGAAAGAAATTTATTTTTAGATTTTCACTCAGCCCCGCCTTGTGTGGGGCTTTTTTATGGAGAAACATATGCGAAAAATATCACCAGAAGGGCTAGCACTGATTAAACAATGGGAAGGCTTGCGTTTGAATGCCTATAAAGACGCCATTGGGGTATGGACCATTGGTTATGGACATACAAACAATGCCGGAAAACCTTTTGTTCATAAAGGCATGGCAATCACTGAAAAACAAGCTGAAGAACTTCTTTGCCAAGATTTAAAACAATTTGAAAATACCGTTGAACAAGCCGTTCAAGTTTCTTTAACCGATGAACAATTCGCGGCATTGGTCTCCTTTTGCTATAATGTAGGAACAACAGCTTTTTGCAATTCGACCCTATTAAAAAAACTCAATAACGGTGAATATGAAGCAATCCCAACCGAATTACAGAAATGGACCAAAGCCGGTGGTAAACGCTTGCAAGGTCTTGTACATCGGCGTGCAGCTGAAGCAGGATTATGGGCGAAAGGTGCTTTTGTTTCCTCTAACTACCAAACCTTAGAAACGCAAGCGCCAACCGGGCTTTTCAAAGCCGAAGCTCTTGCTCCAGTCATTGGTTCTTTTTCTGGACTTGGCGGCTTATTAGCAGGCAACGGTCCAGTTCAATGGGCGCTCGCCACCATCATGGTTTTAGCCGCATGTGCTGGCATTTTCTTTGTTGCTAAACGTTTTCAGGAACACCGTTTATGATCTTATGGATGAAAAGAAATCTGCTGTTAACAGGTGCGGCTCTAGCCGCTTTTTTTATAGCTTTAGCAAAAGCTTTCACCCTTGGGAAAAAGGCAGAACAGCAAAAGCAAACAGAAAAAACCTTAAAGGCAGCAACAACACGACTGGAGGTGGAAAATGAAGTTAATCAAAAAAGTGATGCTGAACCTACAAAAGTATAAAAGTGATGTCACGTTATACGAAATGGATTGTACTCATTATACTCTTATTAGCACTTGATTTTTCACGTATTATGGACGCATTGGCAAATATTTTTACACAAAAACCAAACATCCAACTCTAAATACACTCTGATACGTGCGAAACTGTTTAGCAAATGAATTATCAATTTCGCACGTCTCACAGATGCGAGAGATAATATCATTGCACATCTCAAACAGTGGTTTTTAAAACATTAACAATTTGATCCCCTTAGGTCGCTCCTGTTATAAATGCAGCCCACTGTTCCATAAGGGTATGTCGTTGTTCTAAAAAATCTGTCCGCATATAAGCTTTTGTCACTGAACTCCCAACGGAATGCGCAAGAACAGTTTCGGCAATCTCAAAAGGTGTTGACGTTGTTTCTGCTATCCAATCCCGTAAACTGGAACGAAAACCATGGGGACGATAAGTCAAACTACAAACTGTCATATATTTTGCCATGCTTGCATCAGAAATTGGTCTGCCGGTAAGAGCAGAAAAGAGAAAACCATTTTTTTCAAAGGGGAGAGATTTTTCAATCACTTTTAAAGCTTCATCACTCAATGGCACGCGAAAATCGGAAACCTTTCCTACAATACCTTTCATATTTTCTTTCGGTATTGTCCATATATCCTTATTTATTTGTTCAAGACGTAAATATCGCAATGGATATGACCGTACTCCAGTCAAAATAAGAAGCTTCAGTGCTAAATTTGAAAGAACCTTATCATCCAAATTCTGATAAAAAGCCGGAACTTCTTGCCATGGCATAGCAGGAATGTTTGTTGGTGTAGCACGAGTTTTTCCTAAAAGGGCGCGCGCTTTCATACAAGCTTGTAGATCAACTTCCAAACCAAGAGCCGCAGCATATTTCAAACAAATGTTAATACGATTAAGTGCTTTTCG
Source organism: Bartonella tribocorum (assembly GCF_002778015.1). Taxonomy (GTDB): domain Bacteria; phylum Pseudomonadota; class Alphaproteobacteria; order Rhizobiales; family Rhizobiaceae; genus Bartonella; species Bartonella tribocorum_B. Next base: position 4,619 of record NZ_NJPP01000035.1, on the reverse strand, counting down.
TGCTGTGTCTGCTTTTTCATGCCAAAGGGGCGCAAGAACATTGCGAATGATATTAGCCGTTAATTTTTCTATAGAGAGGCTGCCTATGTGTGGAATAACATGCAATTCCAGCGGAAAAAACCAACGCCCATTTTTGCCTTCATTTTTTAACTCTGCTTTTTTACTTTCAAAAGCCGCAATTGCAATCTCACTGAATATGTTGCTTTGCTGTTTTAAGACGGTTTGTTCTCGAAAGACAATAGGGTCATTGCCTTCTCTGAGAATAGCACTATAATGCTTGGCAAGTTCGCGCGCTTCTTTTAGAGAAAGTTGTGCAACTGGACCGAGCCCCATTTCACGGCATTTGTTATGGTATGTATAACGAAAGAACCAAGAGCGCGTATTGTCTTTTCGAACATTCAACCATAATCCTGCCCCGTCACAATACTTACCTTGAGAAGCAGACTTGACAAGTAATGCTGATAATCTATGAATCCCCCTCACTTAATTTCCCTTCTCGTCCACCTTTTCACACATTGCTCGTCCACCTTTTAGACCACCTTAATTTTTTGATTTGAGATTTTTTCTTTAATTCTTAATTTTTTTATTGGAACATAAAAAATTATAGACATCAATAGCTCTTGCACATATTTACATAATTTGAATCTTGCTAATAAATCCTGATTCGCTCTCTGGGGGCACCATTTGGTTTTTTTATACAGATAATTTATTGATTTTTAACATCTTTTTTAAGGTACGGGGTATATGGATAAAAGGTAGGGAATAGAATTTTTTATATGCCTCTACAAAGCACTTCCTTTTTTCCTAACTTTTTCCAACAATTTTTTAAATTCTGTCGAATCCTTTTGTGAAAAATTATTTAAAGTTTTAACAAACATGTCCATAGGTTCTATCAATACTGCTATTCAAAAGAATGCCAACAAAATTGATGAATTTTGTGTGATCTTCTTTGGTTATTAAGCGTTTCTTTTCTGCTTCGTGAAACTCCTTAATTAATTCAACGGCTTTTTCTCTTGCTAACCCAAAATCTCCTTTTTCCCGCGCTGTTATAAGCGCTGCAATATCTCTCTCAGTATCTTTATGAACGCTTAAGAATTTGCGTCCAAATTTCCCTAAGAAATTTTTTACAACTGCCTTGATGAAAGCAATCTTTCCTATACCTATAGTCTGTTGTGCCCCCCTCTCTTCCACTTCACCCATATGGTTTGGCAAGCGTGCAAACAACCTTGTTCTTTCCACCTTTGGTCGCAATACTTTCATAAGCTGTTTGGCTTTATCCTCACCAAAAATATGCTGTAATTTTTCTTGACCATTTTGCGTGTCAAACAAACTCAAAAGATTATGGTCAAAATTTCTTGCATTGCCTGCCGCATGTTCTAGTTGTGAGCGTACACCTTTTTGAAACGCCTCTTTTTCCATCACCCCAAAATCCGCAAGTTGACTCTTAATTGTATCGAGACTAACGCTCTTCTTCAGCGCTTGCTCTCCTTGCTCCAAAGCATCACCGATAGTACGCTCGTCATAATAAATTTTCCGTGCTTTAGTATAATCTGGAGATGACGTATCCAAAATGTCCAGAATGCGCTGTTTGAACAGAGTCAAATCTCGCGCATACCCTCGTTTTCCTTTGAGATTCGCAGAATTAATTTGATCATCCAAAACCTCTTTCATCTTATGTAAAATCCGCATATTCAGCTTTGGATATCCATTGCTCCCTACAACTGTTGCATCCGCTTCATTGGGCATTTGCGCAATTGCTTTTTTGTATGCTTTTTGAAATGCGGGACTTTCCTGCAAGAGAGATAAATCTTTACTGACAGCATTGGAAATAGGAGAAGCTTTCGCCCTCTCATAAAATGGTTCAGCTTTTTTCTGTTCTTGTTTGATAATCTGCTTCTTCAAATCAAGCGTATCGACCTTTGGACCCATCACATCTGTCAACGCATCCTTTACCCGCAGTGCACTGGTATCTTGCCTAGCTCCTAAACGATTACTCACAAGTGAATAGGTATCATGGTCTTTTTTTGCTGCTTCAAAAGCTTTCGCAGAAAGCTCATTATGAAGATCAATAATCATTGAATCAGGACCACGCTGTTTTAATGCCCTCTCAAGCTTATCAACGCCTTCATCCCCTAAAGTCCGGCTTACAGCCTTAAACGCTCTATCGCTTATTTGAAATGCTTCTTTTTCTGCCATTTGCGCGGCTTTTGCCGCCATTTCAGCTGGACTTACCGGTCCTCTCAATGTTGCTTTGAGTAATTTTGTCGCAAAAGGTGTCACTTTTGATACACCATTTGCAACAAATGGCGTTGCACCACCTAGCCCTGCACCAAACCCAGCAGACATGAGAGTATCTGCAAACCCTTCTCCCTCACCACTGCCTGCTATTCCGCCATAAATTGCTCCAGTTTTTGCTGCACGCTTTAAGCCAAACTTTGCTACCTCTTTACTTGCTGCGGCTTTCATTGCGGCTTCACCTGCTACTTTTGCTGCTGTGCGTTCCGCACCTTCTACCAAAGCAGATTGTGCCGCCCTTTCCCCTGCTGCTAGAGCTTTACTGGTTATTTGTGCTCCTGTGGCACCTGCTCTACCTCCCAACACAACATCAGCCCCAATTGCCGCACGACCAGCAGCTGTAGCTCCTGCTGCGGGTGGAAAGAGGGCAGAAACAATTATGGGGGCCGCTGCCTCCGCTAAATTCCCCGCAAGAGATAGATAAAAATGATCTCTATCTGCTGCTTTTTGATAATCTCGCCATCGCTTTGTCACTTCATTATATTTTTTGACTGCCTTTTCATCTCCCTTCCAATAATCCCAAAACCCTGCTTCTAATATTCCAGCTATTTCATCATCATAGCCCATAGTGAGCCCGTGAAGAGCCCCCCATCCAAAAGCACCCGCAGCACTTGGATGTGGACCATCTTCTTCTGTTATACTTTTGTTTTCTGTAAGAGAACCATTTAACCTTTCCTTATTCTTCGAAAAAAGCTCTTGAAGCTGTTCTGGTGTATAATCACTTACATGCCCAATGACTCTTGTGTTTTTACGATCAATAAGAGGAGGAATTAATTCAGCCATTGGTTTTTTTCTCCTTAATGCGTCCGTCACTATCAATAAACAATACACCTTCCGGCAATGCTTCTATCTGTTTTTCCAGTGAAACATCAGACTGCGTATTATTTTCCTTATAAGCACCCTCCCCATAGGCAGCTTGAACAAGTTCGCTTGTTGCCTCTGCGCCACCAAAAAGAATTGCTCGTGTTGCCGCATTGGATTTATTGAAAGTGTCAATAACGGTTTTTAAAGATTTTTTCATTTGCTCTGGTGAAAGATCTTGATACAGTGCCGCTACAGAATTCTGTAGTGCTTGCAATTCCATATTAGATAAATTCCCAAAACCAGATGCACCATTTGGTGAAAATGCTTTCGCTTTTCTCAAAGCATCAATCCCAATATTCGCCTTTAATGAATCAAGCATATGCCCAAAATCTTTTGCCTTAAAACCAGGTATGAGCGACCCCCAATAACCCTATCGTCAATGGTAAACCCGCTCTTGAATGGGTTATGGGGCGTCAATGTGTAAAAACAGATAAAAAAAGTAGCATTGTGAATAATGCCAATCGCTATGCCGTTGAAACCATTGGCAACCCCGCCTACCCTCTAGAGTTGTTTCAAAAGGTTATTACCGTAAGTTTAGAAACCATGAAAATCGTAAAAAACTTACCAAAATTAGAAATAAGAGAAACTGAATAACTTATAAAGCATGCTCACATAATGGGTATGATAAACGCATAAGGGGTATAGGGTCTTATAACAGTCTATACCCCCTTTATACATTGCTTACATACAATCTTTAAAAGGAGTGTTTATATGCGTTATTCTAAAAAGAAAAAATTTGCACTTTTAAATACTCTACTTTGGATTGCTTTAAGACTTTTAAGAAATCCACTCTTAAAGTGAATTAGATCTTTTTACATTGCCTTTAAGAGGTTATACCGTAATCTAAAATGAGTGCTTTATTGCTATCAAAAGCTTTGTTTAAAGAGAGTTATGTAGATTCATTTTCTTATATTACTTATAGGTTTTGAAGGTTTCTCACACCTTCAAAATACCTTCAAAACTATACCGATGATTGTATTTATAGGTTGTGTTTTAATATAGATTGTATCTCTAAAATGTTAATATATTGAAATATAATAATTTTTATTTTTCTATTTTAAAAAATATATAACGGGGGGTAAAAGGAACCCTCAAAATACTCAAAATCTTCAAAACTCATAACCCAATGATCTTGATAGCATTTCTTATGAGTTACAAGATATCTTTTGAAAGGCTTTAAAGGATCATATGATTTTCATAAAGCACGTTGTAATCAATTCTCTAAAATCATCACTTTTGTCGGTTCAATTTACTGACATATAATTGACAAGTTTTAATCAATTCACATCATTGATTATCTTTAAAGATTGTATTCTTGATATGGGTTGTGTTTTAAAGACATTAACCTATTGAAAAATAATGTTTTTATTTTACTCATTAAAAAAATAATTATAGGGTCTAAAAAGGACTGACAACACTGACACGGTCTATTAAAAGGGATTTTTCTAATCTCTATAATT
>NZ_NJPP01000034.1 GCF_002778015.1 Bartonella tribocorum | reverse complement strand
GACCTTTCAAAGCCTTCCCTCATTTTTACCATGAAAATGCACTTTTTACCATTTTTCGTGCTTTTTCCAATTTTAGGTGTCAAAACCTATTTTGACAAAATGCGTATTTAACGCTAAAAATTGTACATAAGAACAACAAATTATCACCTATTTCTAACCAATCCCACCTCTTCCCACTTAATGCAAAAACTACTGTCAAACGACATTAGGCCATTATTATAAGCGATGGCTCATGATAACTTCCAAAGAAAAATCATAATAAATAAATTATTTCTAATTTTGAAAAAATAACGATCAAACACTTGTTTTGTTAAAAAATAAACTTTTTATTTTAACCTCTATTCACAGTTTATTGTAGTTTATTTTTCTTAAAATTATAAAATTTAAGGATATAAAAACAAATAACAAGCCAGATAATCCAACTAAAACCTATAATTAAAACTGGTCGCGTTTCGTCAAAATACCATAAGAGAACAAAAATAAAAACCATAAATAAAATAGAAAAAATCGATCCTATTGGCCAAAATGGGATTGGAAATTTTAAACTATTCTGCACTTCTTTAGACATCTTAATCCGCATAAAAATTTGCGAAAGTAGAATCATCGTCCAAACAAAAACCGTTGCAAATGTTGCCATTGCTGCAATAAGAAAAAAAAGCTTTTCATGATAAAAATAATTAAGGACAGCACCAAGCAAAAAAATAACGAAGATCATTAAAATAACAAAAATTGGTACACCATTTTTTGATAAATATTGAAACTTTTTTAAAGCATAACCTTCCTGTGATAAACCATGTATCATACGACAAGCACCATACATTCCACTATTCATTGCAGAAATAGCTGCTGTAACAACAACAATATTTAAAATATTTGCCGCATATGAAATCCCAAGATTTTCAAAAATGGATACAAAAGGACTATCCAGAAGACCAATCTCATTCCAAGGATAAAGTGACATCAAAATAGCTAACGTCATGACATAAAAAAGCAAAATACGAACTGGAGTAGAATTAATCGCCTTTGAAATCGTTTGATGAGGATTTTGAACTTCCATGACTGCCATTCCAATGATTTCTATGCCACCAAAAGCAAAGACAACAACACTAAAGCAAGCTAAAAAACCAAACCAACCATTGGGAAAAACGCCACCATTTTTCCATAAATTACGAACAGTAACAGTAGAAAAACCCGCTCCATCTCCCCACCCCCAAAAAATAATTGCTATTCCTAAAATGATCATCGCAATGATAGCGATAACTTTAATAGAAGACAGCCAAAACTCTAGTTCACCATAGACTTCTACAGCAGCTAGATTAATACCGGTGATAATTAATGTAATACTCAGTGCCCATACCCAAGGAGCAACATCAGGATACCAAAACCCCATATAAGTCGCAAAAGCTGTAATATCAGCCAAACCAACAAGAATCATCTCAAATACATATGTCCACCCCGTTAAAAAACCCGCTAATGGCGATATGTAATTTGCCGCATAACGAGCAAAAGAACCAGGCAATGGATTATGAAGTATCATCTCACCTAAAGCCCGCATAACCATAAAAATCGCTAAACCAGAAATACAATAGGCAATCAAAACACTGGGACCCGCAAGCTTAATTGCCTGTGCAGAACCATAAAAAAGACCCGTTCCAATAGCAGAGCCAAGAGCTAAAAAAATAACTTGGCGCTTACTCATCCCTCGTTTTAGTTCATTTGTTGCCATTGCTTTCCTTCTTTATTGAAATGTTGACGAAAATCCACACCACAACAACAGCTTTATGATAAATAAAGCCTCATGTTTCTCTTTCGATGATATACGAAGCATTAAAGATAAGCTTCCAGATGCTCTATCTAGGCAATGAAAAACACTCTTATTGCCCATGATCAGCTTTTATAGCCTATCATTTTATTGAAATTACGTGATAATAAAATTTTTTATAATTGTCACTTAATTCATTTTTATATTTTTCTGCAGAAAATGTGGGAATGGATGCAAGATGATATAACATTTTTTCATAAAGGTAATTTATTATTCTACATATTAAATTGGACCATCAATATCATAAAATTCTCTCTTTTCCAAACCTGTTCACATTCAAGCAATCAAAACTTTTTATTTACGCATCATAAGCGAAATTAGTGTGTGGATAAAACATTGTAAAAAAGGAATAAAAATGCCTCTTAACAAACTGTCTCAAGTATAAAAGGCTATCATAATAATTTTGAGAAATGGATTATCTGATAGTGCTGTTTCATTCTTCATAGCATAAAAATAGTAATGCGCTATTAATTTCATAGTTTTCACGAGAATTTTTAGGTTATACCATCTATGGATGCAACCATGAGATGGTTATAAGTATTCCTTTAAAAACAAGCATGTGAGTGCAAAAAAAAGCTGTTTGGCAGAGAAACATATCCCCCACTCATCATCTCCACTGATTTTAAAGCAAATAAATAAAATCTTAAATTAATATCATAACATTTAAGAGGAAAAGACATTAATTTTTCTATTAATGTCAATCTTCTACGCTTTAGTTATGAATTGAGCTCAATACCACGTGACCTTATTTTTAAAACTAACTGATATAGCTTAAATTTTGCCCCTCTTTAAAGGATTGAGAAAGTTTATCTCCAGCCCATATCTTAAGAACTTCAATCACTTTAAACATAAGTTTTCCCAGTAAAAAAGTGACAACTGTAAATATTATCTTTTCAACCATTGGCATAATAAAAGAGCAACTATTTTTTTCACTTCTTTGACCTGAAATATTGACGATAACTCCCCCCGTTCCATGAACAAAAATATCTCTCTCCGGTGTCCGCATAGTAACAAAACCAACCTGTTGAGATCTTCCTCTCGAAAGATTTGCACGAACCTCCATAATTTGCGAAAAACAAATAACGGTTGCCATTAAAATACATAATAGGCGATTTTTAGACATTTATTTCCCCTTTCTTCTATTTTAAATAACATAGAAATTATAAACTATAAAAAAAGAGAAATCCTTAGTAAAAATATTCATTTTATTAAGTAACAGTAAATATAAGATACAATTTTATGAACTTATATAAATTATACTATACCATAAATTTAAAAATATTAAAGATATAAGTCTACAGCAACACAATACATAGCAGCTAATAAATGAGAAAATATTTATAATTATTATGAAGATATATCACTATTTCCCAAATCCCTGTATAAGGAGACCTAATAATTAGGTCTTTTTTCCTTCTTAGACTCAAAAATAAATATTATTTAAATTCGAGTGGAGGAAAAATTGTTCTTGGTAAAACAGATAATAAGTGCCCTTCACGCACAAGTATATGCACTTGATGAAGATCCGGAGCTATATAGCGATCTTCCTTAAGAGAAGCAATATTTTTGCGTAAACATTCCATAACAGACTGCAAAAGAGTACTCGTTTTTAAAGGGGTACGATATTCAATTCCTTGTGCTGCAATAAGCGTTTCAATGCCAATAAGCGTAAAAAGGTTTTCGCTCATTACCAATAACCGACGAGCACCATGGCAAGCCATTGAAACATGATCTTCTTGATTGGCTGAAGTTGGAGTTGAATCAACAGAAGCAGGATAAGCCATTTGCTTATTTTCGGACATTAAAGCTGCTGCTGTTACTTCAGCAATCATGAAACCTGAATTAAGACCTGCATTGTGCGCTAAAAAAGCTGGAAGACCATAAGAAACTGCTGGATCAACCATAAGAGCAATACGCCGTTGAGAAATAGATCCTATTTCACACAAAGCAAGAGCAATCTGATCAGCAGCAAAAGCGACAGGCTCAGCATGAAAATTCCCACCTGATACAATCTCACCATTCCTTAAAATCAACGGATTATCTGTAACAGCATTTGCTTCAATAATCAGTGTTTTTGCTGCTGCTAACAAAATATCAAAACATGCCCCCATAACCTGTGGCTGGCAACGTATACAATAAGGATCTTGAACACGCTCATCACCACGTAAATGTGCAGCACGAATTTCTGAATCCTCTACAAGCTCTTCTAATGTTTTCGATACAGCAATCTGCCCATAATGGCCTCGTAAAATATGGATATCAGGATGAAATGGCGCCGTTGATCCCATGGTAGCGTCTGTCGTTAAAGCCCCTGCTAACAATCCACCACACAATGCCCGATAAGCTCGAAAAAGACCGGCAAGTGCAAGTGCTGTTGAGGTTTGCGTCCCATTAATAAGAGCAAGGCCTTCCTTTGCCTCTAAAATAATAGGGGTCAATCCCGCTTTCTCTAAAGCAAGCGCTCCGCTCATACGAATATTTTGAAAAAATGCTTCTCCTTCTCCTATCATAACAGCAGCCATATGAGCAAGTGGAGCAAGATCACCAGAAGCGCCAACAGATCCTTTTTCTGGAACGACAGGAATGACGCCCTTCGCAAGCATATTTTCTAGCAAATTTACCAACTCTAAGCGAACCCCAGAGGCCCCTCTTCCCAAAGAAATAAGCTTTAAGCTCATCATCAAACGCACAATATTTTCAGCGAGAGGATCTCCTACCCCGCAACAATGGGACAAAATAAGATTTCTCTGTAAAACAGTGACCTTATCGGCATCAATTTTAATGGAAGCCAATTTTCCAAAACCAGTATTAATACCGTACACCGGTTTACTTCCAGCAGCAATTTCAGCGATACGCTGCGCTCCTTTCTCGATAGCTGAATGCGTATCATTATGAAGTTTACTCACTTCACCATTAAAATAAATAGCTTCAAGTTCGCTAAGCGTTACCTCGCCTGGTTTCAGTATAATCGTCATAATTTTCTTTCTTATCTAACTAAAGTGTAATTCTTAACATTATTGATCCTTCTGTAAAACAGAAAAGATATCATCACTCTTTAAACGAAAATACTCTTAAAAATTATTCTTTAGAATCAAGGATATGAATTTAAAATAATAAGAGTGAATTAGTATAATGACAATCTAACTTACTCATATCAAATCATTGAATAAGAGAGCGAACATCTTAATATTCTCTCATTCCAAATCTGTTTATATTAAATTAATCAAAACCATATTGCTTGCAAGCCACAAGCGAGATTGGCATGATGAGTGAGACTGTACAAGAAAAAGACTAAAAATGCCCTCCTCTTATGAAGAGTGTCAAAGACTGTCCAACATTGGGAGACAGCAAAAGTGTGATGATACCGGCTAGCTCTTTTATTACGCGTAACGATGGGGGACACAATGAATTTATCATTAAACTATTCCCGCTAAATTTATGAAAAAGCTTAGAGCGATAGCTGTTATAATCTATCATAATGACAAACATTAAACTTTCCTTTGAAGATAGAGCAGATTTTTCGCTGAAATTTTATGGAAAATTAAAAAACTTATTCAAAACATCAATAGCAGAGAAAAAACTGAACTTTTTGGCCACTTCTCACATTTGTATTTAAAGCGCTAGATTGAAACTGAAAATCATATTTCAGTAAAACCACACACAAAAGGAACGAACTTGATATTTAAAAGAGAAAATAAAGGCGATTTTCTTATATCAAAAAAATCATTAACATATTGTTTTTATATTATATCTTAAAAAAGAGAAATGTTTTATACAACATATTTCTATTTTGCCTTTTTATTATGTTGAACCTGAATTTAGAGATAATTTTAAATGAATCAGTTTTTTAAGTCCTTTACCCCCCTTTTTTGAGCTTTCACAGTCATTTCAAAGCCTTTTACCCTTTTTACGAGAAAATTCTAATTATGATAATTTTGGGTATTTCTTTCAGTTTTGGGCTGTAAAAATCTATTTGAACAAAACTTTAAGAGTAAAAATAAGCATAAAAATAAAGAATTCCCCTCTTTCTATTCAATCTCCCTCTTCCTACTGAAGGTACAAATCTGCAAATTACAGTAAAGATATTCTTCCTTAAATGCCATAAGGCAATTCATAAGTTTTCTGTTGAGAACTCTCACATGTTAAGCGGACAATAAAGATCAGATGTAATGAAGCATCAGTTAAGTGCAAAAGGAAAAAAGCTGTTTTTTCCCTCAAAACGTGCCTTCATCATGCGAGAATTTCCTGAATATCACCTACTCTGATGCACTAAAACTAGCAAAAGCAATCACCAATATCAGATTATCTCGCATACATATAAAGCTCACGCCGATACAAAAGCTCCAAATTTCTCTGCACTTCATATTGTTTTATCAATGCAATCAATTGCTACAAATATTCTTCCCCATGGTGCGCAATAGCGTGTCGCGCTTGCGGTAAAGAGTGGTTTATTCTAATAATAAGCTTCAGACAAAATCTTCATCGTCCAATTGTGTGTATGGAAAAAAATCTTTTCTGTCTTTGCCCCAAAGCCATCACTCATTTTCTGTAAAAAATCAAAATTATGATAATCACAAAAATAATTTAGACTCATTTTTTCTAATAATGTCTCATAATCCTCTAGAAATTCGCTATGCTTAAAATCGCAATTATTCWAAACAACCGCCATTATACCATCAGTTCGGAGTTTGAATGATACAGCGCAAAGCAACTGAGGGTAATCCATCCACTGAAATGCCTACAATGCAATCATAAAATCAACCTCGCCTCTTTGGAGCAATAGACTTTCGATTTAATCTTGAGACCACTGCACAAAAGGAAAATTTCTTCATCCCTGCTTAAATCATATTTGCCGATACGATTGATAGCGTGATATCGGTGCTCATTCCCTAACAGTTTAAAAATCCTCTCTCATGCAATGCCTGTCCCCGCCCTTACATCCACGACAGGCAAATGCTTTTTGTTCTTAAAAGAAAGAAGCATAGTCTTATGATACGGTAAGAGGGATGTGCGTATGATAGTGATCATAACCATCAGCTAATCCATCAAACTTTTCACTTTGGGGTTAAAAGCTTTACAATATAGGATTTTTCCGATTCCTCACAATTATTAATATCCATAATTTAAAAGCTTTCTTATCCAATCGGTTAAACAGGGTCTTCTAAAAGGAGGGTCCAAAGGAGGGAAAATGAAATTTTCCTCTACCTTTTTGTTTATATTCTCCCCTTCTCCAATTGTTATCTGCAACATTCTGAAACAAAAAAATACTATAATCTTCCGTAAGGATAATTGATATGAATATTATTGATTTTTTATAAGATGACATCTATATTTTCTTTATTATTTTCATATCAATAAGTCACTGAAATGTGCTAAAGACGCAATAATATATCAATTTATTGATAATAATGTTTGTTTATAAAATTCAAAATACTTTCCACCAAGAAGCTAAACCCTATATAATTACATAAAATATTTGTGGAGACTTCTTTATGTTAAATGTACAAACTTTTTCAATGTTTAAAATATTAAAACAATTTTCGATTATTATTTTTTTGGCAGGGTTAGTACCATTTTTAAGTGGCTGCGGATTTAATACGATACCAACAAATGAAGAAAAAGCACACGCAGCGTGGAGTGAAGTGCTCAATCAATATCAACGCCGTACAGATCTCATCCCCAATCTCATAGAAACAGTTAAAGCTTACGCCGCCCATGAACAAAGCGTTTTCACAAATGTCATTGAAGCACGTTCCAAAGCAACGCAAATCAACATTAATGCAGATATGCTGAATAATCCAGAAGTTATGCAGCAATATCTCAAAAATCAAGCAAATTTATCAAGTGCACTTTCGCGGCTTATGGCGGTTGTCGAAAAMTATCCAGATCTTAAAGCAAATCAGAACTTTCTTTCGCTTCAATCACAGTTAGAAGGAACAGAAAAMCGTATCTCCGTTGCACGCCGCGATTATATCGAAACAGTCCGTGCCTACAATACTGCACTCAAAACAATGCCGACAATGATTTGGGCAAAATTATGGTTTCGTGATGCTAAACCGATGCCAACTTTTACCATCGATACGGATAACCAACAAACACCAAAGGTTAATTTTAATTAATGAAACCATTTCAACGCTCTATACAATGTCGTTTTTTTCTATGTTTATGGATTCCTTTAAGCATTCTATACTTGATCATTGCATTGGGAAATGTCACTTACGCACACACTAAGTTTCCTCCCTTAACTGGCTATATAAACGATACGGCTCATTTACTTGATCATGCAACAAAAAGAAATTTAACAGAAGAGCTCGCTGCCCTCGAAGAAAAAACGGGAGATCAAATTGTTCTTGTAACGCTCCCTACTCTTTCAGGCAATGATATAGAGTCTTACAGTAATTCTCTTTTTCGTACGTGGAAGTTAGGTCAAAAACAGATTAATAACGGTGTACTAATCGTCATTGCACCGAATGAATGTGAAGCACGTATTGAGGTAGGCTACGGTCTGGAAGGAGAACTAACAGATGCCATTTCCTCTGTCATCATTAATAGCTTCATGATTCCTAATTTTCGTGAAGGAAATTATCAAAAAGGAATTGTCGAATCTGTCCATACAATTATCAAAGTGATCACACAAAGCGATGCTGATTTTTCTTTTCGAATCAATCAAAAAGCTAAAGCTGTTGAAGAACAACGTAAACAAGCTGCAAGAGAAGAAATGATTATAAATACAATCTTGTTTTTCATTCTCTTTATAGCAATTGGTTTGCCCATTTTGGCTGTGATTTTTGGTCAGAAAATAGGTCCACGAAAATATCTTTGGCTGGGTATTGTTTTTACACCTTGGTTTTTAAACTTAAATACAAGCGGTAGAGGTTCTGGCAGAATCTTTGGTGGACATTCAAGAGGAGGAGGATTCAGAGGGGGGGGTGGATCATCAGGTGGTGGCGGTGCAACAGGAAGATGGTAAAACGAGCGTAACGATTTTTTTTAATAAAATTCATTGCACTTCTCATAAACTGTCTTCTATCTTATGCTTTTGTTATTTTTCTAATCACAGTACAAACTCAAACATTAAGATAAATATTGCCAATGACATTTGAATTGAAACATAGAGATCGTAGTCACTTATCACATCATTTTAATGCAATTTTAGGAAATCCACCCGTTGAATGGAAAATAAGTGATCATTTTGTTGAGTATCCAGAAGCGCTGCGTTATATGCAAGAACGTGTAGAAAAAATTCTTGCAAAAACTGCACATGAACAGGTTTGGCTTCTTGAACATCCTTCCCTTTATACAGCGGGTACGAGTGCGAATAAAAAGGACCTTTTAGCGCCTCATTTATTCCCTGTTTATGAAGCAGGACGGGGGGGAGAATTTACATATCACGGTCCAGGACAGCGTATTGCTTATATTATGCTTGATCTTAAACGCCGAAAACAAGACATTCGTGCTTTCATCAGTGCATTAGAAGAATGGATCATACAAATGCTTGCAAACTTTAATATTAAAGGCGAACGCAGAGAAGATCGCGTTGGTGTCTGGGTTAAACAGTCTCATTGCCCATCAAAACAAAAGGATCTTTCTTCCGAAGATAAAATTGCAGCGATTGGCATTCGAGTGCGCAAATGGATAAGTTTTCATGGCGTTTCGATCAATGTTAATCCTAATCTAGCCCATTATTCAGGGATTGTTCCTTGTGGAATTACAAAACACGGTGTAACAAGCTTTCTTGATCTAGGGTGCTCTGTAACAATGCATGATATTGATATTGCTCTCAAACACGCTTTTGAACAAATTTTTGGTCCAACAATTGATGTTTCCTAAACGCATTGATTTTGAAATAAAAAACAGGCATAAAATTTATTTTAATAAATATTTTATAAGGTAGATAGTTAAACGCTATGAGCGATAACAACAAAGATCTTTTTAGTATTTTAAATAAAGCCCAATCTCGGCTAAATACAAAAGAAAGCACTCTGCAATCTCCAATGCAATCAAAAGCAACAATTTCAAAAAAAAGTGCAAGAAATACGCAAGAAGACGATTATAATGCCCTCTCTATTCGCGTACTTGAGGGGTTAGAGCCTGTACGTTTACGCCCTGGAATGTATATTGGTGGAACAGACAGCAAAGCCCTTCACCATTTATTTGCCGAAATTATTGATAACGCGATGGATGAAGCTGTTGCTGGTTATGCAGACTCCATTGAAGTCTCTTTAGATAGGAATGGTTATATAACCGTTACAGATAATGGACGCGGTATTCCTGTCGAAAATCATCCTCAAATGCCGGACAAATCCACTCTTGAAGTTATTATGACACAACTTCACTCCGGAGGAAAATTTGATGGTAAAGCTTATCAAACCGCAGGCGGACTTCATGGAGTAGGAATTTCTGTCGTCAATGCTCTTTCTGATGATATGGAAGTTGAAGTTGCACGAGAACGAAAACTTTACCGCCAACGCTTCTCACGCGGTATTCCTCAATCTGAATTGGAAGATTTGGGGGATGTTTATAATCGTCGTGGTACACGCGTTCGTTTTCATCCTGATCGTGAAATTTTTGGTGAAAAAGCAGCTTTTGATCCAGAAAAAATTTATAAGATGGCGTGCTCTAAAGCCTATCTTTTTGGCGGGGTAAAAATTCGCTGGACTTGTGATCCCATCATACTCGAAGGCGTAAAAAATATTCCTGAAAAAGCTGTTTTTCATTTTCCCAATGGGCTTAAAGATTATTTACTTGCATCATTAAAAGATGAATACCGCGTAACGTCAGAAATTTTTTCTGGTAAAACACAACAAAATAGTGGCCATGGCTCTGTTGAATGGGCTATCGCTTGGCATGGTGGTGATCCTTGTGTGCAATCTTACTGTAATACGATTCCTACAGGAGAAGGTGGAACACACGAAATAGGATTACGTCAAGCTCTTTTACGTGGATTGAAATCTTACGCTGAGTTAATAGGAAATAAGCGCGCAGCAATCATCACGTCTGACGATATTATGATTTCAACAGCCGCAATACTTTCTGTCTTTATCAGTAATCCTGAATTTGTTGGACAAACAAAAGATCGATTAGCAACCATTGAAGCTCAGCGTATTGTTGAAAGTGCAATCCGCGATCCTTTTGATCATTGGTTGGCAAATTCCCCACAAGAAGCAACAAAACTTCTTGATTGGGTTATTGAACGTGCTGAAGAACGTGTTAGACGACGCCAAGATAGAGAAATAAGTCGAAAAACTGCTGTCCGTAAATTACGTCTGCCCGGTAAACTTGCAGATTGTAGCCAAAACCATGCTGCGGGTGCTGAATTATTCATTGTTGAAGGGGATTCGGCAGGAGGATCGGCCAAACAAGCGAGAAATAGAGCAAATCAAGCGATTTTACCTCTTCGTGGTAAAATCTTAAATGTCGCCAGTGCAGCACACGAAAAAATGAACTCAAGCCAAACAATTAACGATCTTATCCTTGCTCTTGGATGTGGAACACGCTCTAAATATCGTGAAAAAGATCTCAGATATGAACGTATTATCATCATGACAGATGCTGATGTTGATGGTGCTCATATTGCGTCACTGCTCATTACCTTCTTCTTTCAAGAAATGCCTGATCTTATTCATCAGGGACATTTATATCTCGCCGTTCCTCCCCTTTATAGAATATCGCAAGGAGGAAAAGTTTCTTATGCACGCGATGATATCCATAAGGATGAATTGCTCAAAACTGAATTTACGGGAAAAGCTAAAATTGAAATCGGGCGTTTTAAAGGGCTTGGTGAAATGCGTGCAGAACAACTTAAAGAAACAACAATGCATCCTCAAAAACGCACATTGCTTCGTGTTTCTATTGATGCCGTAGAAATGCAAGAAACAAAAAAGACTGTAGAAAGTCTCATGGGAACAAAGCCAGAAGCACGATTTCGTTTCATACAAGAAAATTCCACTTTTGCTTCTAATTTAGACATCTAATGTAAAAAATACCTCTTTTAAACCACTGCAGCAGCGTCAATCACGCGCAGTTGCGGATTGATCATTCCATTCCAATAATTCAAACTAAGATGACCAGCTAAATGAATCATTTCACCAATATTTTTCGACAGAAAGTCACCAAGTGCTGTCCCTACTGCACGAAAAGCTATTCCTTGCAGTTTTTTGCCTTCCACATTAGATACAATGAGGCGAAGGTGTCCTTTACCAACCTCAGATAAATTTATTAATCGATGAGAGGGTAGAACAAAAACAGGTGTTGCATTCCCCGTCCCAAAAGGCCCCGCCTTTTCAAGCAACTCAAAGAGTGCTTGATTAACACCAGAAGCAGAAAGAGAACCATCTATACTAAGAGACTTTTTTGCATGCAATTGTGAAACCATTACAGAAACTTTTTCTTCTAGCCATTTTCGAAAAGTTTCAATTTTTGCCGATTGAATTGTAATTCCTGCTGCCATACTATGCCCCCCTCCTTTTTCCAAGAAATCGAGTGTAACAGCTTCACGAACGAGTGCTCCTAAATTTATGCCATTAATTGAACGCCCTGACCCTACGCCACTTCCATCTTCTTTCAAAGCAATAGCAAAAACAGGACAAAAAAAACGCTCTTTGAGGCGTGAAGCAAGAATACCAATAATTCCTGGATGCCATTCTTGATGAGAAATAACAAGTGACAACGGTGTTTCTTGATCTTTATAAAGAGAAGCAATGTAAGATTCCGCTTGTGCTAATTGAATGTTCTCCATTTCTTGGCGTTCTTGATTAAGCCGATCTAATTGTTCTGCTATTCTGTCTGCTTCATCTTTATTCTCACAGCTCAGCAAACGTGCTCCCAAAGCTTGGTCACCAATGCGCCCTCCTGCATTAATTCTAGGACCTAACAAAAAGCCTAAATGAAAACTATTAAGGGGCTCCCCTATCCGTGCAACCTTTGTTAAAGCTGCTATCCCTAGATTATGCATAGAACGAGCAACTTGCAGCCCTTTTGCCACAAAAGCACGGTTAACCCCCTGTAATGGAACAACATCACATATGGTTGCCAATGCAACAAGATCAAGCATACTGAGAAGATCAGGCAGCTTCCCTTCGAATTGCTTTTTCCGCAACAAATGATGAACCCAAGCTAAGGTAACAAAGACAACGCCCGCTGCACATAAATGGCCCTGTTCAGAAAAATCATCAGGGCGATTAGGATTGACAAGAGCAACAGCTTCTTGATGAATCTCTGACATTTGATGATGATCTAAAATCACAACATCAGCCCCTGCAAGCCTCGCCGCTTTTACAGCATCTGGACTATTTGCACCACAATCAACAGTAATAATTAAACGAGCCCCTTCTTGCACGAGCATTCTCATTGCTTGTTCATTCGGTCCATAGCCTTCAACAATACGATCAGGAATATAAATTTTGACTTCAATCCCAAAATAACGAAAAAAACGTGCTATGAGTGCTGATGCGCATGCACCATCAACATCATAATCACCAAAAACAGCAACCTGTTCTTGATTGAGAAGAGCCTTAACAATACGCTCTGCTGCGCATTGCATATCTCTAAAACTTTCTGGATCCGGCATAAGCGTTCGCAATGTTGGGTTAATAAAAGCAACAGCTTCAGTTTCATCCACATTTCTTGCTGAAAGGACTCGCGCCAATTGATCTGGAAAACCAAACTTTTGGGAAATAGCACGCGCATTATTTATCCCTTGAAGATCAAGAGCATCTAACCAAGCTTGACCACAAGCAGAAGATTCAACATTGAGAAAATAACGAGACAGCTGCATCGTCATTTACTTTATAATGAAGATTAATAAAATACAATCATGCGTTAAAGATAAAGTAGCCTTTCATTTTAAGTTTAAAGTGTCCATAAACTTAACTCAATGAGGTACTATAATACCTCACTCATAACATACTGTTTTATAAAGTTTTTATTTTCTCTTGACGTCAATCAAAAGACATTATATCAGAGGAATTAATACGCGTTAAATATTTCGCTGTGCTCATAATTTTCAACGCAAACATAAAATTTCCCTCATGATAGAGGGCTTTAATTAAAGGATCTTCTATGGCAACTTTTTCACAAAAGCCAACTGAAGTGGTAAAAAAATGGGTTATTATTGACGCTGAAAACCTTGTTTTAGGGCGTCTTGCCACATTTGTTGCAAACCGCTTACGTGGCAAACATAAAGCTACATTTACGCCACATGTTGATGATGGTGACAACGTTATTGTCATCAATGCCGACAAAATAGCTCTTACCGGCAAAAAATATACAGATAAAAAATATTATTGGCATACCGGCTATATTGGTGGAATTAAAGAACGTACAGCACGTCAGCTTCTTGAAGGACGTTTTCCTGAGCGCGTTGTTGAAAAAGCTGTAGAACGTATGATTCCGCGTGGCCCTCTTGGTCGCCGTCAATTGAAGAATCTCCGTGTTTATGCTGGAAACCAACATCCGCATGAAGCACAACAGCCCGAGTCTCTTGACGTTGGTGCTTTAAACCGCAAAAACAAAAGGATTGCTTGATTATGGCTGAAATTAATTCTCTTTCTGAACTTAGCATGGTAACAAGTATTACAGAACCCCATGAAAATGTCGTGCCTGTTCACGTGCAAAAGCTTGATTCTCAAGGGCGTGCCTATGCAACAGGAAAACGAAAAGATGCTATTGCTCGCGTATGGATTAAACCTGGTTCTGGAAAAATTATCATTAACAACAA
This sequence comes from Bartonella tribocorum, assembly GCF_002778015.1. GTDB lineage: Bacteria > Pseudomonadota > Alphaproteobacteria > Rhizobiales > Rhizobiaceae > Bartonella > Bartonella tribocorum_B. Next base: position 6,111 of record NZ_NJPP01000034.1, on the reverse strand, counting down.
GGAATTTGACAAATATTTCGCGCGTCCTGTTCTGAGAATGATTCTTCGTCAACCAATTGTTGCAACAAATAGGGATACCCAATTTGATATTATTGCAACCGTTGCAGGTGGTGGTCTTTCCGGACAAGCTGGTGCAGTGCGCCATGGCATTTCCAAAGCTTTAACCTATTACGAACCAGAACTTCGCCCAATTTTGAAAAAAGGGGGATTTCTTACCCGCAATAGCCGTGTCGTTGAACGTAAAAAATACGGTAAAGCAAAAGCGCGCCGTTCTTTCCAATTTTCAAAACGTTAATTTCAACTTTTTTGCAATATTACAATATATAGAGCCCCGTTTTCATCGGGGCTTTTTTCATCTTTCTAAATTTTTCCCCTGCTAAAACAGACTTTTAAATGAATGTAGGAACAAATCTATACCGATTAGAAAAAACAAGAATACAAAACAACGACTTCTCTTAAGACAAAAACCAAGAAAAATAGACCGAAAAAATTCAAAACTTCCATTTTGAGCGATCTTGCGCGTATAAAACGTTGTAAAATAGTACAATAACTTTTCTTATGTGTACTCCGTAATTTTCTCTCTTTTATGCCACAATGAGTTTTTTATACGTAAGAGTTTTAAGCAGGCTATATGTAGTGTGGCTTTAACAATTTCCTTAACAGCATGTGGGAAGCGTTTAGAAAAAAATATTTCAACAACATATGATGGAACAATGAGTTGCACCGATATTCAACGGGAGTTTTTTACTAATAAACATCAGATTAATGATATAATTATTGCCGAGTCAATTTTTAAAATCTGTTTTACTAACTTGAATACATCCACGCGCTAAAGCACAAAAATATTTGCACAATAACTTTAGCAATCTTATAAGCATTTTCAATGTCTTTTTCTATCATCACTTAACAAAGTTCAGTCCACAAAATGTTTTACCATTGTGATAAAATGAGGGACAGAAATAGGTTTTGACATATATTCTTCACATCCACTGGCACGAATTCGTTCCTCATCCCCCTTCATAGCAAAAGCTGTTACAGCAACAACGGGGATTGATCGAAGTTCCTCATCTTCTTTTAATTGTTTAATAACATCTATTCCTGATACCTCAGGCAACTGAATATCCACAAGGATAAGAGATGGCATCGTTGAACGTGCCAAATCTAACGCCATAAGACCATTACGTGTTTCAACAGTCTCATAGCCACTCGCTTCTACAAGATCACGGAATAACTTCATATTAAGTTCATTATCTTCCACGATCATGACTTTTTTTGACATTCGTATAACTCCACCCTTCTCAGATAAAATAGAAAAATAGAAATCAATCCATATTTTCTTTTCTTAAGATAAAATGATAAAAAAAAATTGTAAACCACAAAGAGAATAACAGCTTCCAATAAAAGCATTTTTTGCAAATATTTATAAGATGAATCACTATATTTTTTCGATTCATAAGAATAAAATCCACAATAACCGTAAGACCGTTTTACCATATACTTTTTGAGTTGAAATGCAAAGTTTACGGATATCTCAATGAATGCATAAGCATTTTCATCATAGAAAAGCGATCAATCACAATAATGAACTCAAATGTACATTTTGAAGGGAAAAAACTACGTAACCTTTGAAAGTCGCTGATTTTTAAATTTAATGCACCCTATACTGCCACCCCCTAAACAGTATTTTAATGATATAAAAGGATAAATTTATTAATATCATTAAAATTAAAAAATAAATAAACCGTGATTAAACATCACGGTTTATTTAATATAAAAAATCCAACAACAGAACAACTTAAAGTTCATTAAGCCAATACACTTTAACTCATTACGGTAAAAGCCATAAACCATATATAGCATCATTAAGTATTTTTGCATTCGGGTCTTTAGGAACCGGACGAGAGAAATAATATATCACATATGATAACGCGCCAAAAAGCGATGCCGTAAAAGCCATAAAAGTCGCAACCTTTTTGATATTTTTCTCAGCACTTTTCTCATCACCCTGTTTTCCAAGTGTGCTAATAATCATATCAAGATCTTTAATGGCACCATTTCCTCGTGTCATGATAGAAATGAAACCTGTATCTCGAAGTTTACTACTTAAAGAACCAGCATTAACACCTAAAACCTGTGAAAAGAAAATAGCCATTACAACGATATACAATACTTAAATATTTTCATCATAAACACCTATTATAACATTTAATAAAATAAAATTTATTAACTGCGCCTCTAAACAAAAAAACATAGCATTATTTATCGATAAAACATATTTACCTCACAAAAAGAACATAACACGATCTAATTATAACTATTATTTTGCGTTACAAAATAATATATTAAACAACGCTTTCAATATTTTAATTTGTTTTTATTGTAATTTATCTTTATAAATATATATAATTAAATATCATAATGTTGTTTTGTATATACAATGTTTTTAGTACACCAGCTTTCGAAAGAACATAGTAATGGCAAATATAATAAAACCAACCCCGCCCAAAAGCGCTGACTCCATCCCTATAAGCCCCACAACCCTTTGGATATTTTTCTCAGCACCCTGTGCTCCAAATTGGCGAATAACCATATCAGCAGCTTTAATAACTCCATTTTCTTGTGTCATAACAGAAATGAGACCTGTATCCTGAAATTTACTATTTAAAGAACCAGCATTAACACCTAAAACCTGTGAAAAGAAAATAGCCATTACAACGATATACAATATACAATACTTAAATATTTTCATCATAATTACCTACTTGTAATACGAAAAATAAATCCTATTCACCGCACCCCTAAAAAATACCGCATTATCCATATATATCCTACAAGCACAACGACATAATACAAAATTTTAATTATAAATTAATTCTAATTTATCACTTGGTATTTGAAGCCCACACAGTTTAATTAGATTTAATGTTTTCAATTATTTAATATATTATTTTATAAAACTAGGCAAATCTGACACATCCTATTATCCGTCTCCTTCTAACGACAACGCCACAGAGCTCCCTATAGCCCACAGCATTTGCGACCACACCATAATGAACGCTGGGAAAAACACATTTTGGACATTTTCCTTAGCATCCTGTTCTCCAAGTGGGCGAATAATCATATCAACAGCTTCAGTGGCTCCATTTTCGGCTCCATTTTCTTGTTTTTGTATCATGACAGAAATGAAGCCTGTACCTTGAAGTTTATCGCTTAAAAAACCGGCATTAACACCTAAAACCTGTGAAAAGAAAATAGCCATTGCAGCGATATATAATACACAATACTTAAATATTTTCATCATAATCACCTATATAATATTAAGAATAATATTTATATACCCCCCTAAAAAACACCGCATTACCTATATATTTTACGAGCACAAAGTATAACACAAAACGACAATTAAGTTTTGTGTTATACAGTATTGAAAATCAAACAACGCATATTAAGTTTGACATTGCCAATTACTCATTTGTTTTTATTTTATCTATAAACATATACGATTAAACATTATAACGTTATTTTTATGAGTAGCTAGATAAGCACTTTTTAAACTTACAGATAACCCAAAAAAAGTATCTTATTTATACAAACAATACAATGTTTTTGTCTTACATTAGTACTCTATCAGCCGGAATCAAGAAAACTGGTATTATACCCAATTGACCAAAAAACGCTGACAACCATTCCCAAAACCCACCCCCTTGGGTTCCTTCCCCTTGGGTTCCTTCTTCTTGGGTTCCTTCTTCTTGGGTTCCTTCCGTACCCTGCGAGCTAACAACCACATTAGCAGCTTCAGTGCCTCCATTTTCTTGTGTCACGACAGAAATGAAACCTGTATCTTGAAGTTTACTACTTAAAGAACCGGCATTAACACCTAAAACCTGCGAAAAGAAAATAGCCATTGCAATGATATACAACACACAATGCTTAAATATTTTCATCATAATCACCTATTGTAATATTAAAAAAAATTTATTCATCATATCCCCTAAACGAAAAAATACAGCATTGTCTACGACAGCCCATATTTTCTTATAAAAAAAGGATATATACAAAATTTAATTATCATTTTGTATTGAATTGCCCGTATAATACATTAAATTTAACGTTGTCAATATCCAATTTGTTTTTATTCATATAAAATTTATAGATAATTTAAAAAAGTATTTTATTTATACAATAATACAATGTTTTTGTCTCACAATGCTCCTCCGATAAGCGGAAAAACAAGAGAAGACAGTGCAGCAATTATACCCCACAATAGTGAACCCAACGTCAGTAGCATCCCAACTTTTTGGATATTTTCCTCAGCACTCTGTTCTCCAAGTGGGTTAATAATCATATCAACGGCTTCAGTGGCTCCATTTTCTTGTGTCATGACAAAAATGAAGCCTGTATCTTGAAGTTTATCGCTTAAAGAATCGACATTAACACCTAAAACCTGTAAAAAAATAGCCATTGCAGCGATATATAATACACAATACTTAAATATTTTCACCATAACCACCTAATATAATATGAAAAATAAATTTTATTTACTGTACCCCTAAAAAAACACCACATTATCTATATATCTTACAAGCATAACAATATAACATAAAATTCTAGTTAATAAATTATTTTAATTGTCGTTTTGTGTTGCATTGTATTAATTATTCATATAATGTGCATTAGATTAATTTATAAATTATTTGATTTGTTTTTTATTGCGCATAATATTTTTATCCTATTATAGATTTAGAAGGAATAGCTAAGCAAATAAAAAATAATGTAACCGCAAATCTAGCTCTTTGATTAGAAAAGCTAAACAGGGTAAAATTAAGATACAACACTGATGAACCCAGCAAGTTTAATTCATAAAGCCATTGAACATTTCAACAACTTTACTGCGGTTCATTTCTAGAGATTCGTAGAATAGCCACAGTTTAAGTTCATTATCTTTCTTCCACAATCATGATTTTTTAAGATTAGTCAGCTCTACACTCTATCTCAGGTGAAATAGAGAGATGGAAACCAAACTACATTCTCTCTCCAACTAAGGATTAAAAAGATAAAAAAATGTAAACCGCAAAGAAACGAAATAAAGCCTAATAAAGGTATTTTTTGGCAAATATTTGTAATGCTTAGCATTATGTTTTTTAGTTTATCAAAATGAACTCCACAATAGTCATAAACTTATATTATTCAATATTTTTATATCATCGTATATTTTTGAGTGGATATGCAAAATTCATAGCTATCTAATGCCCCCAATAAACCCACAAGTATTTTCATTGTAGAATAAGTTATCAATCACAACAATTAACTCAAGTACGCATTTTGAAGAAAAAAACTTGCGTAATTTTGAGATGCATAGATTAATTGAGCTGTAAGCAATCGGTAATTTATATACCAAATCAAAAATTCACTTCTGTGATCTTATATTATATCAAACACTTTTGTTTTATATCAATACGAGCGATGCAATAATAAATCAAAATAGAACTTATCTATGAATTTTAAACAAAACTTTAGAATGAACTACCCATGCTATTAATGCATTGTTAAATGCAAAAGCTGTCACAACACTGGAAAATAAGCCCCATTATAAATACTAATATCGCTACAGCATTCATTTTTTATTGATTTTTTCTGTTTTATATAATTTTTCAAAAAATTTGGTCAGAAGATATGAATGACAGGCAAAAAAGTTCTCAATTTTTTCAACCTCGATATCAGAAATCACATTATTTTCATCATTGATAATCGCAAACATATGATCATTATCAGTATATTTTACAATATCTAATTAAAACATTAATTTTGTTTATTGAAAAAGAAGCTGTCTGGATTTATTTTTGTCTTCATTTCTTTAGCCAAAATTAAAAACATAATTTTATTAATAACATATCTCATAATCTATATAGAAAGATAATTAAATAAAATTGATTATAATATTATACTAAACAAATATTATAAATAATTAATAAATTTATTATAAATAAACTAAGTAAAATATTATTTAATAAATAATACAACATTTAATAAATATATTTATAATATATAATACTACATAAGATAATATTTAATAAATATATTTATAATATATAATACTACATAAGATAATAT